>JAVBRM010000215.1:0-9730 GCA_031548025.1 Victivallaceae bacterium | reverse complement strand
CACAACTCATCTCCAGCCGGGTTCCCGAAGCTGTCAAGCCTCAAACGGAATAATAGGGAGCGAAGCGAACGGTTATGCCGGATTGCGACTTGACTGCGCAGGGGTTCCGGCTACGGCGTGGCACAAACCGACGGAGAACCCAATAACACCGGAAAAGTTATTCTGCAAGACCTTCACAGGCCTTTGACGTCGATGTTCTCGCATTTGAAGGCGTCCCGCAGGCGGATGACGAAGTCCAGGGCCTCGGCATTGTCGCCGTGGACACAGACGGAATCGGCCTGAATCGGAATGGTTTTGCCGTTGATGCTCTCGACCGTCCGGTTTTTGATCATGCCGATGACGCGTTCGACAGCAAGCGCGGTATCGTGGATCACGGCGCCTTCGCATTGGCGCGGCACCAGCGAGCCGTCGTCCTGGTAGGCGCGGTCGGCAAAGACTTCACTGGCATAACGCATTCCGGTCTGTTTGGCGGCCTCGATCATGGCGCTGCCGGAAAGGCCCAGCAAGACGAGATCCGGATCGAACCCTTTCAGGGCGTCGCAAATAGCGAGACACATTTTGAGATCCTTGGCAGCCATGTTGTAGAGCGCTCCGTGGAGTTTGACATGCGAGAGTTTGCCGGCAAAAGCGGCCAGCGCTCCGGTTTGGTAAAGCACGTAATCGGCGGCTTCTTCCGGGGTGACTTCGACTTTGCGCCGCCCGAATCCCATCAGGTCGGGAAAGCCGGGATGGGCTCCGATATGGACTCCGGCGGCCCGGGCGGCATCTACGGTCCGGTGCATCACCACCGGGTCGGCGGCATGGAAACCACAAGCGACATTCGCCGAAGAGACGTATTTGACGATTTCGCGGTCATTGCCGATGGAGTAAGCACCGAAACTTTCGCCCATATCGCAATTGAGGTCAATTTTGTACATT
Organism: Victivallaceae bacterium; assembly: GCA_031548025.1. Taxonomy (GTDB): domain Bacteria; phylum Verrucomicrobiota; class Lentisphaeria; order Victivallales; family Victivallaceae; genus UBA5239. The sequence goes on along the minus strand of JAVBRM010000215.1, from coordinate 8,812 downwards.
ATTTCAACTCCTCGTTTTTCAGGTCGGAAATGAACATATGGCCAGGTGCGTGGGTAATGGCGAAGGCGGGCTTGGCCGCCATTAGCGCGACTTGGGGAGTCACGCCGCAGGCCCAGAAAACCGGAATTTCATCGGGTTTGATCGTGACGGAATCGCCGAAATCCGGATGGCCGATGTCGCGAATACCGATCTGAAGGGGATCGCCGACATGAACCGGAGCACCGTGAACCTGCGGCATGGCGGCGGTGGCGGTGACGGCTTTGGCGATCAACCGGCCCGGAACCGGGCGCATGCTGACTACCATCGTACCGTGAAAAATACCGGCGCTTTCGCAGGGAATGTTGGTAATATACATCGGAACATTGCAGTTTTCTTCGATATTGCGCACCGGGACTCCGGCCTTGAGCAGTTCCGATTCAAAGGTGAAACTGCACCCGATCAGGAATGAAACCAGATCGTCACGCCAGAATTTCTCGACATTCGGATATTCTCCGGTCAGAACGCCATGTTCGTAGATCCGGTATTTGGGAATGTCGGTGGCAATGTCGGCACCTTTGGCGATGCTGCGGATCAGCCGTGAGCCGGCGTCGGTCACTTCCAGAATCGGACACGGCTTCGGATTGCGCTGGGCAAAAAGCAGAAAATCGAAAGCCTGTTCCTTGGGCAGGATCACCAGGTTGGCCTGGGCAAATCCGGCGCACATTCCCGAGGTCTGCCCGGTGATGACTTCGCGGCGGATTAGTTCCCGTACTTCCTGAGGAGAGGTTTCGCTGTATTGATTCTTATTCATTCGGAAACTCCCTGTTTGAGCTGTTCTTTCCATAATTTGAGGGCTTTGGCAAGCGAAACAGCCCGGAAGCGGACTTTTTCGCCCGGCCGGAGCTGCGCCACTTTCGGCAGGTCCGCGGAGATAACGGTGGCGATTTTGGCATAGCCGCCGGTGGTCTGGCGGTCGGCCAGCATGATGATCGGCTGTCCGTCGGAGGCAATCTGAATCCCCCCGAGCGGCATACCGTCGGAAATAATATCCGCCGAACCGGCAATACCGACGGCTTCGCCTTTGAAACGGCATCCCATGCGGTCGGAAAGCGGGGTCACTTCGTATTCACTGCTCAGAAACGTCTTCATACCAGCGGCGGTGAAGCTGTCCGCCTGCGGGCCGGGAATCACCCGGATTTCCCGGTCGTATTCCGGTGCTTGCGCCCGTTTGGCGCGGAATGGTGAAGCCGAGGTCAATAAGGCAATGCGGTCCCCGGCTGCCAGTTTGGCGCCGATGCCGCATTTGGGATTGACGGAACGGCTTCCCATCACTACCGGCGCATCGATGCCGCCGCCGAAAGCCAGGTAAGACCGGATTCCTTTCGTCGCGAAATTCATGACCAGCCGGTCGCCGGGGCGCACTTCCAGCGCCGTATAAGATGGGACTGGTTTGCCGTTGATCGCCGGGGCCATGTCGGCTCCGGTAAAGGCGATGACGGCGTTTTCTTCGAATTCGGCGGAAATTCCGCCCAAAGTCATTTCCAGCACGGCGGCTTTGGAATCGTTGCTGGTCAACAGGTTGCCGATGCGGTACGCCTCGGGATCGGCGGCGCCGGAAACGGGAAAACCCATCGCCAGATAACCATGTCTGCCGGCATCCTGAATCGTGGTCAGCGGGCCCGGATTGATAATTTTCATGATTGTTGCTCCTGAATGCGGCGATATTCGGCTTCGTCGATTGCCTTGAAACGGATCACATCGCCGGCTGCGTAGAGAAACGGCTCCGGCCTGGAGGGGTCGTAAACTTTCAGCGGAGTGCGCCCGATCAGCCGCCAGCCACCGGGTGACTTCAACGGATAAATTCCGGTTTGCATCCCGGCGATACCGACGCTTCCTGCCGGAATTTCCTGGCGCGGTGATTTCAGGCGCGGCGTGGACAGTTGGGGATCAAGCCCTCCGAGGTAGGCAAAGCCGGGCATGAAACCCAGCATGTAAATCGGATAATTGTTCTGGCTGTGGCGTTTGATAACTTCTTCCTCGCTCAGCCCGGTATGAGCCGCCACGTCGGCGAGGTCCGGTCCGAATTCACCGCCATAACAGACCGGAATATCAATGATTTTCTCACTCTCTCCGCCAATCGCCGCCGGATTTTTCAAGCACCCGGTTATCAATTGTGCCAATTGAGCGCGGTCGATGGCAAAGGGATCATACTCCACAAACAGCGAACGAAAAGACGGAATGGTTTCGACAATTCCGGCCACTCCTCTCAGGGCGTGGTCAAGGGCGCGGACCTGACGGTTCAATTCCGGGTCCACGGTGTTGCCGAATTCCACCGTCAAGGCGCGGTCGCCGCAATCCAGCACCCGCGGATAACCCTGTGCGGCGGGCTTCCGTTGAAACAAAGAAAGAAAAAATTCTTTCAACATGAATCACCTTTTTGGTTGAAAAATCCAAGTTCATCCACTTCCTCGAACCAGGTTCCGCAGCGGTCTTTGACAATGGCCGGGTACTGAATACAGCGGCGCATCAGATTCAGGAGATTCACGTTGAAATCTTCGTCGATGCCGTCGATGGCCGGGTTCAGCCAGCCGTACATATCGACCATACCGCTGTGCGAAGCGGTCCGGATTACGGCGCGCTGCATCGGTTCGCCGGGCAGAAGCTCCGGCCGGTTCAACAGAAAAGCGGTCGCCGCCATCATCGCGTAAACTCCCCAGTCGGAAACGGTTGCCGTAACAATCGAATCGGCAGCGGAAACCGCAAGCAACCCGCCGCCGCACTCGCATTTGCACGAGCCCTCAGCCGCGCGCGGCACGAAACGGCGGATGTGTTCGGCAATGGCTCCCATGCCCAGCTCGTTGCCGAGATCACCGACCGACAGCGTCGGAATTCCGCGCCGCTTCGCCGCTTCAAACAGCCGGTCGCTTTTAGCTTCCAGCTCGGAAATATTCATGCCGCCGGCGTTGTGATATTCGCCCCGGAAGTTGGCCCCGGGGGCCTCGACGCTGATTACCATGGAGGGCGATCCGCAGGAAAGCAGGAGTTCCGCCTGGGATTCCGCTCTGTCGGCATTTTTGGTAAAAATACTGAAAGCGGCGGCGGCCGGGTATTGCTGGGCCTCGGCAATGTCATCATAAAGATGCAACCCCACAGTCGGGGCGAGTTCCCTGACCGCCTTTCGGCAATCTTCCGGCACCACCAGCACCGGCAGCGCTTCGAAAGCCTCGGCGATAAAACGGGCCAGCATCATCGAGGAACAGATTCCGTCCATCTCGGCCTTGCGGTGCGCCAACAGGACGAAACCCGTGATGATGTGAACGATACTGCCTTTTTTGATATTGCCGATCATTTTTTCCGCGGCATTGAGCGTCAGCGGCCCGCCGGTAAAACGGCGCGATCCGGCATAGAGAATACGGCAGACGCCGTACCCGCGCGGATCCAGGTTCATCAGATCGTCAAGGTTTTGGCAGACATTGAACTGGGTTAGCCGGGTACGGTCCATAAATCAGCCCTCCAAACCTACGCCACGCATAAATTCGGAAAGAACTTCTTTCTGAATCGCATCGAACATAGCGACGGCTTTGCCTCCGACCGGCTTGCCGTCGAGTTCACAGGCCGCCAGACAGAATTTCGACGAACTGGAAACAATGATTTCATCGGCATCCCACAGCTCATCGAGCGTAAAAGCAGTTTCATCCACCGGAATTTCCAGCTTTTTGCATGCCTTGATGATATGCGCACGGGCAATGCCGGGCAGAATGTAGCGGTCTGTGGGAGCGGTACGGAATTTACCGTCTTTCAGGATCGATACATTGCTGTGGGAGCACTCCGTGACCCGGTCGCCGCGGTGCAGAACGCATTCCTGACAGCCGGCCGCTTCGGCGCGCTGGGAGTAGAGGACACTCGGCAACAGGTTGATGGTCTTGATATTGCAATGCAGGAAACGGGTGTCCTCGTGAGTGATCAGCTTGATTCTTTTGTCGGTATCGAGCAACGGAGCCGGAGTGATGGTGATATAAAGATTGGCCGGAACCCCTTTGGGGTAGATATGGTTGCGCTTGGCCGTACCGCGGGAGGATTGCCAGTAGACAAAGCACTCGTCGGCGTCCACCTGGGCCAACAGGCTGAAAAGAAGTTCGCGGAGTTCGGCTTTGCTGCACGGAGGCTTGATGTCGATCAGACCGCAGTTGTTGAAAAAACGGTCAATGTGCTCATCCGCTAGGAACACCACCCGGTTTTTGGCGCAGGTCGCGTCGTAAATCCCATCCCCGAAATAACATGCACGGTCATTCATCGGAATCATCATATCTTCGATCAGACCCGACTTGCCGTTATAATACCCGATATTTTTCATGCTGGCACCCTTGATACAAATAGTGAAGTTTTAGGTTAGGGATTTAAAATATATCATCATTTAATATTTTCAATGAATAAATCATTTTTCCGTAAATGTTCTTCTGGATATCGAATTTTACCGTAATTTTTCCGGATTATCACCATAATTTCAAGAAATATTTCATATTGAAACGGCAGCGTTTATTACGGTACATAAGTCAAGTCGTTTTTGACCTCCTTCAGCACGAAGTGGGTTTTGGTCGCCTTGACCCCGCGTAAACTCTTGATGGTACGGTGGATGCTCTCGAGATTCGCCACGGAATCAGTAAGGATTCGGAGAAAAAAATCAAATTCACCGGTCAGGTAATAACATGACTGGATGTCCGGATTTTTGAGTACGGTTTCCGCGAAGAGATCATGAAACTTGGGATGTTCCAACGAGACCTCGATCAGGGCGATCAGATTTTTGCCCATCTTATCGTGATTGAGGGTGACGGTATAGGAATTGATGATCTGCTCTTTTTCCAGCTTGCGAATCCGCTCGCTGACCGCCGAAACGGAGAGATTGATTTTCTGGCCGATGGCCGAAGCGCTCATGCGGGCGTTTTTCCGCAAACAGTCAAGAATTTCAAGGTCGATATTATCCACCGGAGGACTCCATTTGATATTGGATTTATTATATCCCGAAGTTGAAAAAAGACAATCGGGAGTCCAAACAAAATCCCGGGAATATGAGAAAAAAAGTAATTCTGCAGTTTTTTTGGAAGCGAGATACGCCAGATTGTTGGGGAGTCTCCAAGGTCGCGACGCTCTGAGGACAGAGCGCCCTCACACTTCCGCTCAACGATTGACTTATTATTTTTTGTGCAAAATTCCGAAAGTTTTTCCTGTCGAATCTTGCTTTTTACCGCACTGGTAATATAGTATGAACGGCTTGCTTTGGTAGCTCAGTGGATAGAGCATCTCCCTCCTAAGGAGAGGGTCGTGGGTTCGATTCCCGCCCAGAGCACCAATTTTTAAGCTCAATACCTACTCTCCGTAAGTGATCACAACAAGGTTATGGACACTCTTTTGCCGCAGGCCGCCGCGTATTTGGAAATGGCAGTCCAGCCGATAGCGCCGCGCCCGCGCTCTAGTTTTGCGACATATGGTTGGGATACGTTCATACGTTCGGCTATTTCAGCCTGGGTTAATTTGGCCTCTTTTCGAGCCTTGTGCAGTGCCTCCACAATGGCGCGGCGCTCACGCACTTCGGCAAGCATTTCAGCATTTGCCGGATCATTCAGGATTGCTTCCCGCTTTGCGTTCTGGCGCTTATGGGCTTCTTTAGGATTGAAGTTTTCAAGCATCTGTTCAACTTCTTTCTCTGTCATATTCTTTTTCATGCTATCCATCCTTTTTTTCTTAATACCTTGACAACCGTTTGAGCTTGTTCCATTTCATGTCGTGGTATCTGCTGCGTTTTCTTAACATACCCATGAATGCCATAAATCACATCATCCTTGCCATATACATAAAAAACACGTACATTAGCCGCCTGAATTACACGAATTGCATACATATTACCATCAAGTTTTTCTCCAGTCGGCATTGAAAGCCTTCCGTTTTTCTCCAGTTCCTTGACGATATCATTGTATTCAATTTTGACTGCCTCGGGTAGCTCATCAATAAATTCTTCAACAGGCGGTAGCTCCATATAATGCTTTTTCTTCTCAAATGTATCTGCTGTCATATTTGCCTTGAAGTTTATAATATAACCTTTTGGTTATGTTTTGTCAAGATGTTTTCGGGGAAATTCATTGGACTACGAGAGGTGTGGCTCTCGCTTTCGGGGATTCGCCGACAATAATTATTGCGAAGTTTTTAAAATATCGGTCTAAGATTTTGCTGAATTCCGGGAATTTATAATAGGTGGAACTATTATTAAGGAGATTTTTGCATTCGCAGGTCCCACAACTGAACAAAGCGGCAAATTCAGACGGATGTCAGAATTTCAGGATTGACAATTTCCTGAATCGGCGTTATCTTTCTACAATTCAAAAGGAGGAGCCGGTTATAGGGAAAAAATCATAATCTGAAATAATTACATTCACGGTTGTGCAAGAAAACTCGCAATTTTTTTAACACAGCGACCGTTTGCATAGGTATGCTTTTGGGCATATTTCGTGCTTTGTCGTTGTGTGGGCTTGCGAGTGCCTCTTGCATGACGAAGTACTGGAATATGTCCTTTTTGTTGGCGTTATTCCAAAAAAATCGAGAAAAAATACGATTTCCCGAGAAATACGTCTAAGATTTCGCGTGATTCCGGTAATATATCTATGTAATATATTGCTTTTCGGAGTTCGAATAAAAAATTGAAAATTTATAAAAAAATATTTTGGGATAGGCAAGGAGTTGGCAAAATGGTTATTCTGGCAGTTATGGGAATATCGAATCGTGGAAAAACGACGGCTATCAAATTGGCATGCGAACAATTTGAAAAAGAGTTGACAAGCCGGTCAATCCGCTTTGAGAAGGAGAGCATTCGGGATGATGATGATATTTGTATTGTAATTACAGTGGAATGCAAATTGAGGATTATTTTTAGTTCGTCCGGTGATTATGGAGATCATGTTGCTTCCTCCCTCAAGATTGCCAGGGAGAAGGGATATGATATTCTGGTAACGGCAACCCGGACCAAGGGAGCGCCTTGGGTAGCCCTTGCCGCCAACAGAGGTGATGATTGCATTATCGAATTGCCGCCGGTGACTGCTTCCGTGAATGCGGTCAAGGACAATCCCGGCTTATACGGAGAGAACTTCTCTAATTTAAGCAAATTGACCGCGACAAACATTTTGGTGGCACTACAGCATATCATCATTGCCATTAAGGCTGACTGTCGGGTTGATATATCTTTAACTATACCTCTAATTTAAGAAATCTAAAATGACAATCTATACCAGTAAAATATTAAGTAATTCCAGCTTGAGCCTGGGAAATGGTGATATTGCTGATTTCACCGAAATCAACTATGCCGGTAGCATGTTTATTTCCAGCGGCGGAACGGCCAACAATACCACCATTAATTCTGGCGGCGACCAATATATCTCCAGTGGTGGAGTTGCCGATACTACCATCATTAATTCTGGCGGTGGCCAATATATCTACAGTGGTGGAGTGGCCAATACTACCATCATCAATTCTTCTAGCTTCCAGTATATTGCCAGCGGCGGGGTCGCCAGTAATACAATCATCAATTCTTGGGGCTCCCAGTCTGTTTACAGCGGTGGTGTGGATAATAACACCATCATCAAATCCGGCGGTCTCCAATATGTTGCTCGCAATGGAGTCGCCAGTAATACTATTATTCTCAGCGGAGGCTCATTGCGGCTTAATAGCGGGGGTTCTTCAATCAATCTGACCTGGACGCCGTTTACTGGAACTTTCGATAATTACGGCGGTTATGCGACTTTTGCCAATCCTTTGTCGGGTTGTTTCTATGGGAGCGGCGAGACCTTGTTCGCGCATGTTATGAGTATGGGTTATCGAACATTGACCAATACCTCAATGTATGTAATGAGCGGCGGGCGAGCTGATTATACTGTGATCAATGGAGGTTATCAGGAAATCTACTCAGGAGGGATCGTTACCAGCACCAAGGTCGGCGGTTATGGCAGTCAAGTTGTTCAATCCGGTGGAGTGGCAAGTCACACCGAGGTTTTATCCGGAGGAATGCTGCGCATTTCCAGTGGCGGCTCGGCGCTTGGAGTCCAGCAATATCAAGGCGGAGAGATTAGAGTGGATGTGATAGGTGGGGATACGAAAACTATAATTTCAGGAACTAATGCCTTTGGAAATTTCTCTTTATCCGGAGGAGTGGCAAATAATTTTATTGTTAACGGTTATGGATTTATGGATGTACGTTCTGGTGGAGTCGCTAACTCAACCATCATCAATTCCATGGGGGGGCTGACTGTTTTCGGCGGTGGAATAGCCAATGGTACCACTATCAACTCCGGATGTTCCATGGGATTGAGGAGTGACGGCCTTCATTTAGGTACGCTAAGGATTGAAAACGGAGGGATTGTAAGAGCTGATGCGGGAGCGGGGTTGGACTTTACGGTTGCGAAGCATCAGGCATCTGGCGATGTTTTGGTCACAAACTACAATTTGATCAGTGGCAGCGATCAGGTGAATTACTCGATCACGGTTAACAATGCTCAGAAAAACGGTATTTATCAGTTGGCGTCCGGAGCTTCTTCGTATGCCTATACCGCGACCGTGAAGAATACGGCGGGAACCCAATTGGGAACCCTGGCGGTGGGCGAAATCCTTACGCACGGTAATTATACGTATGCATTGAAACTGTATTCCGGTGTTCTCTCGCTGAACATCTGGGGCGAGGCCAATAAGGTTCGTACGGACTTGTTGAGCAACGGTCATTCGCAGGTTGTGGCGTGGGATGCGGCGGGAGGTAAAGTCGGGTATGTGGCGACCGACGGTCAGGCCGCGCCGGCTT
>JAVBRM010000158.1:0-25088 GCA_031548025.1 Victivallaceae bacterium | reverse complement strand
GGAAATAACCTCAATAGGTTGAAAGGCAGTGTTTATGCATGCAAAAAAGAATCCGAGAATTTTAATTGTTACCCCGGAAATTACCTATTTACCGCAGGGAATGGGCAATATGTCGAATATGCTGCGGGCCAAGGCCGGAGGACTCGCCGACGTCTCCGCCTCATTGGTGGCCGCTCTGTTCAAACAGGGGGCCGATGTCCATGTAGCGCTGCCGCACTACCGCAAGATGTTTCACATCGACGTGGGTAAGCTGATCAGCAACGAGTTACGTGTGTATACCGCCGTGTTGCCCGATTCGCAGGTCCACCTGGCCGAAGACCGGGCTTTTTATTACCGGGATCAGGTTTACAGCAACTACCACTCGGACAGCGTGCGTCATGCCCTCGCTTTTCAGCGGGAAGTCATCAATAACATCATCCCCATGGTCAATCCGGACCTGATTCACTGCAATGACTGGATGACCGGCCTGGTACCGGCCTACGCCCGGCGTCTCGGCATTCCCTGTCTGTTTACCGTTCACAACATCCATACTCAGAATATCAAGCTGGACGTCATCGAGGACCGCGGGATCGACGCGGCGGAATTCTGGAACAACCTTTTCTATGTCCGGACGCCTCTCAACTACGAAGAAAGCCGTTCGACCAACCCGGTCGACCTGCTGACCAGCGGTATTTTCGCCGCCCACTATATCAATACGGTCAGCCCGACTTTCCTCAAGGAAATCGTCGACGGCATGCACAGTTTCATTCCCGAGCAGTGCCGCAACGAAATCCGGGGCAAATACAACGCCAACTGCGCCTCGGGAATTCTAAACGCGCCGGATGAGAGTTTCAATCCGGTCACGGACACCAGTATCGACAAGACTTTCACCGCGGATAACCTGACCGAGGGCAAAATTGCCAACAAACTGTCGTTCCAGCGCAAAACCGGGTTGATTCGCAACCCCGACGCGCCGCTGTTTTTCTGGCCTTCCCGCCTGGACCCGATTCAGAAAGGCTGCCAGTTGCTTTCCGATATCATGTACAAACTGGTCAGCGATTACTGGGATGAACAACTCCAGATCGCGATTGTGGCCAACGGCAATTACCAGGGGATTTTCCACGATATCGTGGAATTCCACGGATTCCATGACCGGGTGGCGGTCTGCGACTTCGACGAAGCGCTGTCGCACCTCGGCTATGCCGCTTCCGACTTTACCTTGATGCCTTCGAAGTTCGAGCCCTGCGGACTGCCGCAGATGGTCTGCCAGTTCTACGGTTCGCTCCCGCTGGCCATGGATACCGGCGGACTTCACGATACGGTCGAAAACCTCGATATCGAGAACAATACCGGCAACGGATTTGTGTTCAAAAATTACGATACCGGCGGGCTCCGCTGGTCCATCGACGAAGCCATGCGTTTCCATAAATTGCCGGCCGCGGTCAAAGAGCCCCAGCTGGCCCGGATCATGCGCGAGGCGGAACAGCGCTTCAACCACAATGTTACCGCTCGTGCATACATCAACATTTATGAAAACATGTTGAGAAGACCCCTGGTGAACTGATGGCACGCTTGAGCCGCCCCGTCAACAGCGTCAAACCTCTCTATGGAGATACCATGCTGGGGCGTTATCGAGATGATTTGAATCGCCGTTCCGCCATGATGCTGGCAATGGAAAGGCGCTTGACCGGAGACAAAATCTCCTTAGCGGATTTTGCCTCCGGGCATGAATACTATGGGCTTCATTTTCACGAAGATAAATGGGTTTTCCGGGAATGGGCTCCCAATGCCTCCGCCATTTATCTGATCGGGGATTTTTCCGACTGGAAATGCCGCTCCGCCCATCGCTTGAGCCGGATCGCCGGAAGCGGCGTCTGGGAAATTATTCTGCCGGCCGATAAGCTCAGCCACGGCATGCTCTACGCCCTCAAAATGGTTTGGGAAGACGGCGAGGGAATCCGCCTTCCGGCATACTCGCGCCGGGTGGTTCAGGACGAAAACACCAAATTATTCAGCGCTCAGGTCTGGCAGCCGGATGCCCCCTATATTTTTCGCCACGCAATCCCCGTCACCCGGGAGCCAATCCTGATTTACGAGGCGCATATCGGCATGGCGCGGGAAGATGAAAGTGTCGGTACTTATGTTGAATTCGAGCGCGATATGCTGCCTCGCATTGCCGCCGCCGGTTACAATACCGTGCAGTTGATGGCAGTGATGGAGCACCCTTACTACGGATCATTCGGTTACCATGTCTCCAATTATTTTGCCGCTTCCTCGCGCTTCGGCACACCCGAGGAGCTGAAATCTCTGGTCGATACCGCTCATAAGCTGGGTTTGCGGGTGGTAATGGACCTGGTTCATTCCCACGCGGTCAAAAATGAACGCGAGGGCCTGGGGCTTTTCGATGGGACGCGTTATCAGTATTTCCACGAAGGGTCCCGCGGAATCCACGGCGGCTGGGATTCGCTGCTTTTTGATTATTCCAAGCCGGAAGTACTGCATTTCCTGCTTTCCAACTGCCGTTTCTGGCTCGACGAATACCACCTTGACGGTTTCCGTTTTGACGGAGTCACCAGTATGCTTTATCTCCACCACGGCATGAGTTATGCGTTTATCAACTACGAGGACTATTTCAACGACCAGGTAGACCTCGATTCGCTGGTCTATCTGGCTCTGGCCAATAAAGTTATCCATGAGGTCCGGACGGACGCCATCACCATCGCCGAGGACGTCAGCGGCATGCCCGGGCTGGCCGCTCCGGCGAATACCGCGGGGGGAGTCGGCTTCGATTACCGCCTGGCGATGGGGGTCACCGACTATTGGTTCAAGTTGTTCGACCTGCCCGACGAAAACTGGCAGATGGGCGGCTTGTGGCACGAGTTGACCAACCGCCGCAAAGACGAACGCACCATCAGCTATCTCGAATGTCACGACCAGGCGATTGTCGGCGGACAGAGCGCGATTTTCCGCCTGATCGGCAGTGGCATGTATGATTCCATGCATGCCGGCTCGCTGAGCCTGGAAGTCGACCGCGGCGTTGCCATTCACAAAATGGCCCGGCTGGCCACCATTGCCGCTGCCGCCAACGGATATTTGAATTTCATGGGCAACGAATTCGGCCACCCGGAATGGATCGATTTTCCGCGTGAGGGCAACAACTGGAGTTACCACTACGCCCGCCGCCAATGGTCGCTGGCAGCGAATGATTCTTTACGCTACCAGTATCTTTACCGGTTTGACCGCCAGATGCTTAAGCTGATCAAAGATGGCGAAGTTTTCGATACTTTGCCCCAATTACTCAAAGCCGATGAAACGGCCCTGATTCTGGCGTTTGAGCGGAACGGGCTGATTTTCATTTTCAATTTTCACCCGACTTTATCGCCGACCGACTACTGCCTGGAAGTTCTTCCCGGTGAATACCGCCTGATTCTGGACAGCGATGCCGCTGAATTCGGTGGATTTGGGCGGGTTCAACCGGACCAGCACTACTTCACCATTCCGGAGCAGGTCGACGCCGCGGTCTGCCACCGTCTGCATCTTTACTTGCCCGCCCGAACCGCCATAGTTCTGCAGGAAATTCACGATTCCTGAGGTTTTCGAGGTTGACAAATCCGAAAAAGTGATTAAAATACCTTATAGGAAGTCAATTTCAGGAGGTTTGACCATGCGTTACTTATTTACAATCATTGCCGTGTTTATTTGTGGGGTATCCGTTTACGCCGACTCATTTTTCCGTTGCGACCTGTATGGAAAATCCAACGGAGTCAAGCTTATTCCGACACAAAACGAAGGGGAGCTCAAGACTTTGCCTCCATCATGGCTCAAGGAAGAAGACCGGGTTTTCTCCCTTACAGTGTCTTCTCCCAAGCTGGGCGATGAATGGCAAACCGTTAAATTTTCCTTCAAAACCGAAGGCGAAGGAGCTATCGCCTTGAATTTCATGGCTCAGTATAGCAAAGATGTGCAAAGCCGGGGCTGGATCTTGACAAAAGACATTGCAGTCAACGGCAAAATGCTTCCCAATGGCGATCTCAAAAAGGTTACCGAGCGCAATGGCAAGCCAATTCCGGTCGGTTTCAACCTTTCCGGCACCGCAAGGCTTATTGAGGAAGACGGCGCTCCCGCCGCCGTGGTCAACCACGACAACCGCCTGACTCACTCCTTGAAAGTAGAGGCCAATACCGCTTACACCATCGAATTGAAGGTAAAAGCCGGCACTCCCCCCGCCAAAGATTGACGATCAAGTCTTTGATGGCGTGATGCGGGGAATGAACTCGGGGTTGATCAATTCGACTTCGATTTGTTCGCGAACGCAAGGGTCGGGAGCGCCGTTTTCGATGATGTTGATCAGATGATCGCAGGCAACGGCTCCCATCCGCAAGAAATTTTGTTCGATGGTAGGGACCGGAAAATAATTACTGATACTTTTTACGTTGCCAAAACCGGTGACGGTAAGTTGGCGGGGAAAATCCAAGCCCAGTTTAGTCGCAGCTTTGATCATCTCCATGGCATCGTTGTCCGAGTCGGTGACAATGGCAGTAATACCGGGAAATCGTTTCAGTATCTGCTTCAGGTTATGTACGCTATCCTCAAGAGAATTGAACAGGCCAAGAAAGGTACGGTTTTTGAAATCGGTAATGTCGGCGGCCGCCATCACATCATAAAAACCCTGCAGGCGTTTTTGACGATGCAGCAAATTTCCTCCGCGACTGTAAATGACAATATTACGGTGCCCGCGGTCAATCAACTGCCGCATCATCAGTTTGCCTCCTTGATAATTATCGCAATTAACTGAATGATAAATGGTTTCAGACGAAGAAAATTCATAGTCAAGATAAATGACCGGAAGATTGGAAGGCAATAAACCGTAATCGGCAGTTAATATACCCTTGACCGCCGAGCCGGGCAGACGATTCAAATAGCTGTTCAGTTCTTCAAAAGGCGGGGCAATGACACTGACCAGATAATTCCGGTTCAGGGCCGTCAGTTGGGCTCCATTCAGGATATCCAAAGTGTAGTTGTGTCCCAAAGCGACGATGAATACAAGGTGCCCGCAAGGAAATACCGATTGGCACACTACCCGGGTACCGGACCCGCGCTTGCCGCGAACCAGCAGGCCTTCGTTGGCCAACAAAGAAACTGCTTTGTTGGCGGTGATCTTGTGAACGCCAAGTTGCTCCGCCAGCTCGTATTCCGATGGAAAGCGGCTACCGACCGGATATTTTCCGGCGGCCAGATCCCGGCGCAACCGACCGGCGATTTCTTCCAGTTTGCTCATTTGATCTCCTGTTTTTTCCTTCTATTATACATTCAAAAAGTGAACAGGTCAATATAAATAAAATATTTTTTAGTGAAATATTGACAAAGATTGATTTTGTTTGTATAATATATAGATATGAATGAATAGACTGAATAGTTTACTTTTTTCAACAAGGAGAAAAAATGAAAACCGGCAAAAAATATTTCACATTGATTGAATTGTTGGTAGTGATAGCGATTATTGCAATCACGCTAAACTCAAATTCGTGATTTTTTCTGCCGTTTTCTGCTGTTTTTGCGATTTTAGGATTTGAAGTAATGATGCGAAATGACTTGTTACAATCAAGAACGAAACGTATCATCTTTGATTTTTGAAATTGATTGAAGCACAAATAACCTTGCTATTGGTTATCAACCTCCAGTTTTGTCGAGGCTTCAAGGTAATACGTCTGTACGGTGGAAATCGCCGTTTCATTTTTTAGAATCGCAGGCATTACATAAAATAATGGCGCGGCGTATGATTTTGAATCCGCTATGATTTTCTTTACTGCCGCATCGGGGCCGTTGTATTCCAACAACGGTTTGCCGGAAATCTTCGTCATACAGATTAATGCAACCTCGCCCTCGGTCATCACCGGGTAACCGCATATTCTTTGTCCCGTGGGGCGCTTGGAAGTCAACTTTTCACTCAGAAAATGCAGGCAGAAATCCTTTCCAAAGCTGACAAAGATATTCCAATGCGTATTTTCAGTGTAGGTGTCCGAGGTATCAAGACAACATCCGGTTTGCGAGCCTTTTAGAAACATTTTCCACGCGATGGCGGGGCGTTCTCCTTTGGGCCGAATTCCGGCGTTTCTCAGCGAGCTGAAACGGTAGAAATGCACCGGACGGGTAAACCAGGGATTTTTCGACTTGGACGGGTATTCGATCACAACTTTGCCCTGTCCCGGATCGGCGGAAATCCATTCGTCCGGATCGAGGTAAACCATCACATGCACACCGTCGTCGGTAATGGCAAGATCGCCGGGCTCCAGAAAATAAGTTGGTCCAGTCGCCACGGTTCCGGGAATATTCAGAGGAAAGACGTAATCACGATAGCCTTCTGCAAGCGCTTTTGCCGAAGCGTCGAACCACCAGTTTTCCAATGCACGGAAATAGAAATCCTGATTACCCTCTTTCAATCCGATTTTCCAGAATGCGGTTCGCATAGCTTTGCGTGGCAAGCCGGAACAATCAATCCCGAAGCGGTTTTCTCCTCCCCAGAGATAGCGCGTTCCGGCGTATGTCCGCAACTCGTGAATATACTCATTTCTTAGACGGTCATACAGGGCCGTGGAATACAAACCTGGGCAAAATATCCAGCCGATCAGGATTACCAGAACTGCGATAAAAACATAGAACCATTTTCTACTTTTTCGGTAAAGCCAACCTGCGGCCAAAGCGACTTCGACAAGAGCGCCCAACGCTCCCAATACGATCAGCCAGCGCGTTATTCCGTTATTGACCGGCCAAAGCAATGAAACAGCCAGAACCAACGGGCCAAACCACAGCAGGCGAAGCAAAAGTTTTTTTCGTTGTTCAAGCTTCATGGCTTTGTCTCCAGAATCATTCGCTCCCATTTGCGAAAATGGGAACTATTCCAAGTCTCCATCAAAAGATAATATTGCCCATCTGCGGTTTTCCATGAATGGAGAAAATTGGAATAAAACCAATTAAAAACAACAGGCTGGGAACTACGCATGAATTCCGGCAATCGGTCCGTTATTACATATTCTGTTTTCTGTCCGTCCGGAAATGATTTTTGCAAAGTTTCCTGGAATTTCGTCACATCTCCTTTCATACGGAACGCTTTGTAACTGGATTCATAGCCGCTATTTACTACAAATGCCTCAATTTTTAGATCATCTGCATATTTACCAAAGGTTTGACGGATAATCACCTCTGGACATTTCTCAAAATACCAGTCGGCAAATCCAAGTCCAACGCTTATGATAACCATCATTGTCCATGCAAGCCACCAACGATAAAACTTGAACCAGAAACAAACAGATGGGATCAGAAATCCACACAAGACTGTCAAAATCATACCGAAGAAAATGCTCTCTTTGGTAATCGGATAAAATGTCCCGATTCCATTCTGATAATGAATATCCGTCATACTCCACACCGCAAGAACACCGGAAAGAAGATAGCCGGTCAGGACTAAAAAGAATGTTTTCCATCCTTCCCCTTTGTGAATGAGGTCAAATCGTTCCGGCAGAAAAATCAGACAAGCGCCAAGCAAGGAAAGAACAATTATCGTTAGGGTTGCAAAAAACGGATGCCCTGGTATATCATGTCCCGGTACTGCAGCCGGCAACAGCAACCCAACCCCAAAAACTGTCCATGCGCAGAAAACGACAACACGCTTCAGCGTTAATCGTCTTTTGAGCAATTCCGGCATTTTCATGGCTTCGCCTCCGTTTCCGTATCGGCGCCGGCGGGCGGTAGTGTTTTTTTCTTGCTAAAAATGGAGTTGACAATTGTCCAGATAGAAACTCCGTAACACAAAATCACCAGTAAGCACAGCGGAACCAAAAGCGTGATAATAATGCCCGCCACAATCCAATAAAGTGAAGGCCAGCGCAATACAAGGTGATAACAGCCGAGTGTAAGTCCACAGGAAAGCGATAAAAACAGAACAATTCCTGTCAGCAGTTGAAACAAGCAGCTGTTGCAAATATTCTTGATGCTACTTTGCAGAGTCATTCCTCCGCTCCTTGCCCGCCGTCCGGAGGGCGTAAGTTGTTATCCAGATAATACATCAGGAACATGTACAAATCAAGTTTTTTTGTGAAGAAGCCCGACATTTCAGAGATGGCTCTTGCAATGATTCTTTCCACGGAGGAGCTTGATGAGTATTGGAACGTGAAACGGATTTCAAAAACGGATTTTGAAAGAATCCGGCAAGCCCAATCGACAGGCTGCCGGGGGATTTTTCAAAATGACGGGAAAGTGACGGGTTAATTTCGAGGAGGGAGTGCGGTTTGACGCCAGATGATCTGGGGGGTGAAGTTCTGGACGATGCGCGGGGCGCTTGGTTGTTGAAGGCGCCGGAGGAGGAGGCTCGTGGCGGCTTGCACCATTTCGCTGACCGGCGAATGGATGGTGGAAAGATTCACCGCCGAAGCCAGGAGAACGTCGTCATAGCCGAACAGCCAGAAATCGTCCGGCAGTCTCAGGCGTTGCTCGTTGACGATGCTTAAAACTCCCAGGGCCATTTCGTCGTTCATGCAGAAAATGCCATCGACATCGAGTTTCCGGTCCAGAATCTCCTGCATGACCGCGCGTCCGCTGTTCAGGGTGTAATCGCCATGGAATTTGTGGACTTCCAGTTGCGGATTGGCTTCCTGGATTCTCCGGACCCCATGCATGCGCTCGGCGGTGACGGGTTGATCGTCGGAACCGGAGATTACGGCAATGCGCGAGGTGCGTCCCGGCGGGCACAGTGCTTCCAGGGCCTGGTAAACGCCGATTTCGTTATCCTGGACTACGGCGTCGATGCTGATGCTCCGAGAGCAATAATCAAGCAAGACGGCTTTATCCGGGAACTCTTCCAGCAGCAGTTTCAGGACGCTGTCCGGAAAGTACCCCAGAAGGATAAAGGCGTCGGCCTGACTTTCCCGGGCTTGTTTGATGATTTTCGCCGGCAACTGCCGGGCGGACGGGAACTGGAGCAGCGAAATATTTTCTTCGGAAAGCGCATTTCTCAGGGCATTGAGCATTTGCAGATGGTAATATCCGGAGTTGTCTTTTTCGATAACCATGGAAATAACGCCGACGCTGTTGATTTTCGCGGTGGTCACGGGGGCGTCCGCCACAAATGTTCCGCGCACCGGAACCGTATAGATGACGCCGCGGTGGTGCAACTCCTTGAGGGACTTGACGATTGTCAGTTTATTGACGTCAAAAGTTTTGGCAAATTCGTCGATGCTGGGCAGTTTGTCGCCGGCCCGATATTGACCGTTTCGGATCATCTGCTCGATTTTGTCGCCGATCTGCAGATATACGAAGCGTTTTTTATTCCGTCCCCGCTGCAATTCATACATGGCATATTATCCTGTTTTAGTTGTATGTTATATTTTATCTCATAAAACTAATATACAGCATAATATAAAAAAAGCAATAAGTAAATCACTTTTTCCCGGAGAATCTTCTGAATATTCGATTATATTACTGATTTTTGAGGCTAATCGGGAAATTATACTTTTTTTCAAAAATTATCATATGGACATCTTGACATTATATTTTTTGATGGTATAATTATAATATACAGACAAGAAAAAAGTAATACACAGCCAAATATAACAAGGAGTAGGGTCATATGAGATACTGGACACTGATAATCGGTTTGCTGATGATTGCATTCGCCGCTTCCGCCAAGGAAAAGACGGAACTCGTCAAAACATCGTCCGGTTGGGAGTTGCGGGTCAACGGCAAGCCTTTCTATGTAAAAGGGGTAACCTGGTCGCATACTCCGGTGGGTTTCAAATACGATTATAATCTCTATGCGGAAAGCGACGAAAAGATCCGCGCCGTGTTGGAACGCGATATGACGATGCTCCGCGCGGCGGGCGGCAATGTCATCCGTGGAATCCCTCCGCTCCGCTGGGCGAAGTATATCAATGAAAAGTATGGCATCTACTTTGTGCTGAACGATTACTACGGACGCTACGGCATGATGGTGGACGATGTCTGGGTGGCTCAGACGAACTACCAGGATCAGCGGGTCCGCCAGCTCCTGATCGAGCGATGGAAAAAACTGGCGACGGAAAATCGCGAAGCGCCGGGTCTCATCGCGTACCTGATCGGCAATGAGAACAATTACGGGCTGGAGTGGAAGTCCGCTGAAATCGAAAACCTGCCGGTCGGCGAGCAGCACGCGGCCAAGGCCAAGCATCTCTATTCGCTATTCAATGAGATCGCGTTGGAAATCAAGAAGATCGACCCTGACCACCCGGTCGGCATCGTCAACGGCGACATCCAATATCTGGACCTGATCATCAAGGAGTGTCCGGCGATCGATTTCCTGGGGACGAACGTATATCGCGGCTATGACTATACCGACCTTTTTACGGTCGTCAAGTCGAAACTCAACAAGCCGGTCATGGTCACCGAAACCGGATGCGACGCCTACGACGCGGCCAAGCAGCAGGAAAACCAACTGGCTCAGGGGGAATACATTTACCGGAACTGGGTTGATCTTTACCGGAACACGGGGGCCAACGGCGGCGCGGGCAACTGTATCGGCGCGCTGGCGTTCGAATTTGCCGACGAATGGTGGAAGCATGGCCAGTCGGTCAACCTCCGGGTTCACGACACCACCGCCAGCTGGCGCAATACCGCGTTCCAGTACGATATCGCGGCCGGCAACAATATGAACGAAGAGTGGTTCGGGCTCTGTTCCATCCGCGAGGAAGAGGTCAACGGCATCCACCTGGTGACCCCGAGAGCCGCGTATTTCGTGCTGAAAGACCTCTGGCAGTACAATCCTTATACGATGGGAAAAGGCCAGATCGCCCAATTGAAATATACTCCGGCGGGTTATCTGAAGGAAGCGGCCGCGGCGGAGGCGAAGACTAACGAGCTGCTGAAAGTCGCCAAGATTCCGGATGCGCAACCGGCTCCGAAACACACTCTGCCCGCGTATGTCTACCGTGAAGCGGGCGACCGGGAATCCTGGTTTGCCTCCGGCTACATGGGTGATACCGGCGCCATCGTGATGAACGGCGGTTGTACCGAACAGCCCCGCAGCGGCAAAACCTGCATGAAGGTGACCTTCAGCAAAAACGACGGTTGGGGCGGCGTGTTCTGGCAGGATCCCCCGAACGATTGGGGCGATGGACAGGGCGGTTTCGACCTGACCGGCGCGAAAAAGCTGACCTTCTGGGCTCGCGGCAAGAATGGCGGGGAAATGGTCAAATTCGGCTTCGGCGGCATCGGCAAAGACAAGCGGTTCTTCGACACGGCCGGCGGCGAAGTGCAGTTGACCCTCGGAAAAGATTGGAAACAGTTTACGCTGGACCTCGCGGGTAAGGACCTCACCCGGATCAAATCAGGATTCATGTGGGTGGCCTCGGGGCAAGGCAAACCGGTAGAATTTTACTTAGACGACATCGTTTACGAATAATATAAAACAAACTCAAATCAAGGAGAGTGAAAATGAAAGTTTTAACCTGTCTGAGCATCATCGCGTTAGGAGCGTCCGCCCTTCTCGCCGCCGACCTTCCGGTCAAAGTCTACGCTGAAAATGGGGACAAAAACCCGTGGATTCCGTCCGGTTACATGGGCGAAACCAGTGCGATTTCGATGGACGCCGGCTGTACCGACAATCCCCGCACCGGCAACACCTGTTTGAAAGTGACGTATAACAAAGCCGACGGCTGGGCCGGGGTATTCTGGCAGGACCCCGCCAACGACTGGGGCGACAAGGCCGGCGGCAAGGATTTGACCGGCGCCAAGAAACTGAGTTTCTGGGCTCGCGGTAAAAACGGCAATGAAAAGGTCAAATTCGGTTTCGGCGGCATCGGCAAAGACAAGCCGTTCTCCGATACGGCCAAGGGCGAAATTGAAATCACCCTCGGCAAAGAGTGGAAGGAGTTCACCATCGACCTCGCCGGCAAAGACCTCACCCGGATCAAATCGGGTTTCATGTGGGTCCTGGGCGGCCAGGGTGCTCCGGTCGAGTTTTATCTTGACGATATCGTTTATGAATAATTAACTTCAGCGCTCCGGGAGATTTGCCCGGAGCGCCTTCCAAACCAGGGGTGAAATCATGATGAATCTTCGAAAATACGATCAAATACTCAATCGCAAGCGGTTCACACTCATTGAACTCCTCGTTGTGATCGCGATCATCGCTCTCCTGGCGGCCATGCTCCTTCCCGCACTCAGCCGGGCGAGGGAAAACGCGAAATCATCTTTCTGTTTGAACAACCTCAAGCAACTGGGAAGCTTGCTTCATCTGTATACCTCGGACAACGGCGACCGCCTGCCGCCATCCAATAACGGCAGTCAATTCTGGTCGGAAATAATATCGGATTATTTCTCTACCACGGAAGCATTCGCCAACCAGACCTCGAGGCTTTATGAATGCCCGACCGCTATCAATCAATTTTCCGATCCGAACCAAATTTATCAGTACCACCGGAATTATGCCGCCAACAATCTGGTGCTCACGGATTACCGGGATGAGCCGCCCCGATTGATCTCTTCCGTCAAACAGGCTTCCACAATCGCAGCCCTCCTGGATGCTCCCAACTTCGATGAATACGGCTGCTGGTATCGGATCGAGCCCCCGGGCGGCCCGTATCTTTGGTGGGAACCGGTTGCTGAAAATGCTCTGAACGACGTTATCCCTCTGGGGGTCGATAATCTCGGACCTACTCCAAATTTGAATTCAATCCGCTACCGTCACAAGGGTAATCTCCTGGCCAACGTCATGCATGTCGACGGCTCCGCCAAGGGTTATCGGGTTTATACTTTCCTGAAACGAAATCTTTACTCAGAGCGATAAGGAACCGTTAAAAAATAACCTTTACATCTTTGTGTTCCAGGCGGCGCTTTTTGTCAAAGCCTGTTCGTCACATAACTCGTTATGCTCCTCACAGTTTCGACAAAAATCACTCGCCTGGAGCCGCAAAGATTTTTGTCAAGTTTATTTATCAACGGCTCCTAAGGAGGTTTTCCATGCGCCACCAACTCATTCTGCCAGCGCTTCTCGCTTTATTCTCCTTGACCGCCGATAATACGCTTCCATCGGATTCTCATCCCGAGGTCGTCCAGGTCGGGGCCGGGTCCTATGCCTCGCGCCCGCCGCGCGACCAGAACAAGCGCCCGGGATTGCCGGACCGGTTCGGCTGGGGCGACGATTCCCAGTTGTATTCGCGTATGCCGCTGTATGTCAGTCCGGAAAACCTGACCGGCGAAACCAAGCGTCCGATACCCTCCACCGACTGGTGGACTTCCCTGGTCACCATGCGTTGGTCCGGTCAATTGTGGATGTATCCTTCGGTCCTGAAAGCGACTCCGTCCGGGATGGAATTTTACACCCCGCGCACCTGGTTCCTGGAGGCAAACGGCCGGTCGGGACACATGACCGCCTCGACCAAGCTTATTTTCGGCGCGGAAAATTTTGCGCCGCTTCACGCGGAAGCCGTGGATTGGAGCGATTGGATGGTTCGCGGCCGCCTGCCGGATTCACAGGGCGCGGCCATCACTTTCAGCGCGGTACACGGAGGAATTTGTACGGTATTTGAATATTCGGCAGGCCTACGGCCGCTGGTTACGGTGGGCAGCACTAAAGCCGTGCCATTTCCCCAAGCCTCAAACTCCGCGATGTTGGGCTTGGAACTGGATGACGGACTGGTTGGAGTCTATGCACCCACCGGAAGCCGGTTGACTTTCGACCGGGGACTCCTGCGCGTGGAGTTTCCCGCCTCAGCCAAACACCGTTTTCTCAGCGCGGCCCCCCTGAATTCACGGGAAGACCTGGCGCGTTTCGCCCCTTATGCGGCGGTGGTGCCGCGCTCCACCGATGTTTCCTGGCATTACCGTCCGGAGGCGGGGGTGGTGGATACGTTCTGGGAAATCCGCGCGGAGGACCTGGAGGGGCGCGGTCGTGCCGAGGTTTTGCAGGGTTGGCTCCCGCATCATTATCAACAACCCTCGGAAATCGATTTCAAGCCGGATTTTGCCGCATATCCCTGTCCGCGCGGGGAACTTCGCACCGCCGCCGGCAACAAATTCCGGGTGACTTTTCCATTTACCGGGCTGCTTCCGGCCTATCCGCGCCCGGATGAAAAGACACCGGGCGAAAAATTCGACCCCGCGCTGATGAAACAGTTGATCGAATCGCACCTAAGCAGTACCGGGTACGGCAGTGAAACCTACTGGGGCGGCAAAAGAGTGTTGCATTTCGGGCGCTACATGGACATGGCCCGGCAGTTCGATCTGCCGGAAGCCGCGACAATCTACCGTGACCGCGCGGAGGAGGCGCTCCGGGACTGGCTGACTTTCACACCGGGCGAGGGTGAACACTTTTTCGCCTGGTATCCGCGCTGGGGCTCTTTCGTCGGCTGCCGGAGCCGCGACAACGCCAACCCCGGAGTCGACATCCTGCAGGATCATCATATGTGCTATGGATACCATCTTTACAACGCGGCGCTGTTATTCTTTCAGGATAAAAAGCTTGCCGCCGATTACGGTCCCATGGCGCGGCTGGTCGCCAAAGATTACGCGGAGTGGGACGCCGCCGGCAAAATGTTCTGCCGTTTCCGCAATCTCGATCCCTGGTGCGGGCACTCCTGGTCCGGCGGGCTCGGGAGCGAACAGGGCAACGGGCAGGAGTCTTCCAGCGAGGCGATGCAGGGATATGGCGCCATGTTCTTGTTGGGCGAGTCGCTCGGCGATGCGGAAATGCGCTCCGCCGCCGCTTTTTGCTGGGCCATGGAAGCGCGCGGAATCGCCGAATATTACTTTGACCGGGGCCGCCGCAACCTGCCGAAAGGGTGGCCGCATACCATGAATACCAACGTCCACACCGACGGCATCGGATTCTGGACCTGGTTTTCGACCAATCCGCTCTGGATGCACGCAATCCAGTGGCTTCCCATGTCGCCCCTGCTCTCCTATCTCTTTGAGGACCCGGCATATGCGGAGTCGGATTTCAACGAGATGTGGAGAACCCACGAAGGCGGACAAGGCTGGGACGGTTATCTGGGCACCGACGCGCCGGTTGCCAGTCTCGTAATGAACTATCTGGCAGGGTTTAACGCCGAAAAAGCGGCGGAAACCTTTCGCATGCTCGCCGATAAGAAACTGCCCGCCGCCAGCGGCGTCGAGACCACACATACTTACTGGCGGATGCATTCGCTGAAACGGCTCGGGCAACACTGTTTTGACGCCTGGACCGACGTTCCGACCTCGCAGGTTTTCGGGCAAACTTCCAACCCCGAAGAACTTTCGTGGGTGGTTTTCAACGCTCAGGACACCCCGCGTACCGTCCACTGTTTCGTAAAAGGCCAGCAGACGGCGGAGTTCACCGCTCCCCCGAACTGCCTCAGCGTCATGAAAAACGGAATAGTCACCGCCGATACCGCCACTCTGCTTCCGCCGTCCAAAGTGACGAAGACCGAGGTCACAGAAATCAGCCGGAACTGCCCGACCACCGCTTCCAGTGAGCATGGCAGCAACCGGGCCGGAAACGCCACGGACGGCAATCCGGGCTCCCGCTGGGAGAGCCACCATGCCGATGACCAATGGTTAATGATCGATTTTCAGCAAAAACAAAAAATGGAACGCATTGAACTGCAATGGGAAGGCGCGTTTACGGCAGATTACGACATCCAGCTCTCCGCCGACGGGCAGAACTGGAATACGGCCAAGTCGGTTCGCGGCGGCCAGGGCAAATCCGAAACGCACCCGCTCTCCGGAACCGGGCGCTATCTGCGAATTCACTGCTTGAAGCGCGGGACTCCGTGGGGGAACTCCCTTTTCACGGTGGCGGTTTACGGGCAGGATGCTTCGGACGGCAAGCTGCGGATTTCTCCCGACATCGCTCAGGTCAATGAAAAGGACAAGGTGAAATTCTCCGCCTTTATCGTTGACCGGAACGGCCGGGAAACTCCGGCGGAAAACGTTCGCTGGGAGGTTGTCCCGAACCGATTTGCCGGTGGAACCATCGAACCGGACGGAATTTTTACGCCGAAAGGCTCATCCAATTTTGAAGAACCGCGAATCCAGATCAAGGCGTCGCTCGGGGATATGACGGGCCGCGCGGCGGTCGTGATCGAAGAGGCGCTGCGGGTAGCCAAAGTCACGCTCTCCCCGTTTCCCCAACAGGGAGTCCTGAAAATCGCGCAGGGGACGGAGTTCTCCGTGACCGCCGAGGCTTTCGACCAGTTCGGCGTGTTGCTTGAGCAAAAACCGGTCCTTGCCGTCAAGGGTAACGCCTTGATCCTGAAAGGCAACCGTCTGACTGCCGGAGGCACCGGCAAGGCGGTCGTTTCGGCGGAACTTGCCGGAGTCCGGGCGGAACGGGAGGTGGAAGTGGTTTCGCCGGAACAGGCGGATATCGCGGCGGGATGTCCGGCTTCAGCCTCAAGCGTCCGGGACGGCAACGATGCTTTCAAGGCTTTCGACCGTGATGACTCCACCCGCTGGGAAAGCACTTTTGCCGATCCGCAATGGATTCAAATCGACCTGGGCAAATCCATACCGCTGGCCAGCACGGTACTGGTCTGGGAGGGCGCCCATGCGCGAAAATACACGTTGAACGTCAGCGACGACGCCGTCAATTGGAAGCCCGTCCACCGGCAGGACAATTGCCGGGGCGGCCGGGAAATCATCCAGTTTCCACGCGGAACCAAAGGACGCTATCTGCGGCTGATCGGAACCGAGCGGGCGACTGCTTTCGGCTATTCATTATGGACTTTTGAGGTCTATCGTACCAAATGACGGAAAAGTGACGGGTCAATTAACCGTCACTTTTCTTTCAAGGTCGTGGAATAATTCGAGGATTTCCGGGAGAGTGACGGATTCGGGGAAGCGCTTGCCGTAGTTTTCCAGGCATTGTGTGGCGGCCCGGCGGTAGCTGACACGGCCAAGCATGGGGGCGGTGCGCTCCAGGTGGTGAATCAGTTTCAGGGTTCGGAAGCCATCCAGCCAGGTATTGAACGCGGCCTGGCGGGCCGGTTGGTTTTTCGGCGTGTTGCGGAAGATTTTTTCCCAGGAGGCCGGGAAATTTTGTTCGTGGAAAAACTCCGCGGTCTCCGGGCGCAAGGTCGCGATGCGGGACGGCAGATCGGGAGTGATTTCGTCATTCAGAAATGCCAGAATCCGTTTCAGCTCGGCAAATACGCCGAAGTGGTAGAACTCCTGCGGGGTCCCCTCCATCATTTTCCGCAGGCGCGGCCCGGTGCCGAAGTCGACCCGGTCGGAAAGCCGTCCCGCCGGGTAAATGGTGGTATCGCGGATATAGCCGATCGGGCCGAGCTTGCGCAGGGCCTGCATGAAATAAAAGTCTTCGCCGCCGTTGCGCTCCCGCATGCCGCCGCACCGGGTGTAACTGTCTGCCCGGCAAACCATCGCCGAGCCCAGCGAGTGAAACGCATACGGCGAACCGGCCCAATGCAGTCCCAGCACGTAATAGCGCATAAAAAGTTCGTATTCCACGACTGCGGATTTCAAGGCCGGGTCAGTCGGAATCTTGTGTCGGAAATCGACCACCGCGCCCGGCAGTTTTCGCAGCTCCCGATGCATGGCACCGGAAATTACCGACAGGTAATCCGCTTCGACCAAGGTATCGGCATCCAGGCAGCAGATCAGCGGATCATGCTGGTGGTCAAGAATTTGCAAGGCGGTATCCATGCCGGTTTTGCGTGCGCCGCCGACGCCGTGTTCGGTGACGATGTCAAGCCAGTAAAGATTCGGCATCGCCATTTCCCGCATCTGTTCGATAGTTTGGCGGTTGTCCTCGACCACTTCCGGCGCGGCGTCCGGCTTCCGGTTGATGACCACCATGATCATAGTGTCCTCGAGCATCAAATCCGAGTTGGAGGCCAGCGATTTCAGCGTCCGGGGCAAAGCTTCCGATTCGGCCAGGGCCGGAATCACCACTGCGCAACGGTAGCGCTGCGGCGGATGGTGGGGATGAAGTTCGGCAGTTTTGCCCTTTTTGGCGAGATATGAATCGTATTTCATGACGCGCCGAGCAGCTCCGCCAGCTTCAGGTATTCTTCTTTGCTGAGGTTGTCGGGACGGGTTTCCGGGTTGATCCCGGCACGGGCGAGGGCTTCGGTGACCTGTTCTTTGGGCCAGCGCGCCGAGAGCGGTTTGTAAATCATTTTGCGGCGCTGTTCAAAAGCGCACCGGGCGATTTCACCGGCCAGCAAACGCAGTTCCGCCGGGGGCGGATTTTGACGTAACTCAAACAGCACCAAAGCCGAATCGACTTCCGGCTGGGGGTGAAACACCTGTTTGGGGACAATCCGCAGAATCCGCGTATCGTACAACAACTGGGTCCGTACCGACAATGCGCCGTAATCCTTGGTTCCCGACGGGGCCGCCAGGCGTAACCCCATCTCCTTCTGGAGCATAAACAACATTTGAACCGGGGGATTTTTCAGATCCAGCAATCTGCCGATGAAAATACTGCTGATCGCATACGGCAGATTGGCCACCGAACGAAACGGTTTGTCGGGCGGCAGCATCGCCTCGATATCCACCTTGCAGGCATCGCCCTCGGTCAGGTGGAATTTGGAATCGGTGATATTTTCCCGCAGGTAATGCGCCAGACGATGATCAAACTCGATCGCGTAAACTTCCGCTCCCACCCCCAGCATACCCCGGGTCAATACCCCGAAACCGGGCCCGGCCTCGAGAATGATTTCCCCCGGATGCGGCGCGGCGGTGCGCACGATAAAATCCAGCAGATTGCCGTCAATCAGGAAATTCTGGCCGAGCGCCTTGCCCGGATGAAAATCCATTTGCCTGAGTATTTCCAGTAATTCCGCTTTTTTCATCGGCAATCAGTGGTGCTTGCAACCGCCGGCGCAACAATGCGGAGAATCGGCGGAGGGGCAATTGCTTTTCCGGCCACATGACGCGCCGATTTTGGCGGCGAAGGTGGAGAATTTCTTTTCCACTTGTTCAGAGTCGCATTTGTCGCACTTGACTTTGGTCGAGGCGGTGACCAGTTTTTCAAAACTGCGGCCGCAGTTCCGGCATTCGTATTCAAATATCGGCATTTATAACCTCCATATTATTTGGACTCGGTGGTGGCGGTACCGTAAGTTTTATAAGCGGCGGCCAGATTGTCGCGGGTGTAAACGGTTCCCTTGCCTTTCTGCTGGCTCTTGCGATAATATTCCAAGGCTTCGGGCATTTTTTCCTTGAGCTGGGCGATGCGGTTGGCGCCATGTGGATGGGTCGAGAAATACTCGGTGATCTTACTGCTCTTCAGGTCGCCGAATTTTTCCCAGAAAGGAATCGCCTGCTGCGGATCGTACCCGGCCTGGGCCAGCAGCAGCAACCCGACATAATCGGCCTCCAGCTCGTGCGAACGGCTGTACGGCAGGATAGCGGCGTAGTTGGTGGTAACTCCATAAATCGTCATGGCGATTTCCGAATCGGTAGCTTTTTGCAATACCGCGGCGCCCAGGGACTGGATATTGCCCTGAGTTACGCGCTCGCCGCCATGGCGGCATATCGCATGGGCGATTTCATGGCTGACCACGGTCGCCAGCTCGGCGTCATTGGAGGTGTATTGGTAAAGCGCGGTATAAACCCCGACCTTGCCGCCCGGCAGACAGTAGGCATTGGCGACGTCGGATGCGAAAACCTTGAATTCCCACTGAAAATCACTCCGCCCCGAAACCGCGGCGATATCCTTTCCCACCCGTTGGAGGGCCGAATTCAAGAACGCGTCGCTGCTGATTTTTTCCGAAGTCAAAACTTCGTTCCAGGCGTCGAGGCCCATCGTGGCCTCCTCGCTCTCCGAGGTCGTCAAAAATTGGCTACGCTTGCTGTATGGAACCGACTGGCAACCGGCGATCACCAGACCGAAGATCACCAACAAAATAAAATGAACAATTCTTTTCAATGAAAATTCCTCCGAAATTCCCATAATATACCACACCGGAGCCGCAAAAACAACCGTTTACGCCATGCTCAAGTTTTTTTTAATTGAAAATTGAAATTTGAAAATGGGAAATTGAGAAGAGATTTACAACCAATGGTAGGGCGGTCTCTCCGCATGTCTTACCGGGTTACCCGGAGGCAACAGGATATTTCGTGCGAGGAGAACGGCGCTCTGAGGACAGAGCGCCGTACCAATAGGGATAGTTTTTCAGGCAATTGCGGCGTTTACCCGGCGGCGGAGTTCCAGCAGCCAGGCGGCGTCATGCGGATAGTGTTTCATGGTGATCTGATAGTACAGACCCTCGTGAATCATGTCCAGCACGGCCTGACGGCCGATTTTTCCCTCAAGCAGCCGCAGGGCGCGCAAATCCTGCAGGCCTTCGGTGAAGACTTCGTGACGGATCGAATCGACCGGACCGTCTTCGCCCGGATAAACCGCGAAGGCATCCCCGGACGGAAACACTCCGCCGGCGTCGGTCGTCAGGAACGGATTGATATTCTGGTTGATCGAGTATTGAGAATACCAGAAATTATATCCCCACTGCAGGAAACCGGCCAGGTCGTAAACATAGAGCAGCAACCCCATGATTCGCGTTCTGGCCGAAGGCATTGAGAAAAAGCGGTTCGGCACGTCTTGCCACTGGCTGACGCAGAAATACGTGAACAGGTTTGGAATGCCGCGTTCATAGAACGGCTCGATACAATTGTTCGCCGGTATCGGAATGCCGACGACCCCCTGGTCGTAAAAATCGATGTTGGACAGGGCATCGATCAGCGGGATATCGCCGATCAGCGGGCGCAACAGCTCAGCGCCATAGCGGTACTGCTCCAAGTGTTCCAGATGCGGTTCATCGGAGATGTGGAAAAACACATTCTTCGAAAGGCCGTTGGCCGCCACCACTTCCAGCATTTGCGGAATCAGTTGTTTGAGGAAGTTGGCGTATTCGGGAGAATTCGACGGAACATGCCAGCCGAAAAGCTTCTTCTCCTCGCCGTTTTCCCTGACCATGATTTTGGGTGTGAACTTAGCGCCCCACTGGGTGAACGGGTGGGCGAAATCAAAATACTTGAATCCGCACTTCAACCCCAGTTTGAACCAGCGGTCGAGTTTGGCAAAATCGAACGTGTAGCGGTCCCCGTTTTTCTCGATATCCAGCAATTGAGTAGTGGGGCGCTCGCCGCCGACCGCGGTATCCAGCGGCGCGGTCCAGACCGGAGTCAGCAACATATTGATGCCATGGGAAGCGGCGTTGGTGAAATATTTTTCCAGCAATGCCCAGTGTTCTTCACTCCAACACGGTACCTGGTAATATTTGTGGATGCAATCGGTATGGAACCACTCGCTGCGGATCAGTTTCTGTTCCGGCAAAGCCGCATCGATGACTTCCAGGGTGTATAACTTGAACAAAGCTTCAATTTCCGGGGCCGGGCTGCCCAGATAATCGGTGGGAGTGACCGTAATGCTGAACTCGTATTTGCCCGCGGCGCAATCTTTGGCAATCGGCACCGTGATCCAGAAGGCCCGCCACTGGCGGCGCGGAAGTGACCAGGGAGCGCCGGCGTTAAATGGCATCAGGCAGTCGGGGTACAGGCCGGAAGTGGTCCGCAGATAGTTGCCGTCGTTATCGAATGCGGCATAATTGGACGGAGTGGGTTCCACGGTCCGGACAGTATGCGGCAGTTTACTCTGAATATCGAGCTTGAGCCACTGCCGCTGATCCGACCACACCGCCACCTGAAAAGCGGCGACTTCTTCCCGCAAGGCCGCGCTGCCGCCGACTTCACTTGCGAGCAATTCCTCATCGTTGAAAATCTTTTCCAGCGAACTTACAATCCTGAGTTTTAACATACTTAAATTCCTTTTATAGATTCTCTGATAACCAGAGTGGTTTTCAATAATCTGCCCGCGGGCGGCTTGCCGGTGCGGATACCGTCCAGCAGAACGTCGAGCGTACTCCGGCAGAGCAGTTCGACGTCGATGCCGACCGTAGTCAGCGGTACCGGGTAGAGTTCCGAATTCGTGACGTTGTCCGCGCCGGTTATGGAAATATCATCCGGTACCCGGATGCCCTCCTTGAAGCAGCGCTCCATGGCGCCGAGCGCGCATTGGTCATTCTGGCAGACCACAGCGGTAAATTTCACGCCCGAAGCCAACAGCCGCCCCATTCCTTCGTACCCCCGGTGACGGTATCCGGAGAGCTCCACAAACAACGCCGGGTCTACCGGTATCCGGTGCTTTTTCAGAGCCCGGGCATGTCCCTGATAACGGAGCTGGTCGCTGGTAATGGCGGCAATCCGACGGTGTCCTTGTTTGATCAAATGACCGGTAATCTCGTAAAAACCGGTTTCCAGATCAGGAGTTACGCTCGCACAACCGAGATTTTTCACCGGATACGGCGAACCAATCAGGCGATGAAGATTTCCGGCCAGAAATGCCGATTCCTCAACCGGCCTCACTCCGCAGCCGATAATGACCCCTTCACACTCGGCCAGCATTCGCGATATTTTTTCCGCCGCCGATTCGTATTGAGAATCGCAAACCGAGACCAGCGGCCTCAAGCCGGTCCGGTAAAGATAATCGATCATGGCATTCTGAACCTGAGTCTCATACTCTCCGACCCGGGGGTGAAATATCAACCCGATATTACCGGTGACCGGCTGGCCGGGGCTGGCCGGATACATCACTTTGTAGCCCTTGCCGTGCATCGGAAAAATCAGTTTTTCGACCTCCAGCTCACGCAAAGCCCGCCGGAGCGTGGTCCGCGAAACCCCGAGTTTCTCTTGCAGCGATCGCTCCGACTCCAGATAATCCGGCCGTTCGTCGGCAATCACGCCCCTCAGGTAACTGCGCACCTTTAAATGAAGCAATTTATTATTATTTTCCTGGCTCATATCAAAAATTCCTTAAACTGGTAGTTACCAGTTATTATAAAATACCCCCCATTCCCGCAATGTCAAGCCCCGATCAAACGCTATGTGCAAGTTTTTCGAAGACTCTCCCGAGGTAGGGCGGGGCCGCCAAAAAGAAGTCGGACAGGTCAGACATGTCGGACTCGTCGGACTCGTCGGACGGTTTTGAGCGTGATGATCCAAGTTTATAAGCCGACCCATTAGTTACTTCGCGTCAAATTCAGACGAATGCCGAAATTTCAGGATTGACAATTTTCCAAATCGGCGCTATCTTTTTACAAACATAATAAGGAGGAAAATTGGCACAAGGAAAAACCATAATCTGAAATAATTACATTTACGGTTGTGCAAGAAAACTCGCAATTTTTAAACACAGCGACCGTTTGCATAGGTATGCTTTTGGGCATATTTCGTGTTTTGTCGTTGTGTGGGCTTGCGAGTGCCTCTTGCATGACAAAGGACAGGGATATGCCCTTTTTGTTGGCCATATCCCAGAAAAATCGAGAAAAAATACAGATTTTCGAGAAATCGGTCTAAGATTTCGCACGATTCCGGTAATTTATTTATGTAATATACTGTTTTTCTGGTTCGAATGGAAATTTACAAAAAAATACTTTTAAGGTAGAAAGGAGTGTTGAAAATGGCAACTTATTATGTAAGCTCGGGAATCACCAGTACCGGTATCACTTTGGATGACGATGATTCCATGCATGTTCTTTATGGCGGAACAGCGAACAGTACCACCGTCAATACCGTCGGCTACCCGTATTACGGCCAAGGCCAGCATATTTCCAGCGGAGGGGTGGCCAACAGCACCGTCATCAATTCAGGGGGTGTGCAGTATGTTTCCAACGGCGGAATTGCCAATGACACCGTCATTAATTTCGGCGGTCACCAGGATATTGCCAGTGGCGGAGTAGCCAGCAGTACCATCATCAATTCAGGCGCCTACCAGGATGTTTCCAGTGGCGGAATAGCCAATGGTACTGTCGTTAGTTCCGGCGGCATACTATTTATTTCCAGTGACGGTATAGCAAGCAATACAGTCATTTCCAGCGGTGGAATGGTGTACCTTGATAAAGAAAATAGTGGGGGATCGGCAGTTAATCTCACTTGGACACCATTTACCGGAACCTTCGGTAACTACGGCGGCAACGTGACTTTCGCCAATTCGGTGGCCGGTTGTTATTATGGAAGCGGAGAGACTTTGTCGTCACATGCCATGAGTATGGGGCATCAGATATTATCCAATGCTTCAATGTATGTGATGAGCGGCGGACGCGCCGACCATACGAATATATTTGGTTGGGGAATGCAAGAAATCTATTCCGGAGGGATAGTTATTGGTGCCGCAATAGGTGGTAATGGCAGTCAAGTTGTTCAATCCGGCGGAGTGGTGAGTCAAACCGAGATTTTCTCTGAGGGGATGTTGTGCATTTATGGTGGCGGATCGGCGCTGGGGATTATGCAATATCAAGGCGGAGGGATCATGGCCGGCGTAAAAGGCGGAGATACGAAAACTATAATTTCAGGAACGAATACCCTTGGAAAATTCTCTTTGTCCGGTGGGGTGGCAAATAATTTTATTATTTATAGCGGTTATTTGGAGGTATATTCAGGCGGAGTGGCTAACAGCACCACCATCAGTGGCGGCTGGCAGTATGTTTCCAGCGGTGGAGTAGCGAACAACACTGTCATGACTGGCGGCTGCCAGTATGTTTGCAGCGGCGGAGTGGCTAATGGCACCGTCATCAATTATGGTGGATTCATGCTATTGGAGTCCGGTAGCCTCCACTCGGGTGTGTTGACGATTGAAAGCGGAGGGATTGTATCAGCTTATGCCGGGGCGGGGTTGGACTTTACGATTGCTGAGCATCAGGCGTCCGGCGGGGCTTTGGTCACGAACTACAATTTGATCAGCGGAAGCGATCTGATGAATTACTCGATCACGGTTAACAATGCTCAGAAAAACGGTATCTATCAGTTGGCGTCCGGAGCTTCTTCGTATGCCTATACCGCGACCGTGAAGAATACGGCGGGAACCCAGTTGGGAACCTTGGCGGTGGGCGAAATCCTTACGTACGGCAATTATACGTATGCATTGAACCTGTATTCCGGTATTCTCTCGCTGAACATCTGGGGCGAGGCCAATAAGGTTCGTACGGACTTGTTGAGCAACGGTCATTCGCAGGTTGTGGCGTGGGATGCGGCGGGAGGTAAAGTCGGGTATGTGGCGACCGACGGTCAGGCCGCGCCGGCTT
>JAVBRM010000245.1:0-8842 GCA_031548025.1 Victivallaceae bacterium | reverse complement strand
CGACGGTCTGGTAAATGGTGATTACGTCGATTATACAAAAGGTAATGCATGGTTCAGCGACAAGAATGCCGGAACGGATAAAGATGTTTATTTCACCGGCGACTCGCTGAGCGGCAACGATCTTGGCAATTACGAAGTCATCTACAACGATCTCGGCGCCGATATCGCCAAGGCTACGCTGACTGTAACTCGTGACGGCGAAGACAAAGTTTATGACGGCACGACCAATGCTGATTATGCCTGGTCATTTGACGGCTTGATCGACGGCGACGACGTCGATTATAACAAGGGTACCGCTCAGTTCGCAGATAAGAATGCCGGCACCAACAAAAATGTCTATTTCACTGGCGATTCCTTGAGCGGTATCGACCTCGGTAACTATGATACTATCTACAACGATCTCGGAGGTGATATCGCCAAGGCTACGCTGATCGTTACTCGCGACGGTGGAGACAAGGTCTATGACGGCACGACGGCTGCCGATTACACCTGGTCATTCGACGGGTTGATCGACGGTGATGACGTCAATTATAACAAGGGTGATGCATCGTTCAGTGACAAGCACGCCGGGCAGAATAAAGGGATCACGATTACCGGCGACTCACTGAGTGGTGATGACGTCAGTAATTACGAAGTCGCCTACAACAACCTCGGAGGTGATATCGCCAAGGCTACACTGATCGTTACTCGCGACGGTGGAGACAAGGTCTATGACGGCACGACGGCTGCCGATTACACCTGGTCATTCGACGGGTTGATCGACGGTGATGACGTCAATTATAACAAGGGTGATGCATCGTTCAGCGATAAGCACGCCGGGCAGAATAAAGGGATCACGATTACCGGCGACTCACTGAGTGGTGATGAAGTCAGTAATTACGAAGTCGTCTACAACGACCTTAGCGCCGATATTACCAAGGCGGACTTGACCATTATCATTGACGACCAAACCAAGACGGCCGGGGATTCGGAACCGACCTTTTCCGGCCAGACTTTCGGTCTTGTTGAGGGGGATTCCGTCACCGATTACGACCGTTCCGAGAAGAGCGAAACCGCAGGTACATATGCCATTGACCAGTATCAGATCAATGACGGCAACGGCGGCGGGAATTACAACGTCACTGTAATAATAAATGGAACCTTGACCATTGCCGCGAAAACCGCAGATATAACGGAACCGGGGATGTTCAATATTTATAAGGATTCGTCATCGAAAAATTATACCGATAATGGCATGGACGAAGCCTCCCTGATTAATCAGATTTCCGAATTTTCGGCGAACCGGGACGAAGATTCGATATTGGACCCCGAAACGGATGGCGATTCACACAGCGTAACATTTCAAACAGTGGCCAACGCACTGGTCAGGTTGAAACTCCAGAAAAAACTTGCCCAGAAAGAGGTACTGCAAGAATGGGACCGGGAACCGGTCAAACAGATTGTTTTGCATGCAGGCGAAGACGGCCATCTGCTCACCGGCCCGATGAAGGAAATCATCAATTCCGAATATCGTGTGAGTGACAAAGCCGTAATAATCCAGCTGCCGATTTCGGTCAGCCGCGAAAATCTGGATACCGTTCTTCAAAGTTCCCCGTCAATCCATCACTCTCCGGCGATTCTCGATATCGGAGACGAAGAACGGAGCGCCATCAATTTCGAGGGAATGGATTTTGCTTCGGTTGAGTGGACGGACAAACTGGAAAACTTCAAAGATTCCCTGGATATCGTTCTTGAGGAATTGATGGCGGTGTAACTTGGAAGGAGGTGATTTCAAGAAATAATAGAGTTTATGATTTGTCATTTTGAGAATGAAGTTTTTGAGAATGAAATGAGGAGTAATATTTTATGAACAGCGAATTATTGCCGAGGGGAAAAAGAAAATCGCAGTTTTCCCCCTGCAAAAAACCAATGAATTCAGTAGAGGAGTTTCACAGGCAGATCAATGAAATCTTCAATAATATGTTTGGAGATGACGCCTGGTTTGAAACGCGTTGCAATAACGGAGTTTTTGTACCGCGGTTTGAAGTCAATGAGAATAATAACCTGATTGAAATTTCAGCAGAATTGCCCGGAGTGGAAAAAAATGAACTCGGCGTTTCAGTGAATAATGGAATTTTATGTGTTAACGGCAAAAAATCCAATAAATTCAAATTTGATGATGAAAGTTATCATTTTACGGAAAGGCATTATGGTTCTTTTCGACGTTCATTTGTCCTGCCGGATGGGCTTGATCTTGAAAAACTTGACGCCGGATTCAAAAATGGTGTATTGAAGATCTCCCTGCCGAAAAGCGAAGGAAAACAGAAGAGTGCCAAGACAATCAATATAAAACATGAACAAGAGGCATGATCCGGTGCGGCATCAGTGCCACCATTACGCCTCTGAAATTCCTGCAATAATGTCGAAAGCAACATCGAAAAATGAAGGTGGAATCAGCAGAATGAAAATACATCAAGATCCGGTTCTGATCAAGAAACAATCCGGCATACCTGGTTTATTCCGTTTGCGTCTTGGCAAGCCCCGGAATTTGATGTTCAGGGAAAAGAGGCGAGAGCCGCTTTGGGGTTCTCGCAACCTCGAACTTTTAAGGAAATTGTGCTCACGTCAATTTCCTATTATATAGAATTTTTTGACGAAAAAACAAAAGGAAATGAAAAAAAATATGAAAATTAGAAATATCGGGATGGGGGCCGCCGCTTTGGCGGTGTGTATGGCGGGGTGCAAAAATTATGACGATTACCGGTCGGAACGCGCCGAGTACGCGATCAAACATTTTGAGAAGGCGAACTGGGCGAATATCGACGAGAGCCGTTCATTGGGCCTGATCGAGTGTATTCGTCTGGCATTGGAAAACAACCTTGACATGAAGGTATTCAACTTGGAGCAGAATGTGGCGCGCGAGATGCTGACCGCCGAAATGCTCGGAATGTTGCCGGAGCTGAATGTTTCCAACAACCTGACCGATCGTGAAAACACTCCGGCGTCGAGCAGCCGCAAGGTCAGCGGCGACGGTATCACTTACGGGGCTTCGACCTCACAGGATGAGACGGTCAATTATTTCAATCTGGATTTGGCGCTGAGCATAGTGGACTTCGGGCTGGCGTTCTTCAATTCGC
Source organism: Victivallaceae bacterium (assembly GCA_031548025.1). Lineage (GTDB taxonomy): Bacteria > Verrucomicrobiota > Lentisphaeria > Victivallales > Victivallaceae > UBA5239. The sequence continues at coordinate 5,726 of JAVBRM010000245.1, read as the reverse complement.
AACAGGCCCACGACCGTGTGTTGCTGCGTACTCAACGCACCCAGCGTGCAGCTCAGAATTTGTCGTTGGACGTAGTACGGGTGTATTTCCAGGTCGCGGCCGCGCAGCGCGCCATCAACATCACCAAACAACTCCTCGAGGACTGCCGTTCGCGTTATGACCTGATCGCCGAAATGGGCCGAACCCGCCAGATTACGCCGTTCCGGGCGTTCGACGAGACCCGCCGCTTCATCGATATGGAAAAACGGCTCACCAACTATATTCGCTCCTACGAAAATTCCTGCGTGGAATTGCGCTCGCTGATGGGGATTTATCCAAGCGGCTTGATCCAGGTTGACGACAGCATCCTCGACCGCGTGCCCGAGTTCAATATGCCGGAAACCATCCTGCTGGAGCAGATCGCGCTGCTGCAGCGCCCCGAGCTTTATGAAATCGACTTGCAGAAGCATATCAACGTGCTTGAATGCCGCAAAACACTGGTGATGATGTTCCCAAACGTGCGGATATTTATCGACTTCACCAACTCCAACAACTCGTTCCTGTACCATCAGAGCTGGTGGGAAATCGGCGTTCGCGCCGCCTATAATTTGCTGAAACTGCCGCAGCACATTGCGCGTTACCGTGCCTACAGTACGCAGGTGGAGGCCGAGGAAACGCGCAGTTATGCGCAGGCGATCGGGATCATGGCGCAGGTGCGCATGGCCCAAGCCAACATGCTTGCCACCAAAGAACGTTTCGACATCGACACCAAGGTCAACAAAACCTATCAGGAAAACCTGGACTGGGCGCTGGCGAACCGCCAAACCACCGGGCAGCTCTCGCAGCTCGAACTCGACCATATGCGCCTGGTTACTGCCGAGACCGAGATCGAAAAATACCTGTCACTGGGTAACTACTACATTTCCTATTATCGCATTCTGAATACGTTGGGGCTTAATACGCTGGCAAAAGCCCCGTTGGAAGACCTCCAGCGCGAACTCGCCGAAGCCCGTGTTCGTGCGGAAGCAGAGCTCGCCAAATCACGCGAAGAATTCGATCAGAAGACACTGAGTCTGAACGAAGAGCTCTCCAATTCCAAAACCACTCCGCAGGCCTTTGAAAAACAGGAAAAAGAACTCGAGGAAACGGTAAAGGAATCCGAAGAGCCAGTTCGGGAAATCAAACCTGACGCTCCCAAAGAAGAGTCAGAAGAGGAAAACGAGCCCGTAACCAATCAGGTAGCTATGGTTTCCATAGACCGTTTGATGGGGATTTAGGGTGATGGAAAATGCCGAACTAACAATTTCCAACTCCCTTCTTAAACCGGAAAATATTATCTTGCAGGCAGCCAGGTTTCAAACGAGGATTCGGCTGCCTGTAAGATCATACTATTTGCAATGGGTAAATTGTATCATACAGGGCTCCAAAGATGAAATATTTATTAATTTTACTGGCAATCGGCTGTTGCCTGTCAAATGTTTTTTCTCAAACTGAGATTTCAGGTCCGAATCAGCGGCGGCTCCAGTCTCGGGTGGTGTTGTTTCCGTTTCGCGAAGCGGTAATTGCCTCGCGAATGGATGGGGTGGTGGAAAAATGTCATTTCCGGGCAGGGGAAAAATTTGAGGCCCACGCCGTATTGGCGGAACTGGACAGCCGGCGTTTCGCCATTGATTTGAAGCGGGCGACTGAACAGTATGATTTTACGAAAAAGGCCTTTGACGACCAGAAAAATCTGTATGAGAAAAACTTCACCAGCGATTTTGAGTACCGCAAGGCCGAGCATGAATTGAATAACAGCAAAAATCTGTTGGATGAAGCCAAGTTGAATTTTACGTTCTGCACGATCAAGGCTCCTTTTACCGGGCGGGTTGAGGAAATTCTTACCCGTGAATATGAGACGGTCCGCAGCGGTCAGCCGCTGTTGAAAGTCATCGACGACAATCAATTGCTGGCGGTCATGAATGTACCGATGAGCGACCTGAGTAAATACAAAATGGATTCGCCGGTCAAAATTTCCCTGCCGGACAACAGATTAAACGCAGTGGCCAAGGTGTATGAAATCATGCCGCGCGCCGACCATCGCTCCGAAACAATTCAAATCAAAGCCCTGATCGATAATAAAGATGGTAAATACACCGCGGGCATGACCGGGATACTGGAACCATGAGCAAAGACCAAGTTACCGAATTGTCGGCCAAACTGCGTACGCTGGCCGTAATCCAGAGGTTCACTCACGATCTGTTCAATGCCCGCGATTTTAATGAAGCCGCCACTCAGGCTGTGAATAATTCGTGGACTATGCTCAGTTTCAAAAGTTCATCCCTGATCGAAGATAGCGCATCCAAAGCCGTAGTCATCGCCCAGTACGGCCAGACGGTAGTCAACAAACATTCTCGTATCGCGGTACTGCAATGTGACTTATGTCACAATTTGAGTTTGGATGGGGGGCTGCTGACCATTACACGCGCCAATGCCGCGGAAAAAAACCTTCCCGTTGAGATTGTGAATGAACTGCTGGGGGTAGATACCACCTGTTTCATCCTGGAATTGACACCTCCAGCCTCAACTCCGAAACAGCCCTATCGTCTTTTGTGGTTGCTGGAATATGATGGTCCAGTCCCGTCGTTCGCCCTTAATTCCGCTCAATTGTTAGCCAGTGCAATTGCGGAAAGCTTGTATTTTCATCGCTTATGTACAGCCAAGGCCGGTTGGAATTTGCGACGGTATATCAACATGAAGAAATTTTTCTGGATGGCATTGTTGGCGGCGGTCATTATCTGCATGTTTATCAAAGTTCCTGAAAGCGCCAATGCTGAATTTACCTTGAAAGCTCCGGAAATCACTTCCAGTTATGCCTGGTTCGAAGGGCCGATCGCCCGCTGCCATCTCCAGAATGGTTCACTGGTACGGAAGGGCGACTTGATTGCCGAATACGATACCAGCCAGTTGAATTACCGATTGACCGCGGCCGAAAGCCAGGTCAATGAAATTAAAGCGGAGCTGGAATTGGAAGGGCGTTCCGCTTTTACCCAAAGAGAACGTCTTGGAATGGTGAAATTGCTGGAGCCCAAGCTTCAATCCGCCCTGGTCAGTGTCGATGAAGCCAAATGGTATTTGGGAAAATCCCGCTTTCTGGCTCCGGCCGACGGTATTTTGGTATTGAAAGACGGGCGCGCCGAACTGCTGACCGGCAAAGTCGTTCATGCCGGTGACAAAATCTTCGACATCTACGGTGGCGAAGGCATGATTGCGGATATTCCGCTGAATGAGCGCGATTCATCCATCCTCGGCCATTCTCTCTCCGCCACGCTGTTTCTTCATACCGCGCCGGAACGCCCCATTCCGGTCAAAATTCTGGCGGTCAGTCCATATCCGGAATTGACTGAACAACGCACATATTGCTATATCGTCCGGGCTGAACTTCCTGCCGACATGACCAATCTGCGCTACGGAATGCGCGGTATCGCCAAAATCAGCGGGGAAAGAGTTTTCCTGGGTTATCATCTTTTCAAGAGTGCGGTTCTTTATTTTCGGGGGATTTGATTATGACGGATCAGACAACCGGAACTTTACGCTCGGACATTGAACTTATTCCACCCGGACCGCAGGGGGATTTCCCCATGCTGTTCGATCCTCAGGCTGACGCTTATTATAAAATCAACCGGCGCTTCATGAATATCATTTCCCGGCTCAACCGCAGCTATCCGTTCGATGAATTCCGGCAATTGCTTCAAGCTCACGGCATTTGGGTGACCGAGGGTGAACTGCGGGAATTGATCGCTTTTCTCCAGCATAATAATCTGTTGGCTCCCGAATACGGCCACATCATGGCTAAAAGACATCAGCACCGGCAAATGCGCGAAAAAACCACCTTTCTGCGTCTGTCTTCGGCATATTTGTTTTTCCGGCTGCCGCCGTGGCGTCCGGAAAAATTTCTGAAGGCAGTGGGGCCATTTCTGACCTGGCTGGCTTCCAGGCCTTTTATCATTATGCTGTTGATTCCCGCTGTAACCGGCTATCTGCAGATCCTCAGGCACTTCGGCGAAGTGAGTACCGTCTTCGTCAATACCCTGACCTGGGCCGGGCTGGCCAAATACTTTGCCGCCATATTGTTCCTCAAAATAATTCACGAATCGGCCCATGCCGTTTCCGCCACTTATTTTAAATGCCGGATCAGGGGAATCGGGGTGGGATTCATGGTCTTTTATCCCCGCCTTTATACCGACACTACCGATAGCTGGCGGTTGCCGCGCCGGCAGCGGTTGTTGATCGATGGAGCGGGTATCATCATTGAATTGCTGCTGGGCGGTATTGCCGCTTTGCTCTGGGTATATCTGCCGCAGGGACCATGGCGCTCCACCATGTTTTATATTTTCGCGGTCAGTACGCTCAATACCCTGCTGGTCAATGGTAATCCGTGCATCCGTTATGACGGATATTATCTCCTGTGCGACCTGACAAAAACTGAAAACCTGATGTCCCGCTCCGCCGAATATGTCAAACAATGGTGGCGCTGGTATTTTCTGAAACTCGGAACTCCGCCTCATGAATGCAAAGGATTGTTCCTGCTGATTTTCGGTATCTGTTCTTTCATCTACCGGATTTTTCTTTATACCTCGATTATTTTGATTATTTACCACAAATTCACCAAGGCCATTGGCGTTATCCTGGTAATACTGGAACTTTACAGCGTTTTGTTTTATCCATTTTATCGAGAACTGAAAACGATCCGGATGCTGTCGAAAAAATCTTCCAATCGGGCCCGCTGGATTCTGGCCGGAATCATTTTGTTGCTTATCGGCTTGCTGCTGATGCTGCCGATCTCCTGGAACCTATCTCTTCCCGGGGAAGTGGTTCCCGTGCAAAAACAGTTGATCACCATCAATGAACCCGGATATCTGCTCCATAAAATTGAACGCCATCCACTTAAAGTCAAAACCGGCGAAACGGTAATCCGGCTGGAATCACCGCTGCTGGAATTTGCTCGCAAAAAACTATCCTGGACCCTGCAGTACAACGAACTGCTTTTCAATCTTCAGCAACTCGAAGAAAAAAGCCTTGGTCACGCCAACGTGAGCTTGGAAAAAATCAATTCCGAGCAGCTCAGCCTTGAAGAATTTACCCGTCGCCGCGGCAATCTGGAAATTAAAGCCGAATTTGACGGCTTATTCATTTCACGACTCTGCGAAGTATCCCCCGGCCTCTATTTGCCCAAAGGCCGGATCGCCGGTGAAGTCATTTCGCCGCATATGATTGTCCAGGCTTATGCTTTGGACCGGGAGATTTCCAAACTCGCTCCGGGCCGCGAAATTACCATCAAACTGCCCGACTCCCTGACCGAATACACCGGCAGAATCACTGAAGTCAATCCGATTTCCGCCAAACTGCGGAACTCGCCGCTGCTCCAGCATTTCGGCGGCCCCATCCCGGTTTATCCGGATGAAACCAATCCCGGCGAATATCCCTCGGTCATGGCCTTGTACCGTATTGAAATCGAATTCGATTCGCCCCCGGACCTCCCCCCGGGCCGGGTGGTCAAAGTCGTGGTCCACCATCGTGAACAATTATTCAACCGGGCCTGGAATTTTATCCTGTCGGCATTCCGCCGCGAGTTTTGAAGGATTCATGAAAATGATTGTTTGAGGCTTTATCCTAATAATAGAAAATGCGTTAATTTTTTCGAAAGACTATTGATATACGCTCGGTGAAATTAAATTTACCGGCTTTGCCTAGCAGCCTGTCGGATT
>JAVBRM010000044.1:0-69062 GCA_031548025.1 Victivallaceae bacterium | reverse complement strand
GTCCACTTGGCCGAGGAAGTCGGCGGAAACGCCGTGTTTATGCGCCATGCCGCGGGTCCGGGTGTTGTAATCGGTGGGCGAACAGAACTGATCGAAGATATTGGAAGCGCCCGGATAGCGGGGAACCATCATATGCGATTTCAGCGGGATAATCTGGTTGAACCACGCTACGGTGCGCTTGCTCGGGAAGAAACGGCACATGTTGCTCCAGAGTGTTTCCTGCTGGGAACCGTATTCGCCGTCGAATCCCCAGTGTTCGGTGATATAACCGGCGTTGGAGATACCCACGTCGGAGTCGGGCTTGCCGTGTTTCTTGTCGTAGGGGGTGATATCGGGATTTTGGCGGCCCATGTATTCGGGTGTCATGAGCATTTCCTGCTGGCGGGCCATTTCGAGTTTCAGGTCGTCGCCGCCGGTCAGCTTGTGAACGCCGATTAGGGAATTGATATTATATCCCCACTGGTTGGCGACCTCGGCGGCGTGCATGTTGAAGCGCCCGGCGGCCCAGAGACGGTAAAGCTGTTTTTCCGCCTCGATAACCTGTGGCGGCAGGTGTTTGACGGCCAAGGGCTGGATATCACCGATTCGGCCGGCATAGCGGGCGTCGAGCCCGAGTGAATACCAGTTCGAGCGCGTCTGGATATCCCAGAAGGTTTTGACCTCTTCCGGGCGTTTGAACCGCAGTTCATTCGGGGTGTCGTGGGTGAAACGGAGTCCGGGCGTCATGGAGGCGTTGGTGTGGAACTCGGCCAGGTAAATCCGGCGGAGCAATCCCGGATTGCCATGAAACGGATTTCGGCCGTCCTTGCTTTCTGTGAGGGCTTCAAGCAGCAGGTCGAATTTGACGACGTATTCCTGAACGGAAAGGCGCCCCGAGATTTTGCCGTAATCCGGCGAGGCCGGGTCGGTATTCTGGTCGGCAATGGCGTCCAGAATATACTGATAAGGGATCTTCTTTTTGAACGGAGCTTTTTTCTGTTCTTCGGTTAAAGTGATTCCAGTTTCGAGGTCTTGCGGCTTGAGGGAGTAAGCCCAGTCGGAAAGGGTTGCTCCGCTCCGGTTGAAATAAGGCTTGCCGCTACCGTCGCGGATGATTCCGGCGTTGAATTCAACCGCGGTTTCACGATCGGGAAAGAGAATCTGTGGAACCCCGCGCAGCGTCAGGCACAGACCGGGCTTGATGCCTTCCAGATTCAATTGATACGCACAGTTTTTCTTGCTGATTTCCGGCATCAGGTAGGTACAGAAGGCGGAGGCTTTGGCGCTTTTGACCAGCTTGCCTTCCTCGTCTTTGAGGATTATGATGGCGGAGTAGGGGGCGATTTCTTCGGTTACGGCAATGCCGAGATCAGCCGATTCGGCCGGGTAGAAGAACCAACTCTGAGCCAGAGTATCACCGACCGCCGCCAGCGGCCCGGTCCCGGGGTGAATACCTGTGGGCATTTTCCGGTCGGTGTTCATGGAAATGAAAAGGTCCCAGGTCGAGGTAATGAAAACGCGGTAAATCCCCTGAGATGAGGCGGGAACTGTCACTTTGAACTCACGAACCGGCAGTTTTTCGGGGTTGGCCAGATAGGGTGAGCGCTCTTTTTCGGGCGGGTAGCCGCCGGGAGAATTGAAATGATGGTACTGACGATACTGATAGTCGGCGAAAGGATCGTAAATGCCGTCCTGATGTTTGAAATTCCTGCCGGAATCAGCGCCGGTAATGCCGTCGTCCTCAAGCCATTCCCGAACAATGACCGTATCGTCGGGAGCGATCACCTGGACCAATGTCCGCGACGGATAATAGGTATAAGTATTCAGATCCCGGACCGTGAATTTCAGGTTGAATTCTTTACCAGAATCATTTTTCAGGTAAAAAACCAGATTTTCGCGCGGACGCCAGAGAACGTTGTCGCCAAGCCAGCTTTTGGCGGTCTCCGCCGCGAAAATGCAGGAGCCGATCAGGAAAAATGGGAGTAAGATCAGTTTTTTCATGAATAATATATTCCTTAAATTATTGCGTTAACTTCCAGGAGTTCAATGAGTGTAAAATTTCTTTTGATCGTCATGATAACACCTCAGATTTTACAGTTGCTGATTTTCATGGACAAATTCCAGGTTTCGGTGGTTTTGTCGGAATAGGGAAATCTCTCAGCCGCCGCCGCATAAAAATACGCCGGATGTCCGTCCTCAAACAAGATTTGCGGACGCTCCAACAATGCGAGGTTTTGGATCTCGCCGTCCGCCCATTGAACGGTACGCTCATAAGCCGGGCCGATGGCATTCCACTTCAGGCCGTCCGGAGAGGTCGCGACGATGCCGTCAGCCGGGGTGCCGCCGATGGCGCCGCGCATGTCTTTGGCGATCATTTTAAAACCTTCGGAGTCGCGCCAGACAAACGGATCTTCGACTTCGCCGAGTTGATTTTCGCCGAACAGCGGCTGATCGGTTACCACCCGGAAAGGCGAATACCAGTTTGCGGCCTCCGCCACTCCGATACTCATGGTGCCGTGCTTCCAACCTTCGTAAGCACGGGATTTGAACATCAGATAAATCGAGCCGTCCGGGTTGACCACCGGACTCGGATTTGAGGTCAGAAAACTGTAGTAAGTTCCCGGTTTGACCGGCAGGACCGGCTGGTCGAAGCGAGTCCAGGGACCTTCCAGCGAATCCGCCACCGCCATGCCGACCCGCTTGTTGGCGCGGGCGACGATCGTTATCGGCGAATTGTTGTCGGCGTCGTCATTCGGAGCGCGGTATGGAAACGGATAAGTTGATCCGGTATAAAACAACAAATATTTATTGCCGCAGGTGACGATCCGTGGATTGTGAGTCATACAGCCGTCCCAATATTCCTGGCCCCGGCGCGGCAAGATCACTTCCACAAATTCAAATGGCCCGAGCGGTGAATCGGAGACTGCCCGGACTACTTCCGAATCGGTCAGCCAGCCGGGATGAAAAGTATAACCGCGCGGCCAGCGCGAGGCGAACATATGGTATTTCGAATCCGGCCCCTGGATTACGCTGCCACACCAGATGTAATAACCATCCATGCGGAACCCCTGATTTCGGGCCGGAGATATGAATTGTATTGCGGTATTTTTCATAGACGTTCGGTTCCTTCGATTTGCTCTGGCGTGACCAGCTTGGGGGTCACAATCTTTTTGACGGTTTTTGACTCCAGCCCCTCGATGCGCTGCAGCAGCAATTTACCGGCGATACTGCCGATCTCTTTCTGCCCCAGTTCAATCGAAGCCGGAGTGGTTCCCGGCAGATAACTGCCGAGTATTCGGGTGTTATTGCAGCCGATGATCTGATAATCGACATTGTGGCGTTTGCCCTGATTTATCATAAACTGAAACACCATGCCTACTTCGAAATCGGTGCTGCAGAAAATACCGGTCGGCTGCGGTGAGGCCTTGGCCAGACCGTCCAGTTGAACTAAAATCGATTGTTTGGTGAATTCGCGCGGCGAGTCGAAAAACATGCAGGTTTTTCCTTTCTCGATCAGGCGGTTCCGGAAATTTTCGTAGCGTTGTTCGAACAGGGCTCTGTTGCAATAACCGATATAGGCGCAGGTGTCATGTCCTTTGTCCATCAGATAATTGGCGGCGATGACCCCTACCTCTTTATTGTCATAGGATATATGATCAACGTTCGATTTGTCGATTACGCCCATGGTCCTGACGATCGGTTTGGAGCCGATCAGTTTCAAACTGGGAAGCTCCGAACTGAACAGAACCAGACCGTCAATTCGGGAAAAAAGGTTTTCCAGAGTCTGTTTGCTTTTTCCATACAGATTCTCGAAAATCATGAAACAGTTATGCCGGGCGAATTCTTTCTGGATGGCGGCGATCATGGTGGAATACAGTTCGAATTCGAAAAATGTCGGACTGGAATCGTTGTAAGCGACCAGGATGTTCCGCTGCCGACGGACAAACGTCCCCTTGCGCGGAATCCGGTAGACGAGATTTTCCTTTTCCAGCCGGTTGATGGCTTTGTTTACGGTCATGAAATTTACGTCGTACTCCAGCGCCAACTGACGGACGCCCGGCAGCAAGCCGGTCAAAGAACCGGACAAAAGCCGTTCCCTGAGCTGTTGCTCCACCAGATCATACTTAATCGGTAAATTTCCTGCCATCGTTTACACCTGTATTACGCTTATAGTTGTAATTATACAGCTGTAAGCGCCAAAAGTCAATACCCCCGTCCGAAAAAATTCACCGATTTTTTCAATTGACATTTTTATATTTTATGATTTTTCTTGTTTTGTCTATTGACATTGCACGTGAAATACGATATAATATATTGCACGTGAAATATGGAATGTTAATAAATGATTGTCAGTGAAAAAAATCGTAAGCCCCGAATGACTGTTTCGCATGTCGCGGCGCAGGCCGGAGTGTCCCGCGCCGCCGTTTATGCGGTATTGAACCAGGACAAAAGCATCAATATCGGCGTCAGCGAAAAGACCCGGGAAAAAATACAGAAAGTGATCGACGAGTTGGGGTATATACCCAATGAATCCGCTCGGACTCTGGTCTCGGGACGCAGTCACAATATCGGTATGATTCTGCAGAATTCAGACTCGGTGTTTTCTTTGCGTTTGAGCGCGACCGTGGACGAAATTTTCATGAAGAATGGTTTCATGGTCATCAATGCGTATTCGGCCAACGAGCCGGAACGGGAACGAGAGTTGATGAAGAATCTGTTGGCTAAAAATGTCGACGGTCTGATTCTTGCCCGGATCAATCCGAATATCAACAGTGACATCGTCAGCCAGTATCGCGAATATGAGGTGCCTGTGCTGCATATCGGCAAAGACATCGCTTTTGATGAGGAAGCGGTGATGAAGTTGGCGGTGAAGCATGCGAAGGCCTTGGGGGCTAAGCGGATTGGGTATATCGGCTACGGCGGGCGGATGGAATTTTCCGGCAATGAACGGCTGGAAAATCTGAAAAAAGCGATAAAGAGCGTGAAAGGAATTTCGTTTACGAAAGCGGCGGCAATCCGGGATTACGCCGACTGCCGGGCTTTGGCCGGGCGCATAAAAAATGGCGAGAGCAAGTCGGAAGTGGTGATGTGTTACAACGATCAGCTCGCCGATTTACTGATACATTGCCTGTTTGCCGCCGGGGTAAGGGTGCCGGAGGATATCGGTATTATCGGTATCGACGGATATCATGAGGCTCTGCAGCCCATGCGGTTGACTTCGGTCCGTCTGCCGGTGGAAACCATGGCCAGTGAAGTTTTGCGTTTTTTTTCCGGCCGCGAACAGGTCAAATTACCGATCGCCATCCAGCCGGAACTGATAATCGGAGAATCAACAGTTAATGAATAGGAGTTTTATCATGTTTAAAAAGAGAAAAAAATTCACACTTATCGAGTTGCTGGTAGTTGTTGCGATTATTGCGATTTTAGCGGCGATGCTGCTGCCGGCTTTGAACAAGGCGAGGGAAAAAGGACGCAACATCAAATGTATCAGTCAGCTCAAGCAAATAGCGCTGGGGGGAGTGCAGTATTCAAACGATTATAGCGATCATCTGATTATGGGGCGGCTGGTCAAGGGGTTGGGTTCTTCCTCCCTGGTCAGCAGCGATCCGGCCACGAATAATTATATGACCCTGATCGAGCCGTATGTCAACAACCGGAAATTCGACGGCAAGGCAGAAGGCGTTTATTTTTGCCCGGATGTTGAACGGAGCAAGCATTATACTCCGGCTTTCCCAGTTTCCTATGCTTTCAATGACCGCTTGCATCTGCCGCTGAGCAGCTATGCTCCGTCAGTATGGAACAAAATAACGGCATTCAAAAAATTGTCGATTCTCGTCGGATTTGCCGAAAATAGTTACAAAATCAGCTCGTCCACCGGATTCGACCAGTACAATATACTGGTCGTCGGGGGGCGCTATGGCGAGGGGAGGCATGGACATTTCAAAAATAACCTGTCATTGCTGGACGGACATGTCGAAAGCAGTATCGATCTTTGGAAAAAATCATCGACGTCGCCATTTAACGGAACCTCATATTTACTGGTGGAGTAATCATGAAAATAGTATTGATAATCAGTCTTTGCTGTCTGGTGCTGGAAGTACCGGCCGTGGATAAAATCCTGCTCGAGCGACGCGAGAAAGCGGCGGCATTGACGGAAGGGGCGGAGAAGCTTCGGCCGCGTCAGCCGGACTTTGCCGATTGGGTAAAGTATCAGAAGGAAATATATGAGAATTTCGAAAAATCCCTGCGGTATGATTGGCAGTATGATAAAGAGCGTTTTCAGTCGGTGCTGGCCGACTATGATTATCTGCTGAAACGGATGACGGATGCATTGGAGTATTTCGGAAAACAAGCCGATCCGGACAGTTACAAACAATTTAATGTACATGATTTTGGAGCCAAAGGCGACGGCGTGACGGATGATGCCGGAGCTCTGCTGAAAACATTTGACGCGGCCGGAGAACAAGGCAAAGTATTCATCCCCAAAGGGCGTTATTTATTGAAAAATCAGCAGCATCCGGCGGGAAGGATTTTTCACTTGAAAGATCGGCGGAATCTGCTGATTTACGGTGAAGAGGGAACCGTTCTTGTAACCGCCATTCCGCGAAATACGGTTTTCTATCTCGAAAAATGCGACAATGTTCAGCTCCGGAATCTGCATATAACCGCAGGGCGAAAATTTTTTACCACCGGGGTAGTCACCAAGGTGGAAAATCCTGATAAACTGATAGTCAAAATCGACGACAACGAATTGGCCCCGGATGACCCGATATTCGCGGAATCAAACAGCCGTGGGCTGGCGCGCTTTGCGGATGGGCGTTTTTGCGCCGACGGGCGGACCCCGCTGGCCTACAGTGTGGCATCACATTTCCTTAAGCCCGAGGTCAAAAAACTGGAAAATGGTATGTATGAATTCTCCATTCCGAAGATGATGAATGCGGGGAGCGTATATCAACCCGGCTTGCGCATGGTTTACTATGCCCGCGATTACGGCAATCAGAAAATTATTCTGGCCGATTCCAACCATTGCCGCCTGAACAAAATTTCGCTGGATATTTCCGCCTCGATGGCGTTTCTGGGAAGGAACAGCGAAGCCGCTTTCATTACTGATTGCGTGGTGGCGGCCGGGGATGGATTTCCGGCGGCGACCGCTGCGGACGGGTTCTATTTTTATAACGCCTGCCTGGGAAGTTATATCGCCAATAACCGGGTTCGCGATCTTGGCGACGATTTTCTCAATATCCACACCCTGGCGCGGCCGCTGTCGAAAATCGAAGGCGACACCATCTATTTACCGGTCAATATCGGTGCGCAACTGATTCAAGATATGACCCGGATCGGTTTATACCGAGATAACCGGGTGGAAAAGGAGCTGCAAATCGTCGGAAAACCGGTTGTCGAACAGAATATGGTGAAGATTAAATTGAAGGAACCGCCGGCTGGTTTGAGCCTCAAAGACCGGTTTATCTTTCCAGAATTGCAGAATCACGGCACGGTAATCGCCGGAAATATCTTTACGCATGGGGTATCCCGGATTCTGCCTGGCGGGCGTAATTGCCTGCTGGCCGATAACCGGATCGAGGATAATCTGGGTTGGAAAATACTGGTTCAATTTGGACAGCGCATGGCGCATCTGGATGAAGTGTTCATGGCGCGGAACGTGAGTTTGAAACGGAATGTTTTTTCCTCATTGCACAAATCGGTTATTTATTTCGCCAAGGCACCGGACAATGATTTCAGCCGCGGTCTCAGCCATATTTACTTGGAAGAAAACACGTTCAATGTTGAGCCATACGGGAAGAACGACCTGCCACTGTTCCAGATCCGCGGCGTGGATCACATCCAGATCAATCATAACACGATCAATGCCAGCGGTGGACAACAGTTTCCGGTAATCGAAAAAGAAAATGTCCGCGGTCTGGAATACCAAAACAACCGGCTTCCCAATTAATTGAAAAGCCGGTTGATGTCAGATTAAAAGCCTGCTTTTTTCAGTTCGGCAAGGAGGCTTCGGATTACTTTTTCGGTTGTTTCGCGGGGAGATTCGACTTCTTCCATGAAATCCCAAAGCTTATTGATGCTCAGGAAGCGGTCCAGTAAAGGCTCTCCGGTACGAGGGTAAGGGCCGAGGTTCTGCTGAACAAACCATGCCGCGTTGAATCCGATATAGCGCCAGTCGAATTCCTCGTAATCCGGACGGCTCAGGATATGAGTCATCATGGCGAGGTAATTCGGCCAGTTCCGGTCTGCTTTGTAGGCGCGGACGAGGCGGTAGAATTCCTGATAATCCGGGCGGTTCACCCCTCTTGAATCGTCGACGGGGAAATCCTGTTCCGGATGCCACAGCGCCAGGGCGACGGCATCGAGCAGCGGCAGCATACCCGGTATGCCCGGCTCGAACGCTTCATAAATTACCCCGTCGAGACCGAGTTCGGCAAAAAGTTTCAGGTCATCGAAGTAAATCTGATGATTATTCACCGGGACGCCGTAAATACTCTGCATCATATAATTTTCAAAAACATACAGATTCCCGGAAGCGATTTGACGCCATTCCTTCAAACGTTCAGTCAGGTAACGGTTGACCGATTGTTTGGCGCGGGAGTCGACCTCAACCAGTTTGGGACACACCGTTGCCGCTCCCGCGGAATCCCGCAAGGGATACTGGCGATCGCGAACGTGCGTGTCAAACATGATGTTCTCGACTTTTTCCAGGCGGGAAGTATCCTGCGGCAGATGATAACGTTGATGATAACTGATGAAATGCCGGTTTCTTCCCTCGGCCGCATCGAAAAACGGATCGAAAAACGGCGAACACTGTTCTACCGATCCCAATTTTTGACAGGCGGGACATTCACAGTAATTCTGTCCGTCCGAAGTGGCAAAGAGGATGTTGTCCAGTTCCGGATGCTGCCGCAGGTAAGAGTTTACGCCCTGGCGGTACAACTCCAGCCCCGTCGGATTGGAAGCGCAGAGACGGTCGTAGCACTCAAGCCGTGAGCCCTCCACTTTGATGGAGCCATCCGCCTTGCGGGCGAAATATTCAGTCGGGATGCCGTCGCAGAAAGCCAGGTTGTAATACGTGTAGTGAACCTGATCGATGCCGCGCTTGGAGCATTCCTCGTCCAGCAGCGCCCGGTGTTCCTGATAACCGTACTGGGTGTGAATGATGATCGTATTGAATTTCCAACGTCCGATCCGGTCGATGAATTTGCGCAACTGGTCCGGAGTATGCCGGGCCAACGCTTCACAGGGATTGACGCCACGGATACGGAAACGCGGAGCGTCGCCGCCACTTCGTTTCCCATCGAGAAAATCGTACACGGCATACAGCGCACCACGGGGATTTTCGCCGGTAACTTGAAGAACGCCATCGGCGAAATTGAAACGGTACGCATCCGGGGCCATGCCGGGATCGCATTGGAAGTTCACTGCGGCCGGAGCCGCCAATTCTTGGATGAAACTGAGGATTTTTTCTGAATTTATCATTTTTTATAATCACTTAATTTGGTTTGGCGGGTTAATTCCGGACACAATTCGAAAATATTGATTGTTTGCCGGCTTTCAAAACAAAGATTGGCAGCTGCTCCGACCAGGGTGGAAAGAACTCCCTGTTCAGCGCCGGCCACCTGATTCATACCTTCAGGCGGTGGCACATCGTCGAAAAGATAATCCAGCATCGGATCGTCGGCCCCCTCGTGGTTACCCTCTCCTTTGTCCACCGGCAACACATAAGGAGCGCTGAAAAAAGGATGGACGATCAATTCTTCCCGTGGGTAAGCAGCGGGAGTTGCTCCCGGCGGCAGGGGCTGTGTGGTTGCCCCCTTGAATTCTTCACTGCAAAAGTCGATACGGCCTTTGGTCCCGTGAAGCGTCAGGCGCTTGCCGATACGCGGTGAAAACGCCGTCAGGGAATAACAATAAGTCATGGCATTGGTACATTGGACCATTACATTCATGGTGTCTTCAATGTTTATATTTTCGCGCCAGACGCTGCTGTCTGGACGATAGCCATCGATGCCGGCCGCGGCCAGCCATTTTTCCCGGTTTTTTTCCAGGTCCGGCGAATTGAGAGCGAAGGGATCGCCGGCTTTGCCGTCGGCATCAAAGTAAAAATCGGCGACTTGCCCGATGCCGTGTTTATGCTTGTTCTCCGCGCCGAAAAAAGCGCGGCGGCCTTGAGCCTGAACATATTCCGGCACCGCATCCAGCAACCAGTTGAGCAAATCCAGATGGTGCGACGCTTTGTGAATAATCAATCCGCCGGAAATTTCTTTACGGCTGTGCCAGCGCGAAAAATAGGTTACTCCTTTGCGGACATCCAGGCTCCAGTCCAGTTCCGCATGAATGATTTCCCCGATGGTTCCAGCCTGGATCAATTTTTTGATCTGGATGGCCCAAGGCATGAAGCGGCAGTTGAAAGTGACCTTGACTTTGCGATCTTTTGCCGCATATACGCTTTGAAGAATGCGGCGGCATTGCTCGACATTGATGGCGATCGGTTTTTCCACGATGACATCCCGTCCGGCCGCCAGGCTGCGGCAAATGTATTGTTCGTGGATATTATCCGGTGTACACACGATTACGGTATTGGCGGTGTCGAGCATGGCATCGAAAGCTCCGGCGTCGTAACACCGCACAGACGGTAGCCGGTACTCGGTCTCCAGCATTTCGCGGTAGGCGTCCAGCCGTACCGGATTGCTGTCGCAAATGGCGCCCAGGCGGATATGCCGCCCCTGCTTCTCTGCGATAGCCCGGGAGAACATCGTTGAACGTCCCCCTGTTCCAACCAGCGCAAAAATTTTATTTTGAATTGGCGCAGACATTTTTTTGTCCTCGAATGTTTTTTGAATTAACGTTAATTTTATCTGTTTGTTATCACTATACTGCCGGCATTTGAATTTGTCAATCTCGCTTCATTGATTTTAGCTGCAAAAAGAATCCGGCAAACTTCGCAAAGAGGGGATTGACAAATTCAGATGCCGCGATATAATATTAAATGAACGTTAATTCATTTCAAAAAAGATGGGTGAAAAAATGAGAAAAATCATGATGTTCTGCGGCATTTTCTTGCTGCAATACGGCATTCTCGCTGCTGCGAATCACGATTCATGGCCATTTTCGCGGGAAGGAAGCGGCAGTCGACTTTATGAGACGGATTCCCATATCGGCATTTACAATCAGCTCACCGGTGTATTATTCACGAAAAATGATTTCACGTTGGTTGGGCTGTATCATCATGAAATTCCCGGCAACCGGATTGCATCCGGCGCGCAGTTATGGGAGATTATGATGTTTTACCTGGAACCCGACCAGGGAGACAGTTGGGTCCGCTACGTCCTGTTCTCCCCGGCCCAATGCAAAAAAGTTGAAGTAAGCAGCGAACTCAAAGACGGTGTCGCGATACTGAAAGCCAGGTATTCAGGCGCGATACACCAGCGCATGGGTATGGACGCGGAAGCGTTCGTCACCCTCGGCAACAATGACGCCATGCCGCGGTGGCGGCTCAATGCTGGAGTCGTCAACAAAGTCCGTACCAGTATCTGGCAGGTGGAATATCCGCGCATCAATTTCAAAAATCCGGCCACAAAAAAAGCCGACTGCTTGTTCGCTTTGCCTTATCGCAATGGGATATTGAATACCTTTCCTCAAAATTTCGATTATCCCTATCCCGGGCCGGCGGTAAAATTTCAGATGATGAGTTTTTATGACCGTGTTTCCGGCAGCGGCGCTTATCTGGCGGCGGAAGACGCCAACGGCTTCAATAAGGATTTCGTGGCGAAAAGCAATGCCGCGGCCAATACCATTCTGCTGACGGTGCGCCACGCGCCGAGCGGCCGTCGCGAATTCGGCAGCGGTTTCCGGCAGAGCTATGACGTGGTCTGCGGCCTGCGGCGCGGCGACTGGTTCGACGATGCCAAATCCTATCGCCAATGGTTCCTGACGACTCCCTACACCGCCGCCGGTCCGGTCGCGCGGCGGACCGACGTTCCCGAATGGTTGAAAACCGCTGTCATGTCGATGAAACTCTCCTGCGGTTCAAGCGGGCGCACCGTTTCCGCCAATGTCAATGGCGCTCTGACCGCCGCTGAATTCGTCGGCAAACGGCCGATTCTCGCCATCTGGTACAATTTTGAGAAAAAGGACCAGATTTATGAAGGCATGGGCCGGACTATGCCGTCGCTGAACGGAGTCGCCGAAGGGCTTGAAAAGATGAGAGCGGCCAACATTCACACCCTGGCCTATGTCCAATCCATGATTTACGACCACACCAACAGCAAAGAGATGGATCAGGTCGGCAAATATATGGCGCTGGATATCCTGGGCGATTATGTTCCCTACGACGACGGAATCGACGTCTGCCGCTACACCAGCTGGTGGCACGACCGGTTTCTGGCGCTGAGCGAGCACAACCTGGCGCTCGGCTTCGAAGGAATTTACCTCGACAGTTTCGGCAAAGGCAGTCCGGATTGCTTTGCTGTAAATCACGGCCACAGGCGTAGCGGCGGCAATACCGGCATCGCCGGCCAGCGCGCGCTGGCAGGTAAACTGCGAGGAGCCTTGAAGAGCAAATCCGCCGGCTGCGTTATGTCGGGAGAAGCTCCCACCGAGGCATTCGCCGATCAACTCGATTATTATCTGCTGGCGGTAAACGTATTACCCAATTCCATCCCCCTGTGGCGTACGATCGCCGGGGAATACATCATTACCCATGGCCGCGGCATGGCTTTCAGCAAGGCCAAAAACAATATCGCGGGCGAATCCGCCACACTCTTCCTGGAAGGATCGATTCTCGGGCGGATCAGCGTATTCAGCGGTAAGGTATTCCTGGAAGAACCCGGCAACGAAAAAGATTGCGCCTTTGTCCGGAAACTGATGGATTATGTAGTTCCCACGCTTGACTATCTCCGTCTCGGAGAAATGTTGCGCGCTCCGGAGCTGACCCCGCCGCCGTCGCCGGTCACTTTCAATGAATACATCGGCAATGCCGCGGTATCCCGTCCCGCGGTTCTGGGGGCCGTCAACCGGGCCGTTGACGGTTCGCTCGGCTACACCCTGGTCAATATCGGCGAACTCGAATAC
The DNA here is from genome assembly GCA_031548025.1 of Victivallaceae bacterium. Classification (GTDB taxonomy): domain Bacteria; phylum Verrucomicrobiota; class Lentisphaeria; order Victivallales; family Victivallaceae; genus UBA5239. The sequence goes on along the minus strand of JAVBRM010000044.1, from coordinate 56,003 downwards.
AGCGGCAAAGTAAAGGTCGATCCCGCGTTGCGTACCGGAGGGACGGGCGATGCGGAAGTTACTTTCATCGGCGCCGGCGGCGATAAACTCCGCTCCCTCAAGCTGAACGCCGCCGGAATGTCGGAAGTCGAAGTCAGGATTGCCCCCCGCGATATCCTGTTTTTTACCGTAAAATAACCTGAACGGGAGAAACTCATGAAAATATCCGCTTTGGTAATAATCCTTGCCGTAAGCCTGATCCTGCGGGTCACTGCGGACTCCTGGAGTTCCGCGTCCGATTTTGCTGCCCCGAAAGATACGGTGCGCAGCGAACAGGAAGACGGCACTCCAGTCCTGTCGATAGACAAAGCCGGACGCCTTACCGGTAAAAAAACAATGGCGGTCGACGTCACTGCCGACTATCGTTTTTCCGGAAAATTCCGGGCCATACCGGATCAACCCGGCGGTAATGTCCGGATCGGCCTGATCCTGTACAATTCCGCCGGACGCCGGCTTGCGCCCGTCAATTGCCGGGTGCTCAAAGAAACGACGACCGAATTGCTTGAACCGGCCGCCGCCGGCAGCAACGTACTGAAAGTCAACAACGCGACCAAATGGAAGTCCAAACCGAAGGGGCTCTATGCCGCCGCCATGAACGCCCGCCCCGATGAAGGCGATTTGCCCAATTTCGAAATCTTTTTTATCCGCGAAATCAAAATGGAAAGTTCCGTCCATGAAATCATTCTCAACGCTCCGCTGGAAAAGGATTATCCGGCCGGAACTCTTCTCCGGCAGCACCAGAGCGGACCGATTTATCTCTTCGTGCCGCTGGAAAACCCGGCGGCGGGAAAAGAATGGACTGAATTCACCTTTGATATCAGAGCCGGAGATTATGGCCGGCCGGATGCCTTCTGGTATGGAACCGCCCAGGTTCGCCCGGGAATCATCCTCGATAACCCGAAAGGCGCAGTCGCGGGCACGCTCCAATTGAAAGAACTGAAACTGGAAAAACTCAACTTATCAAGTCAATGAAAAATAGGAGAATGTAATGAAAGCAAAAATTTTCACACTTATCGAACTCCTTGTAGTGATCGCGATCATCGCCATTCTCGCTGCCATGCTGCTTCCCGCCCTCAATCACGCGCGAGCCAAAGCGAAATCCACCTCCTGTGTCAATACTCTCAAGCAGTTGTTTACATCCTTTTCCGCATATGTTGACGATTACAACGATTGCTATCCGCAACGTGTCATCCTCATCGGTACTACTTCGTTTCAGTGGTATAAATATCTGACGGACGCCGCCGGCGACCGCAGTTTGCGGTATATCACCGGCGCCAAGATAACCATCGGCAGCGAAACCTACGCCAAAAATCTCTTCTGCCCGAATGCGAAATATGTACCGGGGCCTCCGGCGCTCACGCCGCCTTATTCCGGCAATTACGGATACAACACCATACCTGCCCAGACGGGAATCAAACGCAGCGATCAGAACCTGCCCTCCGGTGCTTTGTTCATGATGGATTTCAATTACTGGGAGCTCACTTGCGAGACCGTGAACAAGGAGACCACTTATAACGGCAGGCCCAATTCCCGCCATGGCCAGCGGGATACGGTCAACGCTGTCTTTGCCGACGGTCATACCCAGCAACTCGATTACACTGTCATTCCCCACAATTCCGCTTATACTTCGTCGTTTTTCCGCAAGCAGCTCCCTCTGGTACAATGGTGGTGCGGCATGAGCAAACCATTGGAATAAGGCAAAAAAACACAGTCCGGGTTTCCTTTTTCGTCGAAACGCTCTATATTATCAGGAAAAACACGAAATGAATATTATGGCTGAGAATAAAAAAATCCGTCTGATCGATGTTGCCCGCGAGGTAAAAGTCTCGCATGCCGCCGTGGCCAGTGTCTTGACCGGCGGCAGCACCGGCACCCGGGTCAGCCAGGAGACGGCCGCCAAAATCCGGGAAGCCGCCAAACGGATGAATTACCAACCCAACCTCCATGCCAGGGTATTGCGCGGCGGCGCCAGCAAGGTCGTCGGAATCGTCAGTTTCGGGCTGGACAGCTATCTCTTCAATGCGGTAACTGAGTCGTTCAACAAAACCATGCTTTGCTGGGAATACCAGAGCATCATCGCTGTGGCTCCCACCTTCGACTCGGCGGGATTGTGGAAGGTACTGGAAAACCTTCGCGCGTTTGCCGTGGATGGGCTGGCCGTCATGAGTTATCCGGCAAATGTCGATTGGGCGGAATTCACCCAGGCGTTGAATTCCTGGCGCGGTCCATTGGTATTGATAGACTCGCAAGTGGAAAATTTCAGCTCGGTAAATATCGACCGGGCCGGCGGCATGGAAAAAATGATTCATTTTCTCCATAGCCACGGCAAACGCGAACTGGTATTTCTGCGTTCGCTGCCGAATTTTGCCCTGGATAAACTCCACGGCCTCGAAAAAGCCATCGCCGAACTCCAAATCCCCTGGTCAAGCGATCGTATTTACAACCTGATGGACGACAATAGCGGATATGCGGGCGTGGTGGAAAAAATCCTGTCCCTGAAAAAACGTCCGGACTGCATTATTTGCGCCGGAGATACCACGGCTTTCGGTGTTATCAACGAATTGTTGAAGCGCGGTATTCGAATACCCGAAGATATCGGCGTAACCGGTTTCGACGACAATCCGTTGCTGAAATTCTGTCCGGTGGCAGTCACCACCGTGCGTCATCCCGGGTATGATACCGGCGTCTCCGCCGCCAATTTTCTGCTTCAAGCTATTCAACATCCGGAACAGCCGGAGGTCCGGAAAAATCTGCTTTCCCCGGAACTGATCATCCGCAACTCCGTTTGAATTTTTTAATTACTCAAGCCGATGGCGTAGTGGAGGAGTTTGGTATCGATGCCGGTTCCGTTGGCGGCTTCTTTTTCGAGGAATTCCAGCAACTTGGCTTTGTCGACCAGAATGGTTTCGATATCTTCATTCTCTTCCTGAAAATGTTGGGGAAGGCCGTCGCGGTATTTATTGCCGTCGATCCGCATTATCACGATAAACATTTTTTCACCGCTCATGCCGGGGGAGCTGAATGACTCCGGTAATATCTTTACTACTTCACCCTCGAAGCCGGTTTCTTCGCGCAATTCCCGGACGGCGGTTTCGGCGGCGCTCTCGCCCTGGTCCACCAGTCCGGCGGGAAATTCGAGCAACATCTCCCAGGCGGGGGGACGGAATTGCTTGACCAGGATGATTTTATTGTCGGGGACAATCTCGGCAATGATGATGGCGGCTCCGTAAGTATTTTCACGGCAAACACTTTCCCATTTGCGTTTTTTGTCGCGGCGGTCGACAAAGTTCAATTCTTCAATGCGCAAAAAGCGGCCTTGTCCGATGATGTTTTTACTTTCCAGTTGAAAAAAATGCTTCATAATTTATGAAAATTCCGTGATTTTGGCTTGTATTTTTCTATACTTATGCTAAAATTATATTGACAATGGTTCAATTGCCCTTATCAATTTAGCTCCGTTAAGATGATTTAATAGTTCATTATCCAGATTTTTTTTTAAAATTAATTACCGGCGTGCCGGAATTTGGACAATCTCCCCGGAAATATTTTGATCAGGACAGTTTATAAAATAGGAAAAGAGAATGATTGTGGCATTGACGGGAGGCATTGGCTGTGGGAAAAGTCTGGTGCTGCAATACTTCTCCGAATTGGGTTGGAAGGTTCTCAGTGCCGATGCCATTTGTCATGAAATATATCGGGACAACCGCGAATTCAGCCGGCAGTTGATTGACCGCTGGGGTGACGTGATAGCGGTCGAAGACGGTTTGCTGAACCGTCGGGCGATTGCCGGAATCGTTTTCCAGGATCCCGGACAGTTGCAGTGGTTGAACGGAATTCTTCATCCTATGATTCGGGCGGAAGCGGAGCGCCGGGTTGCGGCGAATGCCGGGGCCGATTTCATATTTGAAATTCCGTTGCTCTATGAGACCGGGTGGCATGAACACTATGAAACGGTCATTTGTGTATGGAGCGAACCGGATATTGCCAGGCGGCGTTTATTGGCGCGAGGACTGGAAGCGAAAGATATTGAATGCCGCCTGAAAAATCAGATGTCGCCGGAGTTGAAGCTGGAAAAAGCTGATTACGGGCTGATTAATAATGGATCGGCCGAGAATCTTTTCGAACAATGTGAAATTTTGAATAAAAAGTTGAAGGACAGTTATGGAAGAAAAAGAAATTGTAAATAACATCGTTCCTGAGTCGGAAGCCCCAAAGAAAAGGCGCGGCCGCCCACCGAAAAAGATTGCGGATGCCGCTGACGCTTCCGCCAAAGTAGAAAATATCCCGGCTGCCGAAGCCTCCCAAGCCGCTCCGGTTCCCGAAATTCCTCCGTATATTCAGCCGCCGCTGATGCCGAGGCCTCAGGATGCCCAGGAAGAGCGGCAGGAAGTGGCTACTGTGGCGACCTCCACCCCCCACCCGGAGGTCCAGGCGGCTTCCAAGGCGGTTTTGACCCCCGAAGCGGAAATTGTTCCGGAAACGACTCCGGCCGAAAACCTCAGTCCGGAAGCACTGCCTCCCCAGGATACCCGCATCGACGCCAATAACCAGCCGCGCAAGCAATTCAACAACAACCAGAACAACAATCATCAGAATAACAAGTTCCAGAATCGCCAGAAATTCCAGAAAGGGAATAAAGGCAATAATAACTTCCAGCACCAGCAGCATCAGCAGCAAGGTCAGCCACAACAACAACAACAGCAGGGTCAACCACAGCCGCAACGTCCGCCGGTCGAGAACAATGGCGAGCAGGCTGATGTCCAGCGCGACAGGGTCGGTCCCAGCATGAATATCGCCGAACTGCAGACTCGCGACATGCATGAACTGCAGAAAATGGCCAGCGAACTCAACATCGAGGGCGTCGGCTCCTTGGAAAAATCTTTGCTGATTTTTGAAATCCTGAAGGCCAACGCGGAAAAATGCGGTCAGATGTATGGCAGTGGATATCTGGAACTGTTGCCGGACGGCTTCGGCTTCCTGCGCTCACCCTCCTATTGTTATCTGCCCTGTCCGGAAGATATTTATCTTTCGCCATCCCAGATCAAGCGTTTTTCGCTGAAAACCGGGGACTTTGTGGCCGGCCAGATCCGGACGCCCCGCGAGAAAGAACGTTTCTTCGCCATGCTCAAGGTTGAGACGATCAACCATGACTTGCCGGAACGTAAAAAAGATATTATCCCGTTCAATAACCTGACTCCGTATTTTCCGACCGAGCGTTTGGTCCTGGAAACTGATGCGCAGGATTTCTCCACCCGGGTCATGGACCTGGTGGCGCCTCTGGGTAAAGGCCAGCGCGGTTTGATCGTGGCCCCGCCGCGAACCGGTAAAACCGTGCTGATGCAGAAAATCGCCAACAGCATCCGCAAGAACAATCCGGAAGTCAAATTGATCGTTCTGCTGATCGACGAGCGCCCGGAAGAAGTTACCGACATGATGCGTTGCACCGACGCCGAAGTCGTCAGCTCCACTTTCGACGAGCCGCCGGAACGCCATGTCCAGGTCGCCGAAATGGTTATCGAAAAAGCCAAGCGCCTGGTCGAATACAAAAACGACGTAGTGATCCTGTTGGACAGTATTACCCGTCTGGCCCGCGCTTACAATACTTTGCAGCCGCACAGCGGCAAGATTCTCTCCGGCGGGGTGGACGCGAATGCTTTGCACAAGCCCAAGCGCTTCTTCGGCGCGGCGCGTAACATCGAAAATCACGGCAGTCTGACGATTCTGGCTACCGCGTTGATCGATACCGGCAGCCGTATGGATGAAGTTATCTTCGAAGAATTCAAAGGCACCGGCAACATGGAACTCCACCTGGACCGTTATCTTTCCGACCGCAGGATTTATCCGGCCATCAATATCGAAAAGAGCGGAACCCGTAAGGAAGAGTTGTTGCTGCATCCCGATGAACTGCAGCGGACCTGGACTTTGCGCAAGGTCATGAACGGCGTGCCGCCGGTGGAAGCGATGGAACTCCTGATCGGAAAGCTCAAGAAGATTCCGACCAACATCGAATTCCTGTTAACCTTGAACAATATTCAATAATGGTGTTGAACCGGGAGGTAATATTATGAATCCAAAGAGAGCGAAATTCCTGTGGAGTCTCTTTTATTTCTTCCTGATTATGATGGGGATTGTGGCGGCGATGCTGATCTGGCCCGCGTACCGGGATTACCGCGAACAGCAGAATGAGCTTTTCAAGCTGAAAGATCATGCCGCCGACAAACGCCGCGAGCGTACCGAATTGAAGCGGGAAGTCGACAGCCTGGAAAAAGATCCCAAGGCCGTGGAAAAAGTAGCCCGCGAAAAATTCGGACTCTGTGAGGAAGGAGAGACGGTTATTGTTTATAACCCGCCCCCCGCGCCGCAGAAGACTCCGTCACCGACTCCGCCGCCCCAGGAAAATAATTCCAATCAAGAATAATAATAAATCGCTTCTTGCAGACTAATCCGTAAGAAGCGATTTTTCTATATTTTCAAGTTGCGGGTCTGTTTTTCGACGACTTCGATAATTTGCGAATAGACAGGAGAGGGATGGATAACGTTGAGTTCTGCGGCAAGTTTCTCCGCAGCTGAAATCAGCCTGGCGATAAGTCCATCAATTTGGTCGAGGATGATTTCCGGACGGATATCGCATTCGCGGGCCATCAGCTTGAAGTTGTCGCGAGTGATTTTGGCGAAGTTGAACTCGCCTCCTATGCGCATGGCGGCATCACGGGAGAGCGAGGGATAAATTTCGGTACAAAGCAAGTCATACATTGGTGCCAATGAAGTCTTTTTGCCGCAGTAAAGTACGGAAAAGTTTTTCGCATGGGCATCACCGTTTCCGATCAGAAGATTAAAAATAATCCGTCGGATAAAATCAAGTTGCTCACCTGCGCCAAGTCGCATTTTGCGGATCAGGCGAAAACAATCTTGAATTGACGGACCGCCTTCCGACTCATACTTCGTTTCCGGATTCACTCCGGCTAACTGGCAGAAATCTTCCTGATGAAGGCGATATACTTTACCGTTTTCCCGGTAACGGTCATATCGTTCCGTGCAATAATACAATTTCCCGTCAAGCGTCAGAAGCTCACAATGTGGAGCCGGAAAGGCAACTTGCCCGGCGAGCCTCATGCAAAAAAACTCATTCAAAACGCTATCCGGATAAGCCGGAATTTCCGGTTTGATAATATGCGTGGAGGGCGTTCCGTAAAGCGGTAGAGATATTTTCCCATCGAAAACACAGGCGATCAATTTATCCTGCGCGCCGGTTCCGGAGATTCTGAACCCTTCTTCGGTTCCGACATTCAATGGCCGTCCCGGCAAACCGATCAAAACTCTTGAAGCCTCTTCCCCTGGCAATTCCCGATAATTCTCTTTACCCGGCTCGTTCGGCAGGATATTTGGCGGATACACCGCGATCGCTCCGGCACAGTCTCCTCCGATGGCTTTGAGAAAACCAAAAATGTTGTAACGGGAGAGATGCAGTATTTTGCCGAGTCGCTTACGAACATCGTCCGGCGGAAGCAGATTGGCAAAAAATGCCGTGCTGACCTGAGAGGTAAATGATTCTTTCTGCAGTGGTAGAGAATACGAAACCGGGACGGCTTGGGAATCGCTCAAATATTCCGGATTATAACGGAATATAAGCTGTCCTTTGTTGTTTGCCAATACTCCGGCTAATCGGTCAAGCAAATAAACGTTGAGAGTTTCCATATCTATTCACCTGATGGAGTGTTGAGCAGCACACTGATACCCAATGTCTCCAATACCCGAAGTAATTTATCGAACTGCAACGATTGTTTTCCATCTTCGATATCACGGACAAAGCGTAATCCGACGTTGGCAAGCTGTGAAAGCTGCACTTGCGTAATGCGTTGTGTCTTCCGTTCACTTTTGACGATTTTTGCAATGTCGGCTGCGTTTGATAATTCAATTTTCATAAGCTGTCTATAGACTCTTTTGTTCTAAATAATAGCAGGTTTTTGAGAAAAATCAAACTAAAATCGCCCCGCCCGGGGCTTTTTGCTGCGATAAGTTGAATATGAACGTAAATCGCCCCGTTCGGGGCGGTCAATTGTGCCGACTCACGTACTATAAATAATCAAAAGCCGGCTGCGGAAAAAAACGGTTATTTCCTTTCGGGGGATTGACAAAACGGAGAACTGGCGATATAATAATTTACAGTACATTACATCAGGCGTAATTCAGGTAATTATGAAAAGTAAATTTAACGAAATTGCCGAACAATTGCAGGCGAAGATCGACAACGGTGAATACACCAGTCGTCTCCCTTCCGAGCAGGATCTGGCTCGGGATTTCGGCACGACCAATAATACCGTGCGCAAGGCTTTGGACTTGCTGCTTCAAAACGGCAATATCGTCAAAGTACCCTACATCGGCACTTTTGTCAGCCGCAAGGAACGAAAAACCATCCGGATATTCTGGTTCGATCTCACTTTTCCGGAGGAAGCCAATGCTTTGATCAAGCAGCAGGTTCGGGAACATTTCCCCGACTATGACATCGTGTTCAGCACCGAGCATCCAGCCGATCCCGCGCGTTGGAACGAAGCGAATTACGACCTCATCCGGATCGTCGGAAGCAGCAATATTTCCTACAGCGACTGTACCTCGCCGCTGCCGTTGGACCTGATCGCCAAATACCGGAACGAAGCATATTTTTCCATGCCGTTCGACGTACACCGCATTAATAATTTCTTCTACGCGCTGCCGATCCTTTTTTCGCCGGCGCTCTTGCGGGTGAACCGGGAATTGTTGAAGGATTTCCCAGGGACGTTCGGTTCATATGAACTGAACTGGGATTTGCTGCTCGAGATCGCCGTTTGGGCCGAGCGCAAGGGATATTATCTCTGGCCCGCCGATACGGCGGCCACCTTGCTTCATTGTCTGGTTTTCAGTGGGCGGAATCAGGCGGACCGACTTTACGAAGTGGATTTCGAGGAAGTTCGCCGGGCGGTGGAAAAAATTCGGCCGCTTTATCAGTTGAAGCTTATCAAAACAGGCGCCGCCGACCCACGGGATACCATCTGCTGGTGGACTTGCCGCCAGAACAAAGTACACCGGGCGGATGACAAGCGTTTCGGGCTGGTCACCTTTCCGGTGGATGAAAATGGGACGCCGCTGCGCACGATCACGCCCGGCGAGTTTCTGTTGCTTTCCAGTCAGTCGCAATCGCCGGACGAGGCGTTGAAAGTTGCCGAATATTTTTTGTCGCCTGAAATTCAGCGAATCATCGGAAAATACAAAATCGGAATGCCGGTTTTCAAAGCTGCCGCGATCGACTCTCTGGATTCCTGTAACTGCCGTGACGATCTTTACTTGAATGAAACCAGGCGATTGCTGACCAACAGCGCTCAGGAACAGGGATTTATGCTGAAAATGCATGAATTCTCCGGGCAAATCCGAAATCATACCTTCAGTATCGACCTTTTTCTCGATTGTATGGAGGCGGAAATCCAGGCCGCCCGCGACAAAGAACAGGTTCGTTTGGAGCTGTTGAAAAATATCTTCAACCTGCCGACCGAGTTGGCGGTATCACAATGAGCATTTACAGTGTACTATTATATTCACAAACCTAAACGGAGAAATGGAATGAAAAAGGAACGCCGAAATTTTACACTTATCGAGTTGCTGGTAGTTATAGCGATTATTGCTATCTTGGCGGCCATGCTGCTGCCGGCTTTAAGCGCGGCCCGCGGCAAAGCCCACGCCATCAAATGCACCAGCAATTTCGGACAACTCGGCAAAGCCTTTGCCTTTTATTCGGAAGACAATCAGGAGTATGCCGTACCTTATCGTAATGGCAGCACCCATGGTAAATCGAATCGTAACTGGTATGCCGTCAACGACTATGCCGGTATCTGGCCATATATAAATATGAAGGTACAGCATACGACGTATTCCTATATCGGCGCGCAGTACAACCTGGTCGCCGGCGGCAGGTACGTCAGTCCGCTGCTCTGTCCTGCCCGCGCCTTTTCCACGCTTCCCGGCGGTACCACCTGTTATGGAATGGGACTGAACCAGATCTTACAATACAACAACGTTTACAAAATCGGCATGGTGGCCCGTCCTTCCCGTTCATCCTACTTGCTGGAGTCCACCTATCATGCGCCAATGGCCAGCGGCTCCGCCTCTGCAGCCAGCTATGGCTCAGTGGCCTTTCCGCATTCCAACCCGCAGTTCAGCGAAACGGAAATTCTGGCGCTGGGGACGCTGGTCAACAAGGCGGGCAAAGGTAATATTCTCTTCTTCGATCTTCATGTGGAAGCCATGGATCGTCCTAAAATACCCAATGCCATTAAACCCGGCACGGACTACCAATATACCAGCTTCTGGCGGCCCTGGAAGAGTGACATCGATGCCAATACCGCGACCAAATGGAGTGATAACTGGTAAAATGACAATGCAGCGCTTATCTACCCACCGTCGGAAATTCACCACCGCTCAAGGACGGGAGTTCCAAGTCAGTTTCTTTACCATCCGCGGCATCTCTCAGGGACCGGTGTTGACCGTGATCGCCGGTCAGCACGGCATGGAGCACAGCGGACCGAACCTGCTGCCGGCATTGATCGACTTTCTGGCGAAAACCGATTTCGCCGGAACGGTTCATATCTGTCCATGCGCCAATCCTTTGGCCTTGGAAATGGATTACGAGTTTTATCCGGAAAATGAGGATTTGAGCCGGATCAATGATTATTACTATTCCCGTTTCCGGCATAATTATTGCCCGTGGGGGATAGGCCGCGACGACGGCGGTACCATTAACAATATGGGCCGTGTGTGGAATCATCCCGCCATCCCCGGCGTCGCCGGGCGGGTCACCCGCTTCCTCTGGGACGAAATCTGCGAACCGGCCGATATTGTCATCGATTTGCATTGTCTGCAGGCCGACAAACCGATGATCTACAGCCCGGATCCTAAAAACAACCTTCTGGCCTCCTGCTTCGGTGTGGAGGTGATTGTCTCGTCGCTGCCGATCAAGACTCCGTATTATGGACTGACTCATCAAGTCTCCCTGAGGCCGGAGAAGTTCTCGTTTTGCGTGGAGTTCTCTGCTCAACACGCACTGAAGCAGTCCGAGTATGAAATGGGGCGCCGCGGCATCCGCAACATCATGATCGCAGCCGGTATGCTTTCGGGCAGCGTGATAATTCCTCATGACGTCAGAGTGATCTCTGAATCATCCCGCCGGCATTACGCGACCGCCGCCGCCGGAGGACACATTTTACATCACGTCAATTTGTATGATTATGTGTCCAAAGGAACCAAACTTTATGAGATCCGGAGCTTCGAAACGTTGGAAATCGTCGACGAGGGGTTTGCTCCCATTACCGGCACGGTGGGCAGCATCTCGTATCTTCCGGTGATGAAGCCGGGCGACTCTCCCGGTTGGATGAGCGAGAGCGCTCTCCTGGTCAAAGCCGGTAGGCCGTCGGAAAATTTATCCGCCAACTTTTTCAATTGTCCGGCTTATGCCTGACCATAAACGGAGCAGAATATGAAAGTTATTCGCCTGATCGTGCCGTTGCTGTTGTGCTGCGCCCCGGCGTTGCGCGCGGCGGAATATATCGTCGACTCCGCCGGTGGCTCATTGACCACCATCGCTGCCGGGCTGAAACTTCTGCAACCGGGGGACACCCTGACCATCATGCCCGGCGAATACCACGAGGCGCTGACTTGGGAATTTGACGGCGACGCGGAACGTACTACGACCGTGCGTGCGGCCGTTCCCGGAACAGTCGTGCTGCGTGGTGACCTCGACGCTCCCGCATTTACTGCCCACTCGGCCCGGGTTTGGAGCTGTCCCTGGAAAGCCAGGCCTCAGGCGGTAAATGAGCGCGACACCTTGACTTTTTACCGACAGCTTCCCACGCTGGAAGAATTGGATTTCCAGCCGGGGGCTTGGTTCTATGACGAAGAGGCCGGCCGGCTCTATGTACATACCGGTGATTCGCGGCCGCCGGACCGGCATTATCTTACCGTCTCCATGCTGTCGGCGCACGGGCTTTTCGTCAAACCCCGCCAGGCGGAGAAAGTTCAAAATATCGTCATTGACGGTTTGATCTTTACCGGATACAACAACCATACCCGGTTCTATGAGGTGGGTGTGAACACCCGCTGGGGGCTGTATGTTTACCGGGGCGCTAACTGCGTCATCCGCAATTGTGTCGCTTTCATGAACGGCGGTGGTCTCGGCACCTGGTATTCGGAAAATTGCCTCGTTGAATTTTGTCGTGCTTATGGTAACTTCTCGCCCCATATGTCCTCTGCCGGCAATATCGTGATGTTGACCCCGGCCGTCAACACCAAGGTCCGGCATTGCATTGCTTTCGACAGCCAAGTCAACGGCATCCGTTTCTATGGCCGTAAGCCGGCGGAAAATTGTCTGGTGGAATTCTGCGTCGCCTTCAACAATCTGAGCAGTGACATCGGCCTCAAAGGCCCCAGCGACAGCTCTTTCGTCCGTGGTTGCGTAGCCGAAGGCGCCATCCAGTCCCGGCAGATCGACAACTGCCTCTTTAACGGTCATACTTTCGACTACAGCACTCCCCGCCAGAGTATATCCACACGCAAAGAAAAGAATTTCCGGCCCGACTTGGAATTTGCCGATCCGATCAATCATGATTACCGACTGCAATCCGGCTCTGCTTTTCGCGGCCGCGCTCCGTTGCCCGAATCTTCGGAGGTGTTTTTCGTCTCGCCCGGCGGCAACGATCGGGCGGATGGGCGTTCCTTGAAAACCGCCTGGCGTACCCTGGCGCGGATTCCAGCCGGTGGTACGGTCTACCTGAGCGCGGGGAATTATCCCGGCGGTACTTTCGCCGACCTGAAAAACGTCACTTTGCGTGGCCGTGGTAATGACCGTGTAGTGCTCAGCGGAGATACCGTTTTCTCCGGTCGCAATCTGACGTTGGAGCGACTGAATTTCCTTGGTGAAATCAGTGTTTCGGGCAGCGATATCGCCATCGAACAGTGCGGTTTCAACCGCAAACTCTCGGTTCGGACCGATAAACTCAAATTCGCCCACAACGCCCTCAATGCCGAAGCCGATTTCAGCGCGGCGACAGGGGCTGTCATTACCGCCAATATCTTCAACCGGGAGCCTCGCCTGCCGGAAAGCGCGATTGCACTGTACAATTTGACGGGAGCCGATTTCACCGATCCCGGCAAGGGCATTTTCACGGTCGGCAACCCCGCTGTGTTCAATGGCTGGGCTGCTTCGGGTATGCCGGTTGGCCCCTTCCGCCGTCAGGCGATTGATACGCCGCTCAGTCCGGACGGGCCACGGGTCCTCTCGGTCACAGCCACCACTGCCAATCTGGAGTGGCAAAGCAATCTGGCTTCGACTTTTACCCTGGAATGGGATGGAGGAGATGCTATTGCCAACCATTCTCCCGAGCACTTTCAGACGGTTTCACTGAACGGATTGGAGCCGGGGCGGAAATATCGTTTTCGCGTCAGCCTGAGCGCCACTGTCGGCGAACACTATTCCAATGCCGAACCGCAATCGCGCGAACGCCGTCTGGTCTCCGATTATCTTGAATTTACCACCTCGGGCAAGGATGTTCCGCCGACGACTTACCACGTCAGTACCGTCGGCAACGACCAAAATTCCGGCCTTTCGCCAGAAGAAGCCTGGCGGAGTATAAGCCTGGCCGCCACCCGGGCCAAAGCCGGTGATACCGTCCTGGTTCACGAAGGGGTCTACTACGAAACCGTCAGGCTCCGCGCCGGCGGCGACCGCGAGCGCCCGTTGACCATCACTGGCGTTCCGGGCAAACGGATAGAGCTGAATGGAAAAAATCAACTGCTTCCCCGCGGTTTCATCGTCAACCGCAAAAGCCATGTGGTAATCGACCACTTTTATCTGCATGACTTCGGACCCGGCGGCGATGGCGTCAAGGCTTCCGATTCCTCCGATCTCACGCTTTCCAGGATATTTTACGACGGCCGATCCGCCAACTATACCCCGAATTTTCTGACCGCCGAAAGAGTGGCGAATCTGACCATCTCAAACTGTTTGGTCACCCGCAGTTTTACCAGTATGAAACTCACCAACTGCCCTGACTTGCGGATTACCAACTGTGTTTTCTATATCAACCAGATTGCCGACTGTTTTCTCTACAACCGTCCGCATGAAAAAGCTCTGATCGCCAACAATATCGTCGTTGACAATATCCCGCTCAAAACCGCCAACGTCCTATTCCGCCTCGGTGACGCCGCCCCGGTCACGGAACGCGACAACTGTTATTTTCTCCGTGTCCCCCGCGACCAGAAACCTCTTTGGGGCTTCGACTCCATCAATAGCAAACCGGTTCCTGAAAATCAGGACGCCCATCCCGCTTTTCTGGACGTTTGGAGCGGTGGGCGTATGACTCGCCAGATGGCTACCTACGATGAGTTTATGCGTCAAACCGGCCAGACTCCGACCTCAATCTTCATCGATCCGCAGTTTCCCGTTCTGTCCGGATTTATCCAATTCAAAGACGCCGCCGACTGGAAAGCCAATTGGCCCGCGCATGACAAATCGCACCAGAAAAACGAACTAAAACTGATCGACGGGAAGTATGAAAAATTACATTTCTCCGACTTTATCAGCCGGAATCCGGAATTGCGTAAGCGCGGGATTGGCCTGAAACCCGAGGCATTCGGCTCTGAATCAGGTTTAATCCCGCAATAATCAGCGCAATGTCGATTTCACCCGGAGCAGTTCGCGGCCAAGGCCGGGAGCAACACTCGTCTTGGGATAATTTACGCTGCCCTTGAGCTGAAACGGAATTCGAAGCGTGGTGGGATTGGCGCGGTTCGCCAATCGGACATCAAGCTGGATATATTCCATGAGAGAGGAAAACTCGCCGACGGTGATTTTGTGGGTGAAAGCGGTTTCCCAGAAGGCTTTGGTCATGACTGCGCTGCAGGCCGGCTCTGCGTTCCAACTTTCCGGAAGATGCCATTCGAAATTCACTTCATTTTCGCAACCGTTGTAATTGCGCACTTTGAGGATGATTTCAGTGGTTTGTCCCGGTTTTACCAGCGGGCTGTCGGTGAAAGTTACCCCGATGTCGGCGTAAGGAAGCTGGAAGGTCAATTCATAAGGTGAATATGCCCAGATTTCCCGCGCGACTTCCTGATTGCTCAGGGCGGCCAGGGTGGATTCCGGAATATCGGTGGGAGCATCGGTGAGGGAAATCAGGTCGTGATTGGTATTCCAGGTGGTAATAGCCTGTTTGATGGTCCGTTCGGCGAGCTTGTCGATGGTGTCGGGGAGGGAGGCCGCCCGGGGCCAGCCGAAAGTATGGATGGCAATGTTTTTGATGCTCTTGCCGATGGGGTCGATCCATTTTTGAGGAATGCCGTCGATACCGTATATGATGCCGAGAATGGCTCCGACGGTGGCGGCGGTGCAGTCGGTGTCGTCGCCGCAGTTTACCGCCCGGCAGATCGATTTACCGAAGTCGCCTTCGCCATAAAGCAGGCCCAAAACACTGAATGCCACGTTGGCCGGGGCTTGGAACCAGCCCAGGTCGGCGCTGTCTTCCACGACTTTGTTGCGGGCGACCAGCCAGTCTTCGCCTTTTTCATAACATTCGCAGACCAGTTTGACGCTGCGGGCAACCCGGCAATCCGCCGGAATTTTGGTCAGGCCAATTTTTATCAGTTCGTTGATATCACTGACGATAAAGGCCGCCGATTGGAGAGCCGCAGTGAACATTTCGGCATAAATGCCGTCGCCATAGTGGTCAGCGCATGAATCCATGTAGGCCAGGCGAATGGCTTCATCCGGATTACCGGGGAAAAGACAGGCCCAGACTTCGGACCTGATCCAGGCGCCGTTGCTGGATTTCCAGTCTTCATTGTTGCATGACCCGGAGAGTGGCGGATAAAAACCGTTGGCGACATTGAAACGGCAGACACTGTACTCGTTCCATGGACCGCTGACATAGTTGATCCAGTATTCGCCCAGAAGACGGGGAGTGATGTTGTAAACGCCGTGACGTTCCGCCGCCTGCAGCCAGATCAGCTGCAGATCAAGGTCGTCATTGGGGAGGGGGGTGCCGTCCAGGTCGTGGACATAAAAGGTGATATTGTTGGTTTCGCGTTTACCTTCCAACGGGGTGCCGAGGGTGCCGCCGATATTTTTGCCCATCCAGCAACCCTGGACTTTTTTGCGATATTCTTCGATATTGAGATTCATGAGATTGACTCCTTATTGAATTGGATATAGATTATTATATCATCAAATAATTTTTCCGCATATAACAAAGTTATGAAAAAATAGCATGATCCGATTATTATGAATAGAACGACATACACGGCGAATGATTTTTTCGGCATCAGTGATTTTCCGCTCTGGGTCACTTATTCCAGCCAGTGGACATTGGTTCCGCCTCATAACCATGATTTTATTGAACTGGTCTTCATCGCCCGTGGTTATGCGGTACATAAGTTTTTCAGCCCGGATGGCGCATGTCAGAGTTATGGTCTGATTCAGGGGGATGTTTTTACCGTTATGCCGGATGAGAAACACAGTTATGAAGAAGGGCGGAACCTGGTGATTTACAATGTCGGATTGAAGCGGGAGGCCTTTGCAGGGGAGCTCGAGGAGTTGTCTTCGTTGAATGCCTGGCCGCTGTTGTTGAGTGAATCGCGGAGCAGTGCCGATAAGGTTCATTTGCAGTTGAACGACCGTCTGGCGGCGGAGAACTGTTTGAAAACGATTATGAAGGAATTGGCGTTAAAGAGGCCGGGTCACAAGCTTTATGCCCGGGCGGCTTTATATGAATTCCTGTTGCTGATCGGCAGGAACGGTGGAACCGGCAAGCTGACGGCGCCGTCCAGCGCCGGGCAGGGGATACTGAAGACCATCGGGTTAATGGAAAAATCCCCCGAGAGTGCCATGTCTTTGCAGTTTTTGGCCCGTCATGCCGGTATGAGTCCTTCGCATTACAATAAAAAATTCCGTGAAGCTACCGGGACTTCGCCGATGTCTTATCTGATCACGCTCCGGCTGGAAAAAGCGCGGACGCTGTTGGATGATAAATCTTTGAATGTCGAAGAGATATCCCGATTGTGCGGATTCTGCGACAGTAATTATCTGATTCGCTTGTTTCGGGCCAGATTTGGCATCACGCCCGCTAAATACCGGAGCTTTTAATTGAATTGACTATTGATAAATTGGTAAACGGTGCTATTTTTCTACAAATATATTTATAAAGATGCATTCAAATGACCGAAACATTTAATATACAAAGCCGTCGTCCGGTATTTGCGGGAGGGACCCATGTTGGGCTTTGCCGCGAAATCAATGAAGATAATTTCTGTTATATTAACTTCAAGGGGGACATCAATCAGATGGCCGTAGTGGCCGACGGAATCGGCGGACACCGGGATGGCCAATTCGCCAGTATGTTCTGCTGTCGTTTTATGATGCGGGCCTGGCGCCAGTCCAAGATCGGTAGCGAGAGCGATTCCGAAGTCGTTATCGATTTCCTGAAAAAGAATCTCGAAACCTGTAATCATGAGCTCTATGAGCTGAACCAGCAGAAAACCCCCGGCAAGCCGATGGGAACCACAGTGGTGGCGGCGGTCTTTATGGGTGACAAAGTCGTGGTGGCCCATGCCGGCGACAGCCGCATGTATATGTGTGAAAAAAACAGTATTTTGCAATGGACCACTGACCACAGTCTGGTGATGGAATTGGTGCGCCAGAAAATCATCACGCCCGAAGAAATGGGGAACCATCCCTATTCAAACGTTATTTTGTCCTCCATCGGCCCGGCGGCACAGGTGAAGTTGGAAATCAATATCCATCCCTGTAAACAGGGCCAGCGCTATGTCATCTGTTCGGACGGTTTGACCCGGCACAATAACAACGCGCACATTTGTGAAGTGATCAGCGCCGCTTCCGAGCCCAAGGTGGCAATGGAAGAACTGATCCGGGATACCCTCCTGGCCGGCGCCGAAGACAATGTCGCACTCATCTGCATATTCAACGGATAAAATTATTCCAATTAACGTCATGTGCAAGTTTATCTTGGCGATAGATTAGCTGGTAGGGCGCTCTGTCCCCAGAGCGCCGTTCACCTCGAATTGAATATCCTGTCGCCTTCGGGTAACATGGTAGACAAGCCCAAGTGAACGGCGGCCTCGGAGAGACCGCCCTACCTCGGGAGAGTCTCCGAAAAACTTGCACATAGCGTCAATTAAATTGGAATTACTTCCTGCTGTGTACCAGATGGTGGAGATCTCTGCCCTGCTTGATGGCGTTTAGCGAAGTCTCATACCTCAGGGCCAGCAGCGGGATTCCCTTGTCAACGGTGTGACTGAAGATTTTTTCCATGTCATTGTAGTGCGGCTGTGATAGCTGGATTCCGGTCAGCTCCGGAATACCGGCCAGCAGGTCGATATAATGGTCGCCGCGTCCGCAGAAATGTACGATCCCGCCATGAAATATTTCCAACAAACGCCGGTCGTGCGGCAGAAAAAATTCCTCATACATTTCCGGCGAAAGATTCATGATGGAGTCATTGCGGAGGGCGATTTGACCGCGGTGCCCGAATGCCCAGTGAGCCTTGGGGAGGTGAGGAGATGGCGGTACTTGCTTATTCCATTCGGTCATGAAATTGATGTAGGTTTGGGTGATTATATCCAGGAAATCCTTGACCAGTTGCGGATTGTCATAGAGCTCCATGAAAAACGGACTGCCCCAGATCATTTCCAGAACGTCGGCCGGGCCCTGGAAATCAGGGTGGTAAATTCTGGTATAGCGTTGGATTTTGGGATAATCTTTCAACATATCGCGGTAATAGGCCAGCGTTTCAAATACTTTTGGGGCCAGGCCCCGGTTCAAATCCGGCACACCTTGGTCCAATAGGCGTTTGATGTCTTCCGTGCCGCCGGGAACCGGCATGGAGGTCGGCAACGTGTTCAGCTGGCGTTCCATGTAAAATATTTCCAGTCCGAACAGCGACGGCATGATGGCAGTGCTGTAGTTACAGCGGATATTGTGCATATCGCCGCTGGCGGATTCCAGATTTTTAGATAATTGTGCCAACTCACGCAGCAGCATCAGTTCCATATCCTCGAAAGCATCGTTAATGAAAATTTCAGGCCATGTCAATTGCGGCGGAATGGGAGCCGGGCGCTGTGGGCTGAATATTTCGTCCGGATGTTTTCCGTCCAGAAACAGATTCCATTCTGCCTCGATTTGATTTTCGACGTCCGGGTTCAAGCGGTTTTCGAGATAGTCCAGATATTGTTTGATCATAATGAGCCTACAGGTTGAAAATTATTCTTGGATACTTATATTATACTGGCGGGAACCGGTCTTGTAAAGAGTGTTCGATGTGAATAAAATTGGATTTTTGTGATGGATAAAGAACGTGAATGGCGTGGGTATTGGCGAGGCAGCAAATCGCCGTCCGCATTGGTGCCGCTGGGATTGCGGTCGGTGGGGCGGGCGGGCTATGATTCCGGTTGGCGCCATCCGACCGGACAGATCAGATGGTATAATTTCTACTGGATGGTTTCGGGGACGCTTGAGCTGTTTGCCGATGATATCGCCTATAAATTGCGGGAAGGCGAGATTCAGGTGTTGCCGCCGGGGCAGCACATTCGCGGCTGCCCGGTCTCCGAGGCCGGTCAATACCGGTGGTTCACTCTGGATGGACCGCGGGTAAAACAATGCCTGGAGGATTTCGGGCTCGCCGATTTCGCCGTATTGAAAACCTGCCGTTGCCCGGAATATCTTTTTGACCGGATCGAGGCGGCGGTGGCGGAAAATATGCCCGACGGCGAATACCGGGCCGGAGCGCTGGGTTATGAAGTATTGTCTATCGCGGCGGCCGGAATGTGCGGAATTCGGCGGGGCCAGTATTTCGAAGCATATGTGGAGAAGTGTTTGCGGATCATGGATGCGGAATTCACCGATCCGCAGTTGAATATCAATCTGCTGGCGGAGCGTCTGGGAGTCAACCGCTCGACCCTGTCGAAACAGTTTACCGCAAGCTACGGGATTCCCCCCTCGGAATACCTGAAGAAGTTGCGTTTGCGCCTCGCTTTGACCATGCTCAGAGAATCAACGCCGGTTAGTCGGATTGCCATAGCCTGCGGCTTCTCCGATCCGGCCTACTTCTCCCGTCTCTTTACCCGCGAAATGGGCCTATCCCCCCACAAATTCCGAGACTCCCTTTAATAAATTGAGAATTAGGGGAAATCGTCAAAAATTGCTACTGTCAGTGCCATGTTGCCTTTGGCACTGACAGTAGATGTAATATAATCCATTATTATATAAAAGCAAATATTTTGAGAGATTGGCCTCCCATAATTCACCAATTCACTAATTCAGATAATCGGGAAGGGGGGCGTTGGCGACTACTCCGGCCAGGGCTTTGGGCGGGGCAATGTCGAACAGTCCTGATTTGCCGAATTTGTCGGCGGTCAGGAGCAGATAGGATTGAGCAGCAATCTCGAGAACGCGTTTCAGAAAGTATGAATGGTTTTCATGACGGGATGAGATGCCGTCTTTGGTAATTCCAAGGGATGAGACGAATGCCTTGTCGAATTTGAGTTTTTCCAGGTCGTTCATCGTGGTTTGCCCGAGAAAGGCGTTGAGCTGGAGATCATAATTGCCGCCGAGCGCCACCAGAAAATAATTGGTGGGAAATAATGAGAATTCCTGAATCACCAGCAGCGAGTTGCTGACGATCGTCAGGTTGCTGAAATTGGTTTTTTGCAGTTCCTTGCTTAAATAATAAACCGTGGTCGAGGAGTCGAGGAAAATGATGTCACCGTCTTCGACCAGCGACAAAGCCTTGCGGGCGACTTCCTGTTTGGCGTCACTGTTCCGGTTCAGGCGGTCCTGATAACGGCTGAAAATCGTCGGTTCTTCCGGGGTCAATGCCGCCACTCCGCCGCGGACGCGCCGGATCAGTCCTTTCTCCTCCAGATCGCTGATATCGCGATGGATGGTGGCATGAGAGATATTGAACTGTCCCATCAGTTGCTGAATGGTGCAAATGTTCTTCTCGTTGATGTAATCGAGTATTTGAATGGTTCGTAAATTTTTCATATTAACTAATATAGCAGCGTTTTGAGATATTTCAATACTGTGTATCGGAATATCTCATAATATCTCAAATTGTATCTTGACAAAATAATCAGCTGCCGTTATATTAATGGGAGAAGGCAAAATTATTGGAGCTTTATTTATGGAAAAGAACTCTCCGGAATTTGTGGCATTGGGCTATTGCAGCAACGATCACCTCTGCCGTATTCCTGAAATCCCCATTGACAGCAAGGTCGAAATGACCGAACACATGATTCAGGGCGGCGGCCCCGCCGGTGACGCCGCGGTGGGCGCGGCGCGGCTCGGTTTGCGCGCGGCATTTGTCACCAGTATCGGCGACGATATGGAAGGTGAAATTATCCTTGCAGACTTTCAGCGCGAAAACGTCGATACTTCCGCCATCAAAGTCCGTCGCGGCGGCAGTTCGCCGATCGCTTACTGTTGGATTACTCCCGACGGCAAACGCAGTGTCGCCTGGACTAAAAATAACCTGGAACTCCTGAAAGCCGATGAAATTCCGCTCGAAGTAATCCGCAATGCCAAAATCCTGCATCTGGACGGGCATCATCCGGACGCGGCGGTGGCCGCGGCACAGGCCGCCAAAGCGGCGGGAGTCATGATCAATCTTGACGCCGGAACTTTCACTCCCCGGATCGACGAATTGTTGAAACTGGCGGATATCCTGATTACCTCCGAGGCCTTTGCCCGCCGCTGGAGCGGAGAGAACGATCTGGAAAAGGCTTTGCATAAACTGAAAACCATCGGCGCGAAAGTGACCGGGGTCACCGCCGGCAGCGAAGGTTCGATGGTGTTGGGCGATGACGGAAAAATCATCCGTTGTCCGGCCATTGACGGAATCACGGTGGTCGATTCCACCGGGGCGGGGGATGCCTATCACTGTGCGTTCGGGATCAAATACCTGACTTGCAAGGATCTTTACGAGTGCATGCGTTTTGCTTCCGCTTACGCCGGGCTGAAATGCCGCAAATTGGGAGCCCGGGCCGGGTTGCCGACTCTCGCCGAAACTGAAGCTTATTTAAAAGGGAAATAATCGAAAATGAAGAAGTTGAAAATTGGATTTTTGCCGTTGACCAAGGGGAGTTGGATGAATCCGGCGCTGGACGGGATCCGGATCAATGCGTTGAATGAGTTGAAAAAACTGGACAACTGCGAGATTGTCGGCGGCGACGCCATGATCGCTTTTGAACCGGAAATGTTCACCGCCACCGAAAATTTCAGGCAGGAACAGGTGGATGTCATCGTCTGCTTTTTCGCCACGTTCTCGCTGGGAACGCTGGTGCCGTTGATCGCCAATGACCTGAAAGTACCGGTAATCCTGTGGTCGATGCCGGAACCGCCGATGAAGGGCGGCCGCCTGGCGGCCAATTCGTTCTGCGCGGCCAACATGAATTCGCATTTCATGTGGAAACTGCGGATACCGTATTTCCATGTTCATGCCCCGGTGACCGAGGCCGCCCCGCAGCTCGAGAAAATCGTCAAAGTGATCAATGTCGCCAAAGTGATCCGTCATACCCGTCTGGGAGTGATCGGCGGGCGTGTTCCCGGTTTCTACACCTCCGGCGCGGACGAAATGATGTTGCGTCGCGAGCTGGGTGTGGAAATGAAATTCATCACGCTGCTGGAAGTAGTCAAGACCGCCGAAAAACTTACCGACGAGCAGATCGCTCCGGCACTGGCTAAAATCAAGCAGGATTCTCTGACCATTGACGGGCCGGGCGATGATGAATTGCGCAAATCCGCCGCGCTGTTTACCGCGGTCGAAATGCTCCAGAAAAAATTCCTGGTCAGCGCGTTTTCGCTACGCTGCTGGCCGGAAATCAATGAAAATGAACTCTACGGCATCGGGGTCTGTTCGACGATCGGCAGCCTGACCAATGCCGGGATTATCACCGCCTGCGAAGGCGATGTTTACGGGGCGGTAACCATGTTGATGCAACATTACCTGACCGGCGAAAAGCCGTTCTTCTGCGACATGATCGTGATGGAGGGCGAGGATTCGATGGCCTGGCATTGCGGAGCGGCTCCCGCCGACCTCTGTCGCGGCGGCTGCGAAAGCAAGCTGTGCAAGAGTTCGATCATCGACGGCGGCGGCAAGAAGGGGTTGACCAATGAATTTCCGCTCAAGCCCGGCCGGGTAACGCTGGCGCGGCTTGGCGAAAATCTCGACGGCACCGCTTACCGGATGCTGATCGCCACCGGTACCGCGGTCGATACCGAGCAGGTTCTGCGCGGCAATCCGCTCAACATCAAGTTCGATGCCGGTTCCGACAAGCTGCGCGAAACGGTGATCGAACAGGGATTCGAGCATCACTACTCCCTGATTCACGGCGACATCGCCGATGAACTCAAGAAGTTGTGCAAACTGATGAATATCGAAGTAATTGAGGTGAAATGATGAATCTGCTGATCAAAACCACAGTCAAAAGCGGCTACAACCCGGTTTTCGGGGTGAATGAGTACAACATGGTCCTGACGCGTTTCGGGATCGTACAATTGGACAAGGGCGGAGTTTACGAAGGCGACACCGGCGAATTTGAAGCCGCTCTGGTGATCCTGGGCGGCAAATGCGCGGTCAAGGGCGCGGGATTCGATTTCCCGGAAGTCGGCGAACGCAAAGACGTCTTCTCCGGCAAGCCGTTCGCGGTTTATCTGCCGCGCCGGACCAAATACCGGGTGACCGCGTTGACCGATATGGATTTCGCTTTGAATGAAGCCCCGGCGAGCCGCGACACCGCCAAGCCCTGCGTGATCACTCCGGAAATGACCCGCGGCATCGTGATCGGCCGCGACAATTTCATGCGGAACGCCACCATCATGATCGATGAAAAATTCGACTCCGAGCATTTCTATATCGGCGAAGGGATGATTCCCTCCGGCAACTGGTCGGGCTACCCGCCGCATCGCCACGATATCGACAACCTGCCCGGCGAAATCGATATGGAAGAAACTTATTTCTACCGTTTCAATCCCGGCAACGGTTTCGGCATTCAGAAAGTCTATACGCCGGACGGCCGGATCGATGAAACTTATACCGTTAAGAACAACGACACGGTGGCGATTGCCGAGGGATTCCATCCGCTTTGCGGCGCGCCGGGCTACGAGATGTATTATCTGTGGACCATGTGCGGCAAGGTCAACCGCGGTTTGATTTCGTTCAAAGATCCCGAACACGACTGGGTTAAATAAATATGAGCATATTACTGGGCATAGATTTCGGCTCCGGCGGTTGCAAGGTTACGGCCATCGATGAAACCGGCTTGCTGCTGGGCGAGGCGTCGGTGGAGTATACCACGCATTACGAGCATCCCGGCTGGTCCGAACAGGACCCCGGCGATTGGTTCAATGCCATGTGTAAGGCGCTGGCAAAGCTGAAGCTGGACCTGAGCGCGGTAAAAGCGGTCTCTTTCGACGGTTCGACTCACAATGCGGTGCTGCTGGACGAAAACATGAAGCCGCTCCGGCGCACCATTATGTGGACCGATCAGCGCAGTATCAAAGAGTGCGCCTGGCTCAAGGAAAATCACGGCGATAAAATTTTCGCCACTGCTTATCAGATGCCGACTCCGACCTGGACACTGCCGCAAATGCTCTGGCTGAAAAACAACGAACCGCAGGTTCTGGCGAAAACCCGGCATATGCTGTTCGTCAAAGATTACGTGCGATATCTGCTGACCGGTGTAGCGGTAACCGATTATATCGAGGCTCAGGGAACGCTGTTTTATGACATGAAGAACCAGTGCTGGTCGCATGAATTGGCCGCGTTGGCCGGGGTTGACCCCGCGGTACTGCCGCGCTTGGTCAAGCCGACCGACCGGGTCGGCGAAGTCTCCGCGAAAGCGGCGGCGGCGACCGGCATTCCGGCCGGTATTCCGGTGATCTGCGGTACCTCGGATTCGGCGGTGGAGGATTATGGGGCAGGGGCGGTGGAGCCTGGCGACTGTATCGTCAAGCTGGCGACCGCCGGCAATGTCAACGTAATGACCGCCGAAGCGCATCCTTATCCCACGACGTTGACTTATTCGCACGTGATTCCCGGCATGTGGTATACCGTTTCCGCTACTAACGCGGCGGCGCTGTGCCAGCGCTGGTTCCGCGATGTTCTCGGCGAGGCCGGTTACAAGGAAATGGACCAGTTGGCAGGGAAATCCCCGGTCGGCGCCAACGGCGTGATCTTCCACCCCTATCTGCAGGGGGAACGTTCGCCGTATTGGGACCCGAAACTGCGCGGCAGTTTCACCGGGCTGTCGATTTCTTCGGGCAAGGGCGATTTCATGCGGGCCTTGCTGGAAGGGGTGGCCTTTTCGCTGCTTGACTGTTACGGGCTGATCAAGGAAATGCAACTGCCGGTGAAAAGGATTTTCCTGATCGGCGGCGGCGCCCGCAGTCCGTTATGGAGCGGGATCGTCAGCGATGTTTTCAATCTGCCGGTGATGGTTCCGTCGCCCGGCGACGCGTCGTTCG
Source organism: Victivallaceae bacterium (assembly GCA_031548025.1). Taxonomy (GTDB): domain Bacteria; phylum Verrucomicrobiota; class Lentisphaeria; order Victivallales; family Victivallaceae; genus UBA5239. The sequence continues at coordinate 30,412 of JAVBRM010000044.1, read as the reverse complement.
GCGCGGCGCTGCTGGCGGGGACCGGGATCGGTTTTTTTCAGGACAGCCGCGAAGCGGTTGCCAAATGTCTGCATATCGACCGTGAATTGACTCCGGACCCCGGCCGGGCGGAGCAGTACGCGGCCTTATTTGAAACCTATAAGCAAATACATGATGCGCTGGCGCCGGTTTACCGGCAGCGCTGATCAACAGGAGGTAATACAATGTTGGTATCACGGGAGAACTTTCTCTACGAAATGATCCGCCAGGAGCTGATCGACGTCGTCGGCGACGAGTACGTCAGCATCCGCGAGGTGGATAAGCTCGGGCACTCGATCGATTATTACTGGATTCCGGAAATGTGGCACGACCGCGGCATGACCACGCCAAAGGCGGATTTCATCATTTATCCGGGCACCACCGAACAGGTTGCCAAAGTCATGAAGATCGCCAACCACTATCATATCCCGGTAGTGCCGTGGGGCGGCGGTTCGGGTTCGCAGGGCGGCGCGCTGCCGATCTACGGCGGTATCGTCCTCGACATGAAACGGATGTGCAATCTGATCAAAATCGACACGGAATCCCTGACTGTAAGCTGTCAGTGCGGTATGAACGCCCGGCACCTGGAATGGGAAGTCAACAAAGCCGGTTACTCCACCATGCATCTGCCCGCGTCGATCGCCTGCGCCACCATCGGGGGCTTTCTGGCTCACCGCGGGACCGGCGTGCTTTCGACCAAATACGGCAAAATCGAAGATATGGTAATGTCGCTGGAAGTCGTCACTCCGACCGGTGAAATCATCCGCACGTTGCCGGTGCCGCGCCACGCGTCCGGCCCGGATTTGACGATGCTCTTCCTCGGCAGCGAAGGCACACTCGGTGTCATGACCGAAGTCACGATGAAAATCCATCCGGTACCGGAAGCCCGCAAATTCCGTGCTTACCTCTTCAAAGACATGCACTCCGCCATGACCGCCGGTGCCGAACTGATGCGCAGCCGTCTGCGTCCCTGTGCCATCCGCTTGTATGACGAAGAAGAAACCAAGCATCACGTCAAGCGTGTTCTCGGGCTGGATGCCGAGGGCGCTTACCTGGTTTTCGGGTTCGACGGCTACGAGAAGATCGTCGATTTCGAAATGGCCGAAGGCATGAAGATCATGAAGAAGCTGAAAGGCAAGGACCTCGGCAGCAAGGGCGGCGAGCTCTGGTGGGAAAATAAATACAAGTTCTTCTATCCGCCGTACATGTTCCATCTGCCGCAGGCGTTTGGCACGCTGGACACGGTGGCGACTTTCACCGATATCGAAAAAGTTTACTGGGCGATGAAGAAGGTGGTCAACGAGAATTTCCCGGAAGCTCGTTTCATCGGTCATTTCTCGCACTGGTACGAATGGGGTTGTATGCTGTATGCGCGTTTCATTTTCCCGGAGGCCCCGGCCGATCCGCGTGAAGCTACTCAGCTCTATAATAAGGTCTGGGATATGGCGATTCGCGCGGCCATGGCCAACGGCGGTGTGATCAACGAACATCACGGCGTGGGCTTGAAGCTCGGACGGCTGATGAAAGAACTGTACGGCCCCGCGATGCCGGTGCTCGAAGGAATCAAGAAACAGCTTGACCCGAACAATATCATGAACCCCGGCAAGATGGGTTTCAAAGGAGTCTAAATCATGAATATATTCAAATACGAAGATGCCATTAAAAACTGCCGTTTTTGCTTCATGTGCCGCCATCTGTCGGGCGTGGCAAACGTAACTTTCCGGGAAGCGGACACCCCCCGGGTGCGCGCCGCCAGCATGTACACGATTTCCAACAAACCCGAAGAGTTGGCCAACTGCGACTTCATCAGGACGATCTATGACGCGGATTTGAGCAAGGCGTGCACCTATCACTGTGTCAGCCACTACGAAGAAAACGGCCTGATTCTGGCCGCCCGCCAGGATATTGTCGAAGCCGGGCTGGTTCCGGAAAATGTCAAAAATATCGCGGATGAATTCGAGAAAACCGCCAAATGGACGGTGAAAGGAACCGGTGACGTGCTGTTTTTCGAAGACCGCTATACCAAGGAAACCCCGGAAATCAGTAAGGCGTTCGCCAAACTGGCCGGGAAGAAATACCGGACCATCAGCGGCGGTTGCATCGGCAAGGTGTTGCGGACGTTGGGTTTCGTGGGACGCTCGAAAGCCGTGGCGGAAAAATTCGCCGCTTTCGTCAACGGTCTGGAAGCCAAGACCCTGGTGGTTGCCAACCCCGCCGCTTACGATGCGCTGGTCAATGATTACAAGGAGTACGGCATCAAACTGAACGTCAAAGTGATGCATACTTCTGAATTCATCATGAGCCTGAAAAAGAAATTCAAACCGGCCAAGACCGCCGTATATTATCTGGAAAGCGATTTCCTGAGAAATTATGTCGGCGACTATCCGTATCCGCACGCCCTGCTCAAGGAACTCGGTGTGGAAGTCAAGCCGTTCGGCACCAACAACGAGGAATCGTACAGTGCCGGAGAAGGCGCGATTGTACTGCCGCTGCTCAATGAATGCCTGGTGAAAAAACTGGCCGAACGGGTGGCGTCGCGTGCCGACAATCCGAAGAAGGACCTGTTGGTAACGGCTTCGCCCTATACCCGTTATGTCCTGGGCAAATACGCCAAACTGAACGTAATCACGCTGGAAGAACTGGCGGAGAGGAGCCTGTAATATGGCACTGGTAACTGCAAAGGAAATATTGCCGGCGGCGCGCAAGGAAAAGCGCGCCATCGGCGCGTTCAACATGGCGAATTACGAAACCGCCGCCGCGATCATCAAGGCGGCGGAACAGGAAAAATCCCCGGTGATCATTCAGCTTTATATGCGGATGTTCAACTCGGACAAGGCTTATGATTACGCCGGGGCGCTGATCCGGATGGCCCATCGCTGCAACCAGCCGGTGGCGCTGCAACTCGACCACGGCGAAACGGTGGAGCAGGTCAAGAATGCTTTGGCTTGGGGCTATACCTCGGTGATGTTCGACGGTTCGCGGTTGTCCTACGATGAAAACGTCAAGTTGACGAAATTCTGCGCCGACTACGCCAAGTCGTTCGGCGCTTCGGTCGAGGGCGAAATCGGCCATGTGGCCATGGGCGACGAAACCGCGCTGACCGAGCCGGACGAAGCCTACGAATTCGCCTGTGCCACCGGCGTCGACGCGCTGGCGGTATCCGTCGGCACCGCGCACGGATATTACAAGAGCGAACCGAAAATCGACGTGGAACGCTGCCGGGCGATTGCCGACCGGCTTCCCGAACTCCCGCTGGTATTGCATGGCGGTTCCGGCACGCCGCTGGAAGAAGTCCGCAAAGTGATCCGTTGCGGCATCGCCAAAATCAACGTGGCGACCGAATTTCAGGATACCTTCCTGAAAACCGCCCGTCAGCAGCTCAACGAGCTCGACGGCAAATTCGTACCGATCGACAAATTCATGGACCCGATCACCGACGCCTGTGCCGCGCACGTGGCAAGGCTGATCCGCTTCTTCAAAGAGTAGAATTATACTCAGTTCAAACTCTCCTCGGACCCGTCAGACCATTCTGACGGGTCCGCTTCTTTAAGTAGGATAATATTTACCAAAGATTGACCTTGTCTTAACATTTTCTAAACATTCGTGGAGTATCTTAGTAGTATAAACCACGATAACTTAGGAAAGGTTTAAAGACAAAATGATCATGAGACAATTTAAAGCAATACTGCTTGGTGCGGCTTCAGTCGCTATGACCGCAGGGGTCATGGCCGATGAGCCGGGAGTCCAGAAAATTCGCCTGGTTCAGGACGACGCCCAAAATTATATGGTGTCGAAAATCTACGAACTGAAAAACCGCAAAGCCAACGACCTGGTCCCGTTCATCCTCGGCGCGGTCAAACGCTACGCCATCAACAGCACGGTGGACCGCATTAACTATTCCGCCGCTAACAAGCAGTTTGTCAGTGTCAGTTGCCCCGTCGAGATGATGCCGTATGTCGACGATATGGTCTCCAAACTTGACCGTGAATCCCCGGTGGAAGGTACCGGCATTGTCCGGAGCGTCTATACCCCGAGATATCGTGCCAGCGCCAGGATGATGGAAATCATGGTCCAGGCCGGGATTCCCTCCAACGCCGACGAAGGCGCCAATCAGGACGCCTCGGTGGCTTTTGACAGTGCCGCCAATCTGATTTACTGGAAAGACTCGATCAACAAAGACAAAGACCTGAAAAAATATCTCGCCTGGCTGGATCGCCCGCTGCCGCAGGTGACGTTGGCCCTGAAAGTTTATGAAGTCCGCGAAAGCGACCTGCTCGACCTTGGAATTGACTATCTGGCCTGGAAGAACGGCCCCGGCTTGAACCTGCTGGACGTCGGTATGAAGTTCATGGAAGGGACCGCGCTGGAATCGGCGTTCGGGCCTTACGGATTTTTCATGTTTGCCCCGAGTTTCGACTTTTCGTTCGTCCGGATTCTCCAGCAGAACGGCAAGGCACGGATGGCTTCCAGCAACGGAGTGACGCTGCTTAATAACAATACGGTGACCTTGGAATACACTCCCGATTTCCAGAACCTGACCAAGGATAAGAAATTTGCCAGCGCCGTCAAGACCTCCAACAACGACAAAATCGTGCTCAAGGTAACCAAGCCGGTAATCTCGATGAACGGCGAGAAGAACAAGGATGGCCTGATGGATTATGCGAAACAGGACTACCTGAAGCAGTCGGGTGTGGTGAATTTCAGTTATTCGCTGAGCATGAAAAATGTGGTGGAACGCAACAATGTCGGTGATGAGCTCTACGAAGAATCGTCGGCCGAAAGTTCGTTGAACATCCGGACCAGTCGCGAAAAGCTCTTGGCCAAATGGGAAAAAGAACAGGAAGTCGAGCAGACCATTGGAGTTCCCTTCCTCTGCGAATTGCCGATCTTGAAATATATTTTCGGGACCACGACCAAGAGCAAGGAAAAAATATATTATTACCTGGCGGTACAGGCGGAAATGACCCATCCCGACCAGGATATCAACGAAATCTCGGGCAAGCTGGTATCAGTACCCGAATTATTCCAAAACACCAATAAAGAGATTAACTGATGAAAAGACTGAAATATATCCTGCCGTTGCTGCCGCTGGCCGCTTGCGCCAACCAGTTGCCGACCGGAAATCATAACCCGACTTACTTCCCGTCCAACGTCCAGACCCAACTGCGGTTGAACATCAAGGAAGACACTGGTACCGTGCACTTCATCCGCGATAACAACGACCCGAAAATCATCACCAAAACTTATGTCCTGAAGCACGCCGACCCGTATTCAATCCGTCCCTATCTGCGTGAAATCGTCCAGGCCCACCGGGTGGATTACAATAATGCAGAAGGACGGGAAAATCCCAATTATTACAACGTTTACAGCAAGACCAACGCGGCGAAAGAAAAGATGTTTGTACAGACAGGAGTGGAGTGCATCAAGTTCAGCGACGGCACCGGCATCCTGATCGTATCGGCGGAAGATTACCGCTTTCGCGACCACACCAACGGCGTGGGAATCGACACGCTGATCGACAAACTCGATCAGCCGAAAATCATGAATTCGTCGGGTCAGCCCAAGTATATCTACTTCCCCTCCAACCGCCCGGCCTCGGAATTGCTGCCGATGATCAAGCTGGTCGGCGCCAATGTTTCCAACGACACCGTGGAATTGATCGGCGGCAAGGATAAAATTGAGTTGGACGAAGATCTCAACTGTCTATTTTTCAATACCGCGCTTTATTCCCGGCAGAACATCGAGGCGATGCTGAAGGTTTACGACGTGGTCCATCCGGAAATCAAGATCAAGTGCACGGTTTATGAATTGGACGCCGAAAACGACGGTATGCTGGGGTTGGACTTCCAGTCGTGGAAAAACAACGAAGGCTACAAGCTTTTCAGTACCGGAGCGGATTTCAGCCGCAACTACAACATCCGGGATATCGTCGCCCCGATCCGCCCGGACGGTACGGTCAACTACAATTATTTCAACTTCGAACCCCGTTGGAATACCAAGTTTCTCGACTTTCTGGTCTCAAAAAGCAAAGCCAAGATCATCAACAGCGGCGAACTGGCAGTCCGCAACGGAAATACCGGCAAAATCAAGCGCACCACCGGCACCATGTACGCTCACCTGGAACAGATCGCCAGCAAACCAGGCGAGGGGGAACACGGCAATTCGGTTGACATCAAGCCGGATAACAACGCATTCAAATTTGAACTGGAAATCACCCCTTCGATTACCGCCAAAGCGGCCGTACTGGAACTTAAGGTGTCGACTATTTCCATGCTCGGTTATACCTCCGCCGGAGCTATCCGCAGCAGCAAATACGAAACCAGCCAGAAAGTGATGCTGGGTACCGGGCTGAACCGTTTGTATCTGGGCGGGATCGAAAAGACCCAGGTCGTCAACGACGTCAGCGGGGTACCGATTCTCAAAGATCTGCCGCTGATCGGATTCCTGTTCTCCACCGAACGCGAATCGACCAAGAAGTCCCGGGTAGTGGTGGTCGCCGAGTGCGAATTCACCGGTCCGGACGCTCCGATCAACGAAGCCGATATGAAGGAAATCGAGGAAATCGGCAAGATCACCAGCCGCGACGCCAAGTACAATAAATACGGGTTCCGGCAATATCTGCTGGATGATGAAAGAAGCAAATCAATTTTAGATACCAAATCCCCTAATAACGAAAAAGGAGAAATCAACCATGAAGAAAAGTAAAACGATTATGACTATGGTCCTGGCCGGACTGGCGGCAGTCGCCGTGGCCGAGACCACCCTGAATGGAGCGGGGGCGTCGTTCCCGGCTCCGGTTTACCAGCACTGGACTTATACTTACGGACAGAGCAATAAGGACGTCAAGGTCAACTACCAGAGCCTCGGTTCCGGGGCCGGTATCAATCAGATCCGTTCCAAGACCATCGATTTCGCCGGGACCGACAATCCGCTGACCAAGGAAGAGCAGGACAAGGATCAACTGCAGCAGTTTCCCATGCTGACCGGCGGTGTAGTAGTGATCGTCAATATCCCCGGGGTGAAATCCGACGCCCTCCAGCTTGACCGCAAGACCCTGGCCGACATTTTCCTGGGTAATATCACCAGTTGGGATGCTCCGGAAATCAAGGCGCAGAACCCCGGCGTGAAACTGCCGTCGCTGAAAATCACGGTGATCCGCCGTGCCGACGCCAGCGGTACCAGCTTCATCTTCACCAACTACTTGACCAAGATTTCGAAGGAATGGGCCGACCGGGTCGGCTGTGGTTCCAGTGTAAACTGGCCGGTCGGTATCGGTGCTCAGAAGAACCCCGGTGTCTGCATCAACGTCAGCAAGGTCAAGGGCGGCATCGGTTATACCGAGTATGCGTATGCCGTGGAAGCGAAACTCACCACCGTGAAGCTGGAAAATGCCGCGGGCAAGTTCATCGCTCCGACCAGCAACAGTTTCTCCGCTTCGGCCGCCAACGCCGACTGGAACAACGCTCCCGGATTTTATATGGTCCTGACCGACCAGCCCGGCGACGATTCCTGGCCGATCACCGGGGTGACTTACATTCTGATGCGCCGCGATTGTCCGGCGGAAACCAGAACCGCGCTGATCAATTATTTCAACTGGTGCTTTACCAGCGGTATGACCGCGGCCAAAAAGTTGAACTACGTGCCGGTTCCCGAAAATGTCGTCAAATTAATTCAGGACGCCGTGTTTAAATAATGAATGTTTCACGAATAGATACCATTTTCAAATGGACCTGTTTGGGATGTGCCTGCGTGATCGGGGTGCTGATGCTGGGATTCTTTATCCAGCTCTTCGCCGGTTCCTATGACACCTGGAGTCACTTTGGCTTGAAGTTTCTGATTTCAAGCCAATGGAACCCGGGGGAGAATCAGTACGGAGCCTTGCCGAGTATCGCGGGCACTTTGATTACCACCGTCATTGCGCTGGTGATAGCCCTGCCGTTGGCTTTCGCCGCCGCGCTGTATCTGGTGGACGCCCATCCGGCGGTCGGCGGCATCCTCAGTCATGCCACCGATCTGCTGGCGGCGATCCCCAGTGTCATCTATGGCATGTGGGGATTGTTCATTCTGGTTCCTTTGATGCAAAATTATGTTCAGCCGTTTCTGGCCGATACCCTGAAACTGAGCAAAGTGCCGTTTATCGGCGAAGATTATAACGGCTTCGGGCTTCTGACCGCCGGGCTGATCCTGGCCTTGATGGTTCTGCCATACATTTGCGCCATCATGCGCGATACGTTCAGAATGACGCCCCCCATGCTGCGGGAGTCGGCCTTCGGGCTGGGCTGTACGAGCTGGGAAACCGCGTGGGATATCGTCATGCGTTACGGTATCCGCGGGATACTGGGCGGCGTTTTCATCGGATTGGGCCGGGCGCTGGGGGAAACGATGGCCGTGTTGTTCGTCATCGGCAACCTGATGGAAGTACCGGGTTCGATTTTCGCCGGAGCCACCACCATCTCCTCGACCCTGGCCAACAATTTCGCCGAAGCGGATGGGCTGCAGAAAAGTTCGCTTTTTGCTCTGGGGTTGATCCTGCTGGTGATTTCATTTGGAATCCAGGTGTTCGCGCAGTATTATCTGCATGCCACCACCGTTAAAAGAGGAGAAAAACGCTGATGCCGGCTCGTAAAACAATGTTCTTCCGCAAATCGTTCGATTGGCTGGTGAAGATTTTCTCCGTGGCCGCGGTCGTTCTGTCCGTGGGGCTGATGCTGTGGATTCTCGGCAGTGTCATACTCAAGGGATACCAGGCGCTGGTACCGGGATTTTTTATCAATCCCTCCAAGCCTTATGGGATTCCGGACAGCGGTATCGCCAATGCCATATTGGGTACGATTATGGTCACCCTGGGAGCGGTGATTGTTGCGGTGCCTCCGGCCATTGCCGCCGGAATATATCTCTCCGAATACAAAGACAGCAGCAAAATCAGCGGAATCCTGCGCTTTTCCGCGAATGTAATGATGGGAATGCCGTCGATTCTGGTAGGGTTGTTCGTTTATACCCTGCTGGTGGTCTCGACCGGTCATTTCTCCGGATTTTCCGCTTCGGTGGCCTTGGGGATCATCATGTTTCCCCTGATTATGCGTACCACCGAGGACATGCTGGCCATGGTGCCGAATACCCTGCGTGAATCGGCGCTGGCGCTGGGGATGACCCGGACGCGCGCCACTTTGCATATCGTGTGCTGCTCCGCCCGCAAGGGCCTGCTGACGGGTATCCTGTTGGCATTGTCCCGGGTCAGCGGAGAGACCGCGCCGCTGCTTTTTACCGCGATGTTCTCCGACAGTTGGCCGACCGATTATTTTACTGGCCCCACCGCCAACTTGCCGGTTCTGATAACCGAGTATTCGACGAATTCGCCGTTCGAATCGATGCACCAGGCCGGTTGGGGCGCGGCGTTGGTGATTACTTTGCTGGTACTGATGCTTAACCTCGGCACCAGAATAATTTTCAGGGATAAAAAACATGGACATTAAAATATCAGCTAGAAATTTGAATTTTTTCTATGGCGCTCATCAGGCATTATTCAACAATAATATCGACATCGAGGCCAACAGTATTACCGCGGTGATCGGGCCCTCCGGCTGCGGCAAATCGACCCACCTGCGGATCTATAACCGCATTTATGAATTGTACCGGGAACAGAAGGTTACCGGCGAGCTCCTGATCGACGGAGTCAACGTCCTCGACCGCAATATCGACTTGTTGGAACTCCGGCGCAAAGTCGGGATGATCTTCCAGAAGCCGACGCCGTTCCCCATGTCGGTATTCGACAACGTGGCGTATCCGTTGAAGTTGCATTTCAACCTTTCCAAGAGCGAAATCGGCGAACACGTCGAGCACGCGTTGCGCGCCGCTTCGCTGTGGGACGAGGTCAAGCATAAGCTCCGGTCGAGCGGGCTCGCGCTTTCCGGCGGCCAACAGAAGAGCCTCTGCATCGCCAGGGCGATCGCGGCGGAGCCGGAAATCCTGTTGATGGACGAGCCGACCAGCGCCATCGACCCCGTTGCCACCTTGAAAATTGAAGAGCTGATGGTCGAGCTCAAGCAGAAGTTCACCATCATGATAGTGACCCACAATATGCAGCAGGCGGCGCGAATCAGCGACGCCACCGCATTCTTTTATCAGGGCAAGATCATTGAATTCGGCAGCACTTCGCAAATCTTTACCAATCCTGTCAACCCTAAAACTGAAGAATATATCACCGGCCGTTTCGGCTGATTCGGGAGCATGTAACAAAATGAAAGAACACTTTCTCAAAGCACTGGCCAATCTCAAAAGCATGATTACCGAAATCGCCGTTCAGGCGGAACATGCGGTTTATCAAGCGATCAAAGCCGTGGAAAACAACAACATCGCCGAGGCGGGCAAAGTGATCGCCAACGACGCCGTAATCAATGATTGCGAAATTCGGATCGAGGAAGAATGCCTGAAAATCCTGGCGCTCTATCAGCCGGTGGCCGGCGATCTCCGCCAAGTCATTACCTTCCTCAAAGTCAACAATGAAATCGAGCGCGTCGGCGACCTGGCGGTGAATATTGCCGAAAGAACGTCGGGAATGGCCGCATACCGGAATTGCAATATTGAAAAATTCGATTTCAGTGATATGGTAGATAAGGCTTGCGGTATGCTGAAAAAATCTCTGGATTCCCTGGCTTATCATGACGTCATCGTGGCCGCCGAAGTAATCGGTCTGGACGACGAAGTAGACCAGATTCATCATGATAACTACGGCAAAGTCGAGGCGATGATTCTGAAACACCCTCAGGAGGCAGGGTACTATATGAGTTGTCTGACTATTTCGCGCTGTCTGGAAAGGATTGCCGATATCGCAACCAATATTTGTGAAGATGTAATCTACCTTGAACACGGAAAAATAGTCCGCCATGCGCATGATGGAGTAAAATAATGGCAAAAGAAAAGATATTGCTGATCGAAGATGAACAGGTGATCCGTGAGCTGGTGAGCATGACCCTGGAAATGGCCGGCTATGCCACGGTTTACACCGCCGCCAACGGCGAAGACGGCCTGAGACTGGCCGAGGCCAAGCTGCCGGATCTGATCCTGTTGGACCTGATGCTGCCGGGCATCGACGGGCTGAACGTCTGCCGGCGCTTGAAGGCCAAGGAAGAAACCCGCCATATTCCGATCATCATGCTCACCGCCAAAAGCGAGGAGTCAGACGTAGTGTTGGGGTTGGAACTCGGTGCCAGTGATTATATCACCAAGCCTTTCAGCCGCAAAATCCTGGTGGCGCGGATCAACGCCCAGCTCCGGCAGGCGTCCGAAACGTCCAATACCTCGGAGATCTTCCGCAAGGGGATGCTCATCAACAGTGATGGGCATGTCGCCAAACTGGAAGGACGGCAGCTCGATTTGACGGTCAGCGAGTTTGAAATTCTCAAGCTGCTGATGGCGCATCCCGGGCGCGTCTACACCCGCAATCAGATTATTTTTCAGCTCAAAGGCGAGGACTATCCGGTCACCGCCAGAGCTATCGATGTCCAGATTGTCAATCTGCGCCGCAAACTGGGTGAGTGGGGAAGCAATGTCGAAACTGTGCGCGGAGTCGGTTACCGGTTCAAGGCTGAGGTCTGAGTTATGGATAAACGTGATAGAATATTATTTGCATTGCCGGTGGTCATCGCCTTTGTCGTGGTGGCATTTGCCGGGATTTTTTATTGGCAGTTGAGTTATTTCAAGAAATCTTATTATCAGGATGCCAAGGATAATATCGCCCAGCATACCCGGACGGTATCCATGGCCCTGACCAGAATGTTGAATGAAGGCAGGCTGGCGGAAGCCGAAAAGTTTTGCCGGGAATTCAAGAAAGACAGCCTGCGGATTACCCTGATCGACTCGAAGGGGACCGTCATCGCCGACTCTTTTGAAAAATCGGATATGCTCAGCAACCATCTGGACCGGGAAGAAGTCAAAGCCGCCATGGAAGGCGCCCCCGCCGGCGCCGTGCGCTACAGCGCAAGTCTCAATAAATGGATGATCTACTATGCCGAACGTATCAATACGGACAAAGGCGTGTACGTGCTTCGTTCCGCGGTTTCCACCAACCGTATTTCACGGGCGGTGGCCCATGTCGAGTTCAATATGGGACTGGCATTGCTTCTGGGAGCGGCCCTGGTCGGCTTGCTCATGCTTTACATCTTGAACCGGGTCCGGGCTCCTTTGCTGGCGCTCCAGGACGCGGTCGGTGAAATCGCTGCCGGCAACCTTGATACCGCCATCGAAATTCCCCCTCAGGGGATTCTCCGTGACCTTGCCTGTGGCGTTTCCAATATGACCGATCAACTGAAAAGTCAGTTGGCCAGCGTGGTCAGCGAACGCAACGAAAAACAGATTATTCTGGATTCGATGAGCAATGCGGTTCTGCTGATTTCTTCGGACGGTGATGCGCTTCGGTACAATACCGCCGCGGTCAATCTTTTCGGGATCAAAGGCGCCAAAGCCAAATTCAACATTGCCCGCTCCGGAATCAACGGATTGCTGCAGCTGGTCAATGAAACCCGGCAAAGCGGCAAGAGTTTCGAGCGTGAACTTACCTTCAAGCGCGGCGAGGTTGATTATACGCTGCTGGTCAAAGGACGGCTGATTCATGAAATGGACAACCCGTTCATTCTGGTATCCATTACCGATCTGACGAATCTTCGCAAGCTGGAATCTTTCCGCAGTGATTTCATCGCCAACGTTTCGCATGAAATCAGGACGCCGCTTACCGGCATCATCGGAGCGGTGGAGACCCTGCTGGAAGTCGATTCGCTTGACCGGGCCAAAACCGAAAAACTGCACAGTCTGATCCTGTCCCAGTCCAACCGCCTGAATGCTTTGATTCAGGATATTTTGAGCTTGGCAGCGATCGAGCGCAAACATCTGGACCAGACTCAGGAGTTTTTTGAAGTGAAACTCGACTCCATGCTGGTGAATGCGGTGAATTTGTGCCGCCAGAAAGCCGAACAGGCCGAGGTTGAGCTCATTATCAAAGAAAATGTTGCGCTGACGATTCAGGCTGACGCTCAACTGCTGGAACAGGCGGTTATCAACCTGATCAACAACGCCATTGCCTACAGTTGCAGTTCCAAGATCGAAGTCTCCTTGACCCGTCGGGAGCAACATGCGGTGATCGAAGTGCGTGACTTCGGCATCGGGATCGCGGCGGAACACCAGGAGCGGATTTTTGAACGCTTCTACCGGGTGCACAAAGAACGCAGCCGCGAGCTTGGCGGGACCGGTCTCGGATTGGCGATCGTCAAGCATATCGCTCAAGTTCACAACGGAGTGGCGGAAGTTTCCAGCAAACTGGGCCAAGGTTCATCCTTCCGGATCGTCCTGCCCCTGTCCTGACCCATTGGGGGAGAACACTCCCCCCTTCTCCCATATTGGCGCCCGCCCCCATCTCCATCATATGAACACTCGGAGTTTGTGAATATCTTGAAAACGTGCGATATGGCTTGTTGAAATATCTTGAAAACGTGTAATATTATGTATTGAGATGTCTTGAAAACGTGATTTTATTGTTTGGAGTGGACTATGAAACGCAAAATTTATGCTCAGTTACTGGCATGGAAAGAAAATGATGCTCGCCGAACCGCCTTGTTGCTGGATGGGGCTCGACGGGTAGGGAAAAGTTTTATTGTTGAAGAATTTGCCAAACGGGAATACAAGTCGTACATCTTGATCGACTTCAATAATATTGCTTCAGATATCAAAGAACTCTTTGAACATTATCTGAATGATTTGGACACATTTTTTTCTTACCTCTCCGCATATTTCAATGTCCGGCTCCACAAACATGAATCGCTTATTATATTCGATGAGGTTCAATTGTTTCCCCGTGCTCGGGCTGCCATTAAATACCTTGTCGCGGATGGACGCTATGATTTCATTGAAACCGGATCTCTTATGTCCATCAATGCAAATGTGAGCGATATCGTCATTCCTTCCGAAGAACGCCATATAAAATTGTATCCGCTGGATTTTGAAGAATTTTTGTGGGCTGTCGATAATGAAGTATTGATGCCGTTTATTGCGCAATGTTTTGAAAAATCGCAACCGTTAGGACAGATGATGCACCGCAAAACCATGGATTACTTCAGACAATATCTGATTGTTGGCGGAATGCCCCAGGCGGTTCAGGAGTATGTCAGCACCCGTGATTTTGAAAAAGTCGATGCAATCAAGAGGGATATTTTGACTCTTTATCGTGCGGACATTATTAAGCATGCCAAGGGATATGAACGAAAAGTGGAAGCGATTTTTGACGAAATTCCCGGCCAATTGCAGAAACACGAAAAACGCTTTAAGCTGGCTTCCTTGTCCAAAAATGCACGGTTACGGGATTATGAAGACGCCCTCTTCTGGTTATCGGATGCCATGATTGTCAACATGTGTTGGAATTCGACGATTCCGAGTGTCGGATTAAAGCTGAATATGGATCGGATGACCTTAAAATGCTATATGGCCGATACCGGACTTTTAATCAGTCACGCATTTGATGAAAGCGGTATTGTCAGCGAAGAAATTTATCGAAAGTTGTTGGCCGGTTCTTTAGAGATCAATGAAGGAATGATTACGGAAAATATTGTTGCGCAAATGCTGACGGCAAAAGGCCATAAACTTTATTTTTACTCAAATGCGGATCGTGAAGATGTTGGCGAGAGAATGGAAATTGATTTTCTTGTTTCCAAGAGTAAAGTCTCCAACAGACACAATATATCGGCGTTGGAGGTAAAATCCGGGAAGAATTATACCTTTAACTCATTGCAGAAATTTCGCAATAAATTTGCTCAGCAGATATATAAGCCTTATCTTCTTCATAGCCAGGATCTCATGGAAAAAGACGGTTTTATCTGCTTGCCGCTATATATGACGCCATTATTATAGCCCGAAATCGGTCCCCCGGGATTCTCTGAAATGCCAAATTAATTCTCGGTATTGCCATTTACATTTGCAGAAGACAACTGTATAATTATGGAAATTACCAACAAAATGAGGTTTTTGGGTATGGACAAGATCAGGGAAAATCTGGAACGGCACATGAATGAACTCTGCCTGCGCATCGGCTCGAAGCATGTCGGTGCGCCGGGTGAGGCCGAAGCCATGGATTATATAGAACAGGAATTCCGTGCGGTTGGACATGACGTGGTCCGGGAGACCTATCCCACTCGCGGTTGGGAGTTCAAATCATTTGAATTCATCAATGTTACCCGGGGATATGCCGTTCCGGTTGCTGTCCCGTGTTTCTTCTCGAACCGGGTGGATATCGAGGATAAATTGCTGTGGCTGAACAAGCATGACCTGCCCAAGCTCCCGGAGCTCCCGGTGAAGGGACGCTTATGCATGCTTGAATACTGGTCGGGCCCGAGCGAAGTGATGGGCCGGAACCAGATTGCGGAGGAGTTGGACCGCCTTGGCGCGGCAGCGGCGATTTTCATCAGCAATGAGCACACCGCCCTGGCTCCCAGCACCAAAATCCAGCGTTCGCCTTTCCTGAAACAACTCGGAACTTGCGCGGTAGCCCAGGAAGGTGCGCTTGCGCTGGCCCGGTACCGGCATGATACTTACCGCCTTCGGATCGACGCCCGCTGTTTCGATCATACTTCCGCCAACGTCATCGCCCGCCAGATCGGCAACGGCCCCAAAGGGGTAATCGGGGCACATTACGACACCGCGCCGCTGGTTCAGGGCGCCGGCGACAATGCCAGCGGCACCGCCATGATATTGGAACTGGCGCGCTTGCTCAAGGATATCAATCCCGGCTGGAATCTCGATTTTGCGGCGTTCGGCGCGGAGGAATACATTCCGGAAAGCTTGGCCCCGGGTAGCGGCGACTATGTGGCGCGTCACAAAGGCGAGGATATCCGCTGGCTGTTTAATTTCGATGATTTCGGGCTGCTGATCGGCGATCCATTCATCAAGGTTGGGCACGGAGAAAAACTGCCCCCGCTGTATTCGAAACGCTATCCGGTGGTGCCGTCGACTGTTTGCAGTGGCGACGACAAGGCGTTTTACCAGCTCGGAATTCCGACGATCTGGTATTACGACAAAAATCCGTTTTATTATCTCCATACCGCCGAGGACAATCTCGACAAAATCGACTTCGATAAAATGGCGGCGGGAGTGGCGGACTCTGTGGAACTGTTCAAGCAGTTAACCGCGTCCGAAGCGGGGAAATAGGTTGAGTTCGCACTCGATGAAACGCAGCGCGCGCGGCGACCAGCCTTGTTCGGGCGGTGCTTGATAACGGCGGCTGCCGAGACCTTCGATCTGTTCCGATTCGACGAAAAGATTGCGGCGGCCGGATTCGTCCGCTGCCAGGAACAAAGCCTGTTCGCAAGCCGCGTAAAATTGAAAAATTCGGGATGAATCGATCGTTTCCCGGCCAAGCCGGGCAGCGGTATCCAGCGAAGCCATTCGCAGGGCGGCTTCCCGGGTTTGGGCATCCAACTCCTGCCATTTGGCGCCGTCCAGATGGTTTTGAAAATACACGTCGGCGTCTGCAAGTAATATCATATTTAACCTCGTTTGAATAAGAGCTCCCCCCGCCGTAGCGGGAGGAGCATAGGGAGGGAGAGAGGGCAATTATTCGGCGGATCGGATGGCGGCCAGAGCCTGAGCGCTGGACTTCAGCCCGTAAATCCGGCAGAGACGCTGTTTGGCGTTCTTGAATTCCAGAGTCAGCTCGCCGAGGGCCATGCGCTTGACGCCGTCGAAACCTTTCGGGGTGGCGTCCTGGTCGCTGATGGCGCGGCCGCGCAGATTGGAGAGACCGAATCCATTGATGTCATTGACCCAAGCTTCGGTATCCGGCATGTCCGGGTCGGCCATGATCGTCATGGTTGATCCGTTGATATCGTTGACGATTACTGCGACATAGGCGCCGCGGGCGTCGTCGGAGCGGACGATCTGGAGGCGGTCCTTGTATTCGTTGGAAAGGACACGGGCCTGTCCGGGCGAACAGAGAATCTGAGTCGGCACGCCGCCTTCACCGAGTACTGCCTGGGCGCCGTCATTGACGATGAAACTATCCAGGATATTGTTGTTGGCATTAATGCTCAGACCGTTGGCGGCGGCGAAGAAATACAACCCGCCGATTTCACCGCGGGCGGTGGAGCCGTTTTCCTGGCGGCGGCCGAACAGAGCCACGCGGTTCAGGTCGCGGGAGAGCTCGCCGAGGGCGAAAGTGGTCTGGCGGTTGAGCTGATTGTCGACATTGCCGCTGACGCTGATAGCGAGCGCGGAACCGGTGATGATGATATCCTTGCGGAAAATCTGGGTGCAGTTGTAGGCCGTGCCGGAGAGATGGGCGGTTTCGTCGCCATCGCCGGTAACACTGCCTTCGGCAATCGGAGTGCTGACGATATTCAGGATATTGCCGGCGGCCGGGAGGGTCTTGGCGGAGCCGTTGGCGGCCACCAGTTCGAGTTCGAACGCGACGCTTCCGGAGACGGCGGCCACGCGGAACAACGCGGAGTCGTCCTTGATGACCAGCAACGTGCCGACCTTGACTTTGGCCGCATCGGTAGCGGAGAAAGTCGCCACATTGTCGTCGATATCCTGTACGGTGACGGAACGTCCGGCGATCTGGTCCTCGAGCCATTCGTGTTTCTGCTGAGCGGCGTCGGCCACCCGCTTGAAACAGGAGATGAACCGGGGTTCATTCTTGATCACAGTGGAGAGGATGTCGGAGAGATCACGGCGTTTTTCCTGGAAACTGTAGGTGTAGAGAGTCATACCATTTTCCTTTTTTTGGGTTTTGTTTTTTTGGGGAACTAGTTTTTGATTTCGGGGGCGTGGCAGAGCATCTGCATCACGTCACCGGATTGTTGGGCGTTGGTGAAATCGGCGGCGGAACCGGGAGCGGGATTGCTGCCGCTGCCGGGACGCAGTTCGATTTTGAAATGGCGGGGCAGTTCTTCGCGGACCCGTCCCATGAATTCCTTGATCTGTTCCTGATCGTCGATGGCGACCTGGCTTTTTCCTACCAGAAATTCCAGATATTCCGGATCATTGAAGTTATAATGACCGGCGATCTCGGCGACCTGGCTGCGGAATTTGATTTTGTTGAGCTCGTCGCGATGACCGTCCCGCTCGCGGGTCAGGAGCTCGATATTTTTCTTGAGTTGGGTGAGTTCTTTTTGACGGCGATCCGGTTCGGCCAGATTCTGGTTTTCCAGAGTCTCGATTTTTGCGGTCAACTGCTCGATGGTGGCAGTCAATTCCCGGTTGCGTTCCGATTCCGGACGTGTCGGCACCTGATAAGAGCCGAGGAAGCTTTTTTCTTCATCGGTCAGGGGCTCTCCGCCCGCGGCTTTTCTGATGACGGTCATCAGTTCCATTGCGTTCTCCTTTTGTTTTATCGATTGCGCTATCAATAAAAAAAAGGTCAACCACAAGCTCGAAAATGTGTTGTTGAATAAGGAAATCGGTGAATTGGAGAATTGGAAAATTCTCGACGAAGTATATTTTTGAAAATGAAAATCCTTTTCTGCATAAAATAGAAAGGATTTAGAAAGCTTTCGGAGTTTTTTTACGAATTTCTCTTATTATCCAATGGCGAATATTGCTTTTGCCTGCGGTATCCGATATAATAAAAGTAAAGCAATATAAAATCGAACTAATTTTGAGCGTAAAGAGTAACAATAAAAATGGAACTCCCGAAAAAACAGTTGATGGTCAAGAGAAAGATCCTGGACATGATCAATAGCGGCATGTACCAGGGTGACGCTCTGCCATCCATTCCGGATTTTTCTCGGGAATTGAACGTCAGCCGGATGACGATTTGCCGGGTTCTGGAGCATCTGGAAAATCTGGATTTGATTTACCGGATATCCGGCAAGGGGACCTTCGTCGGCCGCCGCGAAAAAGCTTATCAGAAGCCGATTCCGTATTTCCGGCATGGCGTTACCGAACCCGGCAGGCGGCCGCTGATCACATTTCTTTCTCCTTTCCGGCATGATGATGAATTCATGGCGGATTTTACCCGCGGTATCGAGGATGCCTTCGATCACGAGAAATATGAGTTGCTCAAATCACACGTCTGGGTCTCGCGGGTCCTCGAGGACAAAATGCTGCGGGAAGCCGCTGCACAATCAGCCGGAATGATTGTCGTATCCTCCCATCCGCCGGAAATGCAACAGGTGCTGCGCGAACTGGTTCATAAGAATTACCCGATGGTTCTATTGGACAACTGGCCGACCGATCTGGAATGCAATTCGGTTTCCTCCGATAACGAAAGCGCGGTGCATCTGGGAATGGCTCATCTCTATGAACAGGGACACCGAAAAATCGTATTTGCCTGTGATTATGCGAATAACTCGTCCACTTTTGCCCGTATTGCCGCGTACAATAATTTCATGTTGAAAAAATCGCTGCTTCCTCAGGTTGTGATCGGGCCGGCGGCGATATTGCACCTGTTCCGTAAGAAGGCCACGGATTACCCGACCGCGATCTTCGCGGTGAGCGACAGCTATGCCATAGATCTTTATAAAATTTTGAAAAACCGCATCCGCATACCGGATGAATTGTCGCTGCTCGGTTTCGACAACGACCCGGCATCCGCAAGCGCCGCCGTGCCGTTATCCACGCTGGCGCAGCCCAAATACCAGATCGGCTACAAAGCCGTCAATCTGCTGGAAAAAGTGATGAATCCCCGGCATGATCCGAAAACGTTTTACCGTTATTATTTCCCTTGCGAATTAATCAAAAGAAATAGTATAAAATCCATTTCCAGACAAATAATGAGGGCTCAAATATGAACAAAAAAAGAATAAATTTTACACTGATTGAACTCCTGGTTGTGATCGCGATCATCGCGATCCTGGCGGCAATGTTGCTTCCTGCGCTGAATAACGCCAGGACCTCCGCCAACCGTATCAACTGCGTAAACAATTGCAAACAGATCGGAGCGATGGTCAGCCTGTACCAGTCCGATTATGACGATTGGTACCCGTTCGGCAATCCAGACCATTACTCGAAATATCTTTATCCTTATCTGGTTCCGGAGAAGACCTGGAGTGTTAATAATGTCCCGGAAAAAATTTTCTGGTGCCGGGAAGCGACCGGATATCTGGGCGCCGGAACGGCAGCCGACTCTAAATTTCCGGCGTCGAAAGTTACAAGTTATGGTATGAATAGTCATTTTTACTGGACCGGGCGGACCAAGCCCTCGTTGGTCAAGCAAGTCAGTCGCCTTATGATTCTGACCGAAGCCTCGGCGATTGAAAGCAGTGTGGTCAATGAGAAAGTCGGCTTCAGCCGGGTCTATCCTACGGGCACCAGCGAAAGCGTGATTTCCTTCCGCCATAAGCACTCGGTGCCGCTGCTTTACGCCGATCTGCATGTCGATACCCGCAATTCCGCCAACATCCGCAGCCGTATCACAAACGATATGCACCCGTGGGCCGGACTACAATTCAGAAACAATTCAGGGGGTATCACCGATAAACCCTGTCAAAAATGTAACGCCGGCCTGGCATGCGACTGGTAAAAAAACGTATTATTAAAATATAAATCACCATCCAAATATAACGGAGAAAAAATGAGTAAGAGGATTTTTTGTGCCTTGGGCATCGCATTGCTGCTATTTTCGGGGAGTATTTTCGGCTTTGAGATTACCCCGACGACCCGGATTGTCATCGGTGAAAAAGCCGCCAAAGGCGAACAGTCCGCCGCCAATGCCATGGCCGCCGACCTGAAGAAAATCAGCGAAGGCAAATTCGAGGTTATTACCGCAGCCGGTTATCAGGCAGGAAAAAACGACATTATTTTCGGGACTCCCGCAAGCAACCCGCAAATCAAGGCCAATGAAGCGTTATTCAAAATTCCGGCGGATAAAGTCGACGCTATTTCCATCGTGGAAAAGGGTGGCAACCTGTATATCGCCGGATACGATGTCCCCGCGGCGGTTTCCGCTCTGTTCACCTTTTTGACGGATCACATCGGGTTCCGGTATTTCTGGCCGGGGGAAGACGGCATTTATCCTCCAGAAAAGCCACAGCTGAAGTTCAGCGGCCTGAGCTTTCATTCGGCGCCGGATTTTTACCGGAGGACCTATGCGCTCTGTGGCACCGGCGGCTTGTCGCTTTCATCACTGGCCAAACCGTGGCTGATCCGCAACCGGGTCAGCACGTTGGGAAATGTGACTTACTTCAAGAACACGGTAAAGGAGGGCGTCGATCTCGGCGGCCGCCTCATGAACAGCGGGCATAGCCTGTGCATCGAGATGAAGCGGCCCGAACTGATCAAATTCTGCGCGGAAAACCCGGATATGTTTTTGCTGGCCGGCGACAAAAGAGTGCATCAGGTGCCATGCTGGACCAGCGATGAAGCCGCCAAAATCATTGCCGGACAATTTGCCGCTTTCAGCAATGAGATGGGGCCGACTTTTTTTGAAATGTCGGCTCCCGACTACAGTGCGCAACTTTGCCAGTGCGAGCGCTGCAAGAAGCGGAATTTTCCGGATATGTCGTCCGCTTTCCATGAATTTCTGACCAAAGTCATCAATTATACCAAGGAACTCAGCAAAGAACAGAATACGTATGGTACTCTGGCTTATTCCACCTATGCCAATTATCCGAAAGAAGGCAAAATCGCTCCGGTGGATGAAGCCACTCTGTATTGCAACTACGACCGCTGTTACAAGCATCTTTTTAACGATTCGAAGTGCCCTGCCAATAGAATGTTTCCCCGCGAAAGATTGCAGGAATGGCTTGATCATAAAGTCAAAATGGGCATTTACGGATATGAATACGATGCTTTCGGAATCGGCGAAAAAGCGCCTACCGTCCGTTACCGCATGCTGCGGGACCAGTTCCGCAAATTCAAAAAATACAACATCGCTTCTTATCATACGGAAACCACCGAATGGCAAAAATACGACCCCGCCAAACCGATGGATCAGAATTCCGACTGGTGCACGAACCGTCTGAATTACTATATCACCGCCCGTTTGCTGTGGAATACGGAGGAAGAACCCCTGGCGCTGATCGACGATTGGTGCAAGCGTGTTTTCGGCCCGGCCGCCAAACCGATGTATGACTATTATCTCCTGCTGGACCAGATTTGGACCGATACTCCGGCGCATTGCGGTTATGTGTTCAACCCCCTCAAGCCTCTGGCCGCCGACATCTGGACGGAAAAGACCATAAATCAGGCTCAAAAACTTTTGGCTGACGCCGCCAAGGCCGTCGCCGGAAACTCCAAGGCCTTGCGGCAGGTCGAAATCGAACAGGCCATGTTCAAAGAATGGGAAGAAGGTTATAAACTGGGTATTCAGTTGCGTTCCTCCGGAAGTCTGGAAGTCCAGCTTCAAGATGGTGATACTCCGGATTGGAGCAAAGCCTGGAAACTGCCGGCTTTCAAACCCCTTAAGGAAGAGGACAAAAAACGTCCGGCGGGCATTGATTGCCGAATCGCTGCCAACGGAAAAAATCTTTATCTGAAATTCAAATTCAATGAAAATCCGGCGGACCTGAAAACCATCGCCACCCAGGCCAATGATCCCGCCGTGTACTCCGACGATTGCGTGGAAATTTTCCTGGAACCGCCGACCACCGTTCCCGGCGAATATTATCACCTGGTCTTTAATGTCAACGGCGTCAAATACGCGGCCAAGGGCCTTGGCGGCATGGAATTCGATACCAGTTGGCGTGACCGTTGGGAAGTCAAAACGGAAAAGAATGCCAAAGACTGGACCGCCGAAGTGGTCATCCCGTTCGGCCAATACCCCGGAACGCTCTCGCCCGTTGAAAAAGAGTGGAAACTGGGCATCGTCCGTTCCGCCACTTCGTCAAAAGTATTGCCGATTTCCGGCTGGCCGTCGGCGCAATATCATTCCCTTACCGCTCTCGGAACGTTCAAAGTGGTGACTCCGGCGGAATTCAAACAACAGAAACGCATGTTGTTCTTCGGCGGCGGCATCGAACATTCGGACGCACAGGGTTTGTTGTTCCAACTTGCCGCCAAGGGCTGGAAAATCGACATTCCGCCTACCGAAGCTGAGTTCACCGAATTGCTCGACAATAATTACAGCATCATTTTCATCACCGGCGCCAGAGGAGCCAAAAAAGAACTGATCACCTCTCGCGGACGTTTCTTCGATGAAGAACATGCGAAACTGAAAAAGGCCATCGAAAACGGCGCCCTGGTTTACTGGAGCCATTCGCACCAGAATCCGGCCAAATGGCTGAAAGACGAGGATTATTTCCTGAAAGGCGCTTATGTCAAAGCCGATACCTTTCCGCATGAATATGTCGACCCCGGCGCTTGGGGAAAAACCCCCAATGACCTTTCCGACCGTTGGCGGCAACATTTCCCGACCTATGGCTATGAAACAAAAACGATGGGGAAAAAATTCACTGCTTTGGTCAAAACCGATGTCAATGGTGTGGAAATGAGCTATCTGCTGTCCGCGCCGCTCGGCAAGGGCTATCTGATCGTCGGCAGTGCCGGCATGAGCATGTACGGCGGTTTCGGGGTATTCGGCGGCAAAAATCCGCTGGATTCCGTACGACTCCTCGAAAATCTCACCGCCAACTTCAAGAAGAATTAGAGAGGTTGTGGGTGATTATGGTAAATATTCGGCGGAGCCGGAAGTAAGCGAATGCGCTACAAACCGCGTAGCGCGTTCATTCACCAATTCACCAATTCACCAATTCACCAATTCATTTCGTATGCTTGGCTATTTCCTGGCGCAAGAGCTCGAAGCCCTCCGCCTCTTTGAAGGTTCCGACAATTTTTCCCTTGACGAATATGGCGACCTGGCCGCGCCCTCCGGCGATCCCCAGATCGGCGTCCCGGGCTTCGCCGGGGCCGTTGACCACGCAGCCCATGACCGCGATTTTGTCCAGATCAATGTTTTTTCCTTCGCTTTTGATTTCCGCCAGCAGGGCTTCTACTTTTTCGGCGAGGGCGATCAAGTCGATTTCCGTTCTGCCGCAGGTTGGGCATGAGATGATTTCCGGCCGGGCCTGACGCAATCCGGCGGCTTCTAGAATCAGCCGGGCAGGGGTGATTTCTTCCAACGGCGAGGCGGTCAGGCTGACCCGGATGGTATTGCCGAGCCCGGCCAACAGCAGCGCGCCGATACCGACCGAGGATTTGATAATGCCGCGTTGTGGCGTCCCGGCTTCGGTGATTCCCACGTGCAAAGGATAATCGCTGACTTCGGCGAATTTCCGGTAGGCGGCGACGGTGGCGGGGACGTTCGAGGCTTTCAGCGAAACTTTGATGTTCCTGAATCCGTAAGTTTCCAGTTGACGGCATTCGTCGAGGACCGAAGCCACAAGGGCGTCAGCCAGTTCCAGATGACGGTATTTCTCGGAAATGCTGCCGGAGTTGGCGCCCACCCGGATCGGAATCCCGGCTTCACCGGCTTTTTCCGCAACCTGGCGGACCCGGTCAGCGTCGCCGATATTGCCGGGGTTGAGACGGACTGCGTGGATTCCGGCGGCAATCGCTCCCAGTGCCAGGCGGTAGTCAAAGTGAATGTCCGCGATCACCGGGATCGGGCTCCCGGCAATGATTTCCGGCAGCGCATTTACCGCCGCCGTAGTCGGAACCGCCACTCGGATGATTTCACAGCCGATGTTGGCGAGTTCACGGATTTGGGCAAGAGTCGCGGCGGCGTCTTCCGTCGGGGTGTTGGTCATCGACTGAATCGAGACCGGCGCATCGCCTCCGATATTAAGGTGCTTTAACCGGATCTGCCGGGTTTGGCTCCGCAGGTGCATTCGGTACCTCCTTTTTCGCGGCAGGCGGCGTGGCCTTGGCCGGGATGAAACGCTGAATATCCATGATCGTGACATAAACCATCAATGAAACCAGGAGCACGATAAAGACCGTGCTCAGGTATTTGATGATTTGATCGGGAATCTTGCGCCGGAAGACCAGCTCCAGAATTGCAATCGTGGTATGCCCCCCATCCAGTACCGGCAGCGGCAACAGATTGAAAATCGCCAGGGCGAACGAGATAATCACCACAAAGTAAATACCGTACATGAACGAACCGTAATACACCGAGACAAACAGGACCCGGCCCATGCCCAGCGGTCCGCTGAGGTTGCGGAATCCGATGGTGCTGCCGGATTCGGTCAAACCGATTTTTTTCGCCAGCCCGAAGAAAATGCCGCGCAATGATTTATAGCTCAGGTCCACGGTGTAGACAAATTGCTGAATAGGGTTGGGATAATCATAAATCGCCATCTCGACCCCGATGGTATAATGGTAGAACTGCTTGGGGGTAATCTTCACGGCGATTTCCTTGTCGCCGCGCTCGACGGTCAATTCAACCGGCTGTTCCTTTTTGATCTGAACCAGCTCGACGAATTCATTGACGTTTTTCATCGCCTTGCCGTCAGCCAGTTTGATGACGTCATTGGGTTGGATTCCGGCAGCTTCGGCGGGGAATCCGGCCATGGTGCCGACTACTTTGAGCGGCGCTTCCGTGCCCTGGTACTGAATGCCGACCAGATAAGGTGCTTCCTTGTGCAATTCCGGTTTGATGTCGGTAATGACCACACTTTCCGAACCGCGCTGAACTTTCAGGTTAAACGGTTTGCCCTCCAGGTGGTCGATCCGGTCCTGGAAGTCTTCCAGGCTGGATACCGGCATGCCGTTGATTTCGGTGGCGACGTCGCCGCGCTGAATGCCGGCTTTTGCCGCTGGGGAACCTTTCTCCGGGAACAGAGTAATCGGAATGCGGGGAGCAAAATAAGGATAAGCGATTTTTTCCCGGTTCAGTTCGGCGTTGGCGAACGGGCTGCCGGGTTTCGGAGTATACTTGACCTGTTTTTTGCCGTCGGCATTTTCCACATCCATGGTCACGTCGCCGACTTCCAGCATGATATTTTTGGCGAACTCGCTCCAGGTGGTGTGAAAGGTCTTGCCGTTGACACGATAGATCTTATCGCCTTCACGCAGTCCGGCGGCGTATTCGGGGCCTTCGGCGGAAATCTTGTCGACGACCATCGTCCGCATCTTCGGGGTGTCCTGAGGAATGCCGAACGCCCAGACCAGGCAACCGAGAGTCAGCCCGAACAGAATATTGAAAAGAGGACCCGCCACCGCGGTAACAATCCGGTCGACCGGAGAGGCTTCCGGCAGTTCTTTGCCGTCTTCGTCTTTGGGGACTCCGGTGCTGTCGATTTGCGGCAGCTCCACATAACCGCCGAAAGGCAACCAGCCGAGGCGATACTCGACGCCGTTAATCTTTTTGCCCCAGAATTTTTTGAATCCCAGTGAAAAAGCGATGATGTGCAACCCGCGCATCTTGGCCGCGATAAAGTGCCCCAACTCATGGATAAATATGCAAAATCCGAAAAAGAAGACCAAAAAAACTGCTGATCCGATGATTCTTAAAACTTCCATTATCAACTCCGTTAATTATCAAGTACTGTCATTTACTATCAATAATATAGTGCGTGTAAATCAAATTGCAACCGACTTCCAGACAAATTCCCGTGCTTCCCGGTCGGCCGCCAGAATGGTATCCAGATCCGGGGAAGAAATTGCCCGGTGATGATCCATAACTTGAGCGATGATCCGGTGAATTTCGGTGAATTTGATTTTGCCGGCGCGGAATAAATCCACGGCTTCTTCGTTGGCGGCGTTCATCACCGCCGGCATGGTGCCGCCGTCGCGCAAAGCCCGGTAGGCCAGGGCCAGGGCCGGATAACGCTGCGGGTCGGCATTTTGAAATTTAAGGGTTCCAAGTTGCGCCAGGTCCAACCTTTTCCAACTGCCGCGACAACGCCCGGGCCAAGTAAGGGCGTATTGGATCGGCATGCACATATCAGGTTCGGATAATTGCGCCAGCATACAGCCGTCGACAAACTCAACCAGGGAATGAATCGCCGCCTGGGGGTGAATCAGGACGTCGATGCGGTCATGGGGAATGTTGAAGAGATGACTGGCTTCGATGATTTCCAGGCCTTTGTTCATCATGGTCGCCGAGTCAATGGTGACTTTGGGGCCCATGGACCACGCCGGATGCTTCAGGGCGTCCACGGCGGTCATATTTTCCAGTTTTTCCAGCGGAGTGTCGCGGAAAGCGCCGCCGCTGGCGGTCAGGATCAGACGTTCGACTTCGACATGCCCGGCGGAACCCTCCAGACACTGGTAGATCGCCGAATGTTCACTGTCGACCGGAATGATTCTGGCGCCGTGCTTGCGCGCAGTCTCCATTACCAGGTCACCGGCCATGACCAGCACTTCTTTGCTGGCAAGTGCGACGGTCTTGCCCAACTCCAGCGCCCGGAGTACCGGTTGCAAACCGCCGGTTCCGACAATGGCGCAAAGAACAATATCGATTTCCGGAGCGCTGACCAGCTCAACCAGGGCGGCTTCGCCGCTTGTGACCTGACAGTCGGGAGCAATCCGCTGGAATTCCGGGATTAGTTCGGTCGCGGCCAGAACCGCCCGGGGACAATTGAATTCGTTGGCCTGTTCCGCCAGCTTGACCGCATTTGAACACGCGGCCAGTCCGGCGACTTTAAAACATTCCGGCATTGAGCGGATCACCTTGGCGGTACTTTCGCCGATGGAGCCGGTTGAACCGAGAATGACGATTTTTTTACTCATGCTTTGCGGGATTCCACCATTAAAGTTACTGGCCCGTCGTTCTGGATGTCGACCAGCATCGAGGCGCCGAATTCGCCGTTTTGAATCTGAACTCCGGCAGCCCGGAACCCGGCGAGGAACTGTTCATACAACGGAATGGCGACAGCCGGCGGCGCGGCCGCATCGAAACCGGGACGGCGCCCCTTGCGGCAGTCCCCGTACAGGGTGAACTGCGAAACGATCAATGCCTCGCCGCCGACATCCAGCAATGACAGATTCATCTTGTCGTCCGGGTCGGTGAAAATCCGGAGGTTGACGCATTTATCCACCAGAAACGCGACGTCTTTTTCCGTATCGTCGTGAGTAACCCCCAGCAGGATTACCAATCCGGGCCCGATCTTGCGGGGTTCGCCGCCCTCAACGCTGACCGAACCGGATTTGACTCTTTGTACCAGTGCCCGCATTCGCTCATCCTTTAATTAGTTTAAGGAATTCATTGCGGGTGCTGGATTCTTTGCGGAAACTTCCCAGCATGGCGGAGGTCGTCATGATGGAATTCTGTTTTTCCACGCCGCGCATCAGCATGCACATATGCTGGGCCTCCATGACTACACCGACGCCCTCGCATTCGAGCGCGTCCAGAATGCTTTTCGCCACCTGATGGGTCAGGCGCTCCTGAATCTGGAGTCGCCGGGCAAAAACATCGACCAGGCGCGCCAGCTTACTGACCCCAAGGATCTTGCCCTTGGGGATGTAGCCGATATGACACTGCCCGAAAAACGGCAGCATATGGTGTTCGCACATGCTGTAAAATTCAATATTTTTGACGATAATCATATCGTCGGATTCGGCGGTGAAAATCGCCCCGTTGATAACATCTTCGATCTTCTGGCTGTAACCCCGGGTCAGGTAGCGGAGGCTTTTGTTGACCCGGTGCGGAGTCGCCTTCAAACCTTCACGGTCCGGGTCTTCGCCGATGGCCTTCAGAATGTGTTTAATCGCTTCTTCCATAAAATGATTTCGCTTCCGGTAGTTTAAAATGTCTGGTAAAGTACATCAATACAGGCTGATTTTCCACCCCGAAAGCAAAAATATACGCTTAATTCCAAGCCTTTCGGATCAGTTCGGCGGTGTCTTCGAGGGCTTCGGGGACTACCCGGGTGTCGCCGATTACCGGCATGAAATTGGTGTCGCCGTTCCAGCGCGGCACGATGTGGAGGTGGATATGGTCGGCGACTCCGGCCCCGGCGGCGGCTCCGAGGTTGAACCCGACATTGTAACCGGAGGGTTTCATCAGTTTTTCCAGGACTTCCTTGCCTTTGATGCAGAGGTCCATGATCTCGACGCGTTCCTCGGCGGTCAGTTCTGAGATATCGCCCAGGTGGCGGTAGGGGGCCACCAGCAGGTGCCCGGAATTGTACGGATAGCGGTTCAGAATCACGAAGGCGGTTTTGCCGCGGTAGACGATCAGAGCCTCTTCCTGGGGAAAGGTGCCGGGCTGTTCCAGATCGCACATGAAACAGCGTTTTTCCTTTTCGCCACGGATGAATTCAATACGCCACGGGGCCCACAACGGTCGGTCGGTACTCATAAGCAACAATCCTAAATTAATTCCAAAAATTCAAAAAAACGGACTTGAAAAATCAGTCGCATCGGGTATATTTCTTTTTGCTAATATAACTGCATGAAACGAAATAACAATATTTTAAACATAAGGTTTGGTAAAAAATGAAAAAAGATATCCATCCGAAATACGGCAATGCGAAAGTTATCTGCGCATGCGGAGAAATCTGGGAACTCAAATCAACTCGTCCTGAATTCCGCGTCGGTATCTGCGCCAAATGCCACCCGTTCTTTACTGGTAAACAGAAATTCGTCGACACCGCCGGTCGCGTTGAACGTTTCCGTCAGCGTTATGGCAATATCGGCAATTCTGCGAAGTAACCGAGATTTACCTGCCCGGTCGAAATCGGGCAGGTTTTTTTGTGTCCTGAAACATGAATCTTCCCGACATTGCCGGTTATATTGAAAAGCTGCGTGAGCGCGCCGCTGAACTGGAACAGAAACTGAATGATCCCGGTATTTACAGCCGGAGCGCCGAGTGCCGCCAGGTTTCGCGCGAACATCAAAAGTTGACCAATCTCTTCAAATCCTGTGAACGCCGCGAGCATGCCATCGCCGAGTTGAAAGACAATCGCGAGTTGCTTCACGAAGAGCACGATCCCGAGCTCAAGCAGATGATCGAAGCCGACATCGAGGCGTTGGAAAAAGAACTCGAAAAACTGGAAGGCGAAATCAAGCTTGCCCTATTGCCGCCCGACCCGAATGAATCACGTAGCGTGATCATCGAAATCCATCCCGCCGCCGGTGGCGAAGAAGCCGCGTTGTTTGCCGGTGAACTCTATCGTGCGTATCAGAAATTCGCCGACAGCAAGGGGTGGAAAATGGAAACTCTCGACTTGGCAATGAGCGAACTTGGCGGCTTGAAGAATGTCGCGTTTTCGCTGGATGGCGAGGAGGTTTTTGCCCTGATGAAATACGAATCCGGCGTACACCGGGTCCAGCGCGTTCCGGCCACCGAATCCGGCGGCCGTATCCATACCTCCACCGTTACCGTGGCAGTGATGGGGGAAGCCGAAGAAGTCGAACTCGACATCAAACCCGAAGATTTGCGTTTCGATGTGTTCCGCTCTTCCGGCCCCGGCGGACAGTGCGTCAACACCACCGACTCGGCGGTTCGGGTAACTGATATTCCGACTGGATTTTCCGTTGCCAGCCAGCAGGAAAAATCGCAACATCGGAATAAGGAGATCGCCTTGCGTATCCT
>JAVBRM010000202.1:0-37587 GCA_031548025.1 Victivallaceae bacterium | reverse complement strand
CTGGTTCATCGGCGAAAATGACACCGGAATTGCCGCCACCGGACCTGCCGGTGATATCGGACCAGCGGGCCCCAACGGCGAAACCGGTGCTACCGGTCCACAGGGTATCCAAGGAGCAACTGGCATCAAAGGCGAAACCGGTCCTATCGGTCCGCAGGGTATCCAAGGGGCAACTGGCGCAAAGGGCGATAAGGGCGAAACCGGCGACAAGGGAGATAAAGGAGACGACGGCGGCAAAACTCCAGTACCATTCACCGCGGCTAATGTAACCGGCAATATCGCCGTACTTGCCGGCGAATATCCGGTAGTGATGATCAGGACCAATACCAGCCAACTCTACAATCTTGAGGACGGCGACATTTCGTGGTCAAACGGCAATACCCGCATCGATCTTTCCCGCTATCTGATGTACGAAAATATCGCTTCATTCTCCGGCACTTGGACCGCTTATTACGCCGCCGGACGCGATGGGGCCGAGATGTCGGGAGCACTGATCATGCCCGGCTCCGCCGATGAATATGAAACCATTTATGTTGGTCCCACAAGAGCGTTTACCTCTTTGACGGCGGCGTTGGCCTACATGAAAACCAAAAACTCAGGTTCCAAAGGTTTTGACATTCTGCTGGACAGCGGTACCTACACGGCAGTCACATTCACTCTGATGAACGTCCGCGTACGCAGCTTTGATGAAAACAATTTCGTCATTATTGAGGGTAATTTGCTTTTCGAATATTGTACTAGAGCACGTGTTACCAATCTGAATATCAATGGTTCGTTGCGATTTTTTGACGGTACCAACGGATATGTACACGGCGTACATATCAATAGTTCAATCTCACATGGCTTGATGGTATACCGCAATTCTTATTGTACGATTGTCCATTCAAGCATCAGCAGAAGTGAATTGAATACCTCAAGTATGGGCGTGGTATTACTGCATAATTCGTTTGTTTCAATTTCCGATGTATCCATCTCTAATTTCAGTACCGGTATTTATGCGGTCGCGTCTTGTTCTGTGATGGTGGAAATCGGATTGCCTCAAAACCTAATCGATGGGTGTACACGAGGAATACTCGCCAGCGGCATGACATATGTAGAGGCGGTAACATCATACCTCGCCATCACCAATACCACCACCGTCTCCAGTCCGCCTATCAACACAGTCGGCAATTACAACAGTTACATCACCAGAATTTAAGGTAAATCAATTCATTAGAGTGAAGAGTTTAGAGTGTAGCATCGGAAGGCGATCAACCTCCCCATATCTAAACTCTAAACTCTAAACTCTAAACTCTAAACTCTGAATTCTAAAAAAGGAAAAAACTATGTCCAACAAACTTATCCGCCGGGATCTGACTGTTCCCGAAAACCATCAAAATGCCGCTGTTCACTTGGCGGCAAATCAAATTGCCGATTTCTTCCAACAGGACGGCAACGCCATCAAACACCGCGCAATTCTGCCGGATGGCTCCGTTGCCGATATCACCGGAAATATTGGAGCCGAAATATCTGAAATGCTGATCAGACCCGGCAGTACCAGTGAGTATGAAATCGTTTATGTCGGTCCGACAAGAACGTTCACTTCTTTAGCGACGACGCTGGACTACATGAAAACCAAAAACTCCGGTTCCAAAGGTTTTGACGTCCTGCTGGATCCCGGTACTTACGCAGCGGTCACGTTCACTTTGATGAACATCCGGGTGCGCAGTGCCGATGTGGATAATCCGGCCGTTGTCGAGGGGGATTTGACTTTCGAATACTGTCCGAAGGCGCGGGTTACGAGTCTGAATATCAACGGTTCGTTGCGATTTTTTGACGGTACCAACGGATTTGCATCCGGCGTGCATATCAGCAATCCGACTTCACATGGTTTGCAAGTATATCGCAACTCTTATTGTTCGATTGTTCATTCAAGCATCAGTAGAAGTGAGCTGAATGCTTCGAGTTTCGGTATATCGGTAATACATAGCTCGTTCGTTTCTATTCACGATTTAGCCATCTCTAATTTCGGTACCGGTATTTATGCGAGCGCCTCCGCTTCCGTGATGGTGGAAAGCGGATTGCCCAAAAGCATAATTGATGGATGCACAATGGGGATAACGGCAGTCGGAGCCTCACAGGTTCGCGGGGATAATAGCAATCTCTCCATCACCAATACCACCACCGTCTCCACTCCGACCATCAACACGGTTGGTAATTACAACAGTTACATCATCAGATATTGAGGTAAATCATGCAATACATTATCAATTCCAACAACACCGTCATCGCCATTCATGAAGAAAACCAAAACATAGCCGGACTCTATCCCGACTGCCGCTCAGCGACCAGTGCCGAACAGTACGAACTTTTCAGCACCATCCCGGACGGGGAAATTACCGAGACTCAGACCGCACTTTCCAAGCTAAAAATCGTCGATCTGCTGATCGCCCTGAATACGGACGAGAACAAGTTGCTCGATTCAGTCATGAACTCGATCAGTGCCAATCCGGTCACTGCCCTGCGTTGGAGCGTGGCCAATGAAATCATGACCGGCGATCCCATGGTAATGTCAATCATGACACAGCTCGCTCCGCTGATGAAATCGCTCGGCCTGACCATGGATCAGGTAATTGCCAAATGCCAAATCTGACATCCAGAGGTTATTCAGCGGCCCGGTAACCGGGCCGCTGAATTCAATAAAAAATAATGGAGAATTCAAATGGAATTATCAATGGAGATAATCATCACGATCCTGCTGGCCGTTCTCGGCTTTATTTTTGGAGCCCTCTGGGGAC
This sequence comes from Victivallaceae bacterium, assembly GCA_031548025.1. Taxonomy (GTDB): domain Bacteria; phylum Verrucomicrobiota; class Lentisphaeria; order Victivallales; family Victivallaceae; genus UBA5239. The sequence continues at coordinate 34,810 of JAVBRM010000202.1, read as the reverse complement.
ACCACCGGGAGATCGCGAACCGCGTGACTTATACGGATTGCAACCAGAAACGCACCCAATGCCCATGCGTAAAAGATGTGGAGGAACTTAAGCGGCGTCTGGTAAAATGACTACCCTAAAAAAAACGGCGGTCATCCGTTCTCGAACGACCGCCATTTTTTTGCGTTTTATTGCTTATCTTTCCACCAACATTTGTTTGTCCGGTTTTTGAACGATCAAATCACTCAGGATCGCGGCAAATTTTTCTTTTGCGTCCTTTTCGGTATCGGTCAATTTCAGTTCTTTCTGCTTCCAGGCGTATTCTTTTTCCAGCCGGGCAACCGATAAAGAACAAAAACTCAGGAAATCATTCGTCGTGAAGCTGCTGTTCAATCTTTGAAATGCCGAATTGATATCCTTGATCTCCCGCCCTCCACTGAGATTTTTCAACATCAGATTGCCGCATATGCCTTTTTCCTGGCATTGCTTTTTGATCTTTCCCTCAACCCGCTCCAACAGTTTTCCGATCGTTTTGCATTTGTGATACAAAGTGCATAATTCACTCTCCTTCAGATGTCCCAAGCTCGGCAACGGCAACAATTTTCCGGCCTCGCTCACGGTCACATCCACAGTCTTCATGAATGCCGGGCATATCCCCTGCTCCGCCGCCAGGCAGAATTTGCATTGTTCATAACCGGGAATCAGCGGTGCTTCCGGCTCCCGGCACCGCAGGACGATGTTTCCGATTTCGCCGGCCAGTTCACCGGTCGAACCGAAATCATGCCTCAGGTGACGACCGGTCAGAGGATTGAAATAATGGATCTCCACCGGCTTATCCGGGAATTTCTGAGACGCCGCCAGGGCATACGCTTTGCTTCTGAGAATGAAGACCGATTCGGCAGAATCCTGATGACTTGGAATCCAATTGACGATGATTACTCCTGCCGTTCCATTCAACAGCAAATCCGGACAGCCATGATAAATATCACGACCAAGATAACTGTATTTCAAATGTTTCTGCAGATACCCGGCCAGAATACTGTTCGGACCGATTATCTCAAACAGTTTCTTGATTATGGTTTTAACTGTTTCCGTCTCTTCCCGGGTTTCGAAATGAACACTTTCGCTGTTGGCCGCCGGTTCGAAACCATAGACCAAAGCCAGCTCGGAATCAATCAAAGCATGCAAGCGGATATTCTCCGGATTGCGTTCTTCAGGATTGAATGACAGATCTTTTTCCATACGCAGAGAACCGGGGCAGAGTTCACGGCGCAACAAATTCGACGGACTGAATCCGGTAGTATTTTTCTCAGACATTTTCTTTCTCCTTGCTGATTTCATGGTTGATGGATTCGAGGTTGGCCAAAACCAATTCGAGCTGAAACTGTTTTTCTTTGCTTTTGACGAAATTGATGACTTCACGAGTGGTAAAAGGCGAACCGATTTCTTTCAGTTTCTCCGAAAGTCTGGAAATATTTGCCGGCAGCAGAATTTCTTCGGATGAATCTTCAAACGCCGAATAAATGTTTTCCAGAAATGGAATTCTCAATAACAATTCAGGAACGAATTCCCGCAGAAACATGAACTCTGCGTAATGCTCCGCCAGCGTCCCCACATCGAGCTGCCAGAACGCGGCCGCAGCTTTAAACCATGCAGAATCACGGATTTCCGCAATATCGATTTTTTCACTTTTGTAAACCGTTCCGGTCGATCCGTCAACGGCAAAAAACGAGATGGCTTTTCCGGAATCAGACCGCATAGGCCGAATATTTCCCAGACCGGCCAGCATGATCCGCACGCTCCCGGGGTGCCAAACTGCGTTTTTTCCTGAAAACTTCAGGTTACGCATAATGAAAAACGGCTCAATTCCGGTCTCCACGCTAACCATCAATGCCAACAGGCAATTCTCCGGGTTATTCCGGTAAGGTTCCGGAGTCCACCGAAAACCGGCTAACCGCCGGGCTTTCAATTCAAGTTCGGAGGAAACAGCCGTTTCAGCCGCCCGGTGCATTCCGCAACACTCTTCCGATTCATGGCAATGTTTTGAACTCATGTTCACGCTCCTTTATTTATAACGGTTGCTGATTTCTTTGATCTTGCCGGCATAGCGGACAAGCTGTTGGTAGCGCACGTGACGCTCCGGGCTGCCGCTCTCCCAGGCACGATACAACTGTTTGCGGTCGGCGGCCGATAAATTCTTGTTACGGGTCAAGGGCATTAGACAATTCATAGTATTTTTCTCCTTATATTTTTTGTGTCAATGCAAACAATAGCAACATGAGCAATGCGGATATGACGATAATCCAATGTTGAAGTTCAAGTGTGGGGTCGTCATTCCAGTGATATTTCCGGTAAATCCGGTCGTTTTCTTGATTCAGGCTTTTATGCCGGGATTTCTTCGATTTCATTTTCATCGTCCGACTCCGGTAAATGTTCATACTTGATCTCCGGATGGCAGATAAAGCAGTCTTCCGCTCCGCACATGCCGTCTTTACAGCTATAAAAGTTTAACTTGTAAACCGGTATCATCTTCACCACCCATATCTTAAATTAAACCATTTGGTTAAATATCTAACAATAAAAAAACATCAGTACCAATGATTTCAGCCATTCGCTTGGCGGTTGCTGTATTTTTGATTCCATATTTTTTCAATTTGAATACCGCTTGAGGCGTTACTCCGGCCTGCCTGGCTACCTCCGAAGCAGTTTTACCGGATGCTTTCAAGGCCTGCGCGAATTTCGAATCATAATTGTTTTTCATGGATTCCTCCTGTTTTTGCATATCTATAATTTACACCATTTAGTTAAATAAATCAAGCGAAGATTGAATTATTTTCAAGAAAATTTAACTTGTGACTTGAATTTTAAACTTTTCGGTTTATATTTGTGTTTATGATAAAATATGAGGTGCCAAATGAATAAATATCAACAATTCGGAGAACTGCTGTCGGGGATCATGGAGTCCGCCAGAGTCAAGGCGATCTATATTGCCGAGCTGCTGGAATGCACTTCCGCGTATATCACCAAATTGAAGCAGGGCAACGCTTTGCCCAACCCTGAACAGTTTCAGAAAATTCTCAATTTATTTCGGCATCACAAGGTCAACGACTCGCATATCGATCAGCTTATCCGGATTTATACCCAATACCGGACCGGCCTCCAAACCCCGGGCGAATATACATCCCGGGAAAAAGCTCCCGATACGATTCTCAATACCCCGGAATTACGGCTCTGCATAAAAGACGCCATGATGGAGAAGGGCCTGACTTCGGCGGCGGATTTGACCCATCATATCGGCTATGACTCCGTCCATACCATCGAAAGACTCCTGAGCGGCAAGCTGAACTGGTTTCCGGACGTGCTTTCTTCGGTACTCGAAAGCCTTGGAATCGCCCATGACGACGCCCCGATTTCACCGGCAGAAAGACTGCTGCTGTTGCCGCCCGGCACCTTCAGCAACGGCGGAGTATTGATCCGCCCGCTCCCGGTTGTCGACTGGGCCAACGCCGCTTGCCACCTCAATATGCTGACAGGCAACAACAATCGGATTATGGAAAAATGGGACCCCGAATCCGTGGAGACGGTAACAGCCCCGGTCGGCACCCGCAAAGGCACCCAGGCCTTCCGGATCTACGGAGAATCCATGGAACCGACCATTCTCGATGGCGAAATCATCTTCTGCGAGCCTTATCAGTCCACCGAGGGCATCCCCAACGGCAAGGTCGTGATCGTCAAATTTTCCGAATCCAGCCCGGACTGCGACACCATTGTCTGCAAAAGGTTTCAACGCAATAAAAACAGCATAATCCTGACCAGCGACAACGCCGCCGATGGAAAGATCTACACCGACGTCAAACCCCAGGACATCGCCTGGATCGGCATCGTCAACAAAAAAATCTGCGAAATTTAACCACAAAAAAACCGGCAGGATTTGGGTATCGTGCCGGTTCGTTTGATTGCTGAATAATGGTTATTTCAACAGGGCGTTCATGCGGTCGTTTCCGGGTTTGTTCGGGGAGCTGCCGTGGCCGCCGGCGGGAGTCGTGGTTATCGTTTTCTTGGTCCCTTCCGGCAGATTGTTGAAGGTGGCGTAAACCGAAGTCGGAACGCAGGTGCTGTCGGCAAAACCGGTGGAAATAAAAGTTTCGCACTTGATCAGCTTGGCAAAATTCGCTCCGTCGAAATAAGCGGTTTCAGCAAGCACTTTGGGGTCTTCCGGCTTGCCGTCCTTCATCTTGACAAAACGAGGCCAGCCGGAATTGCGCTCGGCCATGCAACCGCCGTGATCGCACAACGCCGGGACTCCGGCCAGGCACAGAACCACTTTCGGCTCCATGGCCGCCGCTACCAATGCCTGCCCGCCGCCCTGGCTGCCGCCGGTGACGATGATATTTTCGCCGTCCCATTCCGGCAGGGTTTTGATATAGTCCATGGCCCGCATTACCCGCAGGAACATGCCCAGGAAATAAACCTGATTGCGATCATTGGAGCCCCGGAGCCGGTAATCCTTCAAATCTCCATCGCGAAGTTTATCATAAAAATCCTTCGACTGTCCGTTGATAATCCCGTGAGCGTTGACATCCAGACTGATGGCATTGCGGAATGCTTTATTGGCGGAGCGGACACCGGCGCCGTGGTAGCTGACTACCGCTTTCAGAGAGCCGGGCTTGGCGCCCACCGGACGGGTCAGATAACCGGATACCGGCATACCGCCGGCACAATCGATTTTGACGTCGAAACATTCGTATTTTTCTTTCTGATTTGCCGGTAATTCCACCACTTCCAGAGCGGCTTTGACCGGTACTTCATCCAGTTTTTTGCGCTGTTCTTTCCAGAAAGTCACAAAATCGGCCGGTTCGGGATAGCCTTGTTTGATTTCCAGTGGATCGACCATGGCGCCGATGGCTTTGTCTACCTTGGGAATCACTTTGCCTTCCTCATCCACGAGGAAAACTTTGATCCAGGTCCAACCCGGTTTGTCCAGACTGGATTCAAGAGTCAGAGGAGTGGCGGTGGTAACGACGTTTTTACGCACGGTCGGCTTGCCGTCGCACATCAGTTCGTACCGGATTTTCACATCCGCAACCTGCTTGCCGTCCTCCAGCGCTTCGACAGTAAATACGATTTTGTCTCCCTTCTTGTAAATCGCGTCTGCCTTGTCGGTAGAAAGCTTCAAGACTACATCCCCGGCATGAACCGCCGCGATTCCCATTGCGACCAGCGCAACGACCAATACTTTTCTCAACATCTCAACCTCCTTTTTGGTTTATCCTTGATTTATTTTTGCAATTATCCCACCGCCGAGAACAAGATCGCCGTCGTAAAACGCGGCCACCTGTCCTATCGCCGGGGCGCTGACCGGTTTTTCCAGGCGAACCAACGCCCGGCGGTCCGGCATGATCCGAACCACACCGGGCACCGGTTGCTGCCGGTAACGGGTCTGGACCTCACATTTGAACTCTTCGGGCCCGTCAACAATACGGTTGATGCCCGAAACCTCGATTTCATCGACCAACAGCAGATCGGCATCGGTAGAAAGCACGACCCGGTTGTTGACCGCGTCGATGCCAATGACATAAGCCGGTTTGCCCATGGCGACGCCCAGCCCTTTGCGCTGGCCGATCGTATACTGGTGAATCCCCTGATGCCGCCCCAACACCTTGCCGGAACAATCCACAATGTTGCCCGGCGGCATGGATTCATTGAAATATGTCCCCAGGGAATACGGGAATGATTCTCCTTCGCTGCCGAAACAGGCATCCTGACTCTCTTTTTTCTGAGCATTCGGCAGCCCCAGCTCGGCGGCCCGCTTGCGGACTTCGTTTTTGGTCATGTTGCCCAGCGGCATCCGGCTGAATTTCAGTTGTTCACGAGTCAGCAGAGCCAAGAAATATACCTGGTCCTTGCCGGCGTCGGCGGCATGCCGCAATTCCCCTTTTTCGTGATTCAAAATGGCATAATGTCCGGTAATCAGCCCCTCCGCGCCAAGCGAACGCGCATAGTCGGCCAGAATCCCGAATTTCAAATAAAAATTGCACATGGCACAGGGATTCGGCGTCCGGCCCTCGCGGTACTGCCGCCATGAATAGGCCAGCACATGCTCGCGGAACTGAGTTTTCAGATCCAGAAAACGGTGCTCGATACCGAGTGCCGCCGCTACGGCTTTGACCTGCGTGAAATCATCCACGCTCCCGCAGGCTTCACCCTGCTGGTCGCGCTCCTGCAATTCGAGCGTTATACCGATTACCTCGTAACCGGCCTCCAAAGCCAGAGCCGCCGCCACGCTGGAATCGACTCCGCCGCTCATCGCCGCAGCCAATACCCCCTTTTTACTCATAATTTTTGTTCGATCATCCGGAGAATCGGCAGACGGGCACGATCCATCAGATCGGTATCCATCTCAATTTTATGTTCGAGATTCCGCAATGAATTCAGGATATCCTGCAGGGTAATTTTCTTCATATCCGGACAAGTGAGCTCGCCGGGCAATTCGAAAAATTCTTTCCCGGGATTTTCTTTCTTCAACCGGTAAAGAATTCCATGTTCGGTTGCAATGATGAACTGCCTGGCCTCCGACTCGCAGGCCATGCGCAACATCGCGCCGGTGCTCAAAGCATAATCCGCCGCAGCCACCACCTCGACCGGACATTCGGGGTGAACCAGGACAATGGCTCCCGGATGCGCCTGACGCGCCGCCTTGACCATGTCCACGGTAACCCGGTGATGGATCGGACAAAAGCCCGGCCAATAGAACATCTCGCGCCCGAGCTTCCCGGCGACGTTCGCCCCGAGATTGATATCCGGCAGAAAAATCACCTGCCGCTCCGGACCGATCATTTCGATGATCTTTTCGGCATTGGCGGAGGTACAGCAGATATCAACCTCGGCTTTGACCTCGGCGGTACTGTTGACGTAGCAAACCGCCACCGCGTTCGGATACTGCTTGCGGAGCGCCCGTACTTTTTCGGCGTCAGCCATATCGGCCATGGGACACCCGGCATCGGGCACCGGCAGCAATACCGTGCTTTTCGGCGAAAGGATTTTCGCGGTTTCGGCCATGAAACGGACCCCGCCGAATACAATGACATCCGCCCCGGCGTCGCGCGCCTTGATACTCAACTCCAGAGAATCGCCGACGAAATCCGCGATCTCCTGGACTTCCGGCAGCACATAATTATGCGCCAATATCACTGCGTTGCGTTCTTTACGCAGTTTGTTGATTTCATTTACAATGCTTTCCATATCGCTTACTCCTTGCTGATAGTATACTCCAATACCAGATTGGCCTGTTTACCGGCGGCGATATTCACTCGCGGAGCGCATGGCGGACAAGCCGCACCCGACTCCGTAACATTATCGCCAACCAGGTAAAATTTATTATGCAGCCGCCGGGTAACAAGCAAATCACTGTCTCCCCAGCCACCGATCCCGGAAGCCGTTACCAGAAAACACTTGCCACGGCCAAAAACCTCCGCCAGCATCTTTTTGTCTTCCGCTCCATCCACCGCTTCCACCAAGATATCGCATCCTTCAAACATCGCTGCAGCATTATCCCGCCGGATTTTTTCCATTACCGTTTCCAGCTCCAGCTCCGGGTTCAAACGCATCAGATTGTCGCGCAAAGCCTCGACTTTGAACATTCCGACCTGATCCGGGAAAAAGAACTGACGGTTCAAATTGGCATCTTCCACCCGGTCGAAATCGGCAATGACCAACCGTTTGAAACCGCTTCGGACCAACATCCAGGCGCAATTCGAACCCAGGCCCCCTGCCCCGGCAATCCCGACCTTGACCTTTTCGATCCGCTTCAATTGTTCTTCGGAAAAATAACGCAACAAGCCATCTCGCAGGCTCATACTCAACCGCCTCCGACGAAAGTCACCGCCAATATCCGGTCATGATCCTTCAAAATAGTTTGAGACCAGTCGTCGCTCACAATCAATTCATCGTTAAGCTCGATGATCACTTTTTGAGAAACCAAACCGGCCCCTTGAACAAACTCGGCCAAGGTAATACCCTCATAAGCGTCCACGTCAAAATCATTGAATGTTAATTTTATTTTACGCATATATACGATGATTATTTTTTCCCGACCGGCATATTAATGATAATCCGGTAGGACTCCGGCAACTTCATGGTACTTTTCAACTTGTCGTATTCGATTTCGTCGACGATAACGGTCGACAGTCCGGCAGCAGCGGCATACAAATAGACGTTCTGCGCCACACAACCGGCATGAACATCCGCGGTCTGATCCAGCAATTCTTCCCGGATATGGGCCTTCTTCATCCGTTCGTAATCAGAAGCGATAATCAGGATCACCGGAGAAGTGGAGTGCATCACCCGCTGGCGCCCGGTCTGCGACCGCACGTCTTTATCCAGTATCAACTCGAGCTGATGTTTATCGGCATTATAAAAATACAGACCTTTTTTCATCGCCGCATACAACTGAATATCGCGGCCATCGCGGGAGGTCGGATTGGTCCTCCTGCCGTCAAAACGATTTACCCCTGTCGCCGCCCAGAACAAATTGCTCAGTTCCTGTTCGGTCAACTCTTTGGAGCTTATATTACGCAGGGACTGACGTTCATTCAGACACTGCATGATCGGTTTTCCGCCGGTTTTATCGGGCGGCGGCAGCTTGATAACTTTATCATTAGCGACTGTCGTCAACACACAGGCAACTCCGAATAACAAGCTCACGAACCACTTAGCCATATAAAAACCTCCATAATTTTATTTATAAAAGTACTACTAAACCTATATTTTTCAAGCATACTTCCGATGAAATTTCCGTTAAATGAATTTCATCAGAACCGGAATCGTAACCAGAGACAGGAGAGTAGTAAAGATAATCGCCTGCCCGGCGAACTCGGTCGAACCGCCATATTTAGTAGTGATCAATGCCGAAGATACCGATACCGGCATCAGCGAAACGACAAAGGTAACCACATAAACATCTTCCGGCAATGGAATCAATTTCAGGATTACCAGTGTGACGATCGGAATAATAACCAGCCGGACCAGCGACATCATCATGGCATCGTGAATGTCGCTGAGTATTTTGCGGGCGGAGTAATAGATGCTGCCGCCGATCATCACCAGCATCAGCGGAATCGAGGCGTCGCCAAGTTTCTTGGAGGTCGTGACCAGAACATCCGGCACCGGAATTTTCAGAAAACAGAAAAGCAACGCCACTACCACGGCAATCTGATTCACCCCGAAAATATTGCGAATGGCCCGCTTGGTGTCGTTACCGGCCAGCAGAGCCACCCCGATGGTCCAGAAGGCGATGGTAAAACCGATATTCATGATAAACAATACCGGCAGATAATATTCGCCCCAGACATTCTGCAGAACCACCAGCGGCAGAAACAGATAATTGTTGATAGCGCAAAAATGGCGGAAGGTTACAATATGATCATGGTCGTGCGTTTTCAACAACCGGCACAGCGGATATCCCAACAGCGCCCCCAACGCCATCATCAGGAACCCGGCCAGCGGCGCAATCCAGAGCTGCTGGAAATTGTTGACGTCGAAACGGGTATAGATCGAATGGAAGATCATCAGCGGCAGAAAAATATCGATCAACATCATGCTCATTTTTTCGACAATCTGCGGGGTGAGCACCTTGATCCGGCAACACCATGCCCCAATACCGAACATCAGAAAAGTTTCGAGAATGGCCAGGAACACCTGGCCCGTAATACCGTTTGGAGAGGTCATTTGCTTTTCCGTTTTCTGCCGACTGCGACAGTTTTGGGTTTACTGGCGGAGGGAACCACTCCGGCACATTTTATCAGGTATTGCCCGGTATAAGATTCCGGACAGGCCGCAACTTCCTCGGGAATGCCGCAAGCAATCAGTTGGCCGCCGTTATTGCCGCCTTCCGGTCCCAGGTCGATGATATAATCGGCTACTTTGATGACGTCCAAATTATGTTCGATCACCAATACCGTATTTCCCGCGTCCCGCAGCCTTAACAATACGGTCAACAACTGCTCGATATCCGCCATGTGCAATCCGGTGGTCGGCTCGTCCAGAATATACAGAGTATGACCGCGCGGCACCCGGGCCAGTTCGGTCGCCAGCTTGACCCGCTGAGCCTCGCCGCCGGAAAGGGTCGTCGCCGCCTGTCCCAGAGTAACATAGCCCAGCCCGACTTCCTGCAGCATTTTCAGCTTGCGGTAAAGCCCGATATGAACTTCGAAAAAATCCACCGCTTCGTCCACCGTCATATCCAGGACATCGGCAATATTTTTGCGTTTGTAAGTAATGGCCAGGGTTTCCTGGTTGAAACGCCGCCCGTTGCAGACACTGCACTGGACATAGACGTCGGAAAGGAACTGCATTTCGATTTTCTTGATGCCGTCGCCTTTGCACTCCTCGCAACGGCCGCCCTTGACGTTGAAACTGAAGCGCCCCGGTTTGAATCCCCGGATTTTCGATTCCGGCAATTCAGCATAAAGGTCGCGGATGTAGTTGAACGCATTGGCATAAGTCGCCGGATTCGAACGCGGCGTCCGCCCGATCGGGCTCTGGTCGATGACAATGGCTTTGGTGATATTTTCCAATCCCTTGATTTCCGCGTATTTACCCGGAATATTATCGGTAGTCAGATCGAAATGACGGTTCAGGGCTTTGATCAGGGTTTCATTGATCAGCGAGCTCTTGCCGGAACCGGACACCCCGGTTACACAGATGAAATTCCCCAACGGCAAAGTCACATCGATATTTTTCAGGTTGTTGTGCTCGGCGCCTTTGATGACGATCTCTTTGCCGTTGCCCGCCAGCCGGGTTTCCGGAATCTTGATCATTCGCCGCCCGGCCATAAAGTCGGCGGTGGGTGATTTACCCGCCGGAGTGGCGGCGACTTCTTCCGGAGTACCGGCGGCAACGATCTCGCCGCCGTGAACACCGGCGCCCGGACCGAGGTCCAGAACATAGTCGGCACGATTGATGGTATCGAGGTCGTGCTCCACTACCAACACCGTATTGCCCAAATCCCGCAGACGGGCCAAAGTAGCAAGCAGCCGGTCATTGTCACGCTGGTGCAAACCGATGCTGGGCTCGTCCAGAATATACAGAACTCCGACCAAGCCGCAGCCCAACTGCGAAGCCAGCCGAATCCGCTGCGCCTCGCCCCCGGACAGCGTCCCGCTCTCCCGGTTCAGACTCAAATATGACAGCCCGACATCGTGCAGAAAACCCAGCCGGTCGCGGATTTCCCGGGTGACATCGGCGGCAATGATGGTCTTTTCCGCATCCAGTTTCAGGTCGCGGATGAAATTCATCGCCTGGTCCACCGGCATGGCGTTGAATTTGTCGATCGACACTCCGCCGACGGTCACCGCCAGGCTGATCGGATTCAGGCGCGAGCCATGGCAACTCGGACACTCGATGCGCCCCAGATACTCTTTCAGACGCTCGCGCACGGAATCACTCTCGGTTTCTTCCATCCGGCGGTACAAATTGGCCAGAACCCCTTCGAAAGGTTTGCTCCACTGGAACTTCCGCCCTTTGACGTAATAATCGAACTGCAGGTGTTTGGCCCCGGTCCCGTAAAGGACGGTGTTCCGGATCTCCTCCGGCAAATCCTTGAAAGGCTTACTGAGCAGATCGGGGTATTCGAGCCATTCGCCCAATTTTCGCAAAATCGTATTGTAATAGATAATCAGATGCCGCGGACCGCGCCGCCAACCCGGAATCGCGCCGTTGCGAATGGACAGCGTATCGTCGGGAATAACCAGCTTCGGGTCCATGACCAGTTTCACGCCCAACCCCAGGCAATCCTGACAGGCCCCGTAGGGACTGTTGAAAGAAAAATTTCGCGGCAGCAACTGCCCGAAACTGACTCCGCACTCGACACAAGCCAGATGCTCGGAAACCATTTCCTCGTCCCAGCCGCCGCTTTCGGGATTTTCCAGCAACAAGTTCATTACGCCGTCGCCATGCTTCAAAGCCAGCTCCACGGAGTCATTCAGCCGCGAACGGTCCAGCTTGCCGGTAACCAGCCGGTCCACCACCGCCTCGATCGTATGCCGGACAGTTTTGGCCAACGGCTTGATATCCTCGTCGACCGCCAGGAGCTTTCCGTCGATCCGGGCCCGAACGAACCCTTCCGAACGGATTTTCTCCAATATATCCCGGTGCTCGCCTTTAGCCCCGGTGACATAGGGCGCCAGCAGCATCAACTTCCGGCCTTCCGGATATTTGAAAATCCGGTCGCAGATCGATTCCGCGCTCTGCGGTTTGAGTTCGCGCCCGCAATGCGGACAATGCGGTATCCCGGTATGGGCATAAAGCAGCCGCAAATAGTCATAAATTTCAGTGGTCGTGGCTACGGTCGAACGCGGGTTGGAACCGGCATGCCGCTGCTCGATCGCAATCGCCGGCGACAAGCCGCTGATCGAGCCGACTTTCGGCTTCTGCAACCGGTCCAGGAACATCCGGGCGTAAGCGGACAGGCTCTCCACGTAGCGCCGCTGCCCCTCGGCGTAGAGCGTGTCAAACGCCAGCGACGATTTACCGGAACCGCTGAGACCGGTAATTACGGTCATGGCGTTCCGCGGTATTTCGGTATTGATATCTTTCAGGTTATGCTGGCACGCGCCTTTGATTACGATCTTATCATGGAAATCCATATTTCATTTATATCCGAATTAATATTAGTTAAATCAAGTAATATACCACCACTTCGGTTCATAAACAAATCGAATTTAGAGATGTTCTTCGATGGCAAGTACATTTTCCGCGGCCGACATGGCCATCTGGGGAACGAGCTCCTGATTGTCCCTGGCTTTGACCACCAGCTCGGAAATCACCGGCAATACTCGCCGCAGCAGCGCTTCCACTTTCTCCGGCACGCAATCCCCGTTGAAAAGGATTTCGCCCGCTCCCGTGCTTGCGTAATACCGGGCATTGTCATCCTGATGCAGCTCGGCGGCATAAGGATACGGAATCATGACCGCGTATTTGCAGAACAGGATCAATTCCGCCACGGTGCTGCCGCCCGAACGGCAAATCACCAGGTCGGACGCTTGATACATCAGGTACATTTCATGGGTCGACGGCAACAGCAATACCGGAAACTTCGCCTTGCCGTACGCGTTTTTGACATTATCGTAATTTTTGTCACCGGTCAGGTGGATAACCTGAAGTTCACCGGCTCCCTGTTTACACAAAACTTCCGGGAAGGTCCGGTTGAAAACCACCGCCCCCTGGCTTCCGCCGAAAATCAGCAAAGTCGGTACTTCCGGCTTGAAATTGCAATTATACTGCCGGTTAAGTTGTTCAATCGCCTGCTCTTTGGTCAAACGGTTGCGGTTGGTCAGCTCGGGGCGCAGCGGCATCCCGGTGCAATTGATCGGACAGGCGACCTTGTCGCCATTCACTGCCGGAAACGCCGTTCCGATATGCTTGGCCCAGCGGCTCAAAACCCGGTTGGCCCGCCCGATCCGCGCATTGCCGTCGTGCAGGAAAAGCGGAATTTTCAGCCCCACCGCCGCCATGGCGGTAGGAAACGAAGCGAAACTTCCCATCCCCAACATGGCTTCGGGTTGAAATTCACGCAGATATTTCTGGGAAGCACGGTAAACTCGCCACATCGCCAGCAGATACGACGGCCCTTTTTTCTGCGGAATTTCCGGCAGTTTGACCGTTTCGATTCCGTGTTTAACCGCTTCCGCGTACTGACTTTCCACATTGCGCCCGCTCAACAGGAGCAAAACTTTGCAGCCGTCGTTTACCAGATACCGGGCAATACTCAGGCCCGGATAAAAATGTCCGCCGGTCCCCCCGCAGGTTATCGCCAGACTCCTCAACTTTTGTTTCGTCATTATGGTTCCGCCTTGTTCCCCGATGACAAGCGTTCCTTGAACCATGCCATCAGGTCTTCATTATAATTAGGATGTATCGTATCGAGTGCGATACTGAATAGCAATCCCACAGCCAGCAGGCACATCAACATGCTGCTGCCGCCATAACTGACAAAAGGCGCCGGCATCCCCTTGGTCGGAAACGCTCCGCAAGCCACCCCGATATTGACGATGGCTTGCATACCCAAAGTTGCGGTCAAAGCGACCCCCAACAACATCGCCTGCCTGGTCCTGGCGTTGGCACTGATCCGCGCGCACACCACGATAAAGAAAAAATAGGAAAACATCACCAGCAGCATCGCCACATATCCAAGCTCTTCACCGACAATCGACATGATAAAATCGGTATGGGCTTCCGGCAAATATTTGGCTTTCAAGCGGCTTTTGGACAACCCCAGCCCCAACCAGTTGCCGGAGCCGAACGCCAGAAATGAGTTCCACAACTGATAACCCTCCGTCAAATGATCGGTTTCAGGGTCCAGAAAAACGGTCAGCCGGTCCCAGCGATAGGACCCGGAGTGTTTGATCTTGAAAAATCCGATAACCGCCGCCCCCGCTATCACGGTGATCAGATAACGCAGTCGCATGCCCGAACAAAACAGAACCACCGCCATCACCCCCGCCAGCAACACCGTCGTTCCCAGGTCTTTGCCCAGGAAAATCGCTCCCATCAGCGCACAGCACATCACGATCCCCGGCAAGGGGCCCTGCTTGACGTAGGGAATCAGTTTCTTGAAATTAAAAGTGAAAATGTTATTGATATAGCGCAAGCGCTCGGCGCAATAACGGGAAAAATATATCGCCAAAGCCAGTTTGGCCAGCTCGGACGGCTGAAGGTTCACCGGAAAACCGGGAATCGGAATTCGAATCCAGCGGTATGCCCCTTTGATCGGCGGGAAACAATAACGCGCCACCAGCAACAGAATAATCGCGGAAATCACCAATGCCAGCCCAAATTGCGAAATCTTTTTATAGCCGACCAGGACCACCCCGGCCGCCATTATAGACCCGACCACTACCCAAACCATTTGGCTTACGAAATACTTCGAACCCGCAACCCCGTAAGAGGTCGAATAAAGCATGATCACTCCGAACAAAGTCAACGCGCAAGTCCCGGCCAATAAACAGAAAATAAGTCGTCCGGTTTTCTCTTCCTGCATATTATCCAGCATCACGCTGTTTTTTTCGGTGATCAGGACATTGCGCATCTTGATCAAGCCTCCCGGCCGGGAACGGTTTCGGCAAACAAAGCCCAGATGTCATCGCCGGCCGGAAAAAATGCCAGAGTACTGAATCCGGCATAATAACGGGCGCTGATCGCGGCGGCGATTTCGTCTTTATTCGGCGCGCACAAACGCGCAAAACGACAAGTCTGCAACGGCTCGCCTTCCTCGGCTTCTTCCGCCGCCGCCCAGAATACCCCGTTATCACAGCCGCCGCCGACAATCCGCCAATGCTCCCCGCGCCGGCAGGCGTGGGTCAGCATTTCGGAACAGC
The DNA here is from genome assembly GCA_031548025.1 of Victivallaceae bacterium. Classification (GTDB taxonomy): domain Bacteria; phylum Verrucomicrobiota; class Lentisphaeria; order Victivallales; family Victivallaceae; genus UBA5239. Next base: position 19,457 of record JAVBRM010000202.1, on the reverse strand, counting down.
CGACCTCATCGGTCAGAATGTCATTTACTGCAATTGGAATCAGTTTATTCATGCCAGATAGATAGCCTCTTTGCGACCGGTCAGGTCGGTTATATTATTCTTGCGGCAATATTCCACCGCGTCGGCATCGTCGGCAACAACCCGCGGCGACAGCTCGATTGCCGGTTCGGCGACATTTGCCGCATTACGGGCAACCTTGACTCCGGCACGTTCCAGCCGCCGGGCGTCGCGCTCGATCTGCATGGCCTTGCAGGATTCCACGGAATCGACTCCGGTTTTATTCTTGGTGGGGGCGAATTCCTCTTCGCGGTCGGCTTCCAGGATCATCGTTTTCCGGGCTAACGGCAACGCGTCAAAGATAAACTGCTCAAGTTTGACACCGTTAATTTCTTCCGGAGTAACCAGTTCGCCGCAATCATTCACATAAGGAACCTTCTTGTCGGCGCGGTGCCACGGCAGGTTCAAATAACCTTTTTCAGTCAACTTTTCGACAAATTCGCGGCTGATGACATGAATCGCCGGGCTGCCCGCGATAAAACGCAACGAACCGTCCGGATTGCGCGATTCGGCCAGAGCATCCGGCAAATCGCTGTATTCGATGATCTCGAGCTTGCCACCGGAAATACAGAAGTTGCCCAATTTTTCAAACGGACCGGTCTTCGCCAACATAATCGCGCTCATTTCCGCCTGTTCAAGTACATGCAGACCAATGAATAACGGATTGACGATCGACACCAGCGGATTGTCCACCTGGAAATATGACAGATATTCCACGCCTTCTTTTTTCATGCGGTCCAGACAACCGGAGCGCTTCAGCGCCAACAGAGTACCGCCATGGCCGTCCGGCGACAACGCCAGTGAATCCTTGGCTCCCAGCAACAACTTGCCGTCCAGCCCGAAAGCCGGCATGGTTCCCTGAACAAAAAACACCACGCGGTCTTCATCCATGCCGAAAAACTTATTTTCGCGGAAAAATTCCCGGGTCGTCTGGTCATTAAGCTCGCTGGTCATGATATACCAGGTAAATTTCACTTGATATTTTTCAGAAAAACGGCAAATCTTTTCCGAGAAGTACTGGAAAAGCGATTTCTGCTGAACCGGAGTAATCGGATAAGTCCCCTTCGGGCCGTCATACCCCAGACGCGTCCCCTGCCCTCCGGCCACCATCAACAGCGACACTTTGCCGGCCCGCAAAATTTCTTCGGCTTTCCGGCGGGCTTCTTCGTAGTACGCTTTCATCCGGTCATCGACCGGCTTCAACGGGAAAAACGGCGCAGGCTCCAGATTATCAGGCAGATCGGTTACCGGGCGGTTCACGACATATTCATTGATCAACTGATCCAGCCGGTTCCACGTCAAGGCTTCCAGTTGCTTGGTCAATTTTTCCCCGGACTCACGGCCGAGCTCACTCCAAAACTTCATAACCTGCTGCTGATTATGCTCTTTCAGGACTTTATCCATTTCTGAAATCATTTATCTACTCCTACTATTATAATTTGTTGAAATATACGATATTTTAAGAAAAATTCAAGCTGCAAATTGAACCTTGATGAATTGATGGTATATTTACTGGAATCATCATAAAGGATAATTATACGGTATGGGAATTATGACAAGAAGTTTACTACTTATGCTTGGAGCGCTTGTTCTTGGAAGTATGGTTTCATGCAAATCCGATCCACTCAGCGACAACAATTACCTGATGCTGGGCAATGTCGTCAACCATCTTGAGCTTTCCGGATTAAAAATCGAACAGGCTCAGCCGCTGATTCCGGAACTGGTCAACGCCTCCGCCGGAGTAGCGGTCATGATCGACAAACAGGAAATCGGCATCTATAAATACGATACCCAACATCAGAAAACCCGCGATGTTCTCAAACGCCTGAAAGAGAACGAATATATCTATATCATGGCCATGAAATATCCGGTCGTCGTCAAAGGTTCTTTCGTTTTTCTGGGAGTGCACAACCACCCGCAAAAACACAAAATCATGAACGCGATCAACACGCTTAAATAGTCCGCAGAAAGTTTCGCATAGCCAGGGGAATATTGCTGTCCCCGATTAATTCGCCGATTATCTTTTTCGCTTGCGCCCGGTCGGTACCCATCAGTTTACCGGCTTCGGCCACTTTCAATTCATTCGGCAGGGATACCAGAACATCCTGTACTTCCTCACGGCCGCGGTCCACCTGGCCCAACAGTTTTACCGCTCCGGCAAAAGCTTCCCGGCGGTCCTCCGCCAAAGCGTGGCGCATCGACAAAACCTGCAAATTGGCCTCCAAAGCCGGTAACGGAAACCCGTTCTTCTCATAAGCTTTGGCCAACGCCAGGCGCGCCCTGCCCGCGTAATCGTTGCTGACACTGGTTCCCCAATCATAGGACTCCACCGCTTCACGCCACTTGCCGGCCGCCATCAGCAGATCACCCCGCAGGCAATAATATTCCCCGGTGAACGCCGGCGGCACGTCTTTGACATCCGTTATTACCTTCAAAGCTTCTCCCGGACGCCCCGACAAACTCAGGACGCTCATCCGGTGAAACAGAAAGCGGCACTGCCAGGCCCGGTCGCTCTTATTTTCTTCGGCCAAATCATTTGCCAACTTCAATGCTTTGCTGTATGCCCCCTGCTTGCACAGCGCCTGAATCGCATAATGTCCGGCTTTATTGCGCTCAACCGACGCCCGGCTCGGAATCTGCGAAAATTCCGTCCACACCCCCGAATAGTTCCCTTTCCGGTACAATTCCGCCGCAGTCCGGGCATCGGCCGCCGTCAATAAGGTGGTACTTGATATAAGTAAAAAAGATAAAATTGTTCTCATTGCTTGACTCCCTGTTGTCATTTTAAACTTACTACCGTCAATCCGCAAAATCAACTCGAATTCGCGAAAAATATTTGATATGACCGTATTTCACGATATATTGTGAGTGGTAATCAATTGGAGCTTAATTTTGAGAATATTACAGTTTATCGCCACTGCTGCGATCTTTATTTTGACCGTGATTCTGCCGTTGAAATTCGGCTCGCTGACCGGAATTCCGGAAGCTACCGGGCTTTTTCCGGATGATCTTTATTCATGGCTGATCATCAGCTGGCCGGTTTCGGTATTTCCGCTCTTTTCAGGAACAGTCCTGCTGCTGGCGCTGGCCGCTTTCCGACCGCACCCGGAGCGCCAACGACGCGCATTCATTACCGCCGGCTTGTGGATGCTGCTCGGTTTTGCGGGTTATGCCGGAGCAGTCAATGCCGGTACCAAAGATTTCGTCTATGCTCAGATTCCACACGGATTGGGCATCGGAGCTTACGCGGCTTCGGTGTATTTGCTGCTGGCTAACCGCCCGGAACTCCGGCGTAAATTTCTCATGACCCTGCTCGGCACCGGCATCCTGCTGGGGGTACTCGGCTGGGAACAGCGTTTCATCAGTTTCGAAGACACCCGCAAATTCGCCTTGAAACAAGCCCAGGATACCGGCATCGCCATCCCGGAAGCCATGCGGGCCCGAATCTGGGACAACCGGATTTACACCACTTTCAGCGCGGCCAACAACCTGGCCGGATACTTCCTGATGACCATGCCACTCCTGTTCTGGCTGGCCTGGCAACTGGGCGGACGGGTCGAGCCCCCCGCCGGCGGGAGGGCTATATTTTTCGGCCTCGCCGTACTTTTGATGTTGATACCGTTTCTCATGACCGGCAGCCGGGCCGGGCTCGCCGTAGCGCTGGCTACCGCGGGACTGTTCGTGCTATTGTTTCCGGTCAACCGCTATCTCCGTTTCGGCGCCATAGGCGGCTTGATTCTGGTGGTAATCGCCGGAGCGGTATTCGTCATGTTCAGCTCCCGCGGCTTCTGGTCGATGTTTGCCCGCGCCGACTATCAATGGCAATCGTTGAAAATATTCGCCGCCAATCCGGTGTTCGGTACCGGCTGGGGGGATTTTTTCCATGATTATATGCTCATCAAACTTTATCCCAGCAACGAAGCCCCGCACGATCCGCATTGCATGATCGCGGGGTACTTCAGCCAATGCGGTTTGATCGGCGGACTCTCCTGCCTGGCGGCGCTGTTCTACCCATTGGTCGAAGGCTGGCGCAAAATCCGCCGCTCCACCGAAAGTTTTTACCGCAATCTCGACACTTGGATTCTGCTCGCGGTGATCGCCGGAGTCCTCCATTCTCAAGTCGAAACCAATATGCAGGTCCCGGCTTTGATGTGTCTGCTGGCCGCCCTCCAGATCATCCTGATGATCGAAGAAAAACCAGAGGAAAAACGTCTGATCAATCAACCGTTGTGGATATCTCTGTTTATTTTCGCGGCAGTCTGGCACGGCGCGGTCGGCGGCTGGTCTTCGTGGCACCTGGTCAAAGGCGAAAAAGCCTTCGCCGCCCTGTGCGATCTCGCCTCGCCGCATGGCAAAACACCCGAACAGTTCAGTCAGGTGACCCCGCTGCAGGTAAACGACGCCCTGAACAAAGCCGTCGAACTGCGCCCGTATTCGCCATTTCCGTGGCAGATTGCCGGTGATTACATGTTTGGCCGCAAACTTTATTCGCAGGCGGAAGAATATTATCGCAAAGCGCTGGAGTTGTCTCCGAACCGGGCCTCGGCCTGGCATCGCCTCCACCGCATTTACCGGATGACCGGCAACGAGGTCAAAGCCGACGAATATTTACAGCGTTCCCGGGAATTGTTCCCGATCAATGAAGATTACCATCAGCCCTGGAGTCCGCCCCATGAGTGAATTAATCCGTACTGAAATGCTGATATTGCGCAAAAGCGATTACCGCGAAACCAGTTTGATTATCGCCGGCATCACGCCGGAAAACGGACGCCTCGACCTGGTGGTCAAAGGCGAAAAAACGCTTGGCAAAAAGAAATTTCCGGTCGTCGACCTCTATCGAGTGGTCGATACCGAATACAGCAGGGGCTCCGGCACACTGCACAATTTTCACAATGCCGACGTCCTCGGCAGCTTGGGCGAGGAATTGGCCCAGGTGCCGGATAATTTTCTATTGGCCGCCGAACTGGCCGAGTTAGTCCTGAAAACTTCCCATTACGATCTCCCTTGCCCCGAAACTTATAGCGCCGCCCTGACGGTTTATGATATGCTCTCCACGATCGCACCCGACGATCCGCACGCCGCCGCCAAGCGCTCACGCTGCGCGGCCATGCTGAAACTGGTCATCCTGAGCGAAAACGGCCTGCTGCCGGAAAATCTCGATCCCGATCCGGACGTCAATGTCGAAAAACACGACGTCCTCGACCAGATTCTCGCCGCCGCCCAGGGGCTCGACGATCCGCCGCAGAATACCGGCCGTTTCTGGGTCCAGATGGACAAATGGGCCGATATCATTCTGCAGCGCTCGGAGCTCCATTCATGATGAACGAAGAAGAAACCGCCGTCATGAAAACCGCCATTCGGCTGCTGGCGCGCCGGGCGCACTCCAGCCGGGAGCTTATCGACAAACTGATGGCCCGCGACTACCGTTATCCGGTAGTGCTGAAAATCATCGACGAGTGCAAGCGCCACGGCTATCTGAACGATGAACTTTTTACCGAAAGCTATATCAACGAACTGGCGGCCCGCGGCCAGGGAGCCTTTAGAATCCGCAACAAACTCCGCGAAAAAGGCCTCCCCGCCGAATTGATCAAAGAAAAAATAACCGAGCTTGATGAGGTGTCCCCGCCGGAAGAACGCGCCCGCCGGGTCCTTCAAACCAAACTTTCTTCACTGCAGCGCGAACCCGATCCGCGCAAACGGCGCGAAAAAGCCTATCGTTTTCTGGCCTCGCGCGGCTTCGACGCCGATACCATCCGCCGCGCAGTAGCCAATACCGGAGATAATGATGATGAAAATTATTGATGCACATATCCATTTCAGCCGCCACGAGGGCTTCGGCGAAACCGCCCATGAGTCAGGACAGGAAAATTCCATACCGTTTCTCGCCAATGTATTTAAAGAGCTCAACGTGGTCCACGCCATCGCCATGGGAACCCATCGCGGCATGCATTACGGTAACTGCCCGCCGCAAACCCCGGATATGGGCGGCGAGCTCGATCTCGAACACTACAACCAGCCGGATTTCATCTCCTATTGCTGTGGAGTGGACAGCTCGGAAATCGCCGCTTGCGACTTGAAGAAAACCCTGGCAGCCTTCGAACGCCACCTTCAAACCCCGCAATGCGTCGGCCTCAAAATCTACGCCGGCTACAATCATATTTACGCTTACGATCCGGTTCATTTTCCCTTTTACGAACTGGCGGAACACTACAATGTCCCGGTGGTGATCCATACCGGCGACACTGCCGGGGATCGCGGGTTGGTCAAATATTCGCACCCGCTGACCATCGATGAACTGGCGATGGCTTTTCCGCGCGTCCGCTTCGTCATGGCCCATTACGGCAATCCGTGGATCGTCGACGCCACCGAAGTCGCCATCAAGAACCCCAATGTCTCCATCGACCTTTCCGGCCTGATCGCCGGTGCGTTCGACGTCGACGAATTCATGCAGACCTACCACGGCTATGTCGAACATTTGCGTACCTGGATGACTTACCTGTCGGATTACGGCAAATTCATGTTCGGCACCGATTGGCCGCTGGTCCGCATCGATCAATATTATCAATTCATTGCCCGGCTGGTTCCGGAAAAATACCACGAGCAGATTTTTTACGAAAACGCTAAAAACGTCTTTACTAAATTGGAGAGATAAATATGAAAGTCCTGATGATTAACGGCAGCCCCCACAAAGAAGGATGCACCTTTACCGCGCTGAGCGAAATCGCCGAGTCCCTGCGGGCTAACGGTGTTGACAGCGAAATCGTCCACATCGGTCCCAAGGCCATTCACGGCTGTACCGCCTGCGGCGCCTGCAAGGAAACCGGACAATGCATTTTCAAAGACGATCCGGTCAACGATTGCATCAAACGCCTTCATCAGGCCGACGGCTTCATTGTCGGTTCACCGGTTTACTACGCGGCTCCCAATGGCTCGATCTGCGCGTTTCTCGACCGGCTGTTTTTCCTGAAAAGCCGCCTTTATTTCTTCAAACCGGCCGCGGCCATCGTCAGTTGCCGCCGCGGCGGTGCCAGCGCGGCCTTCGACCGCCTGAACAAATATTTCACCATTTCCAACATGCCGATCGTCTCCTCCCAATACTGGAACGCGGTTCACGGCAACACCCCGGCTGAAGTCCGCCGGGATCTCGAAGGCCTCCAGATCATGCGCACCCTGGGCAAAAACATGGCCTGGCTGTTGAAATGCATAGAAGCCGCCAAAGCCGCCGGCCTCCCCTACCCCGAACTGGAGAAACCGACCCCAACCAATTTCATCAGAGAATTTTGATTCATTATTGAAAAAACATTGCGCCCCGGCTGGAGAAATCCAGTCCGGGGTAATTTTTTGTCCCTAATTTTCATTTGCTAAAAATTATTAGCTTTTTTTCAAAAAATTAGTTGCAATTTTCCGCTATCGGTAGTATTCTCTCTTAGGTCATCAATAATCTGATGCATCGTCTTCTTGTCAACACACAAGATACCGGGATTGAATTTTGGGAGCGAGATATCATAGCATTGTTCAGTATATTCGGAGCCGCGTAACGTCACTGCGGCCCCGTTGGAATTCCATGCCCCGACCAACTTCGTCAGGTTATCGCGGGGAAATCATCTTTGGCGCGATCCTGGGTTTACTGGTTTTTATCGGCATTTTCGGCTTGGATGTCCTCAATATTTATAACCTGAACTGGATTATGAACAAATCCGATGACACCATTCAGCATGCCTTGGGCGGCATGTTCTATCTCTCCGATTCCTGGCATTGGCCCCCATTTTTGCTCAAAAATATTTCAGCAACAACTCAAAGCGTGTCCAGCATAGACGGCATTCCAATTTGCGCATTCATATTCAAAATTCTATACCCGCTGTTCCGGCAGGGAGAACTCATCCAGTACCTCGGTATCTGGGGCTTGTTCAACTATATGATGCAGGGAATCATGGCAGCTATCCTGGCACGACAGTTGATACCGCTGGGAATCGGGCGAATCTTCGCCATTTTCTGTATTGTCCTGAGCGCTCCGTTCATTAACCGCTTTCCCAACCATACCGCCCTCGGCAGTCACTGGCTGATTTTGTGGGGCCTGTGGCTATGGTTTCAAAACGCATCCAGGGTTACTATTATTCAATGGACGCTGTTGCTGAGTTTGAGCCTGTTGATTCACCCGTATTTAACCGCCATGGTCGCGGCATTATTCGGCGCCCGACTCCTTCAATGGCTCAAGGAACGAACGAATCTCCGGACAGTATTTTATCACGCGGGGGCCGCAAGTGCCGGTATGATTTTTTCTTTATACCTCCTGGGTTACTTCACTCCTGACCAGCTATCCGCTCTCTCCCCCGGCGGATATGGCCAGTATTCACTGAATTTAAACGCCCTGCTGAATCCGGTTGACCATCAGTATTCGAGATTTCTTGCGCCAATGCCTTGCCGGCCCCATCAAGCTTTTGAAGGGCTGATGTACCTCGGAGCAGGATTACTCCTCCTGGCGGTCATTTATGCCGCGAACATATGGAAACAAATCGTCAATCGCCAAACGCTTGACCGTTATTATTGGTTGATTGCCTGCTGCTTTGCTTTGACCTTGTATGCCATAACCAATCGAATAACCCTTGGTCAAACTCAACTTTTATGCTTTTATTTACCGCGGCCGGTAATGGATTTGTTTCATATATTTCGCGGTTCCGCCAGATTTTTCTGGCCCGTGTTCTATTTGATTATACTCGTCATCATCAAAGCCGCTTCCGCGGATCGACGCCCACTGCGTTCTACTTTTTTCATTGGCCTGGTATGTTTCATGCAGATTTATGATATTGGATTTGGCATGGCCGAATATCGCTGGGCTAAATTTTACCTCTCAAATGAATCCATATTTGTCCCCAAACTATCAGGGGAAGCTTGGGAAAAAGCCGCCGCGGGCAAGACCCGAATTTTCTATCGGTTCGACAGTAAGGATTTCAAGGAAATATCTTACTTCGCTCTGCGTTATCAACTTCCTATCACCGACTTTTACCTGGCAAGGAGATCCATCAAATCCGACAAAATCATCGAAGAAGAATGGCAAGCTCTTACCGAAAATACCTTCGACTCCAAAACCCTGTACATCCTGCAGGCAAGTAAATTTGCCGAATTACAAAATACCAATCCAAATCTGGCCAAAAAATTCTCCGCCATCGATAACTGGTACGTCCTTTAGCCCTAAGTTTCGAGAGGATTGACAGTTAGGAATAATCAACCTTTTTTTCGCAGAATTTACGCAAAAATTATTCGGTTTTTCTTTGGAAACAGAGTTGCAAATTCTCTGTATCGGTGGTACGTTGTTTAAATCATCAATACAATATGATGTATTATTATTTCTTCAATCACACAAGATATAGGGTTTCAACGTAGAATGAAAGACTACAACATTGCTCAGGACATCTGGAGCCGCAAGTACCGCTATGCCGGTGCCAACGGTATCCCTGCCGATAAAACCATCAGCGACACTATGAAACGCGTGGCACACGCTTGCGCTTCCAATGAACAGGAACCGGCGAAATGGCAGAAAAAGTTTGAGAGCATCCTGACCGATCTGGAATTCATCCCCGGCGGCCGTATCATCGCCAACGCCGGTACCAGCCGTGATCAGACCACCATGTTCAACTGCTATGTCATGAACAAGATCGAAGATTCAATCGACGGAATTTTCGATACTGTCAAGGCTTCCGCGTTGACCCAGAAACAGGGCGGCGGGGTCGGTTTCGACTTCTCCACCATCCGTCCGCGCGGCTCCCATATCAAAGGTTGCGAAGCCCCGGCTTCCGGCCCGCTGAGCTTCATGCGGGTGCTTGATTCCACCTGCCGCACCATCATGAGCGCCGGGCAACGCCGCGGCGCCCAGATGGCGGTCATGCGCTGCGACCATCCCGATATCGAAGAGTTCATTACCGCCAAACGCGGCAATACCCAACTCCAAATGTTCAATATGTCGGTCGCGATTACCGAAGATTTCATGAAAGCGGTCAAGGCCGACGCCGATTGGGACCTCAAATTCAATGGCGAAGTGGCCAAGACCGTCAAGGCGCGCAAGCTCTGGGATACCATCATGCGCTCCACCTACGATTTCGCCGAGCCGGGCTTTCTGCTGATCGACAAGATCAACCAGATGAACAACTTGCACTACTGTGAAACCATTTGCGCCACCAACCCATGCGGCGAACAGCCCCTGCCGCCGTTCGGCGCCTGTCTGTTGGGCTCGGTCAACCTGACCAAATTCATCAAAAACCCATTCGGCAAAAACGCCCAGATCGATACCAAACGCCTGACCGAAGTCGTCTCCGTGGCGGTTCGGTTGTTGGACAACGTCATCGACCTGAGCAATTATCCGCTCCCGGAACAACGTGAAGAAGCCATGAACAAACGCCGGATGGGCATCGGCATCACCGGGCTGGCCGACGCCATGATCTTCATGGGCGTGAAATACGGCTCGCCGGAATCCGTCGAATTCGCCGGCAAGATCATGCAGGAAATCACCCATGCCGCTTACCGCGCCAGTATCGAACTGGCCAAGGAAAAGGGTTCGTTCCCGATGCTGGACAAGAAGAAATATTGTGCCGGCCAGTTCATCGCCACCCTGCCCAAGGATATCCGTGACGGCGTCCGCAAGTACGGCATTCGCAATTCGCACCTGACCTCCATCGCCCCCACCGGCACCATCAGTTTGCTGGCGGACAATATTTCCAGCGGTCTCGAGCCGGTATTCGCCTTCAAGTATACCCGGAAAATCCGCGACGGCCACGAAGACAAAGTGTACGAAGTCGAAATCAGCGATTACGCCTACCGCAAATATTGCGAACTTCAGAAAGCCGATTCGCTGTTGCTGAAGGAACTCCCCGAGTATTTCGTCAGTGCCGACGATATCCGTCCGGTCGACCATCTCGGTATTCAGGCTGTTCTGCAGAAATATGTCGACAGCTCGATTTCCAAGACCATCAATATCCCGACCGATTATCCGTTTGAAGACTTTGCCGACATTTACATGCAGGCATATGAAAACGGCCTGAAGGGTTGCACCACCTTCCGCCCCTCCGAATTCATGAGCGGCGTCCTGGTCCGCCAGGAAGACAAGAAGGAAGAAAAGAAAGATGAGAAGAAGAAAAGAGATCCCGAAGCCGCTTTCGTCAAGCGTCCGCAGGAACTCTCCGGCACTACTTATAAGATCAAAACCGCGATGTCCCCGGATGCGTTCTATATTACCATCAACGACTGCGAGGAAGACGGCGTCCGCCATCCTTATGAGCTGTTCATCAACACCAAGAACCTCCAGCATTTCAGTTGGATCGTGGCGATGTCGCGCCTGATTTCCGCGGTATTCCGCCATGATCCCCGGCCGACATTCCTGATCGATGAATTGAAAAGTATTTACGATCCCAACGGTGGATCTTACCGTAATGGTAAATATGTGCCGTCGCTGGCTGCCGAAATCGGTTACGTCATCGAAGAGCACCTGACCAAGCTCGGGGTTATCGATCCGAAAAACGGCCAGGCGGCTGTAGTGGAAAACGTGGAAGCGGTAAGTCAGAAACCGGTACAGACCACCAACAAGATGATCTGTCCGGATTGTCATGAAAAAGAACTGATCAACCAGGAAAACTGCCTCAAGTGCCTCTCCTGCGGTTACAGCAAGTGCGGTTAAAAATCTTTCAGTATTGAATGATTGCAAACCCGTATGGAAGCAGGTCGGCTTTCAGGGTACCGTTTTCAGTTCTGCAATCGGCGGATTCGCTCATGATTTTTTCGAATCCGCCGAGCTTCAGGGCGACGATAGTACTCAAGGTTTTGTCATGCAGATTGATTATGACCGCCACACGCTGTTCCGGACAAATACGTGTAAAAGCGATGATTGAGTCCGGGCAGTCCGTTTCAAGCCAGTTGCGCACACCGCGGGTCAGGGCCGGCTCGGAACGGCGCATCCGAATCAGTTCTTGCACGAAATTAAAGCGGCTCCGACCCGCCGGGGTCAGCCCTTTTGCCCAGTCGACGATATAAGTTTTGCCGAGATTCCGGCAGGAATAGATGCTGTGCCGGGCTGCGTCGGCAATCTCGTTTCCACTGTAAAGAAAAGGAATTCCATCCATGGTAAAACAGAGGAAATAACCAGCGTTCATGGCCTTCTGCCCCAGGACGCGCTCGCTGCGTTCCTCATAGGCGTCGTTTGCCACGTCATGATTGTCGAGCAAGCGAAGGAAACGGGCGCCCTCCGGGGCCTTCGCCTCCTGTTCTTGGCAATACTCCCTCAATGTGGCGACGGATTCCCCTTTCAGCCGCTTCCGGATTTCTGACGCCCACCAGAAATAATTGGCGTCATAGGCTTTCAACTGTCCTTCCATACGATGACTTTCAGCGAGCATGAAAATATCGGGTTTGATTTTTTCCATCCGCGTACGCGCTTTTTCCCAGAAATCCAGCGGAGTATGGTCTTCGGCATCGGTACGATAGCCGTCCACATCGAATTCACGGATGAAGTATTCCATATTCGAATAGAGATATTCACACAATTCGGGACAGTCGAAATTGAGTACCGGAAAATGCCATGGCCCCACTTCAACCTTGCCGTCCCTGTCGCGCTTGACGAAACCGGGGTTCAGGCCGATCAAATTCGCCGTGGGACCACAATGATAATAAACCAAGTCGAAAATCACCCGCATTCCGAGTTTATGTGCCCGCGCGATAAAATCTTTCATATCCTGGTCTGTGCCGTACTCGGGATCGGTCAGAAAGTAATCTTTCAGGCGGTATGGATTGCGCGGATTTTCCAGGCCGCTCTTTTTCTGGCGGTCACTCCAGTACTGACGGTCGGAGCAATCATCCGCCACCGTATGCGGACAAATATAGAGAATATCCACGCCAAGCTCCCTCAGATAAGGCAGCATTTCCGCCGCGGCCCTGATCGTTCCGTCAAGTGTGAATGAACGCAGAAAAATCTGATATATCACCGCTTTTTCCACGTATTCAGGAGTGTTTTTTGCTTTCATGATTCTATTGGCCTTTCTGTGATAAATCCAAGAAGACTTTTTTGTACGAGTGGGGCTCTCCGGCGGACTTATCTCCGGATTCCCGGTGGATAGCCGATAATTCCTGGAGTAATATGCCATATTCCGGAATTGTAACGCCTTGCGAGTCCGCCCATTGTTTCATTTTGTCGTAATCCAGCAATACCGCCAGTACCAAGCCGAATTTGACGAACCGACAGCGCTGCTGCTGGATTTTTGAGTCTGCCGTCGCTTTTAAGGCTTCATCCAAAAGAGCGAGGCACTGGAAATGCTCCGCGGGCGAAAGGTAGGACGCAGTTTTGGCATAGCAACTGACGAACTTCGCCTGAACCGTGCTTTTCCGTAACCGTATGTATTCCTTGAGATATGGCGCCCCCTTACCGTAGTAATGCTCGAAAAAGAGATCCACCGCCGCCTCTATATCAGTATCGGGTTCCCAGAGGCAACGCGCCGCCAGCCACATCCGGAAGGCGGCGAAATCGGCGGTTTTTCCGCGCGGCAGTTGAGCGAATATCCCATGGCTTTCGAGCAGGGCATACATCTTAATCGTACGCGGAATTTCATAGAGGTTGGGCATAGGCAGGGCGTAATAGGTGAAATTCGCGAAATATTCCCAGGTGAACATGCGTTTGCCGTTCAGATATTTGTACGTACTGAAATAAGTATTGGCGGTACCATAACTCATGGAAGCCCCGTGAGACCGGTTCAGAATTCCCATGCCGATCCAGAGATTGGGTTCGGCAGTTGAATCAGTCGGACGTTTCCGGGTGGTCCAGTATGCCTGGACCAAAGCATTTGTATCGGGGTATTTTTCCCGCAGTGCTTTGGCGGTTTCATTGGCCGCGAGATAGACGCCGGCCCCCGGAGTTCCGGATTTCCGGTTCATCTCTTTGCATTCCGGACATTGGCATATTTTATCGTTGTCGGCGGCGGCGAAGGAAATGAATTTTTTTTGCGGATTCTTTTCCCGCAAGGCCAGAACCTTTTCCGTGATCAGCTTTCTGACCTCAGGGTTGCTGTAACAGAGCTGCTTGTCTTCCCGCTTGCCGCTCTCCTCGCGGTACGCGAAATATTCCGGATGGGTTTCGAAAAATTCGGCCGCCCGGATATAACCTCTTTTCGTGTCGCCGGTATGGGCCATATCCATCTGGTAAACCCCGCCCCATTCTTCCGGAATCGTGAATTTTATGAACATGGTTCCGTTAAGCTTGTTCTTTACCAGAAAAGGGATCGATTCGGGAGAATTTCCGTCAACAAATGTTGTCTGGCGGTAAAGGAATTTCGGAGCGTGACGAAAATGGACTTCCGGTATGACCGGATTATAATTTTCCGGTATGACTTCGTAATCGGGCGAGAGAAAAAGAACCCCGAAATACTTTTCCAGAAACGAATAAACCGCGTAGAGCGATCCGCGCGGGCGGGCCCCGGTCAGGATCAGCGTATCGGCGGACAGTGTATCAATGATGATTTCATCCGCCGCCTGAGCCTCGGCACCCTGTCCGACCAGAATGGATGATTTTCCATTCTTCTCCTGTTCGACCACGAGCGTGAGGCCGGTGATCTTTTTCAGGTATTTTTGCAATTCAGCGGCTGCGTTTTTTTCGGCGGGAGTTGCATCCGGACCGCAGACAATTACCGTATCTTTCGTGATTGCGAACTGAAATGACGGCGTTTGAACCGTGTCGGTGGCGCATGGCGCGTATTGATAATACAGCGGCAACCGCAACCGCTTCGACGGTTCTTTCCTGATAACCTCATACGAAGTCTGATAGAACTGGATATTTCTCGCGACAATGACGTTGAAAAAATCGTCCACGGCGCGCATGGTACCGGCGGGGCCTTGCCCTGCGATTACCATTGCCGTATCGGCGAACGTCCGCAGAAGAAATTCATTTGAGACGAAACGGCCGAAATCAACTTCCGGCAGCAGTTTTTGGGCGGCCGGGGTGGAGCCGAATACGATATACTTTGAATCCGGCACACGGTCGACTATAGCCAACTTGTCGCCGTAGATTTTTTCATAATAATGCTGGAATTTTTCCGCGGCCCGGCGGTCTTGTTCCGTGGCTTCCTTCTCTACGACCAGAACCGTATTCGGGTTGAAGGAAAAATTATTTGCCGTCGGATTGAAATCAAAATCCGCCCGGCACAGCGAACAGATGAACATCAGGCAAAATACAACGCTGTTTCTCATGGTTCAGTCTTCCAGTATCAGGTTTTCAATTTCCAGTTTCACCCTGTCGCCGAGGCGGTAGGGATACAACAGAACTTTGCTGCCGATCGGCAGATTATAGGTGCCGATTTTGATGGTGGTCCAGTCTTTACTCGGCGGCAGAAGAATCCTGGCGACCTCGCCATGACGGTCGAAAATCATCAACTGCGCGGCATATTCGCCCGCAGTCTCTTCGGCGGTGATGCGAAGCGTGATGGAGAGAGTGCTTTTCCCCGCAGTGTATTCATTGAATGCATAGCACAACGCCTCCGGCGGCTCACCCCAAAATGAGGAGGCGCATTCTGCAAATGACTTGGTTTCAAGCGTGGCGGTACCTTGCAGGCGGACAGCTCCGGGAGCATTGAATAAACTGCCCGGCAGCGTTGCCGGACGTCTGCAGTAGGCAAGCATGTTCTTGAGACTGGGTCCCCTTTCTCCGGCCGAAGAGCTTTCGTTACTTTCAACAATCCGCGACAATTCGTCCACGAGCTGGTTCCGGCCCGGAATTCCGGTTTTCCGCGGCAATTGATCGTGATGCAGAATAGCTGGCCAGAGAATCCCGGCTTTTACTTCTTCAATATGGCGGATGAAGACCGGCTGCCCCTCGACGGCTGACTGGGCTTTTCCGATCAGCTCAAGGGATTCGGCAATGTCATTGCCTTCAAACCAAGACGCCACGCCGCGCCCGTAGCACGACAACCAATTATTCGGCTGGCGCGCAAACGCCTTTTCCCTTAATTCGGCATAAGCCTTGACATAAGAGGCGCCCGCTCCGTAATAGCCGTCGAAAAATGTATCGAATAATTGCCGTTCATCCCGTTCCGGATTCCAGAGCAATTGAGCGCAGAGCCATATCCGGTAGGCGGAGAAATCCCCCAGGTTGCCGGTAGGCAGTTGGATGAAACTGCCGTTACTGCCGAGGCGTGCGTATTGCTTCATGCTCGGGGCGATTGCTCCGAGCGGCAGCGGCAACATATAATGCGAAAAATTGGCATAATAATCCCAGACGAAAATCCGTCCTCCGGCCTGTCTTGCGAATTCGGCGAAATCATCGCCATCCTGAACCGGCTTTCCGTAATTGCGCCCGAGGCGGCAGTACGCAACCCAGACATTGGGCGGAATTTTCAGCCCTTTCACCGGATACATGGTAACTCCATAACACTGTACGATCACCCGGGTCGGATCACCTTTTTCCCGTAGTTTTTCGGCAAGCTCATTGGCAGTCAGCCAATAGCCCACGCCAAAGTTTTTGTACTGTTCATAGAGTTTATTGCAGTTTTCGCAACGGCAGATTCCGGCATTGTCGTCGGCGCCGATGGAGAAATATGTTTTCGTCTTGTCCGCTTCAATGATTTGCATCGCATTTTCCACAACTACCCGGCGGACCTCGGGATTGCTCAGGCAAAACTGCGTTACCTTATGCGCTTTCGTTTTCGGGTCCCAGGCGTAATATTCCTGATGCTCCTCGAAATATTTGTCCTTGGGCAGAAGGCCTTTTTTCCGGGCATTCATGCTATGGTTCATGTCCATATAATAGAAACCGCCCCATTCGTCCGGCAGCTTATGCTTCCTGAACATGGAGCCGTTGAGCTTATTTTTGACCATGAACGGGAACCAGTCCGGGGAAGAACCGCATGAACCGGAGGGTTGCCGGTAGATATTTTGCGGAGCATAACGGATATGGAGGTCATTGAATTTCAATTTTTCCTGCTTCGGTACAATCTCGAACTCCGGAGCCAGAAACCGGACACCGCAATAATCTTCCAGCAGTGTATAAACGGCGTAAAGAGTTCCCCGCGGCGCGGCTCCGGTCAGAACCAGCGTCGTTGCGTCGGGAGTATCGATGAAAATTTCATCTTCCTTGAAATCTCCCGTCAGGGTGTTTCCGACGATGATCGCGGGCTCTCCCGGTTTCCGATTTTCCGTAATATTCAGTTCCAGTCCTGTAATTTTCCGTAGATAATCCTGCAGCTCGGCCGCCGCTTTTCTTTCGGTTGCCGAAGTAACGATCACAGTTCGGTCGTCAACCTCCAGCGCCGTCAGCGAAATACAACATCCGAGTATCATGGTGTGAAATAGTTTTTTTACCAGCCCCATATTTCTTTTTCCCGTGTTTTGAATTCTGTGAGTTTAACCCCGCCCGCATGCCCGTCGACAAAAGTGAGATTCGCGGCTATACCGTTCGGGTGCCGCAAGTGCACCGCACCATAGGTTTTGGACGTGATTCCGGCGGGCGGCGCATATGATTTGTATTCTGCGGCATAGCCGCCGTAGGATGTGCCGAAGTTGAACATCGCCCTCGTGTCGGCGCCGTCCGGCAGGGAGTCGACCACGGCCATGCGTTTCGATACTTCCTTGAGGTTCGACAGCTTCACCGGAGGATACGTTGCGTCACTGAAACAGCGCCCCAGGAGCTTGTAGTTAAGGCCATAATGGAAATTTTTCGCCCACTGATCCTCCACGGAAATGGCGAACCAGCCCGGACACTGGAGAGCCTTGGAGTCCATAATGGGAGTTCCATTGGGACTGGGGGATTTGAAAAGCCCGGTACTTTTGCCGATGCTGGCATACCAGCGCATGCTGTGATTTGTATTTCCGGTGATCCAGTAACTGGAGAGGGTTACGCTGTAATCGTCGTAATCGTTGGCGTAAATCTGGAGTGCGGCTCCGATTTGCTTCAGATTGGAGATGCACTTGGCGGATTGTGCTGTTGCCCTCGCTTTTCCGAGAACCGGCAGCAGCAGACTTGCCAGAACTCCGATAATCGCCACCACGACCAGAAGTTCAATAAGTGTGAAAAAATGATGCCTGCCGGATTTGATAAATGTATTTTTTCTCATAAAACGCCTTTGATTTGGTTTATATTCAATTTTTCAGAGATTGCTTTTTTACGTTGACTGCTGGCACGGACGATCAACTGTGGCTGGAATACTGCTGCCAGTCTAGCATCTTCACCTACAATGAGTTTCAGAATAAATTCAATGGTTTTTTCCGCTACCGATTTCCGGTCGTAAGTTATCGTACTCAGCTCAAGAGGCATACATTGGCAGACCAGGCGATTGTCGCAGCCGACGAGCCCGAAATCTTCCGGAAGCTTTTTTCCGGCGGCGAGTAATTCTTTCTGCAGAAACGCGGCTATATAGTCATTTTGCGCAACGACGGCGTCAATTTGTTTTTCCTTAAACTCGCCGTCAATCAGTTGGCGGCAAGCCGTGCCCGGGTCCGCTCCCGGGACATAAAAGACGTTGCCACCCGGCAGAACGGAGTGGAATCCATGAATTCGGCTTTGAATGGTTTGACATTTTTGGATATCCCGAGCCCTTTGCGACAACAGCAAGGCGATATTCCGGTAACCCTCTTTCTGCAAGTGGCGTGTTGCCATTGCAAATCCTTCCGCCATATCCACATCCACATATGAATGCAGATGTTCCCGTATGTTCTGGACGAAAACCAGTTTCTTTTCGGTTTTTAACTTTTCTTCCAGATGATAATCAATTCCGGGGTAGTCGTGAGACAACGAGATCACCCCATCCACCCGGTTCTGTTTCAGCGCGCAATAGGCAGAGAATAATTTCTCCGGGTCATCGTGTGCTTCGGCGATCAGGATCCGGTAACCGTGGGCAGTTGCCGCCTGTTCAAGCTCGGCCAGCAGAGAGAATGCTTCCTCGGGGGCTCGGGAGTCGATCATCACCCCGATGAGCTTGCTTGAACCGCCCTGCAGGATTTGCGCGCTGATGTTCGGATAATACCCCAATTCCCGGGCAGCCTGTTCGATCTTTTCCCGTGTTACGGCGGATGCCCGGGCATAGCTTTTATTGCCCAGTACTGCCGATACCAGTTGAAAAGATACCTGTGCTTTTACAGCAACATCCCGAATTGTGACTTCCATTGCCATATCCTTAAAGAATCATTATTCGCAAGAACGTTCTAGCAATAATTATACAGCAGCAACTTAAAATGTCAAGCCCCTTCTTCGACGAAAATGAAAAATTCCCATCACAAAAAGTAATTGCCAATTGAAAAAGTAAACGCACCCCCCTGAAGTATCCAGAGTGCATTTAGTTTGACAAAATCATGGGGGTGCGTTTAGTTTGACAAATTCTTGCAAGCCATATGTTCAGAGTTATGCATATTTTGGAGGCCGACGAGAATGGGTCCCTCAACTC
>JAVBRM010000173.1:0-5614 GCA_031548025.1 Victivallaceae bacterium | reverse complement strand
TAGCCTACGACGTCTGGGTAATCGGCAACCACGACACCGAGTTCGGCTTTCCGGCCCTGGCCCAACGGGCCGCGGAATTCAAAGGCCTGACCATGGGCGGCAATCTGGTTTTGCCCGGCGGCAGCCGGCCTTATGCCGCTTGGCGGATGTTCGAAAAATCCGGGTTGAAAATCGCGATCATCGGTATGACCCTGCCGAATATGCATGACGATATCCGCTATGCGCCGGAAATCAGCGCCCACTCCCTGGGTATCAGCGAATCCATCCAGAAAATCATCCCGGCGATCCGGCAGGAAAAACCGGATATGATTATTCTGGCCATGCATGCCCCGCAGCGTGCATTCAAATTTTCAGTTTACGATCTTTCGCGGGAATTTCCGGAGATTAATCTGATCCTCGGCGCGCACTCCCATAAATCGGCCCCGGGCGAAAAAGCCGGTTCCGCCTGGTATGTGCAAACCAATGCCCACGCCCGCGAGTTCGGCAAAGTCAAAATCAATTATGATACCGAAAAACGGCAAGTCCTCAGCATCGATTCCGAGTTGCTCCAGGTCCCGGCTCAAGCCCCGGAGGATAGCGAACTGCGCGAATTGCTGGCCGCCGACTTGAGGGCTTTCGATAATTTCAAAATCCGTCAGGTCGGTTATGTTGAAGGAAAACTTGCAGTCAACGACAAGTCCGAACTCAACCCTTCCCTCGGCTGCTTCATGGGCAAAGCCATGAGCGAAGCCACCGGAGCTCCGCTGGCTTTGCTGAGCGTGACCACCGGCCATCAACTTCACGACCAAGTCACCGAATTCGACCTGTACCGCATCATGCCCTACGAAAACACCGTCCCGGTGATTACCGTCAGCGTGGCCGAGCTCAAAGAAATTATTCACGAGCAGCTTTCGCGTCACAGCGAATACTATATCTCGGTTTTCCGCGGTTTGAAAGTCGAACTGAGCGGCCGCAAGAATAATATTACCGCCATCTGCGATCAAGATATGAATAGACTTGACGACAACCGTCAATACCAGCTGGCTGTCGCGAATTATCTTCTGATTTCCAACCGTTTTCCCAAACTGCAGGAAATTGCCGCCAAAAATAAATTGACCTCCCGGAGCAGTGACCCGCTGTTGCGGGATTGCCTCCGGGACTATATACGCAAAAATTCACCGGTATCGGATTCAAAGGAAATATGGCTGATCAAACAATAACATTCAATATTGCCGAATACCTCGATCAGACGGCAACTCAGTATGAAAATAAAACCGCGCTCTATGATCCGCTCATCCGCGGCAGCGACGGTCTTTTTCATTATCGTACCCTCTCCTTCCGGGAGCTGTCCGATATGAGTAAGGATTACGCCAATTTCTTTTATAATTCCGGACTCAGACAGGGAACCCGGGTTTTGCTGTTGATGAGGCCGAGTCTGGAATTTGCCGCCACGGTCTTCGCCATTTACCGGATCGGAGCGGCGCCGGTAATCATCGATCCCGGCATGGGCTTGCGGAATATGCGCCGCTGTATCGAGCAGATTGCTCCGGAAGCGATGATTGCGATTCCGGCGGTTCATTGGTACCGCAAATTTTCACCGGCTTGTTTCCGGTCAATAAAAATGGCTTTCGGGTTCGGTCCGCTGTTGCCTCCCGGGGTCAAAAATATCAACGCAATTCAAGCGCAGCCGGCGGGTGATTTTCCGCCGGTTCCAACCCAACTTGACGATATGGCGGCAATCGTATTCACCACCGGCAGTACCGGACCGCCGAAAGGCGTGGTCTATACCCACAAGATTTTCAAAAGCCAGATCGCCAATATCCGCGAAGTATATCATGCCGGTCCGGATTATATCGATATGTCGGCATTTCCCTTGTTCGCCCTTTTCGCGGTGATTACCGGCATGCCGTCGATCATTCCCAAAATGGATTTTACCCGTCCGGCCAAGGTCAATCCCGAAAATATTATCCGGGAAATCAACGCTCATAATATCAGTTTTTCATTTGGCTCCCCTGCCCTGTGGCGAACGGTGTCCGAGTATGCCATTGCCCGGAATCTGCGGATGCCCGGCTTGAAAAAAGTCCTGATGGCCGGAGCGCCGGTCCTCGATGACCTTCATGCCAAGGTCCATCAGGTCATAGCCGAAGACGGCGACACCTGGGTTCCTTACGGCGCTACCGAAGCCCTTACCACCGCCACTTTTACCGGCAAAGAAATGATTCGCGAAACCGCCGCCCAAACCCATCAGGGTCTGGGCTATTGCGTGGGTTACATCAATCCGGGTATAACAGTGAAAATCATTAAAGTGATCGACGGTCCGATTGACCAATGGGACGATTCCCTGGAGCTGCCGCCCGGCGAACGCGGCGAAATCATCGTCCGCGGCGACGTGGTCAAAGCCGCCTATTTCAACAATCCGGAAGCCACCCGCAAATCGGAAATTCCCGACTCCGGCGGCAAATGGCACCGGATCGGCGATATCGGCTATTTTGACCCGAAAGGGCGCCTCTGGTTTTGCGGACGGATGACCCACCGGGTATTTGCCGACAATATGATTTATTATCCGGTCTGCTCCGAAGCGATTTTCAATGCTCATCCGCAAGTATTCAGGACCGCCCTCGTGCAGGGACCAAATCAGACGACGGTACTTTTCGTCGAGCCCATGCCCGGAAAGTTTCCGAGCAAGCAACAACAAAAACAACTGTCCACCGAGCTTATCGAACTGGGCCAAGGCTATCCTTTCACCCGCCAGATTCACGACATCCGGTTCATAAAAAAATTCCCGGTCGATATTCGGCATAACGCCAAAATCTTCCGGGAAAAACTTTCCGCCAAAGTCATGAAATAGAATTGGTGAATTGGTGAATTGGTGAATGTTTGGAAGGCTTTGTCATCCTTCAAGGGTTATGAGTTCACGTGCGGCGATGATGCTTTCGGGAGTCTTTTCGTTCCAGGCGGAGCGGCCGCACAGGTTGACCGCCTGGTAGATTGTGGTTCGGGTGTACCAGTCGACGCAATCGGCGTGCTGCATGAAGTCCAGGAACAATTTATCGGCGGTCGCCCGGTTGGTGATCTGGGCGGCGTAAAGGGCATCGTGAAGTAGACTACTCCGCAGGTGACTGTGCGACAGCGGGTGCCCTTTGGTCGCCCAGAAGATCGCCGGAATGCTGGCTCCGTCGAAAACGAACCCGGCCCGGACGGTCAGTTTGCCGAGGCCCGGCAGATAATAGACGGCGTCTTCCAGCAGCCGGACTTGCCGGGCTTTGTCGATGCATTGCGCCTGGCGGCAATCCTTGCATTGATTGCGGTCATCGCAAATCAAAAACTCGACCGATACATGGCTATTGTTATCAGCGGTCAACATCATGAATTTATTCATAAAAAATCTCCGAGTTTTCAGTGTTTAGAGTTGAGAGTTTAGATTCGGGGAGGTTTCTGCGCCTCCCGAACCTTCCTTTCGGCTTTCCCCTTTTAAGCCAGCAGGCTGATCGGGATGGCGATGAACTTTTTCGAGGCTGGATCATAGCCGATAATCAAGGTATTCTCCGGCAATGCGGTTATCGGGACCGGAGCAAGTGCGTCGTATACCTCCTGGTATTGCAGCGATACGGTGGATTGCTCGTCGGCGCCGTATTCGAATGACGGCGGGGTAAAATCGGTATTCCAGCGCATGATGTCGGACACTCGGAATTCGTCCATGATCCAGTTGATCGGGCGGTTTGCCCCTGATCCTAAACTGAATTCGTCAAACGTGCCGTAGGTATAGGGCGTAAATCCAACCGCCATATTACCGTCCAGGAACATGGCAAGCGTCTTGGCGGTGCCGTTATAGACAAACGCCACATGGTACCAGACTCCGGTGGTTACCCGGGTTTCGATGCCGGTGGGCCTGCCGTTGGATACAATATTCAGGATTCCACTTTGTTCCCAAGCTTGCAAATAGGCCGATGAAGTTGACGATGACAGGGTGAACAACTGTCCGAAAGTACTGGCCGAGCTGTTGAATTTGATCCTGAAATCGATGGTCCAATCGCTGCCATTGATCAGCTCATAAAATCCGGACGGCATATCAAAGATTGCTTCGCCATAATTCGGTATGCGCAAGCCGTTGCCGAACAACGCCCCGGCAAACTGCATGGCACCGTTGACGCTCCGCACCGCCGGCTGACCGAGCGAACCGGCGGCTGAATCGGTAAAATTCGAATCTTCCATGTGAAACAACAAAACGGCATTGGCGTCGTTGCCGGGTGAATATTCTCTACCGACTACAACCGGCACCTTGCCGACGTCCTGCTCGGAGGGCGCGGGCAGCAGGCTGTCACCTGAAATTGTAGAAACAGTGCCGGGCTTCCAGGTGCCGGAGTCTTCGTTGTAGACCAGGGCCTGGCCGTCGGACGCGTCGGACAAGTCTGACACGTCCGACAGGTCGGACAGTGATGAAATGTTACTTGCTTCACCTTTGATGCGGATCGTCGGAGTCCAGGAAATACCGTCATCGTTCGAGATGCGGCAATAAGTATCGCCGTCAGCGTAAACCTCACTCCAAGTTGAGCCGTCGGCAGAATACTGATACTGCGCCAGAGGCGCATTCTGACCGCCGGCGCCAGTAGCACCGGTAGGACCAGTTGGTCCGGCGGCACCGTCATTGCCTTTTTCACCGGGAAGCAGTTTGACCGGATCAGACCAAAGCCCGCCGACCTCGCGGTTGCGGAAGCGGTACCAGAGCGCTCCCTCGGGAGAATCCGACCAGTCGGACTCGTCAGACGGGTCGGACATGTCGGAGTATTGGAGTTCAAACCCGCCCCGGAGTCTGGCCTCGACCCAAAAACGATCGGCCCAGATTTCACTGACCGCCGCCGGAGCAGAGCCGACAACAGGATCGATCGGCATGATAGCCCCGACCTGAAATTTACAATAGTGAATAGCTTCTCCATTCTGGTCAAGTCCCCAGAGCTCGAACCATGCGGTACGTTCCTCACGCCCTTTTACCGCGTCATAAAAGGTCTCAGTTCCGGCATCCAATTTAACCGTAACATATCCGTTGGCCAAATCATCGATATCGATATTTTCACTCAGGGAGCGACACATCGGGGCAGTTTCCGGTTTATGATCACAGTCGATGGCAGCACGCCAGCTTATGGCATTCGACAGATCGAGCGGAATAAGTTTTCCTTCACTGAAATTACAGAACTGAATCGTCCAAACCGGCGTTGTGGCAAAGGCAATTCGGGGGCGCGCGGTAACCTTGGTACCGGCAGGATTGATCAAATGATTGTTGGTCGCGTTAAAATAATAAAGCATATTTCACTCCTTGTTTTTAGCCGATGTGATCCCGGCGATGAGATTTTGATATCCGGTAAATAATTCTTCTCCGACTTGGATTTGGAACCATTTTTCGAAATTTTCCTTTTTGTTGTCGAAGGTCCGGCGGTGTTCTTTGGTGAAGCCGTTGCCGCTGATGCCTTTGATGCCGACCGGGCCGATGGCCAGCGGATATTTCCGCATGGTTTTGTCGCTGAATTGATGCCATATCGCGACGTCCGCGAAATCGGTTTTGCATTTTTTGATGATATCGATCAGGTCGTCACGGTAGTTGAAATGGCATCCCATGACCGCGGTAATACACAGGTCATCA
>JAVBRM010000163.1:0-18330 GCA_031548025.1 Victivallaceae bacterium | reverse complement strand
TATCCGGGTCCGATACCAGCTCGAAATGGCGGCGGCACTTCACTAAGATCGCCTCAGCCAACTCCGGATGACTTTCTTGGGCGGCCAGATAAAAATGCAGTCCCGCCGAAATAATTCCCCAGTGATTGGTCAATCCATCTGACGCCGTCAGGAAACCGGCGGTCTGTGCCATGTGTACCGGCCGGTCGTCTTTGGTGCCGCGAACATTATCGGTCCAGTAACTGTTGATTTTGAAAAAATGTTTTGATTTGGATGGCGGCCAAAGTTCTTGTATTTTCGGATCGGGATGGGCTCTGACGCTACCGCCGTTGGTAGCCACCATGATCGGCATGTTGTTGTCCGGATTCCAGATTTTATTGAGCAATTTAGCCCCCCAGAGCATTTCGTCAAATACGGACGGTTGAGTTTCCTGCGGATCTTTTCCGAGATTGTAGTCCTGTAACATAGCCAGCGGCCGCATGACGGTTTTGATCGACATCGCATAGTATCCGCGCAAATCGGAAGCATCGAACCAGCCGCCGGAGGTATCGATCGGCTGATGATTGTCGTCACGGACTCCGTCGTCCATGAAACATTCCGCGTGGGCCGGTGTTTTGGTTCCGCTCCGCACGCACCAGAAATAGTATCGTGTTTTGGCCGCCAATTCATTCAAATAATCGTACCCGACCGCGAACGGCGTCGAAATCAGATTCCCGCTGGCGACCTGATACGTGCCGGCGGTTTTCCAGGCAGAAAAATCGGCGATTTTGTATTCCCCTGAGGAAGTTTTCACAGGGATCAAAGTTCCCTGCCAAACGGTTTTCCCATTCTGCAAAAGAGCGAAATCATCAGCCGGGTGTTCTCCGTTCAAGATGGCCTGTTTAGCTTCGCCGGGCGAAAATCCGGTTTGGGAAACCGCAATCTTTTCCCGTCCCGCGTTCCAATCGAACTCACCTGCGGTCACCACATTTTCCAGGGTAAAATCCTTGAAATAAAAGACCGTGCTATCCGGGTCGCCCGGTAATTTCCCAGCCATGGGCCTGGTAAGGATTAGACTGTTGATTTCCCTGGCCTGTTCCGGAGTGTGGTTGGACCAGCATATGGAAATTTTATTCCACTGTCGCGGAATCAGCGGCCAAATGGACTGCGTCCAGACTTTTGAGCCCTGTACTTCAAACCAGACCGCGGCGCGGTCGGCCGCGTCAGGATAGACATAGCAACTCAGCTGATTGTACTGTGTAAAGATTTCCGGGTCGAGCTTCAGAGGCAGTTTGACTTTGGCGGACACCGGATTTTTGTAATACAAAAACGGAAAATGCTTATCGATAATCCCCCCATGGTCATTGCTGAAAGTAATCGCAGTCATCGCCCCATGCGGCAACGTACCTTCGGCACTGCCTTTCACCTTGGCGACACTTCGAGTGATCAATACCCAATTTCCGGTTTTTTCCGCTCCGATTTCCGCATCGACCTTCCGCTCTTTCGTGATCCGTTCTCCCACGGAACTTATTCTTTCCTCGCCCCGTAAAGCTAAAAACATTATTCCGAATATCAATACCGTCAGAATCCGCATGGTTTACTTCTCCTTTATTTATTGCTATAATATTCAAAAGTTCAATATATTCAATCATCATCCGATTATTGCGGATAATAACGTCCCGGAATGCCGGCCTTGACGGCATCCATCATCCGCAATACATAATCGGCCTCGACATTCTGGAATTTATAAAAATCGAGCATGACGCTCAACGCCGCGGAAATCCGGGAAGGAAACAAACGGTATACGGCGATATCGTCGTCCCGCAGGAAAAAATCGTTCCACATCGGAGCGGTATTCCAGGTGTATTCTCCGGGGGCGATATCGCGGCGCGACGAAATCTCTCCGGTCAAATTGCATAAATCAAGTTGAAAATTCCTGGAAAGGAGCAACTTAATCAACTGCCAGATCAAATTGCGGGTTTCCGCGGTGGCGGACGGAGGAAGCCAGGCCTGCAAATAACTGAAATTTACCGGCATCAGGCGCCGCCCCCCCGCGCTATAGGGAATCAATGCCAGGTTGTCGACATACATATCCGGGCGGCGGACGCTCCGGTTCTGGCATGACAGCCACGGGCCGATACGAAAATGAATCCCCGCGCCGTTATGAAAAAATGATTCCGGATTGTTGAACTCCGAAGTCACCTTGTAAAACGCCATGTCTCGAACGATCTGCAAGAGCCGATACCCGGCCGGAGTATTGAACAGCGGTTCCACTCCATCCAGATTGCCGGTACGGCCGCCATTCAAGGCCAGGATAACTCCATGCAATGTCTGAACCCGGTTCAGATCGTTCAAATCCCAGGGCAGCGAAGCGGGCAGAATTCCGGCCTGCTTACAGCGCCCCGCATAATCATCCCACCAATCCAGACCGCCGGAAAGCTCCTCTATCCCCATGTCCACCTGCTTCAAAATCCCGGTATTGACACCGATCTGGTTGGTCGTCATCAAAAAAGGCAACTTGTACCCGGGATCCATATCCGACGGCGAGCGGAACTCCCGGACTAACTCATCGTATCCTTCGCAAGCGCGAAAATCACTTCCGGGCCGTTCATTCAATATCGTTTGAGGTCCCAGCATGATCACGACTTTATCGCCGCCGTCGAAATCATATTTTTCAAACAGATGGTGAATGTCGATCTTGAAATTCATTCCGGTAGGGGCGAGGTGCTTATCCAGCAAGTCTCGCATCTCCGCCGGTTGAATCGAGTCGCAATTGAGCTCCAGACGGATTTCCGGACACTCCTTGCCGGCCAGGTAAGTACCGTTGCCGTGCTCGATCCGTATCAGGCCGGACGATTCCAACTGCGACATCGCAGAGTGAACCGTGGCATAACTGCACTGGCAAATTTTCATCAGCTCCTGGTACGACGGCAACCGGCTCCCCGGCTTCAGCCTGTCGTCCTCAAGTTCCTGGTTGATATATTTCTTCAGTTTATCCGCTGCTTTCATGATTCTCCACAAGACATCTAAATATCTGAATATCTTATCTAAAGTATACAATCTTCCCGCCAAAAGTCAATGGGGATGAGAAAAAAATTTCATTTTTTTCAGAGAAAAGGGCAAAGGGTCTGGAGAGGAGATTCGTCTCCTTATCTTTACCCTTTTTTCTTTTCCCTTTCCTCTTTTCCCTTTCCTCTTTTCCCTTAATAAACCGGGCGGCCGAAGGTTTCACGGCAGCGCCAGGCGCAATACGCCGAAATGCTCGCCAGCAGCAACATCACGCTGAATACCGCCATATAGGAATTCCGCCCATAAAGCATGATACCCGATTCCAGGAGTTCCGGTTTGTAAATGTTCATCAGCATTCCGACGGCATTGCCGACCCCGGCCACCACGAGATAACTGGTGAAGTTCATTGCACAGACCGCCGGACCGGCGGACCGAGGCGAATTGGTTTCGTGCAGTAGCGGCACGATTACCGAAGCGGTACTGGCGGAGAACGACAACAGACACATCAGTACCGCAATTATCGGGGAGTGTTTGTCGAAAATCAGGCTGATCATGATAATGGAAAACACTAAAACACTCATCCCCCCGGCCACCCGCAGAAAGATCTGCCGCCGATTGCCCATCATCCGGCTAAGTACCGCCAGGAGCAAACCGGATATGGCGGAGATCACCGCCATCAATGACAGAACCCAGCCCGCCGCACTGGGCGACATCTGACAAAAATCCTCCAGAAATTTCTTCCCGATGACGGTCTGAAGGACGTAGTAAAGCCCGAAATTGATCCCCGCGAACAGAAAAACATGAATATTATGGCGATTTTTCAACAGGTGCAGAAACGGCATGAAACTGATTTTGGCTTCATGTCGGACTTTCGGCAGCTTGATTCGCCATCCGGTCACCAAAAACAGGATATAAAACAGGATCGCAGCGATACCGATGACCATCATCAACGTCCGCCAGCCCATAGCGTGGGCACAGTAGGCAAAAGGCGCGTTGGCCATAATCCCCCCGGTATACCCGGCCAATATCAGAACCGACAGCGCCACCGAGAAATTGCGGTCGCTGAAAGTACGCTTGACCTCTTTGACCAAGCTCAGGTAAATCGCACTGGCTCCAAGCCCGGCCAGAGCGCGACTGCAATACAGCCAGAACAAATTGTACGACAGCGGAAACATGATCCCGCCTATACAGAACAACAGCGTCCCTACGGCAATCACCCGCGCCCCGCCGTAACGCTCGACCAACACCCCGATCACCAACTGGTTGAATGCATACACATACATAAAAGCCGCTCCCAACGCGGTAACCGACGGCGCGGCCACCTGGAGCTCATGCTGCAAAGTATTGAATATCGATCCGGGAATTGCCACCCGTTGCACGTTGGCCAGAAAATAAAGGGCGGTACCGAACACGATCAGGATCAGCCGATAATGATAAGCATGGATCTTTAATTTCATGAGACAGCTTCTTATTTTTGGATATATTCCATAAATATATCACCAGCCCCCTCACTCTTCAAGCGGCAAAATTAAATCAAGGCGACCTTTTTACCACATGCTTCAGCATATTTTGCTACGGTTTGGATGGTCATATTGACTCTGCCGCGCTCCATACGGGCTATGAAAGACTGAGAAGTGTGGAGTTTTTCAGCCAATTCTTTTTGAGTCAACTTAGCTGCCTTCCGGGCTTTATAAAGTTCCTCGGCAATTCTCATACCCGCTTGCACTGCCCCAAGTTGCTCCGCTCTGGCCGGAGCATTCAAAAATGCTTCATGCTCTGCATTCTGCCTCGCAGCAACTTCATCAAAATGATCCTTCAAAAAATCAAGTTCTTTCTTCAATTGCGCATCAGTTTTGCTCATATCATCCCCCTTTCTTTCAAGAGTTTTGAAATTTTCAACGCTTTCTTCATTTCATGCTGCGGAATTTGCTGTGTCTTCTTCTCATAGCCATGAATTCCAAATACCCGGTCATTTAAACCATAAACATAAAACACTCGAATATTTCCGGCTTGTATGACTCAGATTGCAAACAAGTCTTTCCCCGAAATTTTCTCACCGAACGGCATATTCAACCGACCATCCAGTTTCAGTTTTCTGACAATCGCCCTATACTCAAGCTGTATGTCTTCGGACCGACTGCTTATGAATGCCGCAACGTCTTCAAGCTCGACATATGTTTTCTTATATTTTTCCATAGATAAACCATGACCGTTCTTTCTAATATATCTTAAAAGTTATATTTTGTCAATATAGTTTTATCAAAATCAAAATAAAATTGCCAATGGACAGTGAGCTTTCATTGTGACCATTGGCAATATATTTTCTCAAGCTCTGGCAGCCTGGACGAAGGCGACGGCGTCGCGACGGATATCCTCCGCGCTTTTGCCGGATTTGTACAAGGCGCTGCCGATGCCGACGCCTTTGCAGACTTGCAGAAATTCCGCCGTATTGCCGGGATTGACTCCGCCTACGGCCAAAATCGGAGCTTTCAGCACCGCCTGAATGTCTTTGATATAGCCAATGCCGAGCTGTCCGGCAGGGAACAATTTCAGGTAATCCGCTCCGGCCTTGACCGCCGCAAAACCTTCAGACGGCGAGAAGAACCCCGGCATCGAAATCAGGCCGAGCTTGACCGTTTCCCGAATGACTTCCGGGTCGGTATTCGGAGAGATAATGAACTCGCCGCCCGCCGCGGCTACCGCCTGGGCGTCGTCGACAGTCAGAACCGTTCCGGCGCCGACCAGCATATTGTTGCCGCAATGTTTAGCCGCCAGAGCGATGCTTTCCAGCGCCCGGGGACTGTTCAGCGGAATCTCCAGCAGCCGGATTCCGGCTTCCGCCAGGATGTCGGCCACTCCGGTGATTTCCTCCGGAGTAATGCCCCGCAATATCGCAATTACGGGGCATTCTTTCAGATAAATGGCAAAGAGTTCGTGCCGCTTCACCGCTTGACCCTCCCGGAAGCATTGCCTTTCACCAATGCGACGACTTCGTCACGGCTGGTGAAGTTATAGTCGCCATTGACCGTATGCTTGAGGGCGCTGGCCGCCACGGCGAAACGAATCGCCTTGGCCGGTTCGCTGTACTCGGCATCGTTCAGGGAATAAATCAAACCGGCGCAGAAAGAGTCGCCGCCGCCGAAACGGTCAACAATGTCATGAATTTCATAAGGAGCGTAATTGCCTTCGCCGTCCAACGGCGCGAAATTAGCCTGCTTGGCCTTGCAGTCATAGAGCATGCCGCCCCAGTTGTTGTGGTCGGCCGAGAAGCTTTCGCGCAGGGTAATTGCTACGAACGAAGCCTTGGGGAATTTTTCGGACAACGTGGCCGCCACCTGGCGGTATCCGTCAATATTCAGTTTGCCGTCTTCAATCGCGGTATTGGCGGCGTGGATGCCGAAAACGTCGGCGGCATCTTCTTCGTTGCCGATGATGATGTCGGCAAACGCCACGATCTGGGCCATGCAACGCCCGGCCAACACGTTTTTAGCGGTGCCTTCTTCCCAATTCCACAATTTTTTGCGGTAATTCAAGTCCACCGAAATCTTTATGCCTTTGCCGGCGGCGAATTCAGCCAGCTTCAGGGTCGCTTCGAAAGCGTTGGAGCTGAGCGAAGGCGTAATCCCGGTCAGGTGCAAGTGGCACACGCCGTCCAGCATGGCGGCAAAGTCATAATCTTCCGGGCCAAGCAGAGAAATCGTCGAATAGTCCCGGTTGTAAATCACGTTCGAACCGCGCATGGCGGCGCCGTGTTCGGCGTAATAAACGCCCATCCGGCCTTTCTTGGAGAACTTGATTCTGCAGACGTCACTACCGATCCCCGCGAGCTGAGCGGCAAACGCCCGCGATATCGGGTTGTCCGGCAATGCGGTCAGATAACGGCTTTTCGCTCCCAGCATCGCCAGCGAAGCACAGACATTGGCCTCGCCGCCGCCGAAGGTTGCTTCGAGTTGACCGGGCAGAACCTGGGCTAAACGTTTCTTACCTGCGGGGGTGAGCCGCAACATCACTTCTCCGAAACCGGCGAAAATCTTTTCCATACTCTACTGACTCCTAAAAACATGGGTTTATTTTCAATAAATATATCACCGGCAAGCTTTAAACGCAACGCTTTTTTTCTGAGTCATTATGTAAAAATCGTGCGTCATTCTCTTGCATTTATTTTTCTTTCAATTATAATATAGCATGAAAACCGTACTATGCGCTTTAAACTATTATACCCTGCGGGAAATGCGGGGGATTATCGACTATGCGGGGACTGCCGGCTGGCATCTGGAAATCCCCGAGGCCCTGTATTTGAAGGAAACCCTCCGTCGTTGGACCGGCGACGGCATCATCACCGATATCCCGCTGGAACGACGCTATAAGACTCAAGGAATCAAGACCGTCTCCATCCTGCGTTACAATACCGGCCAGTATGCCGACTGTTTCGTCCTGCCGGACAACCGCGAGCTCGGGCGCAAAGCGGCGGAATATTTCTTACGCCACGGCTACCGCAATTTTGTCGTCTGCAGCGAACCACTGGGGCGCGACCACGGATTCGAACAGGAGATCAATCTGCACGGGCATCAAGTCGTACGGGTCGGTCCTTTCACCCAGGCCGGAACTCCTTTCAAAGAGTTCGAAGGAGTTTTCGAGAAAATCAAATGTCCGTGTGGCGTCTTCTGCAATAACGACCTGGTGGCGGTACGCTTTCTGAATGCCGCGCTGGCACACGGTCTGCGGGTCCCGGAGGATGTCGCGGTACTCGGAGTCGGCAATGAAGAACTCTACTGCCGGGCCACCAATCCGCCGCTCTCCAGCATCAATTCGCGGCTGTATGAACGCGGGCGCCGCGCCGCGCTGGAGCTTGACCGCCTGTTTCAAGGAGGCCCCGCGACGGCGGAACCGATCCTCATCGCCCCCGCCGACGTAATCGAACGTGGTAGTACCAATTTTTATGCCGTGGACAATTCGCAAGTCCGGGAGATGATCAATTATGTCCTCGCCAATGCCGCCGGACCACTCAATATTTCCGATCTTTCCGGATTGTTTTATAAAACCGAGTCGGCTATTTACCGCTGTTTCCTCAAGGCGCTGGGGGTAACGCCGAAGGATTTCCTGACCGAAGTCCGCCTGACCCTCGCCCGCAACCGCCTCATCGAGACCAATGACAAGCTGACGGTGATCGCCGAGGAGTGCGGATTTCCGAACGATGGCGCCATGTACGCGGCATTTCGTAAGCATTGCGGTCAGACTCCGCTGGAGTGGCGGAGCCGCAACCGCGATATTATCAGTCTGTAACCACGACCTTGGACGGATTCAGGATCGTATTCGGGTCAAAAACCTTTTTGATACCCGCCATAACTCCTTTTTCCACCTCGGACTGGCACTCCGCCAGATAGGGTCGTTTGGCATACCCGATGCCGTGTTCGCCGGAAACCTTGCCCCGGAGCTCACGGGCTTTGGAATAGAGTTCTTCGAACACCGCCGACAAGACTTTTTTCCAGCTTTCCTCGTCCAGCTCATCCCGCAGCGTGTAAATATGCAGATTGCCGTCACCGGCGTGTCCGAACGAACGGATACGGACTTTGTATTTAGCCTGCAACGAATGCGAGAACAAGACGAAATCGGCCACACAGCGGCGCGGCACCACCACGTCGCATTCATCCATTTCGGTGGTAGAAGCCTTGATCGCTTCCAGGAATGCGCCGCGGGCGGACCAAATCGACTCATTGCGCTCCAATGTGTTGGAAATGAATACATCCAGCGCTCCGGCCGCCAGGCAGATATGCGCCGCTTCGTGATAAGCCAGGTCGATTTCCGCCTTGCTGGCGCCGTCGAAGGTCAACAGCAAATAAGCGTCCGACGAATTATCGGGGAACTTGCGGCCGAGGAATTGTTCCGAGGCCAGAATTACTTCGCGCTCCATGAATTCCACCGCGGTGGGAATGGAGCTGGACTTGATAATCTGCGGCACTGTCCGAATCGCCGACGGCAGATCCGGGAACGGAATCAGCAAACTGATTTTGTGTTTCGGCAACGGCAGCAGACGCAATATCGCCTTGGTCACAATCGCCAAGGTTCCTTCCGAGCCGACGACTAAATCCTTGAGGCTGTAGCCCGAACTGTTCTTGACCACTTTGCCGCCGAGCTCCATGATACTGCCGTCCGCCAGCACCACTTCCAGCCCACGCACATAATCGCGGGTAACGCCGTACTTAACCGCGCGCATCCCCCCCGCATTGGTGCTGATATTGCCGCCGATGGTGGCGGTCTTTTCGCCCGGGTCCGGCGGATAGAACAATCCTTTATCTTCCACAAATTTAGACACTTCCATCAACAGGACGCCCGGTTCCAGGGTCAGCGTCATGTTATCCTCGTCCAACTCCAGAAAACGGTTCATACCGCTGAGGTCGATCATAATACCGCCGTAAAGCGCCACCGAACCGCCGACCAGGCCGGTCCCCTGCCCGCGCGGCGTTACCGGAATCCTGTTTTCATTGGCGTATTTCATAATGGCGGAGACTTCCGCGGTCGACATCGCCTTGATCAATACTTCGGGGCGGCTGTGTACACCCGAGAGCTCGTCATGGCAATAATCGTCGTTGATCTCATCGCCCACGATAACCCGTTCCCGGCCGCAAGTACAGCAGAGAAACTCCAGGTCCTTTTCATCGATTTTCTTGTATGCCGCGGTCATTGTTTCTGCTCCTGGTTATAAGCTTTGATTTTTTCGATCAAAGACGGGATAATCTGGTAAATATCGCCCTTGATGCCGATATGGGCGACCTTGAAAATCGGCGCGTGTTCGTCGCAGTTGATCGCCACGATCTGCTCGGAACTGCTCATGCCCGCCACAAACTGAATCGCCCCGGAAACCCCGCAGGTGATAATCAACTTGGGCTTGACGGTCCTGCCGCTCAAACCGATCTGCTGTTTGGGATTGGCCCAACCGGCTTCGATCAGCGAACGGGTGGCGGCGACTCTACCGCCAAGCAGATCGGCCAACTCTTCGATCATCGCCATATCTTCGGCTTTTTTCAGGCCGCGCCCGGCGACGACGATCACTTCGGCTTCTTCGATGCCGACTTCACGCTTTTTCTCGGCCACTCCGACAACGGAGATGGAAGACGCAAATTTTTCCGTCGGCAGATCGCACAGAATAATCCGGCCCTGCGGTTCCAGTTTCGGCGGAATCGAGAATATCTTGTAACGCACCGTGGCAAACTGCGGCCGGTGCTTTGGGGTATTGATATGAGCCATGATGTTACCGCCGTAGGCCGGGCGAATCTGGTCGAGGTCGGTATTTTCCGAGAGATCAAGGAACGTACAGTCGGCGGTCAAACCGGTACGGAAACGCGCCGCCGCCCGCGGCGCCAGCGAGCGCCCGGTCGGAGTACCGCCCACCAATACCGACGAAGGATGTTTTTTATTGATAAAGTCTTCCAGCACCGCGGTATACGGCTCGATACGGAAGTGCTTGAGCTCGCGGTTGTCGTAGACGAAAACCTCATCCACGCCGTACTCGAGAATCTGGTTGGCCTGTCCCGCGATATTGTCGCCGATCATCAGGCAGTACACCGGATAACCGACCTTGTCGGCCAGCTCGCGCGCCTTGCCGATCAGCTCGAAAGTCACCGGATGGATAACCCCTTCGGTAATTTCGGCCACCACGGCGATACCGCGCCACTGGTCCTTGTCCACTCCGGGCTTGGCTTCTTCGATGTATTCAAAAACCTCGCCGGCCTTTTTGATGCAGAGGCGGCACATCCGGCACCCGGCATCGATCGCCACTTTGCCGTTTTCGTCAATATGAATCGACTTGAAAGGACAAAGCGCCAACAGTTCTTCGATATTTCCGGCTTTGTCCTGATTGATTTTGATATATGGCATGACTGTTACCTCAACTGTTGCAGGAATTTACGATCTTCGAGCATGACAAACAACCGTTCGGACAGTTCCAGCGAACTGCCGTCCCAGCTTTCGTGGGTGTTGTTGTTTTCCGGCGGAAAAATCCGCTTGACCTGAGTCGGCGAACCGTTCAGCCCGTAATGCGCCGGATCTTTGTCCACCATGTCGTCAAGGGTATAAATTTTGACTTCCCGGTCTTCGGTCTTGAGCTTCAACCGGAACGACGGCAGCCGCGGTTCGTAAATGCCTTTTTCCACACAGATCAGGCACGGCATTTTGATCCGGACGGTTTCGATGTGTAACGGCAAGTCGAGGTCCACCATCAGGTCGTTTTTGGTGACTTCATGGATTTTCGCCACGCTGGTCACGTGGGGAATGCCGAGGAATTCCGCGATTTCCGCACCGACCTGGGCAGTATCGCCGTCGGTGGTCTGCTTGCCGCAGATAATTAAATCGCTGCCGCCCAGGGATTTGATCCCCTGCGCCAGGGTATAGGCCGTCGCCAGCACGTCGGCGCCGCCGAAACGCCGGTCGGAAAACAGCGCCCCATTGTCCACTCCCATCATATAAGCCTCACGGATAACGCTCGCCGCTTGCGGCGGCCCCATGCTTACCACCTGAATTTCCGCGCCGTGCGCCTGCTTGAGCCGCAATGCCGTTTCCAGCGCGTAGAGGTCGTAGGGATTCATCTTCGACTCGACACCGTCCCGCTTCAGGACGCCGGTCACCGGATCGATATCCACCTGAGCCGTACCCGGCACCTGTTTGATACATACTGTGATTCTCATACTTATCCTTATATTTTCCTTGCAATTACAGAAACACCGTCGGGAATAACCGCAATTTTCGCGTTGCCGCCAAGATATTTATTTGCCTTGTCCAATGCCTCCGCCAACGTCGAAGCCGCTTCCAAATGCATGTCCCGCAACATGGCGTGATCGCAGTCCGAAGTAACAATTATCACCCTGTATTTACTCAAAATCCGGGCCAGAATCTGATATTCCCACTGGTCCGGTTCCGTCTTTGCCATCGGTACCGAAGCCGTTTCGCGCAAAATTTCCTCGGGCGATGCCGCCGCCATGTGGTGGTAAAAAGATTCGCCGCCGTGCCCGTCCCGGCAACTGGCGGCAATGATGATCACGCCGCCCTCGCGGCAAACCGCCTCGCCCGCGGTCATTCCCTTCACCGCCTGGTAAACGTTCTGATCCAGCGGATAACCGCCGTTGCTGGTTACCACGATATCGGCTTCCGGGACTTTGACCTCGCAGAGCGTCCGCAGAAAATTGCATCCGGCTTCGTGCGCCGCCACCGAATTCCCGGCGAACGCCCGAACCACCCGTTTCTCGCTGTCGATGACGACGTTGACGATAAACTGCATATCGGCTTTTTCCGCGGCATAAAGCATATCGCGGTGAATCGGGTTGTTTTCCAGATTGCCGGTCCGGGCATAAGGGCTGCGGATAAACTCCGAACAATGATTGGCCAGGACCGTTTCGCGTGAGGCGATGCCCGGCAGGACGCTCTTGCGCCCACCGGAAAAACCAGCAAAGAAATGCGGCTCGATAAACCCCTCGCCCACCAGCAGATCGGTTTCCACCGCCAGCCGGTTGATGATCAAATCGCCGCCGGAAGGCAGCTTGCCGAGATGCACCAGCATCGATTTGTCGGCGGAATCATGGATCACGATTTTCTCCTTTTCCACGATCTCGCGGCCGAGCTTGTCTATCAGTTCATCGCGGGTGGTACCCCGGTGAAAACCGGTCGCCACCAGGATGGTAATATCGATATCGGGAGCATTGCGGCGAAGGCGCTCCAGAATCTGCGGCATGATGATTTTACTGGGAACCGGCCGGGTATGGTCGCTGGTGATCACCACCGCCGAACGCTTGCCCGCAGCCAAATCTTCCAGCATTAGGGAGCCGATTGGGTGGTCCAGTGCCGCCGCCACGGTCAAAGCCTGGTCCGGCGGGGTTTCCGGAAGCGAAGATTCAAAACTCCCCAGAAACGCGGATTCATCCACCTCCGCCATTTCCCGGCGCCGGTCATAAGGAACGCTGATTTTCACTGCCACCGTCATTCTCCGTTATATTGTAAATATCTCTACAATATACCCAGACAGCAGCTTTTTTCCAATCTCTTTCGATTATTTTTAAATTAAAATCGCACTTAAAAAAAATCCGGCCACGGGAAATGGCCGGACTTTTTCACATTTGAATAGATAAAACAAAAAAACGTTTAATTGCCGTCGATGCCTTCTTCTTTAAGTTCTTTCAATTTTTCAACAGAAGTACCGTCTACCGTGGCTGTCTTTTCATTACTGAGACTGTTGGTCGCACCGGCAATCATCGTACGGATGCGGTCGCTGAACGCGCCCAGCAGTACCAACGATACGATGGCGACGATAACGATGATGATGATATACTCCACCAAAGCCTGGCCGCGCTGATTCTTTAATCGCTTTTTCATATTCCTATCCTCCATTGAGATTTAATATCATTGTTTTATGGATAACTGATTCCGATCTGATTAATCATTTTCCACCCATGCAGCGAAAACTGATGTCCGAACACAATCAGAGTAAACAAAATCATCAAGGCCATAAATACCATGATCGCATATTCCGTCAATACCTGGCCTTTTTCGCTTTCCGGTATTAATTTTAACATGCGGAGTAACTTTTTGCAACTGTTTTTTCTAAAAAACCGCATAAATATTACACTCTTTCAATGACCTCGAACTTTTCCTTTGCGCATAATGATGTTATTACTGCCGTCCAGAACAATAACCGGCGGATCGTGATCCTTGGCTTCATCCTCGGTGTAAACCCCGAAAGCCATGATGGTTATCACATCTCCGACGTTGCCGCGCTTGGCCGCCGGACCGTTCAAACAGAATACCTTGCTGCCGCGATCGCCGGGAATGACATAAGTCTCCAGTCTCTCGCCGTTGTTCCGGTTCACCACCAAGATTTTCTCATACGGCAAAAGGCCGCCCGCTTCAATCAGATCCCGGTCAATTTCCAAACTTCCTTCATAATCCAGTTCACAACCGGTCAGGCGCGCGGTATGAATTTTGCCGCTTAACAGTACTCTTTGCATTATTTTATCCTTTCTGCCGGAAATCCGGCCTGTTAATAATATATCACCAAAATCGGATTTCGTCAATGGTTCAATTTGCGGAAGGCCGCCGGAGATATCTTGCGTTGGCTGGAAAAAATCCGGGTAAAGTAGTAACGGTCGCAAAATCCGGTCCTTTCCGCGATCTCGTCGATGGTCAGATCGGAGAACCGCAAAAGCAGACACGCCTCCTGAATCCGGCGCTGCGCGATAAAAGCCTGCGGCGACAATCCGGTATGCTCACGAAACAACCGGGCAAACGAATTGACATTCATCCCGGACGGCGCCGCCAGCTCTTCATTGGTAATGGGGCTGGCCAGATTCTGCTCGATATAGCCCACCGCTTTGATAACCCGGCGGTCCGAATAGGATTTACGCAAGTCATCGTCCGGCACCTGCCGCAGCGCCCGGATGCATAACTCATACATCCGCAATGAAATACTCTTGTTGTTTTCCGGAAAATTCTTACTGAGCTCGCAGATTTCGTCGACCATTCTCAAATCCGACTCCATCGCCTTGAAACTGTAAACACGATCCGGGCAAACGTCATAAGGCTTGGCGGTCTGGAAATGGATAAAGAAATGATCGCAGTTTTTATGGAGCCGGGCGCCATACTCGGTATCGGGCGAAACGACATAGAAATTTCCCGGCTCGAGCGGAATCTCTTTCTTGCGCCAGATGATCGAGGCCCCTTCGCCGCTGTTATGGTAAATACGCCAGAAAGGCGCCCCCAGGTTGGGGAAATTCCAATTGCTCAACTCCGTCCGGCTGCCATAGAGCAGGATAATCCCCGGATCGTAGTAACTGCATCTGCCGCTGCCTGAAAAATCACGCATAACTCACTCACACAAAGAACAAACCGCCAGTCCGCCCTTTGAAGTTTCCTTGAATTCCGGACACATTTTTCGTCCGGTTTCCAACATGGCGGAAACCACCTCGTCGAAACTGACTTTCTGATGCTGCGGATTCCCCGTCGACGCCATGATATAGGCATTGTACGCGGTCACCGCCCCCATGGCATTGCGCTCGATACACGGAATCTGAACATAGCCGAGAACCGGATCGCAAGTCAACCCAAGATGATGTTCCAGAGCGATTTCCGCCGCGCATTCGATAACCATGGCCGAACAATTGCTCACTGCGCTCAACATGGCCGCCGCCATGGCGGACGCCACACCGATCTCACCCTGGCAGCCGACTTCGGCACCGGAAATACTGGCATTGCGCCGGGCAATCATCCCGATGGCCGCGGCAGTCAGGAGCCCCTCGCGAATCTTTGGAAATTCCATATTGCAGAGCTCGATCAGCATCCGGACAATCCCGGGCAGGATCCCGGCCGAACCGGAAGTGGGAGCGGTAATCACCAGATTGCCGGCGGCGTTCTCTTCCGAAGCGGCCAGCGCCCAGGCATTGAGCCGGGCCAGAAAACGGTCCTGCGGCATTTGCATGGTCGCCGAGCTTTTATGGAAAAACGCCGCCTTGCGGTGAAGGCCGATCGGCCCCGGCAAGACACCGTCGGTGGCAATGCCGCGCGATACCGCGTCATTCATCAACTGAATCAAACGGTCCAGCCCGGCATTGATTTCCACCTCGGATTTGCCGGTAATGGCTTTCTCGTTTTCGAGCATGATCCCGGCGATCGACACTCCGTATTTGCTGACCAACCGCTGCAAACCGTTCATATCACGATAACGGTAAGGCACCATAATCTGCGAACTTCCGCTGTCCTCCTCGCCGGACACGCTGATAAAGCCGCCGCCGGTGGAGTAAATCGTCAATTCATAAAGAATGCTTCCGGCCGCGTCAAGCAGCCGGAAGATCATGGTATTCTGGTAAACCGGACACGGCGCCTTGTCGTCAAAAATAATCGATTTGCGATTAAAATTGAGTTCAAAAGCTCCGAAGTCCGCTTCATATAGGGTATCATCTTTCAACAGACCGGCCAATAATACCGTATCGCAGGTTTCCGGCTTCTGGCCGATCAACCCGGCGGCAACGGCGCGATCGGTGCCGTGTCCGGCTCCGGTCGCCGCCAGCGAACCGCAAAGTCTTACTTCCAGCGCAACCGCCTTCCCATTGATTGGGGCCTGACCGGCTCTGGTGAGAAACACACCGGCAGCCCGCATTGGGCCGATGGTGTGGGAACTGGACGGCCCGGGGCCGACCTTGTAAAGCTCAAAGACCGAACTATTGATATAATCATCCATTTTTCACGCCGTCAAAGAGATAAACCAATATCGCCTTCTGAACGTGGAGGCGGTTTTCCGCCTGGTCAAAAACGATCGAGGCGGGAGAATCCATTACCTCGGCAGTAATCTCTTCGCCGCGATGAGCAGGAAGACAGTGCATGATTTTCACTTCCGGCTTGGCTTGTTTGACCAAAGCGGAATTAACCTGATACGGCGCCAGAGTTTTCAGCCGCGCGGCCGATTCCGCCTCAAATCCCATACTGACAAATACGTCGGTATAGATATAATCGGCGTCCTTGCAAGCCTTGGCGGGATCCGACTCCCAACGAATGGTTCCCGGTCCCTTGGCGCGTTCCATGATTGTCTTGTCCGGCTCGAAGCCCGGAGGTGACGAAATCACAAAATCAATGCCGCACATTTTCGATACCAGCATCAGCGAATTCGCCATATTCGAGCAGCCGTCGCCCAGGAAAACCAATTTGATTCCCTCGAGCTTGCCGCTGTATTCAAGAATGGTAAAGGCGTCGGTCAAAGCCTGGCACGGATGAAATTCATTGGTCAGGGCGTTGATTACCGGCACCGAACCGTTCTCCGCCAGCTCCTTGACGAATTCCTGCTTGAAAGTCCGGATTACAATACCGTCGATATAGCGGCTCATGACTTTGGCGGTGTCGCCGGGGGTTTCCCCGCGTCCGGCCTGGGTCTGCTTCTCGTCCATATACATGGGGTAACCGCCAAGTTCATGAATGCCCACCTCAAACGAAACCCGGGTACGGGTTGAGGATTTGGCAAAGATCATGGCGATAACCTTGCCGGCCAACGGGCGCTCGGTCGAGGTGCGCCGGTTGGCTTTCAGCTCTGCGGCCTTCTTGAAAAGAGGTTGTATGTCATCAATCGGAATATCTTCTACGGTCAGCAAATGCTTCATAATGCCTCCGTTAATAATTATTTGTTCTCCAGCCACTTGGCCAGACACTTCCTGAGAATATCGACGGCGATGTCGCATTCCTCGCGATTCACGGTCAACGGCGGCAGCAAACGCAATACCGTTTCGCCGGCCGTCAGCGCAATCATGCCGTTTTCGGTCAGTATCGGCAAAAGCGACGATGCGGAACGGTCCATTACGACTCCGATCATCAGCCCTCTCGCGCGCACTCCTTTGACACACGGGAATTCCGCCGCCAGAGCGCTCAACTTACCGGTCAGATACTTACTCATTTCGCGGCAATTTTCCAACACTCCGCCGTCGACCATGGTTTCCACCACCGCCAGACCCGCCGCGCACGCCAGCGGAGTTCCGCCGAAAGTACTGGCATGAGTCCCTACGGTCAGGACGTTGGCATACTGCTTTTTGACCATGAATCCACCCAGCGGGAACCCGTTGCCGATGGCCTTGGCCATGGAAAAGGCATCCGGCGTCACACCGTATGACTGGAAGGCATAGAAATGCCCGGTCCGCCCGACTCCGCACTGGACTTCGTCGAACATCAACAAAATCCCTTGCTCATCGCACAATGCCCGGACCTGCTTCAAATATTCTTCGGATGCGGGAATGATTCCGCCCTCACCTTGAACCGGTTCCAGCAATACCGCCGCGGTCTGCGGGGTAATCGCCTGCTTCAGGCTTTCGAGATCGCCGAATTTCGCCAGCTTGAATCCGGGCATATCGGGACCGAATCCCTGCCGGTACTTGGCACGCCCGGTGGC
Organism: Victivallaceae bacterium; assembly: GCA_031548025.1. Classification (GTDB taxonomy): domain Bacteria; phylum Verrucomicrobiota; class Lentisphaeria; order Victivallales; family Victivallaceae; genus UBA5239. The sequence continues at coordinate 458 of JAVBRM010000163.1, read as the reverse complement.
GGCCAACGTCGCCAGCGTCCGACCATGGAAAGAATCTTCCATGGTAATGACTTCGAAACGCCCTTTCTCGTTGCCCCATTTCCGGGCAAACTTGATCAGTCCTTCATTGGCTTCCGCGCCGCTGTTGGCGAAAAACGCCACGCCGTCAAAACCGACTTTCACCAGCTTCTCGGCCAGCCGCGGCTGGATCTCGTTCATAAACAAATTCGAGGTATGGATCAGAATCTCGGATTGGCGTCGGATCGCTTCCACCACTGCGGGGTGGCAATGCCCAAGATTGGACACGCTTATTCCCGCGCCGAAGTCGAGGTATTTCTTGCCTGACTCGTCCCATACCCAGCACCCCTGGCCCTTGACCAGAAGCAACTGCGGTGCGTATGTCGGCATGACATACTGCTGGTACTGCTCTACGGTTTTAGCTTTTTGGCTTTCCATTTTCCGAGATTTCCTATTACTTT
>JAVBRM010000056.1:0-60083 GCA_031548025.1 Victivallaceae bacterium | reverse complement strand
AGCCCATTCTCGCCGGAGCAAACCCTATGGATAACTCTGATTTGTCGACATTCCCGAGAAGAGAAAATAGCAGCAATGCGATATTGCTCTTAAAATCAGAGAGTTAAATGTAACTTAATGTATAAATTTTTGACAAAATCTAAATAAATTTTAGGAGATATAATCATGAAACATCATCTGCTGACAACCACGCTGCTTCTGGCCGGGGTCTTTATGGCCGGATGCCGGGAAACCGCCGAAACACCGGAATATCCGGTCATCAAGCCGCCGACCAACTATGATTACTTCAAACTCCAACGCGAAAAACTCGGGCGCGGCGTAATCGCCGTCCGCAGCAATGCCGACGAAGTGTTCGTCACCTGGCGCTATCTTTCCAGCGATGCCATGGACACGACTTTCGACGTCTATCGCGACGGTCAGAAAATCAACGATAAACCGATTGCAGATGTCACATTTTTCATCGACAAAAATAAGTCCGGCGGCGTATACTCCGTCAAACCGGTCGGCTCCAATGAAAAATCCGTTTCCTGGACTCTGCCGGAAAATGCTCCGATCGGTTATGTGAATATTCCGCTCGATAAGCCCGCAGGCGGAGTCGCGCCTGACGGCAGGGAATATTCCTACGAACCCAACGACGCCTCCATCGGCGATGTCGACGGTGACGGCGAATACGAGATCATCCTGAAATGGAGCCCCACCAACGCCCATGACAACGCCCACGACGGCTACACCGGCAATGTCTATGTCGACTGCTACAAGCTTGACGGAACCAAGCTGTGGCGGATCGACCTCGGCCGGAATATCCGGGCAGGAGCTCATTATACGCAGTTTATGGTCTATGATTTTGACGGCGACGGCATCGCCGAAGTCGTCATGAAAACCGCCGACGCCACCATCGACGGCAAGGGCAAAGTCATCGGCGATCCCAATGCCGACTACCGCGATCCGGGCAGCAACGAAATCCAGGAACCACAAAGAGACTTCAAAAAAACCGGAGCCCATAAGCCCGGAACTTATAATCGCGGACGCATCATGACCGGTCCTGAATTCCTGACAATTTTCTCCGGCAGAACCGGCGAAGCGCTGGATACCATCGACTATTATCCGGCACGCGGCAACATGATGGATTGGGGCGACAACTACGCCAACCGCTGTGACCGTTTCCTGGCGGCGGTGGCATATCTGGATGGCATTCACCCGAGCGTAATCATGTGCCGGGGTTATTATTCGCGCACCGTTCTGGCCGCTTACGACTGGAATGGCAAAAAGCTCAAACAGCGTTGGATTTTCGACTCCAATGATCCGAAATGGAAAGGCTACGCCGGTCAGGGCAATCACAACTTGCGCGTCGGCGATGTGAACGGTGACGGCAAAGATGAAATCGTCTACGGTTCATGCACCATCAATAACGACGGCACCGGACTTTACAACACAAAAATGGGCCATGGCGATGCACTTCAGATGACACAATTCTCGCCAGACATGCCCGGTTTACAAGTTTGGCATTGTCATGAAAACAAGGTAGACGGCGCGAGCTTCCGCGATGCCGCCACCGGCAAAGTGATCTTTCAGGCAAAGGTCAAAGACGACGTCGGCCGCTGCATGGCCGCTGATATCGACCCAACTACTCCCGGGGTTGAAATGTGGGCTTTATCCGGCCTCGGCATGTTCAATACTAAGGGCGAAAAAATGGGCAAACCCAAAGGCCTCTCCTATAACATGGCGGTCTGGTGGGACGGCGATCTGCTGCGCGAGCTGCTCGACAGCAACCGGATTTCCAAATACGACTGGAATAAGAAAGAATTCAATACGATCATGACCTTCGAAGGGTGCGTCTCCAATAACGGGACCAAGTCCACGCCGTGCCTGCAGGCCGATATTTTCGGCGACTGGCGCGAGGAAGTCCTGATGCGCACCAAAGACAATACGGCCATGCGGCTCTATGTTTCCACTCACCCAACCGAATACCGTTTCCATACGTTCCTGGAAGACCCGGTTTACCGGATCAGCATCGCCACCCAGAACGTGGCCTACAACCAGCCGACCCAGCCCGGATTTTATTTCGGTCCGGACCTGCTGAAAAAAGCCCCGTGCATCTTCCGCGGAACATTGCTCAAATGAAGATACTCTTTTCAATCATGCTCCTGGTCGGATTTTGCGTGGCAGCGGAAGACGCTCTGCAGATTTGTAAATTTCCCGACGGCAAAAAGGCTATGATGGCGCTGACCTTTGACGATATCCTTGACGACCAGATCAAATACGCTCCGGCGATTCTGGAAAAACATGGATTCAAGGCGACGTTTTACATGATCCCGAGCCGTCTCGGCAAGAAAGGGCGCGCTAAATATGCCGAGCTCAAAGATATTCTACCCCTGCTCAAAGCCGGGCATGAGATCGGTAACCATACCACCAGCCATGGTCCGGTCCTCGAGAACTTTGAAAAAAAGAATTTTGAAGTTTTGAATTATCTCGTAGTCGGCGGTCAGAACACCATTCAGGAGCTGACCGGGGTCCGCCCGCTCTCTTTCTGTTATCCGGGCAACCGGCGGTCAGCCGACACCGATAAATGGGTTCTCCAAACTCACCTGGTGGTCACCACCAGGACCCGCAAGCTCCAGAAAACCCCGGAAAAAGTCCGGGCGCAACTACGGCAGATGATTGAAAAGGGCACGTTCGGCGATACCATGATTCACGGTATTGTCGAGGGGTATGATCCCTACAAAAGCGTGGAGGATTTCGAGGCCTGTATCGCAGAACTCAAGAATCACGAAAATGACATCGCCATCGGAACGATGCTGGAGCTGGGATGTTATGAAAAGCGTTTCGCCGGGACCAAACTGACGCCCCTGGCGGATAAGGTTTACCTGCTTGAGTTGGCCCCGGAATTCCGTCAATACGCCGGGGAGTTGTCGCTTCAGTTGCCGAATGCGAAAAAATACACCGTCCGCGTCAACAATACCCCAATTGCGACCGACGGTGTATTCAAAGCCAGAACCGGCGATGTGATCGCTATTCTCCCAAATTTGGAATAATGATCACTTTTATACCAGCGCCGTTCACTCCGCATGATTTACCAGGTTACCCGAAGGCGACAGGATATTCGGCCCGACGAGAACGGCTGCCTGAGAACAGGCAGCCCTACCTTGGCTCCCTGAAATCACTGAGGGTTTACCCAAAAATGCTCAAATAAGACATAAAAAACTCAAAATGTCTATTGGTTTTTAATCGGGTTTTCATTATATTATAAACAAACCCGAAAAATCAAACGAGGTGAGATTGGATATGTCATCGCAAATACCGAATATGACTTATTTCAATAACATCAAATTTCCGAAGTATGGGGATTTGAGCTATCATGTCGCTTCGTGCCAATTCCGTTATTTTCCCTATTATGGACTCCAGTTTATCTATAGCGGCGAAATCTCACTTTCGGTGAATGATTCGCCAGCTGAATATTCGCTCAATCCGGTTCTTTTTTTTACTTACCCCGGTGCTTCCTTTTCTTATGGTCCGCCCAAATCCTCCAAATCCGGCGTTAGAAGTCAGATCTATATCTGTTTCGAAGGAGAGCGAGTAGACGACTATATCGCCGGAGGACTGCTTGCCTTTCCGAAAAATACGCCATATTTCATTCGGATCAACGATTATTCGATGTTGCACGAAAAGATGTCCAGAATCATTGGAATGTTAAATGCGCCTAATGCATCATTTCAGACGCGTGCAGTTCTGAAATTTGAAGAACTGCTTCTTTTCATACACGAACAACGCTGCAATGTGGATAGCTTTCAATCCCGGCACAAGGACATTATCGAAGATTTGGAGATGAGAATCGCACAAAATGCCGGATATGAATGGGACTTTGAACTTGAGGCGAAGGCGCAGAACCTGTCCTATGCTCATTTTCGCCGTTTATTCAAGCAACATACCGGGTTCTCTCCTTGGAACTACCTGATTGAATGCCGTTTGCGCAATGCATCAAGATTGCTCTCGACGACAGTTAGACGAGTAGGCGAAATAACAATCGAGGCAGGTTTCAACGATGAGTTTTATTTTTCCAAAAAATTCAAAAGCAGATTCGGGGAATCGCCAAGCGCCTTCAGAATGCGTCATAAATCCTCGTTATGAAATAAAATTTAAAAATCATAAATATGAAGGAGAAACTCAAATCACCAAGATTGACCAACAACATTCCTCAAGATAAACCCATAATTTATGAGGGGATAACCTGCGAGAGTCATAAAAATGAAACATTTACCACCACACTTCCCCGGCATTGGAGAAAAACGCAATTTCACCCTTATTGAACTCCTGGTCGTGATCGCAATCATCGCCATACTCGCCGCCATGTTGTTGCCGGCGCTCAGCAGGGCCAGGGAAAAGGGACGTTCCTCGGTTTGTATGAATAATCTGAAAACGATCGGAGCCGCCAATGCCATGTATACGAGCGATCACAAAGATTGGATTGTCCCTGGAGCACAGGGCAATTGGAGCAGCACAACATATCCGCTGATCTGGTGGGGGATTCTGGCCGGGGTGGACGGGCAGACCAATTACGGAGTGCAATGCCCGGACGTGACCACGGAGGGCATGGCGGTGATGAACAATTCCACCTACAGTTGTCCCTCCGAAACGATTCGTATTACCGGAGTGGTAAAAAACTATTGCCAAGCTCAATATGCCGTCAATACGGCTCTTTCCGGGACTGCGAGTGGATCTCCGGCTCCCTCGCTGAATTATGCCCGTCAACTCAATGCGCTCCGGCGTCCGTCATTTGTCATTTTCGCGATGGACTCCCTTGCGTCCACGGCTTACAACACCCCCGGCATCAGAAACGTTTACGACATTGGCTACAAACACGGAATCTATGATAGCCGGGCAAGCGCAACAGAGCCGGTCACTTCGAGCAAAGCGAATTTTGTGTTTATGGATGGACATGTTGCCGGAAGCACTTACCGGGAGCTGATGACCGGGTTGGGGTCAACCAGTCAGTATGTGCGCCTGGGGGCGGACAGTGAAGCTTATTGCGGGTTTTATCGCGAACGCGGAAAGCCTTTGTATCAATAGTAAATTTCAAGATAAAGGACAAAGCCACATGATAAAGATGTCATGCATTGCTCTCATTACCGCAATTATTACCGTTCTGTCGGCCTCGGATATTGTGATTGTAAAGGAAGGTGTACCGGCTGCGGAAATCATTATTCCTGAAAAGCCGACACGCTCGGCTCAGATGGCCGCATACGAGCTTCAGCATGTGGTCAAGCTGATCACAGGGGGCGAACTGCTGATCGTCAAAAAGAATTCCCCCGGAAAACTACCCATCTATGTCGGCTGCGCGGAAAAAGGAACTTTCAAAGGAGAAAAATATCAACTCTCGGTTTCCCCGACCCAAATTCGCCTCGAGGGAAACGACACCGAGGATTATACCCTGGTGGACTATAAGGATGAACGCACCTTTCCCGGTACCGGATATAATTATTGGACCCCCAGGCAGATCTATAATTTTCATTCCACAATGTTTGCCGTTTATGACTTTCTGGAAATTCTTTGCGGAGTCCGGTTCTACTCATTCGGCGACCTCGGAATTGCCCTTGAGAAGCGTAAAACTCTTGCAGTTAAGCCCTTTGAGCGAATTTACGAACCCCAAGCCGACGCCTTTCGCTATAGCACTTTCTCCTATCGCGACCAAAAAGGCGCCCCTGAACGCGATCAAAGGCTTTTGCGGTTGCGCTGGCGCATGAACCGGCTCTTTGGCGAGGTCAATCATACCACTGACAGTCTGATCTGGCGCTACTGGGGACCGGCCAAGGGATATGAAAGCGTATTTATCGAAAAACGTCCTCAGTATTTCATTCAGGGATATGAAAAAATGCCTTCGGGAGATTCCAGAACCCTTTATCCCGGCGACAATCCGCCTCCGGCGCAAGTCTGTACCTCGCATCCCGATGTAATCAAGTATTTTGCCGGGGAAGCGAACGAAGTTCTCACCGGGGCGGCGTTTAAAACGCCTCCGCTTCAGGGGGTACGGTTTCGCTTCCTCAAAAAGATGGAAGATAAACCCTTCTATTATCCGATTCAGGAGGGCGACAATCAATGGTGGTGCAAATGTGAAAATTGTAATCGCCTTTTTCCGCAAATAGCGGAAAAAGAACGCTATTCGTACATTCATTACGATTTCATCAATCGCGTCCAGCGCGAGGCCAAAAAGATCAATCCCGAGATAAAAATCACCACCGCGGCTTATCACGATACCATGAAACGCCCGGATCCCAAGGTGCTTACCCTCGAAAAGGACATCGCCGTTCATCTTTGCCTTGGCGTGCACTCCTGGATGCATCCTTATATTTACAACCGTCAGCATAAACTGTATAAAGAATGGATTCAGACCGAAATAAAAAACCGGCCGCTCTTTATCTGGACCTACATGCTTTCACCCGAATCCGACGCGTTCAAAGCGTATAAATACATCCATTTTTTCCCGGTCCAATATCCGTGGAAAACGGCTGAAATGTACAAAGAGTTCGTCAACGACGGCGTCCGCGGAGTTTTTCTTGAACTCAGCGCACGATACAATCAGCTCGAAGGATATATCGCCATGCGCACGGCATTCGACCCGAATTATGATACCGAGGCGTTAATTGACGAATATTTCAGACTCTATTACCGCGAATCGGCGGTTCCGATGAAAGCGTTCTTCAAAGAAATTGAAACGATTACCTGGAATTATAAAAATTATCCCCCCGAAGAGATGGCGACCTACCTCAAGCGTTGGGGAGATTACTCCACCGCCATGGGGATACATACCCAGAAGGTCAGTTGGTCGCTCGGAACCCCGGAACGAATGGCCGCGCTTCAGAAGATTGTCGATCAGGCAAACGCGCTGGCGAAAACGCCGGAAGTCAAAGCGCGCATGGCCGTTTTTATGAAAGACATCTGGGAACCCGCCCGCGAAGGGCGCGCGGAGTACGATAAACGGCTCGATATTGAAAAAAATCCCCTGCCCAATATCACACCCGCCTACTTTGCCGCCGACCAGCCGGAAAAAATCGTCTGGAAGGATGTCCGCGCCACCGATGCCTGGTGGGAACTCAACTCACGAGAACCGCTTGCCGCGTCCGCGACGCCAATATTGAAAACTGCCTGCGGTAACCGGTATTTCTTTATCAATTACAGCGAACCAGGGGACTTTGCATTTAAAAATAAAGATAAGGATTACTGGCATAACAATGTTGAAATTTTCTTTGGGGAAACCGCCGGCTATCCATATAATCAGCTCGCCGTCGGTCCGAACGGTGTCATTGAAGGATATCGACGCGAGCTATACGACGGTTCGGAAAAAATTGAAAAATGGAACTCCGGCGCGAAGCTGATCAATCATGAGCTTTCTCCGGCGGGCTGGTCCTGGACACTGGCCGTGCCGCGTCGCGGTTCGGCACTTGAAACAGGAGGCACCCATCGCATCAACTTCATACGTACCCGTCAATTTGACAACCATTCATCTTTTGCGTGGAGTTTTCTGGCCCCGAATAATTACGCCGCGGGAATTCACCGCATGGGCTATTTGCACATCCCCGAAGAACAGGAAAACCGTACATTCGACATCAATAACGATTTCAATAAAAAAGATAAAAAGGGCGAATTGGTTGGGTGGCGGCAGAATACTCCGCCGCTTTCGGAAGGAAACTTTTATGAGCTGGAAGACCACAGCGTCACCCTCACGGGGGCTCCCAAACCGGTTCATTTCATGGTGCTCCCGATCTCGGGCATACGTTACGGCGACAAAGTTATTTTCGAATTTACCGCCTCGGGACAAGGTGACGGATTCGTGGGGCTATATCTCTATTCCTTCTTCAGTACATTCCAAAATTGGCGCTGGCGCGCCGCTCAGATGGCTCCATTCAAAGCCAGGACGGAAACCGGCAACTACAAGATTATCGTCGACACCTCGGAATCAGCCGGTTCCAACCGTGATATCATTAGCTTCCGGCCCTTCATCGGCGTCGCCAAAGGCGCGAAAGTCACTTTTTCCAATATAAAAATTTCATATTCAAAAAACACCGTAAAAACCGAGTGATGTCCCGGCTTCTTACTAAATATCAGGAATAATCAGGGACGGTTTCAGCAGATGGGTTATCTGCGGGGCTTCCGGATGTTGAAGCCGCCACATCATGGTTTCAAAAGCGAAACTCCCCATTTCCTGGGCATGAATGTCGATCCTCACCGGTTCCGGGTTCAGATAGCCGACACAGACCTCGATGTCGCCGGCCACCATTTCGATGTCCTGCATCGGGATAATCCGGTTGGCCATCAGCTCGGAGTAAATCGGAGTTCCGAGGTTGTTGGCCACGAAAATACCGTCACAGCCCCCGGGAATTTCTTTCAGCCTGGCAATGGCCTCTCCGGCGGCGGCGGCCTGTACTTTGAGCGGACTGCTGAAATCGTCGATATAATCGAGTTCAATCAAAGTGCACTCGGCATCGCCGTATTTCCCCGCATTCATAAAACCGTTTTTCCGGGACTCCCAATAAGCCGGAATTTCTCTGCAGCCCCGGCAACTGACGCAGCAAAGCCTCCGGCACCCTTTCCCGTAGAGATATTCATAGGCCGCCCGGCCGACTTGTTCATGATCCGGCTGGACCCGTTCGCCGAATTCTCTGGGGCCGACTTGCAGCAGCCAAACCACCGGAAAAGCCTTGACTTTTTCCATGAATTCAGCGGAATACCCCTTGCCGCACAAGAAGATACCGTCAGTTTTCTGAGTAAACAACACCTTCGGAAGTTCGCCGCTTGAGCCGACCATATCGATGTTCAGAGAAGCTCCGACGCTGTTCATTGCTTCGGAAATTCCGACCATCATGGCCTGTCCGGTGGGGCTGTTTGACGCCTCGAGCCCACCCGACCAGATCATCGTGAAATTGTGATATTTCAGCAAGGTGGATTTGCTCAATTTAGGCCCCCGTCTTTTCTGCGGATCGGGGGCGACATAGTTATTTTTCTTGATGATGTTGCTGATTTTTTTCCGGGTTTTTTCCTTGACGAATCCCCGTTCGTTAATGACCCGCGAAACCGTGGCGGTCGAAACTCCGGCCAGATCGGCGATATCTTTGATGGTTACGCTCATAATAACTCCTCCAATCTAGGTTTAACGCAATAATCCGGCCACCCCGGGCAGCCACAACGACAGCGCCGGAATGAACGTAATCATCAGCACCGCCACAATCATGGCGATGAAAAACGGAATCATCGGTTTCGTCACCTGCGCAATCGTGGTTTTGCCGATGCCGCAACCCAGGAACAGGCACGAACCGACCGGCGGCGTGCACAGTCCGATACAGAGGTTGGCAATCATCATGATCCCGAACTGGATATCGCTCATCCCGAGCTCACGCACCACCGGCAGGAAAATCGGCGTAAAAATCAGTACTGCCGGGGTCATATCCATAAATGTCCCGACCAACAACAGCAACAGATTGATGATCAGCAGCAGGACGATTTTGTTGCTGGAAATCGACACCAGCGCCTCGCTGATGGTTTGCGGAATATTTGAAATGGTCATGATCCAGCTCATCGAGGAACTGACCGCAATCAGGAACATGACCACCGCAGTGGTGATTCCCGTTTGAATAAGGATTCCCGGCAAGTCTTTGAATTTGACCTCGCGATAAACTCCCATCGCCAGAACCAGCGAGTAAGCCACGGCAATGGCCGCCGCTTCGGTGGCGGTAAAAATCCCGCTCAGGATGCCGCCGATAATGATAACCATCAGGAACATGCTCAAAAATGCCCTCCGGAAGGTATTCCAGATATTCAGCAATCCGGCTTTTTCGCCGCCCTTGTAACCGTTGCGGAATGCATAAATCACGCACACCGCCATAATGCACAGTCCCATCAGGATACCGGGAATCACCCCGGCGATAAAGATCGCGGCGATCGATATCGTGCCGCAAGCCACCGCGTAAACGATCATAATATTCGACGGCGGAATAATCAGGCCCGTCGTGGCCGCGGTAGTGGTCACCGCCACACTGAAGTCACGGTCATAACCATTGCGGGTCATTTCGGGAATGATGAATCCGCCGATGCTCGACACCGCCGCCGTAGCCGAACCGGAAATCGATCCGAAGATCATACATGTGAGGGTATTGACGTAAGAGAGGCCCCCCGGATAACGCCCGACCAGGGCATTGGCGAAATCGATCAGCCGCCGCGCCATGCCGCCACGTCCCATCAGAACCCCGGACAACACGAAAAATGGAATCGCCAACAGCGAAAACGAGCTCACCCCGTTCACCATCCGGTCGGCTACGATCATTTCGCTGGCCGCCATGCCGCCGTTGGCAAATACCGCCGTCAACGCCGCCACTCCGATTGCCACCGCGATCGGCACATTGCTCAGCAAAAGCGTTACAAATACCATTACCAGGACGATTGCCACTTCAGTCATTTTTCAGATCCTTCTTCAAATTGCACAGTTCAAATAACAGGATAAACACACCGCTCACCGGCAGCGGCAGAAATTGAATCACGTCCGAAACCTGCAGCGCGGGCATCACGTTCCAGTGCTTGATGGCTTGCATTACCAGCTTGATGCCGCCGATTTCGAACACAATCACCACGAAAACCAGTGTCACCAGATGGATGAAAACCGACATACGGGCTTTTTCACGGCTGTTGAAATAATTCACCACGATATCAATCCCGAGGTGAGCCCGCGCCTCAAACGCCGCGGCAATTCCCAGGAAACTAACCCAGACCAGCAAGACCGTCGCCAGTTCCTCGGTCCACTTGATTTGCGCGCCCCACAGATAACGCGATCCGACCCCGAGCAGCACGTCGATGACCAGCGCACTCACCGCGACGATCAGGAAAATGTTCAGCAGTTGCAACGCACGTTTTTTGACCGACTCAAGCATTATTTCACCCCCTGAATTTCGCGTACGAACGCGGCGGTTTTCTCCGGAAGCGCGTCGTACATCGGTTTTACTTTTTCCGCAAATTCTTTCTTATCCACCGTAATAAATTCAACTCCAAGAGCCTCGCATTTGACACGGGCCTTTTTCTCGGCTTCCAGCCAGAGCTTACGCTGAAAATCCCTGGACTCCGCCGCGGCTTTTTCCAGCCACTCCCGCTGCTCGCCCGTCAATGATTCCCAGGTCGCTTTGCTTACCACCAGCAAATCCGGCACCTGGACATGCTCGCTGAAAATAAAAAACTTGCAGACTTCCATGTGGCGCCCGGTTTCAAAACTCGGCAGATTGTTTTCGGCGCCATCCACCGTCCCCTGGGAAAGCCCGGTATAGAGCTCGCCCCATGGAATCGGCGTGGGCGCGGCATTGAAACAACTGATCATATCCATGGCACTGCGGCTCTGCTGCGTCCGGATTTTCAACCCCTTCATGTCCTCAACCTTGCGGACCGGCTTTTTGGTGGTGTAAAAACTCCGCAATCCCGCGTCGTAATAAACCAAACCGCGCATCCCCGGCAGCATATCGCCCAGCCGCCGCCCGATCGTGCCATTCAACACTTTCCAGTAATGTTCATTGTCGCGGAAAACATAAGGCATACTGAGCGCACCAATCTCCGGCACGCTCGACTCAAGCAACGCCGCCGAAGTCTTGGAAATATCAATCTGGCCGTTCTGGACCTGCTTGAGGCATTCGCCCTCGGAACCGATCATGCCCGACGGATAAATTTGGATCAGCAATTTGCCGTCCGACAATTTTCCCAGCCGTTCCGCCATCATGACCATGGCTTCGTGTACCGGGTGATCGGTCGGCAATCCATGCCCGAGCTTCAAAATCCGCGCCCCCTGCCCCGTACTCCCGCGTTGAGCCGAACGCACATGCCAGGCATAACCCAATGACAGAATCATCACTGCAATCAGCCCCCCTCCAATCAACCGCGCGGTCAATGGTGTAAACTCTTTTCCCATAACTAAAGATTCCTTGATTTGTTAAGTCACATCATGTATTATACAATGTTGTTTGCAAAAAGTCAATACATCAACAGACATAATTATTGATTTTTTCTTCAAGAACATCGACACAAAAAACATACACAACAAATTATTAACAACTAATAATAAAACAAATACAATTTCAATATCTTCATTCTTATGTAACATACACAAAAATCATTAAATATTCCATCAACCTGAATTTAGAGCTTGACTCATCATACACAAAACCGTCGGACCTGTCCGACCTGTCCGACTCGTCCGACTTCTCTGATAAACTCGTCAAATATCGACCTTTTTCGAAAAAATAGCTCAAATAATTGAATTTTTTTCAATTTTAAATTTGAAATTAATAAATTCGGCTGTAGTGTAATGATCTCGAAATAATAAGCGAGTGTAGCTCAGTGGTAGAGCGTCACGTTGCCAACGTGAATGTCGTGGGTTCAACTCCCATCACTCGCTCCATTTTTTCTTTCCTAGAATGCAAACGGTGAAAAGCTTTCGCGGTATTTACCCGGCGACTGTCCGTAGTTCTCCCTGAAATGCCGGTAAAAGGTTTCAATATTGGCAAATCCGCATTCGTTGCTGATTTCCTTGACGGAACGCATGGACGAGCAGAGCTTTTCCCTGGCCTTGACCAGGCGGTACTCCAACAGATACTGATGCGGGCTGGAATTCAGATAGCGACGGAAAAGCAGAAACAGATACGGTTTGCTGATTTCCGAATTGGCCGCGATATCTTCGGTCGAAATGTTCAGAGCATAGCGATTTCCGATAAAAATCAGGGCTTTGCGCAACGACAGAGGATAGTGCAGATCGTCCCCGAACTTCTTCTGTACCACGCTTTTCCATCGCAAAGTCGCGCAAATGTAGCGGCATAATTCCTCCCGGTCGCAATTCGGACGGTGGATCGCCTGAAAAATTTCCGCGACAAATAGGTCAAACGACTGGAGATCCGGCCAGATGTTGACGGTGGTGGTTACCGGCGGCGGATTGTTCTCCGTCTCGAACCGGATCACCAGCAGCCGCATCGGGTCCTCGGCCACCGTCCGGTACGCGGCGCGCTCGCCGGAAACAAACCAGAAAAAGGCTCCCTTCGAAAAGATATCATCCTTTCCGTTGTTCCGAACAATCGCCTGGCCGCCGATGACCAGTTGCAAATGTTCGGAATTCCGGGCAATAACCCGCGGCTTGACCTCCGCCTGGTGCGGAGCATCGTACAAGCCGATCGAAACCAAACGACGAACTTCCTGAACCATGAAAAAAAACACCCTGATTATATTTTTTACAAGAAGATTATATTTTTCATCAATTGCGATAATAATAATTTCAGATATATTATTTTACAAGGAAAAAAAGTTTATTTTCAAAAATATTTTTCGGAGAAAACCGATGCGCAAGAAACTGTCCTTCACACTTATTGAACTCCGGGTTGTCATCGCTATCATCGCCATCCTCGCAGCCATGTTGCTTCCCGCCCTCAACAAAGCCCGTGAATCCGCCAACCGCACCAAGTGTATTTCCAATTGCCGCCAGCTCGGATTGTTTGTGCACAGTTATGCTGAAACTTATAACGACTACATGCCGCCACACGGCAACGGAGACGTCAACAGTTACATCCGCGACAAGGATCCATTCCTCGCTCTGTCGACCGTAGGGCTGGATATTCTTTCCAAGACTTTGATCTGCCCGGGCAACAAAAATATCCAATACGGTTGCGGCGCCCGTGCCTCCGCGGATGTGAAAAGAACCTCATACATGTTGTACGAAGCCATGATGATCGACATGCTCCCGGGAACCGGCAAGCCGTCCTATATCATCAAAATGAACAAACTCAAGGGCCATGAAGCAATGCTGGGCGACCTGATTCGAGTTCCTGCCTCCATCCGCGATGCGCACAACTTCAAAGGCCTGGTCAGTTGCCGGGTCGACGGCAGTACAGGATTCGTCAGTACCGATCTCAACTGGTATACCTCTATCCTCCTGGGAACGGAGATCCTGGGCAATACCAGTTTTGACCAAAACAAAAACGAGCGAATCCGCAAAAAATTAACCAAAGATCTGAGCGGCCGGGATACCTCGCTCAGTTATCCTTAAATCTAATTTTAACAATCAAAAATATAAAAGAGGCATTTCTGTTATGAACAAAATCTCTTCCTGCGCCCTTATGGCGGCAATATTCTTCGGTACCGGTCATGTCGCCGCCGCTCCGAAGACAGTCGAAAACGTGACTTTCAAATCGCCGTGGAGCCGGACCGCCATTACTCCCGACGCTCCCGGAACACCGGCAGCCGCGCTGGCCGCCGAAATCGCATCCGCTCCCGTTTCCGCCGACGGCCGTAAACTCTGGATCGACTCCCTGAAACTGCGTGCCCTCCGCACCGGAAATCAGCAGCCAATCTCAATCCCGAACTTCAAAAAGGAAGGCGGGTTCTCTGTTGCCATAGATCGTAACAGCGATACCGCGTATTATACCAACAACCGGGTCGGGCTGGCTGTCGCCGGGGTCGACAGCGGCAAGGTCCGTATCGTCAGCCTGTACGATTTTGCTTCGCGCATTGACTGGATTACGGAAACCGCCGATTCCGCTTATCTCTGGGATATAACTCTTCGCAAGGGCGAGGAAAATATCCGTCAGAGCTCCCTGGTCAAGGCCGATCAATTTTCATTCACTCACCGTCTCGAAAAAGGCAATTTGCTACTGACCGGGCGCTGGCTGATGACTCCGCCCGCCGGTATCGGCGGAAAATATGTGGTCAATACCGAAATCGAAATCATCCCCGATTCGCCGATTGCCAAATGGCGGATCGCCGTCGACAATCAACTCACCGACGCCGGCCTCTGGGAAGTGGTCTATCCGTTTATCCAGGGAATCGGCAAGTCCGGCCAGGTGGACTGTGTTGACCAGACCCGTTTTTATCATGGCGTATCCAAGCAGGTCGGCAGCCAGCTCTGGGCGGTTCAGGTGTTGCCGCTGATGTTCGGCGATTCCACTTTGTATGTCGGTGCCAATGATCCCAAACATTTCTATAAACGTTATACGATGAAGCCCGGCAACCATCTGGCGCTCAAGGTTTATGTGCCGGACATGGGCGAAACCGGGGTATCGTACCGTCAGAGCTATGATTTCCTGATCGGCCCGATCAAGGGCGACTGGTACGACGCCGCGCAGATTTACCGCGAATGGGCTTTACAGCAATCATGGTGCGCCAAAGGCAAAGTCGAACAGTGGAGTGCCGCCTCTCCGGAAGGCCGGATGCGCGACACCATGCTCTGGGTTACCACCATGTACCCGCTCGGCAAAACCGTGGCCGAAACCGCCAAAGTCCTGCGTGAAATGAAAGATTTCTTTGGCGTAGCCACCGGCGCTCATTATTACCACTGGTGGGGTTCCAACGGCGCATTCGTTCCCAACACCCTGTGGGTTCCCGAGAAAGACGGCTACACCGAAGGTTCCAAATCCCTGATGGCTGACAAAATAGAAATGATGCCGTATATCAACGTCCTCCATTATCAGATCGGCTTCCGCACCGGGACCGCCGTGTGGCCCGATGTCCGGATTGAAGACAAAGCATATAAGCTGGCCCCGCAGCTCTGGTGCAAATCGGTGGTCAACCCGCCGGAAATCGGACGCAAAATCGACGATCATTACCTCGTGTATGTGGGCAACAACGTCTTCGCCCCCGCCTGCCGCTCCACCCAAGCCTGGCGCGATATCCTCAATCAACTGTCAGTCAAAGTCGGCGATACCGGCGCGGATATGATTTACCTCGACCAGGGATTTTCGTCCCAGCGCTGGTGCTGTTTCGACAAGACGCACGGGCACCCCGCCGGCAGCGGTTGTTTCTGGGCCGACGGTACTTATGAAATGACCCGCCAGATCAAGAATGCCCGCGGCGCGGGCAAGCCGTTCGCCCTCTCCGCCGAAGGCATTTACGAAGGCTATATCGACCTGGTGGAAATGCATCTTCAGGAATATATGACCGGTCACGACGAGCTCCGCGCACCGCTGTTCCACTCCATTTACAGCGGCTACACCCTCTACATGGCCGGCGGCAAATATCCGGAAGACATCCGTACCTTTACCATGAAAATGGCCAGTTGGATGCTCTACGGCAGTTCATTCCGAATCGATACCAATTTTTTCAAAGATCCCAAGTATCAGAAACATATTGAAATGCTGAAAAAGCTCCTGACTGTGATGCACGAATACCGCGGCTTCCTCCATCAGGGCACTCTCCTCAAGCCGCCGGTCTGGGCCAAGGAACCGCCGACCATGGAAGTCGATTGGATCCGCCAGCGCAAAGCGCCGAAACGGCTGACCGCACCATCGATGGAACGCGGTTATTTCCGGGCCTCCGACGGCCGTGAAGCCGTATTCGCCGCCAATTTCGAGAACCATCCGCAAAGCGCGGAACTCAAGTTGAACCGCGCCCCGGCCAAGGTCGTGGATTATCAGGGTCGCAATGTCGATTTCACCTATGAAAACGGTATTTTTTCGGCAAAGGTCCCCGCCCAAGAAGTCATAATCATTGAATTTAACAAATAAATAAGTACAGTATTATCATGAAACATCCCAAGATCACAGTTATCGGCGCCGGAAGTTATTTCTTCGGCAAACAAGTCATCTGGAATATGGTTCGGAGTCCCCATCTGCGCCACGGTACGCTGGCGCTGGTCGACACCGATCCCGCCCACCTCGAACTGATGCTCCAGTTGGCGCACAAAGCGGTCGAGGCCAGCGGCGCGCCACTGACCATCGAAGGCTCCACCGACCGCCGCGAAGTATTGGCCGGTTCGGATTTCGTCGTCCTCTCTTTCTCCACCGACAACGCTTATTTCCGGTCGATGGATACCCGGATCAGCGCCAAATACGGCGTTACCATGTGTTCGGGCGACACCATCGGACCGGGCGGAATTTTCCGGGCACTGCGGGAATTGCCGGAAGTCATCGCCATTGCCCGCGATGCCGAAAAGCTCGCGCCGAAAGCCTGGCTGATCAACTTCATCAATCCCAGCACGGTAATGGGAATCGGATTGATGCGCCACGCTCCGAACATGCGGAGTTTCGCCCTCTGCGACGGCAACCACATGCCCTATTTCAAGTACCGCTACATGAAGCTGGCCGGCGTCATGGCTGAAAGTGCCACCGTTCCCGAGCCCGGAACCGCCGAGAAATTCACCTTCAAAATCGCCGGTATTAATCATTTCACCTGGCTGACCTCTTGCGATTACGACGGTCAGGATATGATGCCCGCGATCGGGCGGGCGCTGGAGGCCAAAGCCAAGGATGAATTCCGCCGCCCCGGCGGCCGCAAATCCAAGCCGCGTTACAACTGGAATTATGCCAACACCCTGTTTAAAATATATCACGCCTACCCGACCGCGGTCAGCCACACCAAAGAATACGTGCCGTTTTTCCAGGGATACGGGGTCACGCCGTTTGAACCGGAGCCGATCCAGCTTTTCGACGGCTACGGGCGCGGCGAGGAGATGGACCGCCATTGGCAGGGTATCCGCGACCTGATTTCCGGAGAAACACCGATGGCGGATTTTCTCGCCATGCCGTTTGGCGACCACGCCACCGACATCATCGAAAACATGGTCGGCAATCTCGGCAAACGTTTCTATATCAACACGGCCAACGGCCAGGCCGTAACCAATATGCCTGCCGACGCCTTGCTTGAGCTCGAATGCGAAGTCGATTTCGAAAACGGTCCGCGCCCCCTGCCCTACGGCGAAATGCCGCGCGGACTTCTCGGTCGGCAGATGCAGATTCTCGATACTCACGAATTGACCGTGGAAGCCGCTCTCTCTTACGACCGCAAAACCTTGTTGAAAGCGTTGTGCACCGACCCCATGACACTGAACATCGGCGATGCGGAAAATATCATGCGGGAACTTCTGGAAGCGGAAAAAGAGGCGCTTCCGGGCTGGAACTAAAAAAGGTACATTCATGAAAGCCAATCTGTTAATTGCCGCCGCCGTAATGCTGCTGGGCAGCGCCTCCATGGGAGCGCCAGCCGCCTGGCCGTCCGAATTCAAGGAAATCACGGTCGAAAGCACTCTCGACAAGACCGCGCAACCGGCGGTATTCTATGCCCCGCCGGAAACCAAGCCGGTGCCGCTGCTGGTCGGACTCCATACCTGGAGCACCAACTATCAGACGGTCAACCGCCCGTATGCCGAATTCTGCCGTAAAAACAGCTGGGCTTTTATTTATCCGGATTTCCGGGGGCCGAACCGCAACCCGGCATCCTGCGGATCCGAGATGGCAGTTCAGGATATCCTCGACGCCGTCGCTTATGCGCGGAAAGAGGCCAATATCGATCCGGACCGCATTTACCTGATCGGCAATTCCGGCGGGGGCCACATGACGCTCCTGATGGCCGGACGCCACCCTGAAATATGGGCCGCTGTCGCCTGCAGTGTACCAATCAGCAACCTGGCCGCCTGGCATGATGAAAGCGTCAACGGAAAAACCGGTTACTGGAAATCCCTGGAACAGGTTACCGGCGGCGCTCCCGGCTCCTCGGAAAAAACCGATGCCGAATACCGCCGCCGTTCCCCCGCTTCTTATTTAGAAGCGGCACGCGGCAAAGTCACCGTCGATATCATGGCCGGAATCAACGACGGTCACGAGCGCCGCTCGGTGCCGGTCCGTCAGTCACTTAACGCCTTCAACCTGCTGGCCGCTGAGAAAGACCGGATACCTGCCGCCGCCATCGAAACGATTACCGCCGAAAGAAAAGTTCCGCCCGAGCTGGCCGGAGAATGGACCGACCCCGAATACGGACGCCGCAAGATTCATTTCCGCCGGACTTCCGACCGGGTCCGCGTAACGATTTTCGAGGGCGGACATGAAATGCTGCCGATTGCGCTGCTGAACTGGCTTTCCCGCCAGAAACGGGGCGCTGCCGCCGATTATTCCATACCGGAAAAACTAGTCAAAAGCACCATCAACGATACCCGGGTCACAGAGTAAAATCATGGACAAAATACTGCGGCAATTGCAAGTAGCGGTCTGCTTCGCCGACGGCTCGCGCGAAGCGGTAAAACCGGAATGGTCCGGACGAATTCTCCAAGCCAAATGCATTGCCGCCAAGCCGGTCACCGGTTTTGAAGTAACGCTGCTGATCAGCGGATGCGAGGCTCTGCCGGGACCGGCCGAGGAGTTGGAGATATTCCATGTCCAGAATATCAAATTCTTTCAGCATCACGCCCCGCGCAAAAGCGTTCGTACCTCCCGGAATTTCCTCCAGGGGGTCGAAAATATTCATTATTACGGCAACTCCGAGGATTCGCCGTTGCCGCTGCTGGCGCTGATCAATTTCCACCGGCATCTGGCGCTGACAGCCGGAGCGCTCGACCAATCTGTGTTTTTCACCGAATTTCAGGTAGAACGGCTCGACGGCGGGCTCAACACCCTTTTGACCATCCGTCAGCGCCTGCGGGGGATTCCCGCGCTTCCACCCGGCCCGGTCCGGTTGGAACCGCTCTACTGGGAATTCACGGCCAGCTCCCGGCTGAACCGTCTTTTCGACGGCTACGCCGAAGCGCTGCGGCGGCACCTGCCGGCCATAGCCGACCACAGTATCCTCCGTGATGAACTGATCTGGGGCAGTTGGAATATGAAAATCGGCATGAACGTGACCGAAGACCTCATCCTCAGAAACGCAGAATATGTCCGCAAGCATTTCCCCACCGTCAAATGGATTCAGATCGACGAGGGTTATTCCCTCAACCGCTGCCGCGGCGAAATGGCGCTGGCCGACGATCCGGACTCGCTGGTCGATCCGGTGAAATTCCCGCACGGTCTGCGTTATGTCGCCGACGCCATCCGGGAAATCGGGCTCAAACCGGCGCTGTGGTTCGCCATGAGCCTGCGTGCCGATTCTCCGTTTGTGGCGGAACGCCCCGACTGCATTCTGAAAGACGATACAGGAGAATTTTATGTCCCGTGCAAAGACGACTGGCGCTGGTTCGATCCGTCCCACCCCGAATTTCAAGGTTACCTTGAACGCATTCTCGAGCTGGTTTTCCCACATTGGGGCTATGACGCTCTGAAACTCGATTTTTATTCTTATCCGTTTTTTGGAGCGCGTGCCGCGTACTGCGATGCCCAGCGTTCGCCGCTGCAACTGCTCGACGGATTTTTCCGCACCATTCGCCGCGCAGTACCGCCAGGCGGATATTATCAGTTGGGTTCAACTACCACCAACGTCAATTTGCTGTTCGCGCCGCATGTCGACAATGCCCGTCATTCGGCGGATATCGATGTGATCGAAAACAGCCACGAGAATTTCATGGGAATTATCGACAAAGGGGTCATGGCTATGCTGGTCAACCGGGCCGGAACGCTGCTTTTCAACAGCGACGCGGTCGGCTACTTCCCGTATCTCGGGGAAGCCGCCGAACGGAGCTGGGCATTGTGGTGTTATCTCACCGGCACTATGCTCGAAATCGGCGGCGATCTGCCCGCCGCCGAACAGCGGCGGCTCCTCAGCCTGAAAAAATTCATCGATCATCCCATCAACGGGTCGAACTGCGAGCTGGTTTCGCTGGAGTATCTCGAAGGGAAATATTATCCGGTACTGATCTTCAACCGCACTCACAATCTCTTCGGAGCGTTCAACTGGCACCCGTCGGAGCCTTGCAGCGGCAGCCTCAAGATATCGGAACTGTCCGTAGAAGCGGCGGCAGTAACCGACTTTTTCACCGATACGGAAATCCCGTTAGATGGAGAGTTTACGCTTGAACCGATGCAATCGCTCTGCTGGAAAATCAAACCTGAGGGAAACTCATGAAATTCATATTCGCTTTGAGCCTTGCCATCTCCACATTTGTTGTTTGTTCCGGGGCTGAATATTATGTCGACAACCTGAAAGGAAATGACCGCAACGCCGGTTCGGCGGATGCTCCATTCAAAACCATCGGCCGCGGAGTTTCCCGCCTGAAAGCCGGAGACACTCTTCTGCTGACCGCCAACCCCGGTACTCCGTACTATGAAAATCTCGTCATGCGCGGCCTCGCCGGTACTCCTGAGGCCCCGATCACCGTCGATGGGCGCAATGCCGTACTGTGTGGGTCGCCTTCTTCGCAAACCGCAGATTACGAGGCGCTCGGCGATGGTCTCTTCAGCCGAAAATTGAAGCTCGATTCCAACCGGCAGACGCGCTATAACCTGATTATCGACGGAGTTTACCAGCGGATGGGGCGGGCGATGAAATCCGGCCGCAAAGTACCGTTCAAAGCCCCCGCCGAATTGAAAGACGGTGAATGGACCTATGACGCCGCGGCTGAAATGATTTATGTCCGGCTGCCCGCCGGCAAAATTCCGGGACCGGATACCATGCGGGAGCCGGATATGAAACAGGCCTCCGGCGTGATGGTCAGCAGAGCATGCAAACACCTGGTCATTCGCAATATCACGGTCGAAAATTTCTGGAACGACGGATTCAATATCCATGGCAGCAGCAAAGATATTCTTTTCGAAAACATCAAGGCGTTTTATAATGGCGACGACGGCATCAGCGCCCACGAAGATGCCGAAATCCGCGTCGACGGCTTCGAAGCCCGCGGCAACGCCACCGGCATCTGCCACGTCAACGACGCCATCGCCATTCACCGGAACGTCAAGTTGAGCGGCGCCGCCGGTATCGAGCTGGACCTCTCCAACAAACACAATGAATTCGAAAATCTGGAGATCGTTTCCAGCGCTCCGCGCGGCATCAATTTAAACAGCAAAACCCTGCGAATCAAAGGCGGCAAGCTCGTTTACGAACGTCCGGCCAAAAGCTCCGTCAGAACCCCCAACCCGGACATCACCGACTTCGCCATGCCCTGAACAAAACTCACGTTTTTCGGTATTCGCGCGGGGATAGGTTGGTTTCGCGTTTGAATTCTCCGGAGAAATGGAATTGATTGCAGTAACCGAGAGTTTCGGCAATTTCCTTGACGGATAAATCGGACGATCTCAGCAGTATCTTGGCGCGCTTCATTTTGAAATTCCGGCGGTAATCGGCGGGAGTGGTTTGCAGTTTTTCGCGAAACTCCCGGTCGAGCGTGGCACGGCTGATCCCCAGTTTGGCGGCAATGTCCGGAATCGGCGTAAAGTCATCCTCCTCCAACCGCCAGCACGCATTCCGCAACAGCTCGCTGACCGGCGTCGAAGGTTCAACCGGGTTCACCGCCACCGAATAAAGCAGCTCATACATTTTGCCCATTACCTGCGGCAAGAGATTCGCCTGGTGCGAGTCGATCAGCAGCCGCAATTCACAAATCAACTGCCGGATCACAGCAGTATCGCGTTTTTGCAGCACCGGGCCATGGGCAAAACCGAGACGATGAAAAAAGGCGTCAATTTCGGCCCCCTTGAACTCCGCCACCAGCTTGTGATACCGGCCTCCGGTGGTTCGGGATTCAAACGAATGCCGTATTCCGGGAGGATTCACCAACACCATGCCGGGTTCCAAAAAAAAATCATTATCCGTATAATTATAGTGAACCTTTCCCGCCAATAAAATGACGACAGTCCAGAAATTATAATGGCGGATTCTATCTGAACTGTGAAAAAAACTTCTGCTTCTCCTTACCTCTTCCACCAGATAAGGATAAACCGGAAATTCCAGGGCTGTTTCATTGATGAAATCACTGCGGGAATACATGAATTCCGGATCGTCGGAACGGTTGTCAGCCATATTCTTCACCATATTATTTTGATTAAATTACATATATATTATCACAGAATACTGATTGTGTCAAAGAAAAATCGCCGTATAATATAAAATAAGCAGCATATGATTTTCCAAAACACAAAACTTGAGAAAAAAAGAAAACATGAAAACAATTGACAAGAATACCTATTTCGGTTACCGCTCTTTTCTTCCGGAATTCGAGACCATGAAGCGCTTCCGGGCGCTGGGAGTGGATACCTTTACATTGATGATTTCCAACGGCTATGCGTTAAACGGCAAGCCGTATACCAAGTACCAGCCGGTGTGGCTCGGTGACCGGAACTACGATTTCGATATTCTCGATAAAATGTTCCAGGATTTCATTGCCACGGTCGACGACGGGAAAATAATTCTTTATATCGACTTGAATTCTCCTCCATGGATAATACGCCGGTACGGATTCAACACGCAGAGCGATCTGGGTAAATACTGTTCTTCCGCCAGTTGGCGGGAAATGACCGCGACCTATTTCCAAGACCTGTTGACTCATATTGAATCACGTTATTCCGATCGTGTCATGGCATATATTTATACAGGGGGCGGCTCGACCGAGTGGTTCGACCACTCCCTGGGCGAAGAGAGCCGTTACCGGTGGTATGCCTACCGGAATTGGCTCCGGCAAAAAGGCAGGCCGGATCCGGTCGCCCTCCCCACCCGTCCGGTTCGCGAAAAGGCATCCCGGGAATTCCGCTATGTGGAGGAGATCCGGGCCAGATTCAACCGGACGACAAGCTCGGCGCGTTATCCGGATCCGGCAAACATTCCAGATATCGTTTCCGGGTTATTCAGAACCCCGGAGGAAGACCGGGAAGCCCTGGATTTTTATCGTTTCATCAGTTCGGAATCCGCTGATACCATCATTTACTTCGCCAAAAAGGCGCGTGAAGTCATCCGCCCGGAAGCCGAGCTGGGGACGGTTTACGGATATCTGACCGATTTTTCCCGCGGCGTCTCGAACGGTCAGCTTGAATATGAACGGGTTTTTGCCGCTCCGGAACTGGATTTCATTGTCGCGGAGACAGTTTATGATGGGCGGGAGATCGGCGGAGGCGGCGGCAGCCGTACCATGCCGAAAACCGCCCACCGCTTCGGCAAGCGAACACTTAACGCCTGCGATCACCGAACTTACACCATGCGACTCCCCGAACAATACAATCCCAACATGAATGTCTGGAAAAACGCCGCCGAGGTGGAGGCGGGAATGAAGCGGGAACTATCCATGACTCTCATCACTCATTCCTCCATGTGGTGGTTCGATATGCTGGGCGGCTGGTGGAGTTCGCCGGAGGCGGAAAAAGTCATTGAGCAAGGGAAAAAAATCTGGGATGAGGAAAGCCGTCTGCAGCCGCCGGAAATCGCCGAAACCATGGTGGTGTTCGATCCCGCCAACATGTATTTCCTGAATGACATGCACGGCAGGCACGATTTCCGCAAATTCACCTCCGCCTTCTACCGCGCCGCCCATCGCTCCGGAATACCGGCTCTCTATGCTTCGTTCAATGACCTGGAATCGATGGACCTCAGCCGGATCCGCCTGATCATCTTGCAGCATCCGTTCTCGCTGGATGGGGAAACCGGGCGGATTCTCCGGGAAAAGCTCTGCCGCGACGGCCGCACAATCGTGTTTTTTTATGGCCCGGGCATCATCGACAACGGCAAGTGGAACCCGGAAAACGTAAAAAATATTTGTGGAGTCCCGTTTGGCGCTCCAGGCATCAATACAGCGGAGATGGATGGGTGGCGTTCGGTCTATATCGGCGAGCCGGACGACCTGACCA
Organism: Victivallaceae bacterium; assembly: GCA_031548025.1. GTDB lineage: Bacteria > Verrucomicrobiota > Lentisphaeria > Victivallales > Victivallaceae > UBA5239. The sequence goes on along the minus strand of JAVBRM010000056.1, from coordinate 35,616 downwards.
CCGCCTCTCTCCGCACTATCGCCGAAGAAGCCGGAGTGCATCTCTGGTGCGATCTGCCGCGCCCGGTCCATGCCAATGCCCGGCTGGCGGCTCTGCATACCGGAGAAGCAGGAACTCTGAAATTCAAACTCCCGGGCAAGTATCAGCTCATTACCGAACTTTTCAGCGGCAAAACTTACGAAAACACCGATGAAATCATTTTATCTCCACAAGGACCGGAAACTTGGTTGTTTCGCTACGAATAACGAATATATTGAGAACACGCACAAAGGACGAAGTTATGCGGTACAATGAAAAGATCATGAAGAAAAGAATTTTCACACTCATTGAACTCCTGGTTGTGATCGCGATAATCGCCATACTGGCCGCATTGCTGCTGCCGGCGCTGACTTCGGCCCGAGACCGGGGACGGGCTGTTTCCTGCATGAACAATACCAGGCAGGGCAACTCTTTGATTCAACTCTATTCCCATGATTACAGTGGATGGTTCTGGAGCGCTCCAACCTCAACCAGCTCGAGTTCAGATTCTCCGAACGCCGGATGGACCTGGGCGCGCATGCTGGTTGAGCGTTGCGGTTACGCGCAAGACTACAAGCAATTGCGTTGCAGTTACCAGGTTGGAGACCCCGCGACATACAAGCCGGGCTCGGCTTCTGGCTACATCTATACACTGGGGGCGCCGCGACATAACGCAGATGTACCGGCTTTCAACATGGAATCGAGTTCAATGCAGAAGTACCTCGGTTCAGGCGCCCTGCGGCCGCCGTCGACGGTGGTGATGATCGGCTGCTCACGCGGTGTCAGTGACCGCCGACAACGAGCCGCCATTCATCCCAAATCCGATACCGAACCGAGCTTTCATCTGATTCACCAGGGCGGCGTCAATCTCGCGTTTCGGGATGGTCACAGCCAGAACCTCAAACAAGATGATTTGAAAGTCAAAGCCAAGTACCTCATACCGGCATTCAGCAACACTTACCAGTTTCATCTTTACTACATTCAATATATCATGCTGCCGGAAGTCTATTCCAGTATCGCGCTTTTCTGACGAGGTAGAAAAAATGAAGAAATACTGTTTATTTCTGTTGATTTCGCTCTTCGGCTTGACTCTTTCCGGGGGCGAGAATCTGTTGATCAATGCCGAGTTCGCGGCCGATCAAACCGAGTTCCCGCCGTTCTGGGTCGGAAAAGACCCGGGAATCCGTTATCACCGCACCGGCGGACCGGACGGAGGCAGTTTCATTGAAATGAAATCCTTGTCCGGGAAAGGGGTTAGCATCCGGCAGGCGGGATTGCATCTGGTTCCCGAGGAGAAATACCGTCTGGCCGGATATTTCCGTACCCGGGGACTCGGCAAACTATCCGGGTTTCTTATTATCAACGACGGTTGGGGGGCTTCTTGCCGAATTGAAAAAATACCCCGCGATACCGGGGGACGTTGGGAATACGCGGAACAGGAGGTCACCATGATCCCTTCCAAGAGCGGTTATTCGGCGATTCTTTATCTTGCTCCCACTGGCGGTTCATTCGATGCGGCCGATCTGAAACTGATTCCGCTGAGCACGAAATCCCAAGAGGAATCGCGTTCGATTCTTGAGGGACGCACGGCCGGTCTGGTTCCACTCGGCTATCTCCAGAGGATTCCGTCATTTCGCCCGGAATTGGAGTGCCGTTGGACGGGACGTATGAACAGTGACCGCACCGCGCTGGAATTTGTCTGGTCATTCGGTTCGCCGGAACAAACGCTGAGTGCGCCTTTCGGCGACGGCAACGTGACACTCCGCTTTCCCGGCCTCAAAGCCGGTCAGCATACGGTCACGGTCAAGCTCATCGACCGGACCAACAGCAAAAACATTTGGGAAACCACATATCCGATCACCATCATCGAACGCCGGCTTGTCACCGACGAGGCCAAGGCACTCAATAATCTGGTTTCGGAAATCTATGACGGGCAGGTCAAGGCCGACGAAACACTGACGGTTTCCAAGGCCGGCGACGGCTGGGTTTATATCCGCTTCCGCCCGGAGACGACGGGTAACGGCAAAATCGAGCTGGATGGTAAAATGATCGTCACAGCGGCGACAGTGCGCGGCGAAGCCGTTCGCCTTATCGGCGGCGGCGAGCATCGCCTTACCGTACATGGGGCGGCCGGGCATTTAACGGTACGCAGTATCCCCGATATCTTTAATTATCCCAGCTATGCGAATCCGACGGTTTCCGGCAACGGTAAATACGACTGGGCGTTTATGAAGAAATTCGTCCTGGGCGCGATCACCACCCTCAATGGGGGGTCCATGTCGCCGGAAGAGACAAAAGAAGCCAAGGCGGCCGGACTGATCCGGCTGGGGAATTTCAATGTGTGGAAAACCGAAACGCGTGACGTCGGGGAATTGCTGGGGCGAATGGAGAAAGCGCCCGGCATGACCTCCGGGCTTTATCAGGGAATGACGGTAGACGAGATTTCTTATGCTTCGCCCGGCGATATTGACATCTACAGCGAAGTGCTCCGGAAATTTTCCAACCCAAAAAACAAACTCATTTATACCTGGATTATCGGAATGCCGACGCAAGGAAACATTGATTTCATTTCAACGGCGACGAATGTTTCCGGCGGACGCGGACGGCTGCTCTGGGAAGCCTACCATCGCGGTCAAACGACCGAGGATGCCGCAATCGCATATCTTAACCGTGCCGCACGGACTGCCGCCGCGTACCGCAAAATTGTACCGGAACTGTTCGGCAGTGTGAGCGTAATCCTCGGTAATTTCAATCAATTGCCGCTGCTGTCGCTCAATCATGATCCCGGGGTCGATTACAAATACTATCTTGACATGCAGTGCCAAATGTTGGCAAATGCTCCCGAATACCGGGGGCTCTCCGGTGTGGGGTATTGGGGGACTCATTATGCGGATGAGGAGATCGCCCGCTGGTCATTCCGGCTGATGCGGCATTACGCCATCGAGGGACAAACCGAGTCGCTGGCGAAACGCTACAATTACCGCTACCGGCCGGATCACCTGCTGAACGGTGATTTTGCCGAAGGTCTGAAGCATTGGCAAGCAACCGACTCCGTCAGGATTGAATCCCAACCGGGCTATGGCGAACTCCAACGGCGCTGGGGAGGCAGCAACAACTTGGGCGATACCTTTGCCGTTTTGCCGGCAAAAACGAAACTGGTCCAGCCACTGAATGGCCTTGAAGCCGGAAAATTGTATTCAACCGGTCTGATTGCAGTTGATTACGATGATCTGAAGAATAACCGCATCGACCCGCGACAATTACCGGTGGAAATCCTAGTGGATGGCGCTGAAATCATTCCCGAAAAAAGCTATTGTTTTGTCGATAACCGGAAAAAAGTCCACCGTTCACAGGCCCAAAGTGCCAGAACGAACATTCACCGGCTGGTCTTCCGGGCCAAATCGGACCGGGTGACCTTGCACATCTCCACCGCCGCCGCTCCGGAAGGCAGCCAAACAGCAGTCAACTACGTCTACGTAAACCCTTATTTTGCTGAAGAAGCATTCCAATAACATCAGCGCGGAAGCGTGATTTCGTAGCGGTAGGTGCTGGAATCGTAACCGTGGCGAACCGGGCAATTTTCCGCCATATGCAGTTTCATGAACAGCAGGATCCGGTTACTCCGTTCATCAGGCAGCATCTGGAAATTGGAAAAACGAACCAGGCGATGGTGCTCCGGATGTTTCTGCTCGATAACGGTGACGCTGCTGCGCTTGAGACAAAGGCGCTCCGGGTCGATTTCGGCGATATAAAGTTCGGTACGCGGGTCGCAGTTGTAGCACGGCTCGTCCGAGATATTCATAACCGCATAACTTTTGCCGTTCGGCATCGTAATAATGTCGGAGAAACTGCGCGATGAATACACATATTTGCTGTCCTCATAAGTCAGCGGGCGCGGTTCTGTCCAGCTCATGCCGCCGTCCGCCGAGGTGCTGACCAGTTTCACCGAGGGAATGCCGGGGTGTTCCTGATCGGGCAGCGTTCCTCCGGCCCTGAACAACACCAGCAGCCGTCCGTCCGCCATCTGAATGCAATGCGGTTCCGAGAGGCCGCCGCTGCTTTTTTCCGGGCCGACCTCGCATTTGCCGGAGTCACGCCAGACTAACTTGTTATTTTCCAGAGTTCCCCGCAAACACTTCATCCGCAAGTGCAAATGCGGTATGTCCGGGCGGTATGACTGCTGAAATAGCCAGAGATAGCTGCCGTCGTGCAGTTTCACGGTTTGAAGCGGATAGCCATATGTCGGAACCACTTCCGGTTCGCTCCAATTGATACCTTCGTCGAAGCTGACCTGCTGCATGATCCGGTGATGTTTCGGGTCCCAGAAATCCGCCGTCGGCTCAGAATTTTCCACCAGGAAAATCCGCACCAGCATTCCGCTTTGCACGTCGTTATAATAAGACATATGGGTAGCGCCGGAAACCTTGCTGAATCCCGGATGTTCGCTCCAGGTCAGTCCGAGGTCGGAACTGACCATGCTCCGGACTTCCGGCTTCAGGCGCGCACGGTCATCGCTGACGATGGCGGCCAGGAGCCTGCCGTCGCGCAAACGGGTAATCTGGGTATTGAACAGACTGCATTGCCAGGTGGTGAGGCCAGGCAAGATAAAAGTTTTCGTCACGGTGATCCCGGACTCCGGGTTGCCGCGCACGGTTTCGAAGCTCCGGCCGCAGAAAGCCCCCGGTTCCGCCGCATGAGCACAGTCAATGCCGCGGGTATTGATGAACAGCGTACCGGCAAACAGCGGTTTGAAACATTTCCGCCGCATGACCAGCTCCACCTGATAATTCCGAGGCGATTTTCCAGCCGGACAACGGACAATGATTTTTTTGCCATCGACGGAAATGCAATAGGAATTCGCTTCCCCTGCCCCGGCGAGTTGCCGGTAAGGAATTCCGTCGAAATAGACGCCGCCGCGGGTCGGGCATTCGCTGCCGGGCCGGACTTTTTTATCGGAATGAATGTCGATATCCAGCTTGTACGGATTGTAGGTCCCGGGCTCGAAGAGCACGGACGGCAAATCCGCCTCGTACGTACCGTCACCCAGTGAGCGCCACTCCGGCGTAAACGGCTCAGAGCCGCGAATGAAGACTTTTTCGCCGGGAGCGGCCTGGAAAGTAACCACACTTTCCGGCACATACGGATGTCCGGCTTTGACAATAGGAATTTCTTCGCGGTAGACACCGCCGGAAATGACGACCGTATCGCCGGGAGCGGCAACAGCCGCCGCCTCGCCGATCGTGCGGTATGGTTTGTTGGGCCCGACCTCAAGGGTAGATCCGAACATCAGCGGTGAAGAAGGATGAAATCCCATATTTTCGAGCTCCTTACAGGATAACTTTGCCGCCGTCCGGCAGTTTGTCGGCGGGGGATTGCAAAATCCGGAAATCACCGTACAGCTTGATGACTGCCACCTGCCCGGCCATTTCGTCTACCGGGAAATTGCGGACCCGGATTACCGGACCTTCGGCGCGTTTGTAAACGATCGGTTCGGAGGTCAACGTGAGCTCGCGTCCGGTATTCAGAAGCACGGCTTTTTCCACCGACAGCGCCGGCAGGGCGATGGTGGCGGAATTCGGCGGAGCCAGCATGATCAGGTTCAATTCATGGTCGCTGCCGGTCGCCGGCATCTCGGCGGAACCGGTATACCGGGGATTGGCAGTCAGGCCGGGCTTGACGTTTTTGTACCACTGCCCCAGGGTATGGATAATCCGCTTGGCGTCGGGAGTAAATCGCCCATCCGGCCCCGGCCCGGCGTTCAACAGGAAATTAGCGCCGAGCGCCAGATATTCCGCAATCTGTTTTTCCAGCGTCATGATCGAAAAATAATCCTCATCACTCCGGTAACCCCAACTGTTGACGCCGATGGAATTACAAGCTTCGGTCGGCTTGGAGAACGGAGTGAAAGCCGTCGCGCCGGCGGTCCGCTCGGGGGTCGAGAAATCGCCGCCGTCGAACCCGCGGTTGTTGATCACCGCGCCAGGTTGAAGTTCACGGATGATCGCGTTGACCTCCGGGTCATGGAGCTCCGGCACATTCATATCCCACCAGAAGCCGTGGATTTCACCGTAATTCGAGCAGAGTTCGCGAATCTGCTTCTTGAGGAACTTCATATAGCCGTCCATGTCGTGATGGGAAGGATCGGTGGTTATTTCGTGGTGCCTGCCCACATTCGGATATTGCGGATGGTGCCAGTCGACCGCCGAATAATAGATGACCAGCGGGAATTTCCGGCGGTGGCATTCGGCGGCCAGTTCCGCCAGGATATCCTTGCCGTATGGCGTATTGGTCACCTTGAAATCGGTTTCGGCGGTATCCCACATACAGAAACCGTCGTGATGCTTGGCGGTAAACACCATGTATTCCATGCCGCCATCCTCCGCCATATCCAGCCATTCGGTCGGCGAATAAGCGGTCGGATTGAATTCCTTCATGTAATTGTAATACTGTTCCCAGGAGGTACCGAAACGGTAAATTTCCTGTTCGTGTCTCCCGCCGACCGCATAGATGCCCCAGTGGATGAAAAGACCGTAACGCCGTTCGAAAAACCAGTCACGCGAATCATTGAATTTCTGCATATTATTTTATCCTTTTGATCGTGCCGCTGTTCAATAAATTTCCCGGCAATAAGATTGTCTCGGGAGCAGCGGACGGGTTATTGATTAATTGGATGATATGGGCGGCGGCGGTTGAGCCGATTTTTTCAAAATCCTGGCTCACCGTCACCAGTTTCGGCACGGTTTGCCCGGTAAAGGACAATCCGCCGTAACCAATGATGGAAAGATCGGCGGGAATTCGCATCCCCGCATTTTGCGCTTGCGCCAGCAATGTCAGCGCAAGAAAATCCGAAGAACAACAAATAGCCGTCGGCGCGTCATTACCGTGCAAAACCTTTAAAATCCCTCCGGTTTCCTTGCCGCAATGCCAGAGCCAATTTGCATTGACGTCCAGGCCGCAGGCCAGCATTCCAGCCCGGAATCCCTCCAAGCGCGCCACTACATATTCGTTCTCCGCCCTGTCGGCCAGAAAACCGATTTTGCGGTGTCCGTAACGGTAAAGTTTCTTGACCGCCAGCATTTCGCCGCTGTAAGTATCCGAAGCCACAGTCAAGGCCGTTTCCTCGGGAATTTTCCGGTCCATGCTTCCCGCCGGGATCCGGATGGCGGCGGCGGCTTTCAATAAATAACCGCGCTCCGGCAGCGAGGCGTGAAACAAAACCGCCTCTGGCCGGGTTTCCATAATTCGATCGTAAAACTCCCGGAGGCGCCCGACCTCGCGGTTGGCGGCGTAAATGCGGCAACTGTAGCCATGCTCCTGCGCCACCTCCACCGCGCCGGAAAATATCCGGAAAATATATTCTTCCGACAAGGAACCGCCAATTAGAGCGATGACTCCGGTTTTGCCGGTTTTGATTTGCTGCGCCAGGACATTGCGGGTATAACCGAGCTTGGCGGCGGCGGCACGGACTTTGTCACGGGTTTCCTCCCTGACCTTAAGCCGGGTAGTCCGCTCACCGAGGACGATCGACACGGTCGAATAGCTCAAACCGCACGCTTCCGCTATATCTTTGATAGTAACCATATTTTCCATAAATTACAACGTTGTAATAAAGATAACTCCGCTTCCCCATTTTGTCAAGAGCGACTCCGTCAAAAACATGATATGGGAAATGAGATGCGCATTAGACAACCTGCGATAAAATCACTTTTTTGATACAACTTTGCCGGAATAATTGATTGCTTTTTGTCGGCCGCTCATTATAATATTAACATAATGAGGTAACAATGGTCGGCATCAAGCTCAATAACAAAACGCAATCACTGCACAATCAACTGATCGATGAAATCAGGCAATATGCTCTCGGCCAGGCGCCGGGCACCCGGCTCCCCAGCGAAAATGATCTGTCGCAAAGTCTGGGAATTGCGCGAATGACCGTCAGCCGCGCCATGAATCAGTTGGCCGGCGAAGGCATTATTTACCGGGAACGCGGCCGCGGAACCTTTGCCGCCGGACAATCGGAACCAACAATTTACCTGATTCTGCCCGGCGGCAGTCCCGAATTTTCCCGGGATATCGGCGTCGCGCTCCGGGAACGCAGTCAAGAACAGAACATCCGCCTGGAAGTAATCAATCAGGTGATCGCCGGACAGCGTTATACCGATATCGACATGACCGCGTTAAAGAAACTGCCGTTCCGCTCCCGCGTAATTCTCACCGGTAATTGGTTTCACCATGTCGTTGATTTTTTCCAGCAACGCCAATGCCGGGTTTTGCTGATAAATTTTCGAAACGAACGTTATTTCATCGACAGCGCCAGCCTCGGCTGGAGCCTGATCGAAACCGACCTGACCGGCATAATCATCAAGATAATCCGGAATTTACAGGAACATGGCTGCCGTCGTATCGCCATGTTGCAGTCCGGCAATCATTATATGAGCTCCACATCTCATTCTTTTCGCGAGGCTCTGAAACAATGCGGGCTTGAGTTTTTTCCGGAATTACTGTTCACTTCGCCGCGAAGCGTCAACGACGCCTTCAACCACATGGACATGGCGTTGCAATTGCGCCGCCGTTTTCCGTTTGACGCGTTCATTGCCAGTACCGCTCCGCTGTTGAACGGCGCACTGCAAGCCATGCAATACCATCAAATCAGGATTCCGGATGAAATCTGGCCGGCGGCATTGTGCGGACGCGGAGAACTGGGAACCTACCCATTTCCACTGATAACCGCCTCCCTTCCCTTTCGGGAATGCGGTCTGAAAGCCATAGACACCCTCTGCCGCGAAGATTACCGGCAGGAACATTATATTTTCAAAGAAACCGGTCAATCATAACCCAAAAGGAAAAATATGAAACGCAAATTCACACTTATTGAATTACTGGTAGTCATAGCTATCATCGCCATTCTGGCCTGTTTGCTGCTGCCGGCACTGAACCGCGCCCGGGAAAGCGGACGCCGGACCGCCTGCCTGAACAATCTGGGCATGATCGGCAAGGGCACCCTCATTTACGTGGATGATTACGACAGCACCCTTCCTCCGTTTCAGGTCGGCACCTCGCCGTACTCGCAAGGCTGGTTTTATCTTTCTCCGGGTAAGCGCCTTCTGGCCGACTATCTGAATGAACCGGTAGCCAGCGGTATGATCAGCGGCCCTTACAGTAAATTACGTTGTCCGTCCTGCATCGATCCTCCGGAATATTCCTTGGCGGTAAACGGAAGAATTCTGCATAGTTCCACAGATAACATTCTGATTTCATTCCGGTTTCAACGTAACTGGCGCAAACCCGCCATGACCTGTCTGACCATGGATGGTACCAAGGCCGCAACTGCCTCCGGCCTCCCAACCGGGGATTTTCCCTATCCCCATCTCGGCGCCAACACGGTTTTATTCTGCGACGGCCATGTACTGGCCCTCACCAAAGTTCCATCGAGCAATAACACCTATCGCGGTTACATGCCGGATACCTCGTATTCCAGCTTCTGGAATCCCGCCCCATACAGTACCTATGCCTGGAAAGACATGCCCCTAAATTAAGGAATATAAATTATGTCAAAAATTCTCCCGCTTTTATTGTTATGCGCCTGCTCCCTGTCCGGAGCCAACCTGATTCCGGACGGCAGTTTCGAATACGGCCTTCCCGCCTGGAACCGGATGGCGGACCTGCCGTATATGCCTTCTGAAATATCGTGGCAGCGCGACAGTGGTACGGCCTTTCACGGTCAATCCTCGCTCCGCGGCAATGGAACGAAACCATTGGTTATTCCGCTGGAACTCAAGCTGCAAGACGGCATATTCTCCATCTATCTGAAATCCGACCGGGAACAGGCTCCATGTACGGTCGAAATTTTCGGTTATGATCGTTTCGACAAAGCATCGGCGGGTAAAGTCAAGGCCACAGTTGGCCGGAACTGGCAGCGCGTCGCCTTGAAGCTCGATACGACAAACAACCGCCTCAAAGCCTGGACTGTTTATCCGGCCATCGCGGTTATCACTCCGGAATCCGACGGTACACTATGGGCGGACGCGGCGCAATTCGAGTACGGAGCCAACCCTTCCGAATATCAGGATTACGCGGCATCGATTCAGAAGAATGCAAAAATCAATGTTCCCGATCTCAAACCGCTCCCCCTGCAGCGCAGACCCGGTCCGATGCCGGGAATTATTGAATTCACCGCGACTCATTATGCCGACTCGAAGTTAACTCCGGTAACCGTATCCCTGCCCTTCGCCTACGGCGCGTGGCATGGCGAAGGCGGCATCGCCGTTACCGATGCCTCCGGCAAGACCTGGCCGGCCCAAGCCGACGTGATTGCGGTCTGGCCGCAAAGCGGCAGTGTCCGCGCGGCCGTAGTCCGGTTCATGGCCGACCTGAAAAAAGGTCCCAATACCTTTAAAGCATCCGCGGCCGCTCCGGGCAATGACCCAGCGTTGTTGCAAGAGCAAGGCAACGGCTGGACCACCGGTAAATTCACCATATCACGGGATGGCCAACTCTGGAACATTGCGGAGCTGATCGTCAAGGACTGGCAAGGCAATCCGTACAGTTCCGTAAATTCTCCTGAAACCACGGTTGCCATCGACTGCAACGGCCCGGTTTTCGCCTCCGTCGTCAAACGGGGTCTGCTGACGAATTCCAAGGGCGCAAGCATTGCCTCCTATTCCTGCCGCATGGCTTTTCACCGTGGCGACGCCGGAATATCCTTTGAGGTAACCCTCACCAATCTTGATCCGAAAAATCCGCTGGCGCTTCAAGAGGCCGCAGTCAAATTCGGCGGCGGCAATTCCGGCAAATCGGACGCTTATCTCCAGTACCGCAATCCCAACTCGGAAAATTATGCGTTCAAGCAGGATTTTTCGTTCGGTATCGCCCAAAGCAACGCCGGAACGCTAACGACTCCGCAGGCGCTTGAGCGTCATCCGTGCGCCCTGTCGGTGAATGACGCGGGAGAGTTCACTGCTTCGCTGTGGCCGGAGGGAGCCTTGCGCCTGATTCTCTCCGCGAATATGTCGCTTCACCGCGAGTATTACTACACGCCGGGAAATTCCGCAAACCCCGCACCAGTCATCGCCATGGCCAACCCGAAGCATTTCGCGAACACCGACTGTCTCACGTTTCCTTTCGGCTACATCGACGCGCAGAAATTTCCTTTCGCCAAGCTCCAGCTCGACAACATTGTCAAAACTCCCAGATTCAATAAATCTTATGTCCTGAAAAATAATTGGGCCGGGATTTTCAATTACGGCGACCAGCCCGGCGACGGCGGCTGGAGTAATCAGGAGTCGTTTGCCGACTACAGCACCCTTCTGCTCGCTATCGCGTACAATAACCCGGAAATGTTTTCAATGGGCCTGGACCGGGCCGTCCATTACCGTGACGTCGACACCATCAACGGTCAGACCATCTACCACAGCTCCAATCATACCGGCGGCGGCTTCTCCTATTCGCACTCATGGCCGCAGGGGATCATGCTGCATTACTTCCTGACCGGTTCCGGTCGCAGCCGCGACGTCATCGAACAGGTCGGCGAATGTTATCTGGCCACTCCGGAGCAATCCAAGGGCATCGCCGCCGACCGGGACCTGGCACTTTATCTGCTGGGCCTGACCAATCTCTATGCAGAGACCGGTGACCCGGCCTATAAGGAACGTTTTTTCAAACAATTGCGCTACGCCGAAAAAATCAATCTGACCGAATCACGCAAAGACGACACCATTTTTCCATGGAGCGGGCGGCTCGCGCCGTTTCAGGTGTGGTATGGCGCTTACGCGCTCATGACCATGTACAAACTGACCGGCGACGAATCCTTGCTGACCTCGTTCCGTCGCGAAATGCAAGCTTCCTTGAATATGTTCTTTTACGAATTGGATCTACAGGAGTGCTGGCCGTCCCTCTCCCCGGCCGAAGGCTGGCCCATTCTCCTCGGACACCACTCCCGCGATCGCGGATCATTGTTTTACCCAGTGATGCTCTTTTACAGCGAAATCGACCGCAATCCACGCTGGCTGAAACTGGCTCAGCTCGCCTGTTATACCGATTTCATGTTCGCCAATCAGAAAGAGATGGAACATGTCTACCGCCTGTCGGTTCTGAACAGCCGTGGGCTTCAGGTAAACGAGGCGGAATTGAAAAAAGAGGCTTATGACCTGGTCATGAACGCCGCCGCTCCCGAAATGCTGAACGGCGATTTCAGCTATTCCCCGGACTGGTTCACCTACTGGCATATGACCTTGCGCGTAATGGGCTGGGACAAGCTGGTGAAGGAATGGCCCATTCCGGCCGAACCGAAGGATTTCACGCAGATTTTCAAGGAATGGCGCACCACGTACTCCGACCGGGTCAGCCCGTGGCGGACCTATGCGCGTTGTTATGGTACTCTTGATCGCAAAAATTATTATCAGGCGCCGCCCTCGCTGAAAATCCAAGTAACCAACCGCTGGGTGCTGGGACGAAATACTTCGGTAGAATCGGTCAAAATCCGCCTGAATCCCGGTAAATACCGTTTCAGCGGTTACTACCGCCATGACGCCGGTATCGCACCGAAAAGTTTCGCCCGCCTCCAGGTCATTTATCCCGGCGAAAAAGTTCTGCGTCATTCCTTCTATCTGAACGCCCCGGATGGGCAAGTAACCACCATCGAAAAAGGCATGAAGGTCGAAATCACTAAATCCGCGAAAGATGGCTGGCGCTATTTCTCCCTGGAGCTCGAAGTCAAACAACCCGTTCTCGCCTCGCTGTTTTTCTATGTGTACCTGCAGGGCGGTCATAAGGATGGATTCATCAATATCGACGATCTCAAAATGGAGAAATTATAATGCAGCTTTTCTGTCAAAAAACCATTGCCGCCATCTGGCTGGATGCCAAACGGCATGAGATACCTTATACGGATGGCATGATTCCCGGAACTTCCATCGAAGTGCAATGGTATCCGGCAGTCCAAGGCCCGTGGACTTTGTTGAAAGCATCCCTGGTTAATCGCGGCGAAAAGCCGGTCCGGCTCGGCGCGTTTCATCTGGCGGAATGCGGCGAAGTTCCCGGGACCGGACTCAAGGATGAAGTTTACCTGGATTCCGGAGGCGGCTGGTTCGCCGGTGCTCAGCAAGTAACTACCCGGATGCCTTACGTGTCGGATGCCGAATTCTGGGGCGGCATGTATGCGCCGCAGTCGGATATCGGTTGGGCCAGAGAGAAATTGGGTCGCGATCCCGGACCGGGATCAAATTACAGTTTCGGTAGCGTGAGCATCTATCACCGGGCCAGTGACAGATCGGATTTTTTCGCGGCCTTTGTGATACCGTTGTCCCGCTGCAATGCCATGCCGATTTTCCTGAACGATTCGGAAAGCGGCAACCTCAAGGCTGTCGCCCTCTCCAATAATTTCGCGGAATACGAGCTGGACCCCGCCGAACGGATCGAAACCGAAGAAGCCATTATCCGCTCCGGCGGTTCCCCCGAACTCATGCTGGAGGAATACGCCGCTTTCTGCGCGGAACGCCGGAACGTGGTAAAACGCTGTTCGAAGCCTCAAGTCGGCTGGCTTTCATGGTATGGCTACCGGCTCACCATCGACGAGCAGGAGGTCGACCGCGTCGCCGATTTCATCAACCGTGAATATCCGGGATTCGGTTTCAAATATATGCAGATCGACCTGGGTTACAATACCGATTGCATTCCGGGCAAATGGTTCGGCACTAACGATCATTTTCCCCGCGGGCTTGAATATTTCGGCGAAAGCATGCGGAAAAAAGGGTTTGTCCCCGGCCTTTGGAGTTCGCCGGTGACGAGTGCCATGGCGACGCCGCTTTTCGAGCAGCACCCGGATGTACGTTATGCTCCCCCCGAGCAAGCGCCAAGCTTGTGGTTCTGGGAACCGCGCCCACCCATAGCCAATCTGGACCCCACCCATCCGGCGGCGGAAGAATTCATCCGCAAAATGATCCGGCATTTCAAATCATTCGGCGTTAAATACTTCAAAACCGACTTTCTGGGGTCTCTCGGGCGGACCGACGGCGCCACCCCGCATGACCGCAAAGTGGTCAAAGGAGCTCAGGTTTACCGTCACGCCGTCAAACTCATCCTGAGCGAGCTCGATCCCGATGATTATCTTTATACCTGTTCCTGCCTCAGTTTGCAGTCGATCGGCCTGGCCTCCACCACCATGAGCGCCTGCGATATCGCCAATACCGGTTTCGATGAAGAAATCAAAAAAGAGGGCAAACGCGATAAACTCGATTTCTTTGCCCGCCAACTCTCAACCACTATGAGCCGCTGGTATCTGAACGAAAAACTCCTGATTATGAACCCGGATTCGATCCATATCGCGCCGCCGGCCACGCTCGAAGAAGCCCGGATACGGGTGTCATTCGTCGGAATTTCCGGCGGACAGGTTTTCCTGGGGGACAAATTCGACCAGGCGACGCCGGAACTCCGCAAGTTGGTCCGGACCGCGCTTCCGCCCTACGGCAAGGCGGCGCGGCCGGTCGGAATTTTTGGCCACCCGGCCCCGGATAAATTCCCGGAAGTCTATCATCTGCATACGGATGAACGCGAAATTTTCGCAGTTTACAACTTCAACGAAACCGACACCATCCGCGTCGACCTCGCGAAAGCCGGGCTCGCTCCTGAAAAGGAATACGAGCTCTGGGATTTCTACAACGAGCAATACCTTGGCCGGGTCTCCGGCTCGTTTGAAGCTCTAGTCCCCTTCCCGGCAGTCCGAATCTACGCCCTGACTCCGGCGACGGATCACCCGGTGATTCTCTCCACCAGTTTTCATATCACCCAAGGAGCCGTAGAACTTTCGGATGTTCAATATAAAAACGGCATTTTTTCCGGTTTCCTGACCCGTCCGGCGGGTGACAAAGGCCGCATATTCGCCTTCAACCCCGGAACGGGCAAAGTTTCGCGGCTCGAATTGACCGGCGCCGGTAAGTCACAAAAGTGGGAAATACATTTTATGGAGAATTTATAATGCCGCTTTCGCCCCAAGTCGCCATCCTGACCTCACTTGAGCAGGATTCGCTGTTGCTGTGCGCAATGGTTTCCCGCCTGATCGCTCGTCATGTCAATTTCACCGGATTTCTGGAAAACCACGTTCCGGAGCAGTTTTCGCCGGAACTGCTGAAGTATCCCATTCTTTTTCTGGACCGGCAGGCATTGGCACGGCTTACCTCTGCGGAATCGGCACAACTACAGGAATACGCCCGCTCGAATATCGTCAAAGTTTACGATTACGTCGGCGCTACGGCGGATCGCGGTCAATTGAACGCCCATGCCGAAATCCTGGTCAATTCGGCCCTGGTCCATCTCGAGCGTCCGTATACCATGGACGACATGCCGCGTCAGGACGCAGACCGGACTTTGGATTTTATTTGCCGGAAAGCCAAACGGTATTTCGAGGGGCAAAATCATAACGAGTTCACCCTCCACAACCTCCGGGGGCTTGAGAGCCTGATTTCACAAAGCGATGAATTCATTGCAATACTGGAATCGGTATTCAGTTACAATCGTGGTCACGAGAGATTTTTCAACCATGATCAGATCGGCGGCTGGGCCTATGCATACCGCCACTACCAGTTGACCGGACGCCGGGAGTTCGCCGACGCCATGGTCAAGCTTGCCGATCAGGTCATCGCCTCCCGGCCGCGCACCCCAGAAGGCATTCTGTCCGGCTCGGGCTTCACCGACGATCCGCTGGCGCTTCATCATGGCGAATTTCCCGGTTATGAACCGCATTGCACCATGCGCCGCAACCTGGTTTACACGGAAATTCTGCATTTCCACGGAGCGCTGTTCGCAGCTTGCGCGGCCTATTCCGGCAAACAATCCTATCTGGATGAAGCCTTGCTGCTCATGCGTCATATCCGGGATTATCAGCTTGATCCGACCGATGGCCTGCCTTTCCACTACAGCATCGGGGGCAAGCCCGGCGGCGTCAAATGGGGGCGCGCCGCCGCCCATGCCCTCTGGGGGGCCGATTTGATGCTGCAGTTCCATCCCGATATGTCCGATTGTTATCGCCGGGAAATACTCGAATTCATCGATCATATCGGCACCGGCCTGCTCAAAACCCAGATGGATTCCGGGCTGTGGCACAACATTCTGGATGTATCGCTCTCCACACCCGAAACCTCGTGTACGATCTGTTTCGCGGCGGTTTTCGGCCGCTTGAAGGATGAAAAGTATTCATCCATGGTCCTCAAGGCCCGCAACGCCCTGCTTGCAATGTCCTGGCGCGGCGGCATCGCCGAAAACTGTGCAGGGACCGGCCTCGCCGCCGATGCTGATTATTACATTAAAAGGCCACACAATTATCTCTTCAACGCTCTGCTCGCCCTGGCCTTGAATAAGCTCGAAAGTTGACGCTTTTATTGATTTTAAAAGGAAAACAGCTTATGAGCAATGATGAAATGGAAATGATCGCCGAGCGTATCGCGGTACGTTTGGAAAGCCGTGGCAACTGCCCGATGGGCGTCAACAAACAACAGGCCGAGGCCATAAAAGCGCTCGCCGAAGGTTTCATCATCGGGCGCAAAACCGCCTGGAAAACCATCGTTGCCGCCCTGGTGGCCCTGTTGTTCGCGCTCCTGAGCGCCGGAGCCGCCGCCCGCATCGCCGAAATTATAAAGGGGAATTAGTATTAACGCCATGTGCAAGTTTATCCTGGCGATAGAACGCCCTACCTCGGGAGAGTCTCCGATAAACTTGTACATAGCGTAAAACCCAATTTCACCACTATTTGTTATCGCTTCCGCCTTCCCTTGGTGTACTCCAAATATGCGTTTCTCATGTCGTCATCGGTGAAATATTCGTGGATCCCCGAACACGGTACAGTCGCATGTTGAATCAAGTATTGATGGACAATTCCGATCTTATCATACGGCTTTGCCTTCTTGTATGACTTATCTTTTATCGCTTTTACATGATCAGTCAGTAAAATGTTATCATCGCCATCAACACATAAATACCCGTTCGTGCACAACACGGAAAGCGCATGATTCACCGTATCATCGTTGAGGATTAGATGGTTAAGCCAATCCGCAACAACCATCAAATGAACCAGAGTTACTGATTTTTGTTTTGCAAGTAATAGAGAAGTCAAGACCCAGGCATCGTTTCGATTGCATGATAGCGGGTTTTGACGCCAAAGCAAGGTCTTCCGGTTGTCCGTGCATCCCATGCATTGGATGTATGCTCCATGATCGAATCCGGCCAACGCAAAGAACCACTCCCGAATGTCATTGGTAAGGAGTTCGGATGCAACAGAGTATTCCCGTTCAAAACCGCAAATACAGAGAATCCAGAAGTCTTCCAGATACGGTCCTTCGTCGGTATTGATACCCCAGATTTCAATCAACTCCCGTTGGTCGATACTTTCGATTACTTTTCCGGTTTTATTGTCGAGTTTGCACAATGAAATGCCACGTACCTCCCAATGCCACCCCAGTCGTTTGATGAGCTTTTGACGGCTTTTTTCCGCAAGAGCATTCAGTTTGTCGATCTCTTTTTGAGAGAATTTTTTAGGACGCGATGGCAAACGCGGAACACAAACCATGAGCGCCGCGAGTACGACAAGAATACCGGAAACAGTCCAACTGATCTTCCCATAACAAAATCCCAGCAAGATTGAGATGGCAAGTGCAATCCCGAGCGTGATCATAAGCTCAATGATGAATTTTCGAATTGACTGTCTATTTTCGGATTCTTCCGCCATAAACTACTCGCTTTTTGAGTTTAAATGAGCGGATGTTGTGCCGTTGGAGCTCCTGAGGCTTTCACGAGCATCCATCAGCGCAAAGCCAAGGAGGTTTTGGCCGCGCCAACGGGCGGGATCACTTGCTGCCGGATTGTCTTTGCCAAGGCCGATTCCCCAAATGCAATCACGCGGACTGGCCTCGACGATAATCTTATCTCCGGTTGCCAACAGGAAGTCACGAAGCTGCTCATTTTGCCCGAATTTCTGAATATTGCCTTCCACCACCGCCTGATATCTATGTGAATCCCACAAGGGAGCGTCGAAGTTCCGCACTTTGCGGCCAAGCGCTTTCATATCACGCGGAGAATTCGAGGCGAGAATTTCGGCTTCAACCTCCCGGTCGCCGAAAAGGCGAGCTTTCTCCGCCATCATATACTGTTCGGCACAGTTATAGGAAATTCCCTCGACTTCAAAGTGAGCCACGTACCATTGGCTCAGACAACTCGGCCCGACCGAACCGTCCTCCGGCACCTGATGTCCCCAAAAGAATAAATATTCAGGTTCGGCCCCATCATCGATAAGCTTTATCAGTTCAGCTCTGTCCATATAGCCTCCATAGTGCTTTCTCTTAAAAATACGTCTTAAGCAAGGACTTTCAAGGCACAGGCAGTGATTTCTTCAGAAAGAATTACTCGAATATGAATGCTTGACCGGGTCGGGGGCGATGTAGCCGGCGTCGCCCCCGTAGCGTTTGTAGCCACGGTAGGTCATATAGAAACAGCCCAATCCGAGCAGTCCGAAAAATCCGCCGATAGTAAACAGGTACGGGTACTGACTTCCGGTCAGGTCGAGAAATTTGCCGACCAGCGGAGCGCCGATCACGCTGGCCAGGGCGTTGATCAGCATCATGGCCGAATTGAACTGGGCGAAGTATTCCCGAGGGAACAGCCGCGGAGCATAGGAGGCCATCAGCGTGTTGTAACTCATGATCGAAATTCCCTGAATCAGGATCACCCAGGCGAATACCGTTTCGCTGGTGGCAATCCAGCCTCCGATGAAGAGAATCACCGTCTGAACAGCCATGGACGCCATTCCGGTACGGATCGGGTGGAAACGGTCGGAAAACCAGCCCAGGAAAAAACTCAGGACGAAGGAAACCAGGCAGATCATGGAATTGACCTTGCCGTAGAAATCCATATTCATGTGGACGCTTTTGGCATAGAATATAGCGTAAATATTGAACGGCACCACCGAGAAACCGGCAAGGACCGACGCCGCGATCACCCAGCGGTAATAAGACAGCGAAAAGCATTCGCGGAAATAGGTTTTGATGGCTCTGTCGATGGTGGGAGGACCGGAGATGTCCTCCTCCGGCGGCGGATATTCGCCTTCCTTGACTTTCAGGCAAATACTGAACAGCCCCGCGCCATAAAGAACCGCCAGCACGATGAAGATAATCAATGCGTGAGTTTCGGCATAGCCCATGATCAGATAATTGAAAAGGAACGCGCACCCCAGGCTCACCGCCCGAAACATGGCGAAGAAACGCCCCAGGAACTCGGTCGGGACCACGTCGGTCGCCAGCGCGTTGAAAATCGCGCTGGACAACGTGGTTCCAAAGTCGAGGATGATCCAGAAAAAACAGAAGACCAACAATGCGGTAAGATTATACGAAATCCGTTCCGCACCAACCATGCCATGCAGCAGCCGGGACAGCATCGGCGTGAATCCCAGCCCGATCAGCCCCACTACAATAAACGGCGTGGTCAGAAAAAGATACGGGATGCGCCGCCCATATTTACCGCGATGCCGGTCGGAGCGGTAGGCGACAATCGGACAAAGAAAAAGATTGGTAAAATTGGGAAATGAGATCATGATGATGCCGAAAAGAAAATCGGAAACATCGAATTGTTTGATCATCAAAGCCGCCACCGGACCGGAAGCGCGGTCTTTCATGGAATAGGCAAAATCTCCCCACATCAGCCAGATGAACAACATCACCAAGCCGCCGGCCGTATAAACCAGCGTACCGTTGCGCCATTGCTTTTTTTCGTGTGTCATTTAAAATCCTCACTTTTAGCAAGGCTCCAGGTCTCCCCGCTGTCTTTTGATACCAGAATCACCGGTTCAGCTCCGCGCAAACCGGCCAGGATGTTGCCGTTTTCCCAGGATTCCCAGTGTCGGATCGAGCGCAAAGCCATCCGCTCCGGGGATTGGGTTTCTTCCAGTTCCGGATAGATGAAACGCATGGTTTCGTAGTAATCCGGCGTCCAGAAAGACTGCGCGGCAAAGCTCAGGTAAGTCAGGTAGAGATCATTGTTCCGGGGATTGATCGTGACCCGGTGTGACCAGACATAATACAGCAGCTTTGAAGGAGCGGCGATGGTGCGCGCCGCTTCCCACGGTTGCCCCGCTTTCTTGCGGAACATAACCAGCCGGTTGTTATAAGTACCGGTGGTGGAGCGGTGAAAACTGTACAAAGTTCCGGCGGTATCGCAGGTGAGCGAACCGTAACTGCAGCGCTCCAAATGCTGTTCCGGCTGAATGAACCGGACCGGCTCGAATTCTTCAGCAGAATGCGGCTTTTTCGAACGGGTATACTGGGGCGGATTGTGGTGTCCATTGATCAGCACCTCAAGATAGCCTTGCGGATCGAAACTGATGGCTCCCCAGTTGTGGCCGTCAAGCCCCGAACCGGCGGAACCGAGGTAGACCGGAGCGCTTTTTTGCCCGGTTTTCAGGTCATACTCAGTGATAAACGTCGGAACGCCGTTGCTGCTGTCCACCGGCAGGAAGCGCGAATGAAACGGGTAATGATATTGTGAATCGAATTTCAGGTTCCGCGCCGGAGCATCGGTGCCGGGAAACGACTTGGGCAATGAACCTCCCCGGCTGGTTTTCGCCAGATTGTCGACAGTCCATGGCTTCCCTTTCAACTCTCCGAGAAGCTTTGAACAACGCTCGTTATTCGGCCAATTTTCGATGAGCCAGCCCCAAATGATGAATAGTTTGTCCCGAGAAGAAAGAACAATGTTACCGTCGCCGGAATGGTAGTTACAGCCGATGGCCGTTTCCGCGATTTCGACCGGCTCGCCGATCCTCAAACCGTCCCCGGACAGCGAAGGCACCACGAATTTGAGCCCGGTATAACCCTGATTGAAATAACTGTAGCTGGAAAGCATAACGACCGGCGGACGCTCAAGTGCGGCTTGGTTGTTGCCGTCGATTTTTTCAAAACTGGCGATCGGCAGCGGCAATTGATAAAAGCTGACTGTTTTGAAATGGTCCGGCGAGAAAAACAAAACCGCCGAACGGGTCCGCCAGTCGTAACGTTTTCCGTTTTTGTCGAGCGCCTCAAGCTGGGCCAGGATATAGATATTGCCCTGACGGTCAAAGCGGATGGCCGGGTCACTCCCCTGGGATCCCCAGTTATAATAGACCCCGGCATAGCCTTTTTCGCGAGCCCATTTTTCCAGATGCGGGCGGAGCGAAAAAGCCTGCCAATTGCCATTGGCGTCGAGCCATTGGATCAGCTCTCCGGCGGCGATATAGGATTTGCCCTCCGGCGAAAAACTGACATATCCGGGATTGAAGCGCGGGTAGTAGGCGAAAAGATCGCGTTCACTGCGTCCATGGTGCTGATAGGTGATGAATTTATTACTACTTACCACCGCGCCGCTCGTCTGATCTTCCGGCCAGGAGTGGTTCAGGTTGGGAGTCGGACGGTCCGGAAATGCGATTTGAAAAAGTTCCGGACTTGTCACCGGTGTTTTCGCTTCTCCCGCCAGCGGCTCGATTTCTTTGATGCGCATCGAGGCATAAGGATTGGGGCGGTGCCCGTTGGCTTTCGAGAAAAGATAGATACCGGAAACAGCATGCCAACCGGCGGGGCGGTTGATTGTTTTCGCATTCGCAAATTCCAACTCGAACTTTTTTTCGCCGATGAAATCCAGCGGAATTTCAAAACAATAATAGCCGCGCCCTTTGGAATTGTCCGAGCGGAAAGCCAGCGTGATGATGTTGTTGCTTTTGACCTCCGACTCCAGCGTAACCCGAACCGCGCGGCAGGCCGACCAATTGTACGAAGCGGTCATGGCGATGGTGGGATTGCGGTGCATGTCGCGCCAGAATCCATTCTGAATTCCACGGTCGAAATCGGCGAGCAGCTTGTGATGCAGCACCCAATCCCGGCTGGAAAATTCCTGGTTCGACCACAGATCCAGTTCGCTCAATTGTTTGTCGGCCATAGCCTGTGCGATATCCGGCGAAACGGAATGGAAATTTTCCATTTTCAGCGCTTCGCCATGAGAACAGCAAGCATACCCCGCCGCCAGGACGGTCAAAAAGAGTCGGTTCATTATGATGGTCCGCTTATTTGTTATTGATATTCCACAAAGGAGCCTTGTCGCCGTCGCTGTAGAAATGCTTCAGGTACGGATTGATGGTGGAGGCATAGGCTGAACGGGTGACCTGGACTCCGGTAGCTTTCGTTTCGGCGTGGCCGTCGGCAAAACAGACGTTGGCGCTGAAATTATGGCGTCCGTCGACCTGACCGCAATCGCCCGATGACTGAAATTGCGTCCAGACCGCGAAGTATCCGTTGTTGATGCTGGAACACACATAAGTATCAACCAGCAACAGCAGCTTGCTTGGAGCCGCCGCCCGCGACATTTTGCCGAGGTTTCCCGCCGAGTCGGAGCGCCCGATCATGCGGTTCAGACCGTAATGGACATAACGAGGAGTATTGTACGAGGCGCTGCTGTCGTTCCAGGCATTCTGCCAATCTTTCGATGTCTGGGTGGCAACAACATAGTTGCCGCCGACCAGCGAGGGGCAGGCAAAAGGTTTTCCGCTGAGATTATTGTCCAGCGCAATTCTGACCGGCCACGGTTTTGTTTTTCCGGGGATCGCATTGGGAATTTCAGTCGGAATCAGGAAATCCTGATTATCGGTGGTATACATGGAGATCAACGTACCCAGTTGCTTGAGGTTGTTGAGGCAGTTGCTGGCTCTGGCGCGCTCCCGGGCGCTGTTCAGGGCCGGCAGCAGCATGGCGGCGAGGATGGCGATGATCGCGATCACAACGAGGAGTTCAATGAGGGTAAAATTTCTTTTCGTTTTCATAGGGATATCCTTTATGTTGCGTTATTTATTTCAAGTCGCGGCCAACGGTCAGTTGCCATTTTTTCGAAACCGGCTCATAGGTCAGGAGGGTCAATTCCGAGCCCTGCCCGATGTACATTTTGGCTTTGTTCGCCTCCGGCAATCCGGCATCCTGCTTGCCGCCGCGATAAATTTTTTCCTGATCCGGATAATGAAAAATATCGAAGAGATACTGATCCATCATGATTTGTTTCATCGAGGAGTGCGAATAAAACCCGAGCGTGATTCCGCCGGTCGCCGGGTTGTAAATCGCCTTGTGTCCCCAAACCTTGTACATATAACGGTAAGGCGTCACCAGGGTGTCCTCGCCCTGCCACGGCCCGTTCGCCGGTTTGAAGTAGAGGCCGAGGTGATTGTTGTAAACGTTGGTCGTGCTGCGGTGCACGGTCAAAATCGTATCGTCCTTGGTGCAATTGAGCGTGGCATACGAGAGTTGCGGCAACGCTTTGTCGGGCTTCACATAGATCGGATCGTTCCAGGCGCCGTAGGGATTGTCCGCTTCCCGGCTGGAGGTGTAGCAGAGCGGATTGTGGTGTCCATTGGCGATCACATGCAGAATGCCGCGGCTGTCGACGGTGATGCTCGGCCAATTGTGCCCGTCATCAGTGCCGCCGCCGGAAAGTATATAACGAGCCTCGCCCAGCTTGCCGTTCGCCATATCATACTCCACGATAAAAGCCGGAGTGCCGTTCTTGCTGGATTCGGTGTATATTTTGCCGCTGCGGTTGTGTTCGTAAGTCAACTTCAACCCCGGATGATCTTCCGGAATCGGCGGCATGACGGTCTTTTGAGCGCCCTTCACATTCTGCATGGCGATCGCATTGATCGAGGCAACCCCGAAGACAATAAAAAGTTTGTCGCCCCGGGTGATCACCTGGTTGCCGCCGCCGGAATGCTGGTCGGGCGAAATCGCAAATTCCGCATATTTGACCGGAGTTCCCAGCTCCAAGGTGCCGTCGCTCTTTTTCTTCGGCAGCAGGACATAACCGGCGGGATCGCCGTCACTGAAGTAACTGTAATCGCCCAGCAGCACCACCGGCGGACGCTTGAGGCAGTCGTGGTTGTGACCGTCGAGTTTTTCAAAATTAGCCACGCGACCCGGAAGTTTATAAACGTCAAAGGTTTTCATCTTATCGCGAGAATGCAACAAAAGCACCGACCGGGTGTGCCAGTCGACATGATTTCCCTGCTCGTCGAGTTTTTCCACCGGCACCATCAAATAGAAATCGCCGGACTGGTCATAGCGGATTGCCTTTTCACCCAGGCTGAGCCCCCAACTGAGTTGCAGGCCGGGCCAGCTTTGCTCTTTCGCCCATTTTTTCAGAACCGGGATCAGATCGGTATATTGCCATTTGCCGTCGGCCCCTTTGTACTGGACCAGGTCGCCGGAGTGGATGTAGGCTTTGCCGTCCAGCCCATAACTGATGAATCCGGGCAGGAAATTCGGCCGGTAATCGAAAATCGCCCGCTCGGTCGCCTGATAATTCTGATGGGTATACGGAGCTGCAAAAGTCTGATTGCCTCGGGTTTCCGGGTAAGGATGATTCAGGAAATAACGCTGATATTCCGCCTTCACCATCTTAAAGACGAAACCGTCTTCGTCTTTCTCGCGCCGGACATCACCGGCAAATTCGACACTGTTATCCTTGCCCGCTGAATCCAGGCGCAACGACTTCAATGTAAGGTCGGTAGCGGGATGCGCTTCCGCCCCGAACATTTTACTGAAAAAATAAATGCCGTCGATCCGATCCCAACCGGCGGGCTCACCGAAGGGCTCGAATTTGTTCCGGTCGATGCTAACGGTCTTTTCGCCGGTGAAATTAACCGCAAAAGGGAAACAATAATAATCACGGTAAGGAGTTTTGTCCGAATCGGCGGAAAACGCCAGATAAATCAGTTCGCCGGTTGCCTCTTTCGAGGAAATTTTCAGCGAAACGGTATCGGCGGTGCTCCAGTCCGCCGGAACCTGCAGGGCGTGAAGCGTCGGAAATTCATTGTGACGGTTCCAGCGCAAACCATCGGCGGAGGCTTCGGTGCCCATGGCGAGAGCTTTCATGCTTTTGCTTTCAAGCCGCGGAGCCAGACTGTTGCCGAAACGGTTGCGTGCGGACCACATATTGTCTTCCGGCACCGTTTTGAGCAACTCCACCGGGGCGGTTACCCACGCGCCCTCCCCTGTGAAGTTCAATACCTGTTCCGTCGAAAATTTCCGCTCCCACGGATAAAACTGTTCTTTGACCCGCTGCTGCCAGCCCTCCGGCAGCTTCGAGCCGTAGACAACGATTCCCTGAATCATCAGCTCGCAAGCTTCTCCGGCCTTGCCGCCGCCGATGGTGAGCGGGTTCGATCCCTGCCGCATGACGTCCGCCGGAATTCCGGAATAAACCTCCACGCCGTTGATAAAAAGTTTCGCGGAATTGATACCGTCAATCTCCATGGCGACATGGTAGAATTTGCCGCCCTGCACCTTGATGGAGCTTTTGCCGAAAAAACTGTCTTTGCCGTCGGATTTCTTCCAGCCCATGCCATAGAGCATGTATTCATTGCCGGACGGGGATACGAACATCTGCCACTGATTGCTTTTGCCGCGGCGCTTGAGAATGTGACTGAACACCGGTTTTTCCGGCAGCTTGATCCAGGCTTCCACCGCCATGGTCTCCGGGTTTTCCGGATAAGGGACCTCAACCATGGACTCGGGCCCTTTAAGCTGGAGCACGTCCTTATTCAAAGATACATCACCGCTGATTTTACCTTTCCCGCCGTTGGCGAAGATCACCGAATCTCCCTGAATCGACTGCGGTTGCAGTTTCACGGACTGGGTTTCCGTCAAAGTTCCCTTTATGCGCTGCTGCCAGCCTTCCGGCAACTTCGAATCATAAACAATTACATCCTGAATGGTCAGCTCGCACGGCTCCCCGGCCTTGCCGCCGCCGATGGTGACCGGGCTGGAACCCTGCCGCATAGCCTCAACCGGCACCCCGGAATAGACCTCGGTACCGTTGATAAAAAGTTTCGCGGAATTGGTGCCGTCAATCTCCATAGCAACATGGTAGAATTTGCCGCCCGACATTTTCATTGAACTTTTGCCGAAAAAATTGTCTTTGCCATCGGATTTTTTCCAGCTCATGCCATGCAATACATACTCATTGCCAGACGGAGCCACGAACATCTGCCATTGATTGTTCTTGCCGCGACGCTTGACAATATGGCTGAACACCGGTTTTTCCGGCAGCTTGATCCAGGCCTCCACCGCCACGGTATCGGGGTTTTCCGGATAGGCAATCTCGATATTGGATTCAGGGCCTTTCAGCAGAATCGCTTTTTTGCCGGCCAGCCCCTCGACCAGTTCGACCCCTTGCAGGGTTTCCGGCCTCAGTTCCAGCGGCGCCGCCATTCCTGTCACGGCAAATGCCGCGGCGAGCAAACATCCGGTCATTTTCAAGTATCTCATCATCCTGTCCTCTTTTTATGTATTCCTGTATTTAATACCTGTATTATAAAATGCAAAAAAATTACTACTTTTTCATCACTCACTGAATTCCAGGGAAGCGTCATATTTGCGCTTCATGACCGGGCAGGAATCTTTCTGCGAGATTCTCCGGACGAGGTATTCGATGGCGTCCGTGGTCATCTCCGCCAGCGGCATTTTGATATATCCAAACGGAAAACCGCAGAAATTCCGCATATCGCCGACGTCGTCGAAACTGATTACTTCCATATCCTCCGGGATCCGGATTTTCAGCTTGTTCGCAGCGGCGGCGAACGGCAGGAATTGAGCACCGAACGGAATAAAAACCGCATCCGGTTTATAATTTTTCAAATACTCGAGGATCGCGGCGGTATACTCAGCGTCCGGGCGGTCCGCCGCCAAGCTGCAGAACAATTCCGGCTCCGGGAAACTGCGGCCCACCGCTTTCAGATACCCGCCGACACGGAAGATCGTGGCACTGCTGCCGCCCTCACCGGCCGACATCAACGTAATTTTGCGGTGGCCGCGCTCCTGCAGATAACGAACCGCCTTATAAGCTTCTTCGAAATAATCGACATAAACCGAGGCGATATCCGGATGATGCGACATACGGTTGAACAATATCACCTGAATGCCGTTCCCGGCAATTTCCTCGATCTCGCGATTGCAATCGAGGTTCAGCGCCAACAGCCCATTCCAGTGGGCCGGAGTAATTATCCTGGGAGTGACTTCATTGACAAACGATAATTTCACATTATTGCGGGGGGCCGCGGCCGCGGCCGCATTGTAAATCTTGCTGTAATACCACCCCGCGTTGAGGTTGACTTCCGTGAGATTGACGGCGATATCGCAGAACTCCTGCGGCGGCGCAAACGCCGGATTACCCGGATCGCAGACAAACGAGCCGAGGCCGTTTTTCTTGACGATCAAACCATTTTTTTCCAGCTTCGCCAACGCGGTACGCACCGAAACCCGGCTGATCCCGTAACGCTCGCAAAGCTCCGGCTCCGACAGGATCCGGGACTGCGGCGGCAGCTTTCCGCCGAGGATCGCCTGCTTGATCTCCGAAAGCATTTTATCATAAACCATGCCCTTGCGGACCGGCTTGCGAATCAGTTTATCAATCATGAACATCTCCAGTATTTAATACCTGTATTATTAATTATAACGTAAACCCGCAAAAATGTCAACCCCCATCCAAAGAAAAACTCCACTTTTTCCGGATTTTTTTTAACCACGGAAACCACGGAATTTCTTGGCGCGGCGTAGCCGCAACCAAAAGGGGGAATACGAGGGCTGCGCGCCCTCGCGCTCCCTCGGCGGATACGATCCGCTGCGATGATTCTTGGGGATATGCGCCTTCGCACTTGAGGCTGCCGCCCCAAGACCCCGCTGAAAAAAAACATTTGCGGAGTGGCAAAACAAAAAAATGAAGCTATGATAATTTTAGCAAAACCCTTAACATAAGGAAATTATCATGAGCTTCAACGAAATATACACCCAAATGTTGTACGGTTCAATCAGTGGTTTGGACAGAATTCGTTTTCGAGGGACAATTCGCAGTCTCGGAAATGTTCTGGGGATGGAGAAATTCTTATCTTACCACAAAATTCTGCTGAAGGATTTCAAAAATTTCGTGCTTGGCACAACGAGATCTGTGGTAAAAAGCGCAGAGCAATATGCCTCAGAGCAGGGAGTGCCGTATCTGTATTTGAACAGTTCGCAAATCAGCAAGGAAGAATTGGCGCGGAGTTATCTGATTCCGGAACGCCCAGGTTTGGTTTGTGTATTGCGAACAGTGGAAACGTGTCGTACATTTACGGTGGGGCCGAATAAGGCAAACAAGTCTCAGGAGTTGCGTTCGGAGTCGGGGAAATGTGCGCATTATTATTTTTATTTTGACGATCCGCAGTATGGATTCGGACATATCCGGCTGCAGAGCTGGTATCCGTTCAGTGTGACGATTAACCTGAACAGGCGGCATTGGCTGGAGCGTCAATTACAGGAAGCGCGAATCGATTACCGGAAGGCGGATAACTGTTTCGTCCGCCTGGAGAACGTTGTCCGGGCGCAGGAATTATTGGATGCTCAGCTCCGCACGGATTGGCCGACGATGCTGGGGATGTTGATGAGAAATTATGTGCCGTTTCTGCCTTTGGCAGTGCGGCCGTTGCTGCTCGAGTACTATTGGTCGGCCGAGGAAACGGAATACGCCACCGACTATATGTTCAAGAACAGCCGGGACCTTGACCGGATGTTTCCGATGTTCTGCCGTCATGCGATGATGCATTTCGGCGCTCCGGCGATCTTGCGTTTTCTCGGCAAGAATGAACCCAAAGGACATTGGCCGGATGAAATCACCAGCGACTGCCGGCGGCGTTACAACGGAGTTCGCGTTAAGCACTGGGTCAGCGGCAACAGCATCAAAATGTACAACAAAGCAGGCTCCATCCTGCGCATCGAAACCACCATTTGCAACAACCGCGACCTTAAGGTGTTCCGCCAGGCCAACGACGATCCGACCCAGCCGTTCAAGTGGCAACACTTGCGCAAAGGCGTCGCCGACCTTCACCGCCGCTGCCAGATCAGTCAGGCTGCAAACCAGCGCTATGCCGACGCCATCGCCGAAACTCCCACCTCCGAACGCCTCAACGAAATGATTTCATCCATCAGTAAACGCGTCAAAGTCGACAAGTATCAGTATCGCGCCATCAAAATCGGCGACGCCAAAGATCAGCAGCTTCTCCAATTCATTGCTCAGGGTCAATGGACCGTCAGCGGCTTCCGCAACCGCGATCTGGCCTCCTTCATCAACAATGGCAAAATCCCAGCCAATACCAAAGCAAAACGCCGGCTTTCCGCCAAAACATCAAGACTCATACGTCTACTTAAAGCACACCATCTGATCGCCAAAATACCGCATGAAAGCCGTTATAGAATCACTTCAAAAGGTCAGAAAATAACCGCCACATTACTCATTATCTCAAACGTTGAAGTTCAAAAACTTATGGATATGGCGGCATGAAATTCTTCGCAAAAAAACAAGAAAAACCGGGATAGTAGTACGGAAAGGGAAATCTATTTTTTTCACTCTTTAGCGGCAGAGCTTTGCCGCTTCGGCAATGCCTTGGGGATAAGAACCCCAAAATATATACCCAAAATATTTCTCCCCCTTTCCGTGAAATTCCGTGGTTTCCGTGGTTGAAAAATCGGCATTTTATGATATCATATATCTTTCAATCAGGATGAATATTTATGTACAATGCGGCTTTGGATTTATCCGGCAATGAGGCGGTTTTTGCGGTTCAGAAAGCCGGAAACGGTGAATTGGTGATCAATGAGAGCCGGGCTATGCGCGGACGCACGGCGTCAGTTATGGCCCCCTGGATCATGGAACTGCTGGCTCAGGCCGGTATCGATTTGAAAGAAATCAGCCATTGGACCGTGGGCTCCGGGCCGGGAAGCTTTACCGGTATGCGGCTGGCGGCCGGTTTCGTGGCCGGATTGGCCGCGGAAAAAACCGAGGTCAAAACCCGTTGCATCCCTACCGCCATCGCCATGGTCTATGGACTGCAATGCAAGGAAGGCGATGTAGTGGCGGCGGTTTACGACGGACGCAATCAGGAAATTCTGGTTTATCCCCTGGTCTTCTCCTGTGGCGAATTTCACCCTACCGGCGAACCGGCGGTGCTGAACCACGAACAGGCGGCGGAATATTTCGCCGGACACCGTTATTCGCAAATCGCGGCGCTGGCGCATGAGATTCCCGCCATTGACAAGATTATCGAACTGAACCCGGTTTCAATCCCCGGAATTCAGGCGGAGGGATTGCTCAAGGCGACTTATGCTCCATTCGACAACGATCTGACCACGCTGGTTTACATCCGCCCCGCCGTGCATATCTCCTGAATCATGGAGGTGTTATGACTGAATTATTTGAATTTCTGCACCGCGAGTTCCAGGAATTCCCGCTGGCTTACAGCGCGGTAACGGCGGCGGTGCTGCTGCTGGTCTCGCTGGTCATCTACTGGATTACCAAGCGCATCCTCATCACCATAGTCAACCGGTTTGCCAAAGCGCTCCCGCCGGAGCGCAAGGAAGATCAAAAAATCCGGATGGATATTCTTTCGCGCCTGGCCAACATCGTCCCCGCGCTGTTTTTGGCCTACAGCATTGCCGCCATTCCGGTTATTCATGAACATATGGAAACGATCGTCCGCAACGTCTGTTATGCGTTTATCGTCCTGACTTCAGCCATGGCGCTCAGCCGGATTATCGACCTGATCAACGTTCTTTACCAGCGACGTCCCGACGCCCACGACAAGCCGATCAAAGGATATATGCAATTATTGAAGATATTTATCTTCATCGTTGCCGCTATCCTGATCATCGCCACTTTGATCAACCGCAATCCGCTGATACTGCTCTCCGGGCTGGGGGCTATGGCGGCGGTGCTGATCCTGGTTTTTCAGGATACTCTGCTTTCTCTGGTCGCCAGCATCCAACTCGGAACCAATGACATGGTCCGGATCGGCGACTGGATTGAAATGCCCAGCCAACATGCCGACGGCTTTGTCATCGAAGTGGCTCTGCATACAGTCAAAGTCCAGAACTGGGATAAGACCATCACCTCCGTCCCAGTCCGCAAACTGATTACCGACTCTTTCAAAAATTGGCGCGGTATGTTCGAATCGGGTGGCCGCCGCATTAAGCGCTCACTTTTTATCGATCAACGCAGCGTCCGTTTCCTGGATGACGAGGAAGTCCGGCGTCTTGATGAATTCGTATTGCTGAACGACTATCTGCAGCGCAAACGCCAGGAGCTCTCCGACTGGAATCACAAGCTCGACGAACAGGGTGCCAAGCCCATCAACAACCGCCGGGTGACCAATCTCGGAACCTTCCGGGCTTACGTCGAACATTATCTGCGCAACAACGCCAATGTCAATCAGGATTTGATTCTGCTGGTGCGCCAGCTTCAGCCCGGCGCCACCGGCATTCCGCTGGAAATATACTGCTTTACCAGCGACGTCCGCTGGGTTCAGCACGAAAACGTCCAGTCGGATATCTTCGATCACCTGCTGGCGATTCTGCCGGTTTTTGACCTGCGGGTATTCCAGCAATGCAGCGACACTTCCGGTATGGTGGCAATCCGCCCCGCCCTCAAATCCGAATGAAATACTTCAATATTTTTTTCTGACCTGTTGACAAAACGAAAAGCGGCTGTATTATATTTAGAGAACATGTTCAGTAACCATGTTTAGTAGAGACAAAAAGTGAACATCAGAACATTAGCCAAAGACTTGAATTTATCGACCAGTACGATATCGATCTGCCTGTCCGGTAAGCCGGAAGAGTACAAGATCACGCCGGAAACGGTCAAGCGGGTACGCGATTACGCGGACAAGGTCGGATACGTTCCAAACCATTGGGCGCGGAAGATTTTCAAGGATGACTCCGAGACCATCGGGCTGATGGTGATTAATGATCTCGGGCTGGACAAAAACAACCGGGCGCTGCACTGGATTACCGAAGCTCTGAGCCGTAATAATATGGATTTCATCATGTTGGTAGCCTGGCCCGGGCATTGGCGCGAAGCATTGAACCAGTTCAAGGGCATGAAAATCAAGAAAATCGTCTGCATCGGGATTTTCTTTGATTACAGCAATGAAGAAATGAACATCCATAACCGCAACCGAATGATCGATTCTGAAGTATTCCGGGAATTTACCGCCGATGAGTCGATTAAATTTTATGCGATTGACTATAATTTCCCGGGCAATGAATATTACGAGCACAATAATTTTTTCCGGATCGGTTCCAACCGCCAGGAAACTTATCTGCAGCTCTGCCATATGTTGATGAAAGCCGGCAAGGGTCCGATCATCTGCGACAAAGGCTGTTTTCCGGAATACCTGAAAGAGCACGGGGTAATCGCTCCCGACATGGAGGCATTGCCGGCCGGCGAAGATTCCTTCGAGGCCGGATATCGTTTGAAAGACGCGGTGATTCAGCGGTGGAAATCCGGCATGGCCAAAATAGTTCTGATTCATAATGACCGCCGGGCCATCGGCTTGATCCGGGGGCTGAATGAGTGCGGAATTCGGGTTCCGGAAGATATTGAAGTGGTCGGTTTCGGCAATCTGGACTTTGGCGCCGAAGCCCCTGTTCCGATAACATCCATTCATCTGCCGATCATGGAGAACGCTCAATTGCTGGCGGACGCGCTGATCAACAACAAGGAATTGCAAACCCGAATCGAACAACCGGTGGAAATCATTTGGCGGAAATCCGCAAAGCAACCAATTTCAAATTTTAACCCTAATTGAGTATAAGGAGAAAGCATGAAACGAAAAATCAGATTCACACTCATTGAATTGCTGGTAGTCATAGCTATAATAGCGATATTGGCATCTCTACTGCTTCCGGCCTTGAGTAAAGCCCGCGGCAAGGCTCACGATACCCGTTGCAAAAGCAACTTGAGGCAAATCGGATTGGCCATAGCTGAATATTCCTCCCTCTATGATGATTGGATACTGCCCACCTCAATGGGCAGCACCAGAAATTATTGGGTATTGGTACTTACCGGTACGGGTACCTCGCCTGCCGGTTTCTATACATATGAATATGGCGGACTGAAATCGAAAAGCTTTTTTATATGCCCCGGAGAGAAGATTGCGCTCGGTCAATACTCGACAGGTCTTTTTGAATATACCCACTATGTCAAAAGCCGGATTCTGGCCGGTGTTTTCAACGAAGCGCCGTCCGGTACCATACGCCGCGATATCATGAGGAAGCTGTCGCACGTCAAACAGCCGACACTGGCGGTCAATGTGGGGGATAATATACAGAAGGACAACTATGGAGCTCATTATTTTTATGGATTTTCTTTCCGTCATGGCATTTCTGATGATCGCAGTGGGCAGGCCAACCGGGCCCAGCCGGGCAGAAGCAATATTCTTTTTCTCGACGGTCACGTGGAAGCGAAGAAATATTACGAGCTGAGTCTCAGCGCTGGATTTGACTCTTCCAGCGGTGTGCGGACTTACTCCCCATAATGGAGCGTTTTATGAAAATATCGATATTCCTACTGTTTTTACTGCCGTTGTTCCTCGCCGGAAGCGAATTCAAAAGCGGGCGGGTTACCAAAGTCCAGAACTTGCAAAGCCAAGATCCGGTTGAACGCCGTGGCGCCTTTCGGGCCTTGCTGGACAATCCGCAAACCGCGGCTCAGTCGGCAAAGTATCTGAACGACCATGATCCACAGATTCGCTACGCGGCGTATAATTATTTGTGTTCGCAGAACGGTAAACTACACCATTTGAAACAGGCCCTGACGGACAACAGCGCTCAGATCCGGATGTTTTCCCTGAGAAGATTGAAAGAATATACCTCACAACCGGAGGTCATGAAACTGATTGAGAAACTTGCCGTCGAAGACCCGGACAATAGTATAAGGCAGTATGCGGTGGAGCTGACCTGGCCTTTCAACCGCGAAAACAAACTGCTCCGGGATGACTCAAGTTGGGATTATGAGGTTGTTTCCGTCAAAAACTTCACTATTCCGGACACCAGATGGCTGTTTACGACCGATACCGGCAAGAACGGGCATCGCAAGAATTACTACAAAACCGACTTCAACGATAAAAACTGGAAACCAATCAAAGTTGGGCACTGGGAAACTCAGGGTTGGCCGGATTTTGACGGCATAGCCTGGTATCGGATCCGCTTCGATATGCCGGAAAAAATTGAATCAAATGCCGTCGAACTGCATTTCGAATCCGTAGATGAAAGCGCCTGGGTCTGGCTGAACGGCATTTACATCGGCAAACACGATATTGGCCCCGAGGGGTGGAACGTACCGTTTCGGCTCGACGTTACCCGGGAAATAAAATGGGGAGCAGAAAATATTTTGACGGTCCGGGTTCTGGACCGGGCCAATGCCGGCGGAATCTGGAAGCCGATCAACGTCGATATTTTGAAATAACAGGAAATTTATACACAATGAGAAAAATATCAGCAATTATATGCGCCTTGGTAGTCGTATTTGGTTTGCACGCGGATGATGTCAAGCCGAGCGCAAATTTCGTGGTTTCCCCTGCCAACCGTACCGGATTTATCCGACTGGAAGCCAATCCATCGCTCTCCATGCGGATAACCAATAATACCGGCACGGCATTGGATAATCAGGAAATTTCTTTCAAGATTCGCGAGTATCCCGAATTTGAAATTCCTGCTCAAAAGCTACAGCTTTCGGCGACTCCGGCCGTTACCAGTGTAAAAATCAATTCCATGCTGAAACCGGGCAAGTATCATCTGGATATCGGAATAGCCGGAAAGACCGTAACGCTCCCCTTTTTCATAACCGCCGAACGCAATGATATTTATCCGGTGTATATGTGGGGCTATGGAAAATCCACAAAGCTGGCGAAAGCCGGTTTCACCCACCAATTCATCTACCTCAGCGGCGCCGGTCCCAATGTGAACAGCATTGCAAGAACCAGTTCCGCCATGAAGAAAATCGACGATGCTTTGGCCGCCGGGATTTATTCCATGGATAAGTTCAATTATAGCGGGCAATTAGCAAAAAAATTTCCCCGCCTCGGCCGCGATGGCCGGTCTTATCCCCGAACGAATCTGGACGCGGCCAATCCGGAAGCCGCCGGGCTGGTAATCAAACGGGCCGCGGAAACGGCTCTGGCTTATGGCTCTCATCCGGCCTTTGAAGCGGTATCGGTTCAATCGGAAGTCCGGGACGCCTCCAATCCGTCGTTCACCGGATTTGAGCAAAAAGCATTCAAGGAATATGCCGGTTATGAGGTTCCTGCGGTGGTAAACAGCCGCAGCGCGCCCGATTTCCGGATGATCGCCGATTTTCCGGCCGGCCAGGTTATTCCGGATAATTACCCGTTGCTGGTGTATTATAACTGGTGGTGGCGCGTCGGTGACGGTTGGAATCCGCTGCATGGGGCGGTAAGCAAAGAGCTCCATAAACATATCAAACACAAATTCATGACGTTTTACGACCCGGCGGTACGGGTTCCCCCGGTCTGGGGCAGTGGCGGCGATGTCGACTGCCTCAGTCAATGGAGTTATACCAATGCCGACCCGATCAAAGTAGGGCAAAGCGCCGATGAAACCCTGGCGATGAGCGACGGAAAACCCGGTCAGAAAGTAATGAAAATGACTCAGGCATTCTGGTACCGCAATCAGGTCGCGCCAACTAATCGCAAAGTAAATAATCCGCCCGAATGGCTTGCCGGGGAAAAAG
>JAVBRM010000003.1:0-23124 GCA_031548025.1 Victivallaceae bacterium | reverse complement strand
TGAAGCTCAGGCCCGGCAGGCCAAGAATATAGAACATTTCATAATTTATCCATATTGAGTTGATTGACATATAGTTACCATGAATGGCACCGCTTTTCAATGAATGGCACCGCTTTTCAAATATCCATTTTGGTTATGTCGCTTTAAAACTTGGAATATCTGAGAATTTTGCTGAATTTGGAGCTGGAGTTGCACAATCTGTTGACCAAAGAAATGAAAGCTGGTTTTCGGCTGCGTATAATGCAGATATTCGTCCTTATTATGGTGATGAACCAGAGGATAATGCAGCAATACAAATCGGCTATGAGTTCTATAGAACTGGAGATTTGTGTAAAGCTTTGAAGAGATATAGTTCAAAACTCAAATCAGTAAAAGAATGTAATCCTACAACTCGGAAAAATAAACCTAATGTAAACAGGGAGAAAAGATGGTGAATTCTTTAGCGGAAAAAGTATTGGTAACTTTATTCTTTATGTTATTCCTTGTTTGGGAAGTTCTGAATATATTGTTGCAAAGCATTCCTATGTTCATAATTATGGCCATTCCTGTTATAATCCTAATGATAGGGCTAGCATATATTTATTCCTTTATTTCCTTATGGTTTTTTGGAAGAACGAAAAATATTAATTATTTGCTATTCTTACCTTTAACTATTCCTTTGTTTGTATTTTATAATGGAGCACAAAGAAACCAAGCATATTATGATTTGTTAGCCGACTTTTGGGCTCGTAATTATATCGCAATTCATAGTATTTATGATTCGGTAATTATTTATTGTGTGGTTGTCTTTATGTTTATAAGCTATCGCTCTATAAAGCCTAAACGACTGATGATCTATTATAAATTCACTTCATTGGGATTGATGATAATTAGTGCATTCAGTATATTTTGTGCAATTGCTTTTTCTCTGCTTGTTCATGGTTTTTGCGTAATTCTTTGGTATCCAGTAATTATTTTTTCATTTTCACTGGCAACCTATAGAGAAATATGTAAGCAGAAAGAAATTGAGCCTTCATAAAGATAGAATGATATGATTAAATTATGAAATGTGCCTCGGCTTTGCCGGGGCTTTTTCATTTTTTAGTTTGCTTTTTCTGCTTTTGGATGGTACCGTTTCCCTTGAATTGCGCCGGTGCGGTATAAAATATATATTCTGTGTCGGGCAATATGCCGCCGTCGGTGCTGCTAAAATTATTGTTGGCTTCGCGATTTAACCACATCCGGTACTCTTGGTTGGGGGCCAATTGTACTTTCACCGTCAAGATGGTATGGTTATCATTGTATGCCGCTGATTTAAATTTTGGAGCGCTGCCAAAATCAGCTTGGCAAATTGCCATTCCTTTCTTCATTGGTTTGTTGAAAGTAATGACCAATTCGGTAAGCGTCGGGTCAACGTCCCTGGCGCCATTGGCCGGTGACATCGACACAATCGAAGGTGCATTCGTCACGGCACGTTCTTTTTCTTTGAGACAGTCATTTAACAATTGTATGGATTCCTCCGCATTGACACAGTCGATATAGGCTTGGGCGCTGTCGGAGAAGCGCCACGATGCTCCGCCCTTTTTCCGCTCGTCCAGAATGCAGCGATAGACTCGCTCAATCAGCAGGAAACCTTTCGCTCTTTCCGTGGCAAGACGTTTCGCCACGTTGTCTTCGCCATATCGGTCATGAAGATAAACCAATTCCGCCGCGCGATTGAATGTTTCGATCATCATGGTATGGGGAGTCCCATAGGCTTGCCGTTTCATGAGGTCTTGAAATGTCGGAAAGATCTTTTCCGCAATCGTTCGAATTTGCGGATAAATCACGTTGGTGACTGGATTCGTCCACGAATGGGAAAATTCATGAGCGAGAAAACAGGAGCTTGCCATTTCAGGGAGCTTTGGGGGGACGATCTTGGTGACCATATAACAGTAAAACTTACCATTCATTTCCATGGACGACCCCACGCCGCCATTCTCCAATGCCGAGGGAATCACGGTAAAATGAAGTGATCTGGTTTCGCCATAGAAGCGTTCTGCCCATGACGCAACCTGGGATTCGCTAAATGCATTTTGCCAAAATTCGCATTGTTTCTGATAGAACGGGGCCTGATCGGCGTAAAACTCGTGGAAATTACTTTGTCGGGCAAAATCGCGCAACTGCGTCAGGAACTCTGCAAGTTGTTCGCGCGGCCAACGCGACTCCAGAGACTCAAGCGAGTCATCGGTCAATTGTAGAGATTCCGGCGAGTCGAGACGAATCGCCAAGTTTGCGATCGCATTGTAGGAGACGCCATTTTTGCGGCGAAATTCCCGCGCCATGCCGATGACCGGGTGTTCTTTCAAATCGGCAAACCTCGCCTCCATCGCTTCGGCATACGCCGGGATAAAGACCTTGCTGTATTCTTGATTTCCAGCATAATGAAAAACGATGGAAATTAGGTCCACGCGTTCGTCCGGAGCCACCTTTACCGTGGGTGCCGCCCAAGCGACAATCGTCAAACCCAATAATAGCAACCCTGTGCTAAATGATTTCCTGAAAAATCTCATTTTTGCGTTCTCCCATTGCCTTCGGCATCAATCAAGAATCTTTTTGCGTTCGATGGTTAAAATAGCACAATCCCAATCGAAATGCCAATGAAAACAGCTTCCACGGTCGCAGTTTTTTGCCGATTTCGGGCGGGTGATCGTTGCTGCGTTTGACAGTTTGAAAGTCTTTTGAATTACAGTTGTTACGAGTATTTGGATATATTTTGTTGACAAGTGATCTATTTATGACGTTAACGTGCAAAATGAAAATATCAGGAGGATATAAAATGACTTTTTGGACAAAATGTGAAAAGTTGATTGTTACGGAAGACAGCAAATTGGTGAAATGTGATGAATGTCCGTGTGGATATTATGCACTCTTTGCATTTAAAAGATTTAATATCAATCAAAAAACAATGGAGACAGATTATTGCTCGCCGTCAATATCCGTTGAAGCATTTGAGGTCATCGACAATAAAATCAATGCCGGAGAGTGGTGTCGCAGATGTATAGAGATAAGTCGGACACCGGATGATAAAGATGTGGTGGGGTATTCGCGGGGGTGTTTCTGTTGCTGGGAGGATTGCGTGGATTGGGATGATGAGGGGAATTGTACTCAAATGGAGGAATGGTGCAACGATTGCAGTGAGATCTGGGTTTATCGCATGTCGCCTTGTTTTGATAAGTATGATGACTTTGCCGCATGGTTTTATTCGGGATGTGAGGCAATACCGGATGAGGAGGGAAATTATCCCGAATTATGGGATGGATACAAAGTTATGACTGGAGCTGCGAATAATTGCGTTTGGAATCACTGGCAGGGAGTGGCAGAAAGAAAATATTATACATGGTGTTATTTTGAATGGAACACACGTGTTTTTGACTATAATATTAATCCTTACGCGCAGAAGTACGCATTTAGAGAGGAATGTCTCTACGATTGTGAAAATGGGGGGTGTATAGATTATGATGCCGATGGGAATTGTATCGAATGCGAGGATGGAAGTTCTCTGATTAAATACTGTAGGGAGGAGGTGGATCATCCAGAATATGAGGCTCTCCATGTTACGTGGTTTGGTGGCGAAAAATATTTCAAAACGGGAGGTTATTGCTGGTTTGATTCTAGTTGTGAGAATGGTAAGGGATGTTGGAGATATGAATACCCTGAGCTATGTGAATTTTGGGATGGATCAGTAGAAGCTTTAGCCGAGTTCAATGAATGGGTGGCGACCTTTAAAGAAAATCTGGATCAGTTCCGTTTCGATGTAGATGAAAAAAATTCAATAGGTCCCGGAAATAGATGTCATAAGCGATATTATGATGCACACCATGGGGGGCATGATCATGGGTTGTTTATACAGTCTGTTACCTATGGTAATATGAAATTTACAAGACATACTAACACTCCTCCAAAGGCATTGGGAGTGAAAGTAGCAATCACGGCATATACACAATATGCTATTGTTACCGGAAGTATCATTGAAAGTGATGAAAGGACTTATATTTATGATAATGAAATTGTTAAATTTCCCTTTGACGAGATGGTGAGATTTTCGTTGGTTGATAACTTGCTGCCTTATTTTTGGGGGATTTGGGCAACGTCGGAATTATCTGGTTGTCAATATGGAGATAATCCGAAATTGTTTTATGAAGGGTATCGCAATGTAACTGAATTTTTCCAAATGGAAATAACCATCATAGATTACTACTATTAAATTAAATAAGGATAGCTACTATGGATAATATGATTTGTTGGGATTGTGTGTTAAAGCATCTGGCCGGGGCTCTGAGCTATGGGAAAGAGGTACTTTCCGGACATACCAGAGGTGCCGGCCTGGATCATCGGGTGGATTTTTTGGGAGAACTGGTGAATGCGGAGCATCACCTTGAATTGATGGACAGGGGTGTTTTGAATATCGTGTCCAATTTCCGCAAGGAAATGCAAGCGAAAAAAGGCATGGTTGGTATTGAAGACCTGGCGACAGTCAGAAGAATGTATTTGAAGGCGGAGGAATTATCCGGGGCGACCAATGAAACCCAACTCCGGGAGACTGGAAATGCATTCAGGAGCGATTTCGGGGCTTTGAATTATGAGAACCGGACAGGCGGCAAGATCACTGCATTGTATCCCGAGTATACCGGAAATCTTGATGTGGTGTATAACTTCGTTGATGATTACGAGCAGTTTAAATACAGTTACGAATCAATCAGGAAGTATGCACTGAATCATGGCAAAATTTATGTGCTGAAATCGGAGATCGATCTGACAGATTTCGAGGTGGAAACAATCGGTAAGTCCTTGTCGGAGTTCTGTGCAGATGAAAGATTGACCGAAGACTTTCTCCTGACCGGGCAGAATATGGCTTTGCTGCGGGAGTTTGACGTGAGGAAATCATTTCCGGTTTTCAGCTACAAGGTAATCAAAGAAATGCATGAAACGATGAAATTTCTGAAGGAGAAAGGTTATCAGGGGCATATTTATCTGTGGGATGGCATTAAGCAACAGCCTGTGAATAAATCAAAGTATCTGGAGTTGATGAAGGAGGTGGAAACCGATCATCCGTTGACTGCATATTACAGCCTGAAAAATGAGGAAAAATCATTTAATGCGCAGAATATAGTATGTCATATCGATAGACCGGTTTGCTGCAGTACCAAAAGCATGTTGAAGAACAGTTGCTTTGTGACATGGCAGAATGCGGATTGTTTCAGGTATTTAACCGATTTCATCAAGAAATAATGATCGTGGGAGTGCGAGGGGCGTGAGGGCCCTTCGCA
Organism: Victivallaceae bacterium; assembly: GCA_031548025.1. Taxonomy (GTDB): domain Bacteria; phylum Verrucomicrobiota; class Lentisphaeria; order Victivallales; family Victivallaceae; genus UBA5239. The sequence continues at coordinate 17,836 of JAVBRM010000003.1, read as the reverse complement.
CGTATTGGAAAGGCTAGTGTCCAGTCAAGCTTGTAGTTTCGTCAAAATTGCGAAGATTTTGGTGTTTGATTTGGATTCGACAAACACGCCGGTAGCGAGCTACCGAAGTGATTTGGCGGAGCCGAAGCAAACCCGAAAGATCGCAACCGCTCGCGGCAAGCATCTTTCCGGTGTATTTTCTCCGGGAAGTTTCGAACGATGCCTGCATCGCCCTTCACCTCCCCAGAGAAAATCCCCTCGGCAATCTTGCTTGTTTTGGCGAAACTACAAGCTTGACTGGACACTTGATTCTTATTGGAATTTTGGGGATTTGGGGGTTGATTTGCTAAGGGTTTCATGCTATAATCATGTTCATTTCAAATAAAAGGGATTTAGCTATGAAACGTTTGATTGTTTTTTTGATGATGGCTCTGGTTTTGCAGAGTTATGCCGCGGAGTTGTTCAAGCAGGGGGAGCGGGTGGTTTTCCTGGGGGACAGCATTACTCATGGCGGATATTATATTTATAATGTTGAGCTTTTTCAGGCGTTGCGGTATCCGGGGAGCAAGGTGGTGATTTTGAACGCAGGGATCAGCGGGGATAATGCCGGAGGTGGCGTCAAACGTTTGGATTATGACGTTATAGCCCGGAATCCGGACCGTATTTTCGTGATGTTCGGCATGAATGACGTCGGCCGCAGCAATTATCAGACCCTGGAAGCGGACGAAGCCGTTATGAAGCGCCGGGAAAGTTCGCTGGTCAATTATAAAAAGAACCAGACCACTTTGGTGGAAAATATTTTAAAGGCCGGCAAAGCTTTGGTTATGATCACTCCGTCGCCCTATGACCAGTATGGCGAGTTCAAGAGCGCCAAGCTGGCCGCTTGCAATGACCCCGGGCTGGCGAATTGCACGCAGATCGTCAAGGAGTTGGCGGCGGCCAAACAACTTCCCGTGGTTGACTTCTTCGTGCCGATGACCGAGCTGCTGAAAAAGTATCCGGAAATGCATTTGGCCGGAAAGGACCGCGTCCATCCGGGGCCGGGCGGACATCTGATCATGGCGGCAATTCTGGTCAAGGAAATGGGCGGGCAAGCCTTGGTCGGAGAGGTAGTCATCGATGCTAAAGCCGGAACGGTCCAGGCTGAAAACGCCGGAGTGGAAAACCTTCAGGCCGGCGATCGTTCCGTTAGCTTCAAATATAGCCCGAAAGCCCTGCCGTTTCCGGCATTGTCCAAGGAATACAAGGAAATGGATGCGATTTACCCGGTTACCTTGACCCTGAATCAGGAGTTGTTGAAGGTAACGAACCTTGTCCCCGGTAATTATGTGTTGAAGACCGGCAATAAAGTATTGGGAACATTCAGCGCGGCGGATTTTGCTGCCGGGGTGAATCTGGCGCTTCTGGAAACCCCGTCGCAGATGATCGCGACGGAATCGGATAAGGTTGTGAAAAAAATGCGCGATATTACCGGTCGTTTGCGTTCGATCGTGATGATGAACCGAACGATCACCGGGCAGGGGGGCAATCCGGAAAACTTCGAAAACGCCTGCGAAACTCTGGACAAGTGGCTGGAGAAAATGGAAAAAGAGAAAAGTTCCGCGCTGAATTATTTTAAAAAGACAGTAGAAAATTACAAGAAAGACCGTCCGCAGGAAGCTGAGTTGAATAAGCAGGTCGATGATTTGCGCGAGGAGTTGTGGAAAACGGCCCAGCCGGTTCCGTTCGAGATCAGTTTGACCTTGGATAAATGATAAAATATGAATAGTAAAAAGCCGCTTATTGCCGTAGTGGTACCGCCCGGCACATTTGCTTATTCCGATTTCCGGATGGGTAAATATTTCGAACCTCTCGTCAGAGTCGGCGCGTTTCCCTTTGCCTTGCCGCTGACGAACAATATGGAGGTTCTTTCATATCTCATCGACGATGCGGACGGCGTCATGATTACGGGCGGAATCGATATTGACCCCGTCGTCTATGGGGGAAACAGGGATTCCGCGCAAAAATACGACCCGGATTTCGACAGTTACGAAAAGCAGATTTTTCAGATGGCCCTCGCCAAAGAAAAACCGATTCTGGGGATTTGCCGCGGGCTTCAGGTTATGAATGTTTTTTCCGGTGGTTCCCTGATTCCGGATATTCCGGACCACAACAATCAGTCCATGCATCAAATCGTTGAAATTCAGGGAATTCTGGCGAAAATTTTCGGAAGCGATACGACGATGGTCAATTCACTCCATCACCAGGGGGTGGACCGGCTTGGGGACGGCTTCAAAGCCGTCGCCCGCAGTCATGACGGATTCATTGAGGCGATCGAACATGTCGACCACCCGTTTGTCGTTGGAGTCCAGTGGCACCCGGAGCGCCTGGATGACCGGAATTCCCTGGCGCTCTTTCAGGCCTTCTGTCAACAGTGCTGCTCGTCGATTTGATCAGTCGGCCAAGGCCGCGCCGGGAGAGGTTGAGAGCCAACTGGAGACCGGTCCCCGGAAACGCAGTTCAAAGTCCTCCACCGGTAAAATTTCGACGCTCCATAGCTTGCCGGCTTGTTTCGTTGCTACCGGAATCCGGAACCACTGACCGACATAACGCCCGTCCCGCTCAAAGACGATTTCTCCGTCGGAATTGCGGATGGTTACCTTGCACGGTTCAGACGGTCCGCCATCCGTACCGCAGAATTCAAATTCCTTGGCATTCGGATTGACCGCGAAATAAAGGACGTTGCGTTCTTTGCCGCAGGTAATGAACGGTTCATATTCCCAACCGCTGAAGCCGCCGCTCCGGTTGAGGATTTTCGCGCGGAAAAAACGCCCGGCGACGCGCACGAAGTAGAGCCCCGGTTCGCTGACCGGCAGGCTCAGGGTGTGATCGTCATTTTTGAATGTGATCTTGCCGCTCTGCAGTGATTTCATTTTCGCATCGAACAATGTCCAGGTCACATTGGTGGTTTTGAGGCTAAGTACTGCGGAGGGACGCAGAGAAATTTCTACTTTTCCTTCGGTGCCGACCAGGGCGGCCGTCAGGCACTGGCGACGGATCACCGGGCTCCAGGCGGTTTCCTCTACCGACGTGTCAGCCGCAAAAGGTTTCAAGTTCAGGCGGCGTTCCACCACCTCGAAATCTTCATGGCGCGCCGCTTCCGCCAGCGACGAATAAGCCACATTCACCCTGAGTGAGTGCCGTTCGCCCCGGTCGACACCATCGTAGCGGAAAACCAGCGGTACTGTTTTGTGCTCCTGGGCTTTTAAAGTAAAGGGGTTGTTGAGTTCTGGGGGAAAGCTCCAGCCTGGCGACAAATCCGCCGACAGATTTATCGGCAGTTCGATCGGTGCGGTATTGATGATGCTGAGGTGATTGGTGATCGTGCCCGCGCCGGAGGGCTTGACTATAAACGCATTGGCCGGCGAGATCCGCGTCAGTAGCGGTTCGGCCACTTCCAGATAATTCAACGCAGTCGCGGTGAAACGGACTCCCTCCGACTCCTTCTCGGTCGTATAGAGGAAACGCAACAGATTAGCGGCGGCGGCCACATCCCGCACCGTCACTTCGGTCCATTTGATTTCCACTTGGCCGGTGTGTTCGGAATTGAGCAGTTCGATCTTACCGGGTCGGATACCCTCGTATGAGAATGTTTCCGTTCGCCCCGGCAGCAGCCAGTCGTGGTCATTGTTCAGCCAGGCCCGCTTGCCGGTGGCGGCGAAACACGCAGCATTGCCGAGGGCCAGCAGTGTTTCGCCTCGGTTGCGGTCAATGTCGAGCAAAGTGTCCGCGCCAGTCAGGAGCTTGCGCCCTTCCGCTGCGGCCCGGCTGGAAATTTCTCCGAGCGACCCCGGAATATTTTGCGGATCGATTTTCTGCCAGCCGAGTTCCGGTTTGAACCCGCAAAGCCGCCAGGTTCCCGGAGACAATTCGACCGTACCGGTGGCGAGGCGCCATTTCCCGTTGTGGTTCAATACCGCGACCACGCCTTGGGGAACGGTCAAAACACCACCGGTTTTTACGGTAATTTGAGCGGATATCACACCGTCGTTCCAGCGGGCTATGGCGGTGCCGTCTTTCAGGCGCCATCCGGTCGGTTTCAGCAGATAAAATGTCCGATTTTCTGGAAAGCGCGGACCGCCGTAGCCCTCTAAACGTTGCCAGTTGACCATCCGGGAAACCTTCAATTCCTTTCCGGTTCTCTCGGAGAGCAAACGGACTTCCCCCCCGTCGTTCAGGGCCGAAACATCATCGGTCGCATAAATTTCATCCGTATCGCGTACCAGCGGCGGAAAGTCGCCCGAAGCATTGGCCAACATGCTTTTATAGGGAAGATCAAGCAGCGGATGGATTTCCGGCTGGGAATCGTCGCGGACTTCCAGGATCAACGCCCGGTCGGACGGGACCTCGAATTCCCAGTCCGTCCGTTCAGACAGCTTGCCGAGTTTTTCCGCCGGCAGCGGCCAGGTCCGCCAGAGTGTATCGAAGGGACCGGACAGTTGTTCGCGGTTGAACAGAACTCTGATCGGCTGGTTTCGACCGGTAATATTAGCCAGCGTCAGCCCGACTGTACCGTCGAAAGCACGCCAGGCGGAACCCGGCACTGACGGTCCGTCCCACGGAAAAGAGATCCTGGTGGCGTCCGAGAGCTTGACACCGTACGGGGCGGAAATCACCGTCACCGCCGCTTTTCCGGCCAGTGCCGTGTTCGGTACCTGTGCGATTTCAATACCGCGCCCGCCGGTCAGAAATTTGGAGCCGCTCCGATACCATGCATGGACTAGCTCGCGGGTATACAGATCGTGAATTCTCTCGCCCGGCGGGTCGATTTTGATGTCGCTCCAGCAGAGCTGGATTCCCCAGGTGAAACTCAAACCCATTTGCCAGCGCAACATTTCAGCGTTCAGTGTCTGCCCGCAATCCGAGCCGTAATTGATCGCGTAATCGTGATAAACCAGAGAGAACAGCGGAAATACGTCCACGCCATTGCGGTTTTTCCAACCATAACGGGTTATGTCCAGCATCAGGAAATTATCGAATTGATGAATGTAGTTCTCCAAAAAACCTTCGGTGGTCAGAAAAGGCTTCGTCGCCGCCTTGGCAGTATTTTCCTTCAGCGACTCCAGCAGTCGCTGGTTTCCCTCTGCCCAGTAATTGCCCCCGTGCGGCAGGTGCCATCCGGGATTGTAACACAATTTTCCGATAATGGCGATCACATCCAGGTATTGCCCGTCGGTTCCGTACTGTCCGAACATCTTCATGGTTATGTCCCGGTATTTGTCGCGCCACAGCGGCGAGGCGGGGTGCATCCATAACGATGGCCGGTTTCCCATCAGGGCCCAGCTATACGGCTTGCCGGATTCATCAATGGCCGCCGCCTTTTCCATACCGAAACGCCGGAACGACTCGGTATTCGGGTCCCAAAGCGCGCAGCAGACATAGGGCGCTACGCCCACTCCGGCTTCGCGCAGGATTTTTACCCCATTGCGGTACTCCGGCATGCTGGGAAAATACTCCGGTTCGTTGGCGTTGAACCGTCTGACATAGTAACGGTACCAGAGGGTATTTACCGGCACCCGCAAATATTCGCACATCCGCAGGACTTCCGGTGTGGCTTTATTGGCTCCGAAATAGAATTTCGCCCAGAATGCCGCTTCCACGATTTTGGGCGAAACCGGATTGCCCGGAGCGCGCAAGGGGCCGTTAGCCATCCATTTGCGGTCTTTCACCAGCTCGCGGTAGATTTCGGCCGCTGCTCCGGCGCCGCCGCTGTATGTGCCCAGTTTCATCGCATACGGTATTTCATATACGAATTCAACACCCGGCTTTTCCGAATCCATCGGCCAGAACGGCAACGGCGGATAGTGAACCGGGTATATGCTGAAATCCCGCTTTGCGGGCCGTCCCCGCATGCGCAAATACTTCTGATATCCTTCGCCGTCGTCGGCCGCCAGGAAGAGTCCGGTTTCATCGTTGGCGGGGCCGCGCTGAAAACCGTTGACCCGGAATTCTCCGGACAGTTTCACCAGCGAATTGGCTGCCAATTGCGCACTGCCGTAAAACGCCGCGAATTGCATCGACCAGTCCCCGGGATTGCCGATGGAAATTCCCCGCAGCCGCCGACCCGGATCACGCACCATCCGCCCCAGGTGTTCACCATAAATCAAATAATCGTCGCCCAGGCTCCTGATGCCGTTCACACGAGGAAACGTCACGCTCTTGACCCACGGAGCCGGATTGCCGTCGCATTTGAGCCGCAAGTGCCAGTCGGCGATTCCCGAGTCGTCCGGCAGCGTCACCGTGACTTCCACTGTGACGGAGCCGGAGCCCGCTTTCAACTTTTCCCAATGCATGATCAATACTTGCCCGGAAGGTATCTGGCGGCGGTCGATTTTGACCTCGCCATACCCGAGCAATTCCGGCAGTTCTTCACCATGTTCCAGCGGGATCATGGCCCATAACGAGTCTTTTCCAGCGTCCGGCGGGGTGAATTCCACCGTCCGCCCGGTCTGTTTGTTGACAATTTTTTTCAGCCCGTAACCGTATTCCGAATCGAATACCAATGCCGCATGTTTATTTTCCAGCACGGTTTCTCCGCCGTGAAGCGCAAACAAGCCGAACAGAATACCCAAGTGCCAAATCTTCATCTTTTTCTCCATACTATAGTCGGTTACGGCCTTTCGGGATTCCAGTATTTCAGTACGTGGGCGGTGCCGTTTGCACCGTAATAATCACCTTTCATGTATTGGATGATTTTGCCGACATGCCCGTCCATATAGGCGAAATTGGCGTCGCCGTTTTCAAAGCCGCTTGCATTGTGGCGCGGATGTACCCGGTTTGAGCTCGATTGATTGTCTATTCCCAACGTCCCCCGGTATTTGCCGTCGGCAGTGGTTACCAAGGTATTCGAACGCGCGTCGCCCAGCATGAATTTGGCGGAAGGGTTTTTGGATAGTGTTATTTTGAAGGTCGGGAGACTCGGCATTGTTGCCGAATCGCCCCCGCCGCCGCGAGCGTTGCGGCTTCCGAGATAATTGACACTGAGCCCGTACTCGATATAGGCATAAGGATAAATCAAGTGCGGTTTGATGCTGCAGCTTTCCTTACCGCCGAATCCGTAAAGGGTAGTCAGGGTGGACGAAGGGCAGAAATAAGTTTTAGTATCAAGGACATATTTGCTCTGCTGGAGTCCGAGCGGCCAGGTCCAGGTCGATAGATTTTTCTGAAAATAGGGCGGAAAAGAATCGTCGTTATCTTGAACATATGTGAGCATGGACAAGGCAATCTGACGCAGGTTCGAAGCGCATTTTGAGGTCTTGGCCGATTCCCGAGCTTTGCTCAGCGCAGGCAACAGCATAGCTGCTAAAATTGCAATGATCGCAATAACGACCAGCAGCTCAATGAGTGTAAATTTCTTCTTCATGATGAACTCCTCTTATTTCAGTGTTGTACAAGATTCCCGGATAATCAGTTCAGGCTTGGCAATGCTTCGGAGGATTGCCGGACCGGATGGATTTTCGATGCGGTTCAGAATCATTTCAATCAGTGAATCGACAACTTCCAGGTCATGTGAATCGAAGGTCGTCAATGTCGGTTCAAAGCAGGAAGATTCCTTGCTGTTGTTATAGCCGATGAGCGAGAGGTCGCGCGGTACTTTGAGGCCGTTCCTGGAAGCGAGGGCAATTGCGCTGTAAGCCATGGGGTCGTTGCTCATGATTACCGAGGTGGGGCGATCTTCCAGAGTCATGAATTGAGTCATGAATTTGATTCCTCCCTCCAGGGTTCCCAGTGCATGAATTGACCAGGCGGGATTGTCCGGTAACCCAAGTTCCCGCAAGTATTTTATCAGACAGCGATAACGGATTTCCGTAAGCCGCATGCCGAAGCCAATCCTGGTGTGCCCCAGCGAGACCAGATAATCGATGGCGTCATGCGCATAACCCTCCCAATCGATATCGATCCTGCAGAAACTTTCTTTACCGTAAAAGCCTATGACAGTGGGGATGAGTTCAGGATCCAGGCAATCATGGTAAACCCAGGAGATGATGCCGTCGACATTGTGCTGGATTACCGCGTCATACGCCTTAGGCAGTTCATCGTCGGATTGAAAAAAGGAAAATAGAGCTATATATCCCTGCTTGAGCAACTCGAATTGCAGTTTGGATACCATGCCGGCGAAAAATATACTGACCGGCGCCGGCATCAGGATTCCGATCGTGTACTGGCGCGAGGTACGCAATCCCTTGGCAGCCATATTCGGACGGTAATTGTGTTGCCGGGCCAGCTCTCGGATCAATTCCTGCCTCGGCTTGGCAATGTAACCGTCGCCCTTGTCATTCAGAACCAGCGATACCGCGCTCTGTGAAACATTGGCCAACGCGGCCAGCTCTTTCATCGTTATTCCCATAAGACACCATAATTTTACGACATAATACGTATTAGGTCGTGTCTATATTATAACGGCTGCAGCTATTTTTGTCAATAGACCCCAATAAAATTTCCGCAAAAAAAGCTCCGGTGTCAAAAGACTCAAAGGACAAAAAAGACAGTTGAGCTCCCAGTAGAGTCTGTCCTTGACTTGATCAATTGATTTTTTCGATGGCGCCGCCAGGGAGCAACCGGTAATTTTCCGGTGCCGGCTTGGCTGGGTACTCCAGGCGGGGACCGGTGAATATGAACGAAGGGTAAATCAAGCCGCCGGTTCCGATTTCCGAATTGCCGTCGCGTTGAACCTGAATCGCCAGCAGGTTTTCGGCGGAATCGGAGAGTGTACCGGTCAGGTCGAAAAGGAACGGTTTGGCGAAGCCCCGGGCTTCGCCGACGAAGCGGCCATTGCAGTAAACCCGGACGATATTGTCCGCGCCGCCGATGAAGAGACCGGCATTGCCGGAGATTCCCGGAAGCTTGACCCGGTACCACACGGACCCCGCCCGGAGCCCGATCAGGCCCTGAGCTGCCCAGGTAGTGGAGAAGGTTTTCGTTTCCAGATACCCTGTGTCGTTGAGCTCCGGATCGGCAAACCCCATTTCCAAACCCCGGTTATACGGGTCGATAATGGTAATCATCCGGTCCGGAAGTTTACTGGTGAGCTGATATGGCGCGGATGAATATTTGGCGGCCTCCTGGATAAAGCGTTGATAAAAACGCTTCAGCATATAGACGGAACCCTTGCACAACAGACTGCGGTTTTCCGCGATTTTTTCCTGGCGGGCTTTGAGCATGGCATTGAAGATTTCCAGCGCGGAAGTAAATTGAAAATCATTCACCAGTTTTTTCATTGCCAAAAATTCGCCGAGCTGTTCCACGGGAAAGCGGGCAATGGCGATCCGCTCTTTTTCCTGCGGCAGTTGAGCCAGAGTGGCGGCCTCGTCGAAAAGTTGCAGGGCTTGCTTGACAAATGCCCCGTCGTAAATCAGATGAAACGAGTGGAACGAACCGGCTTCCTGCATGGCTTTGCTTTGGCGTTCGGTGAGTATACGATTGTATTTCTGCATGGGGGCGGCGCCCGCGCCGTAGGCATGGCGGCAAAATTCAGCCAGCACTGCCTGCGGATCGGCATTGATGTTCCAGAGTAAAGCGGCCTCCAGATAATTGGAAGGGGCGAGGGTGGCGATAGCCTTGGAGTATTCGGTGTAAACGCCTTTGATGTTCATGGCATGATACATCGGCAGATCTTCGGCCCAGATTTTCAGTTTGCTGTACGGAAGAAAATTTTCGGCCAGATTCCAGTTGTAGCCACGGAAAAATTTGACGTTGGGAGTGTTTTTCCATTGTTCCATGATATTTTTGTAATAAATGCGGGTTGACGTTTTCTCCATGGTACTATGCGACCGTGAATAAGAAATATCGGCCAGGACGATGATCAGCCGGGGATGCGGTTGATAGCGCGCCGGAAAATCGGCATGGCAACTGTAAAGGTAAAATCCCAGGTGCAGATTGGGAAATTCAGTTCCGAGCTTTTCGAGCAATTGATTGCCGAGCAGAATCAGGATGTCGGTCATGTCCGATTCCCCGGTCATCGGGTCGATGCGTCCGGAACCGGCCATCGCGGTTTCGGCCGAGAGCGAATAGCCGCCGCCATCGGCGGGACCGATGCCCAGGCAAACTTTCTGATTATTGCTCCAATTGTTCTTTTTGAAAGTTTTGCGGATATGGTCTTCGAACAGATTGAGTACCCGCGGATCGGTGGTTTCCAGCTGCGGCCCCTTCCGCGTCATCGAGCCATCCGGGAGACGGACCAGAGCCAGCATTTCCGGGTTCTTTTTGAATTCGTCAGCGTAATCTTTGATCAGGGTACTCCAGACGTGCCCACCGCGCATAATCAACGGATTTGCCAGACGATTGAGTTGCAGTTTGTGACGGAGCTTCCAGAGGTTGAAATCAGTTTTTTCCTGATCGGTATGGTCACTGGACTTGCCGGAATACCAGGGGGCACGAATATCGAAGGAGGGTTTTTCGGAGATATCCATATCGTTGACGGTTGGGGCTGGATTTTGTGGAATTACTTCGCCGATTGGGCCGGGCATGACCCAGTCGCAGCCGAGTTTTCCAAGCAGTTCGTAGATACCGTAAGCCAGCCCCAAAGGGCCTTCTCCGCCGATCTGAATCCGGTTTCCGGCAATCCGCAGGCGGAACGCCTCGCCGGTGTCACTGGTGACTTGAGGAGCAATTCCGCCGATGGTAATGGCGCTTTCTTCCGCCGACGGAGCGGCGGTGGTGAGCTCGAATTCAGCTCCGGTCATTTGTTTGAGGTGATAAAGCAGGTCGCCGACGGCAAAACCGAGCAGGCGCTCCGGCAGGGCTTCCGGCGGCATTTTTTGTAGCTCTCGCAGTGAGGGGAAAGCGGCGGTTTTAAGCTCTGGCGAAATATGGATTCTGGCCGTCGGTTTGCCATTGTTCATGAGCTCCATGCCGGGGAGAATTGTAAGTGCAAACAGGAGAGAAAGGGTACTGAAAAGTTTCATAACTTGTCCTTTATGATAATAGATTCAGGTATCAAAAGCCGGTGGCTGTTCAGGGACAGGGCCGAAGGCACAGTCAGCAGCTTGATAGTTCCCGACAGGCTTTGCACGCGCCAGATGGTTCCGTCCTGACCGACGGGTACGGCAATCCGGTAAAATCCGTTGTGTCCGGCGAGGTTGTAACCCTCCTTGCCGCCGCCGGGATGAATGAGGCGGCCGCGCTTGGCTTGGGCATAGAATCCCAGCAGCGTTGTTCCTTTCGGCACGTAAAAATAAAAATTACCGGAAATCGAGGGCGCGCTTTCGGTTTCGATGGGAATGGATACCGCGAGGTTTTCGGGAAAGCGGACGGTGGTACCGGCGCTGCCGTCGTTGATTTCCAGACGATGCAATCCGGGATGGCGCGGAATCAGGGTGATTGAGTGTTCGTTCTTGTCAGATGGAACGGATTCGTCATGCTGAATGATGGTTTCGAGTTCGCCGGTATCGGAGGTTCCGCCGAGTTGAATCAGGGTGATTTTGAGATTGCCCCGGTTTTGATAGACGAATCCTCCGGTCAAGGTGAGTTGAATCGGTTTCGCATTGCTCCAGAGCAAAAATTTGCGGTGGCCGCGCATCATGCCCGGCTGTTCGTATTTGTTGGTTCCTCGGAAAATGGCCGGACGCAGATTGTCATCGAACTCAAGTGGCTCGAAATCCATCAGTTTGTTATTGGCTATGCCCGCCGTCAGAACGGCATCGAGGTCCTGCGGTAACGGTTGGTTTTTCCAGTCGATATTTTTCGCGGGAGTACCCTTGAGCCCGGTCGGGCGCAGGGCGCGCTCATCCCGGAACATGGCGTAACTGTGAATCAGAAAAAACGGTTTAATCGCGGAAGCGTAGTTCAACAGCGCCTCATAGGTTGTGGCATTGGGCGTAGTTTGCAAAGCCAGCAGAAGTTCGTTGAAGCGGGTGTAGCAAATGAGCTCATCGATCCGCCGGCGTTCGCCGCCAGTGGCAAGCGGGCGGGCCGCGGCCAGGCTGCGGTACATCCGGCCCAGGAGATCGTGATTCAACGGGCGGCGCGACGAACCGTCAAGTAGAGTGTAAAATTGACGCATCTCTTTTTCCGAGGCCGGAAAAGCCCGGCTGAAAAAATCGTCTTCAATATCCCGCAATTCGAGCGTGGTATCCCACAACAGACGGGCCGCCGCGTAATAGGAAAGTCCGCCCGGTCCCCAGGCATCGGTAGATTCCGCCCGCATGTAACGCGCGTTCTGCCGGTAAAAATCTTTGATGGTCGAGGCGATCAGCTTGGGGTTGGCGGCCCGTCCGACGCCGGGAGCCGGTCCGGCAAAATAGTATTCGCGGATGCCGATTCGCGCGCCCTGTTGTTGCCAGCCGCTGATCAGTTGTTCCAGAGTCCAGCCGTGGCGGATGAAACTGGTGGCGATGTTTGCTACGACATTCGGATGTACTTTGAGTGTGGGAGGTGGAGAATGCAAATTATAGGCATAAAATCCCACCCGGGCATTTGGAAATTCCCGGCTCAGGGCTTCCGCGGTGGAATTGGCGAGCAATACCACCCGGTCGCTGGGCGTACCGATTTGAGCGCAGGGGTCGCATTCGCACCAGTTTCCGCCGTCCGAAGGTTCGGCGGAAACACTGCTCCGTTGCGGATATCTCCGCAGGATTTCCAACGAATATTGCGCGAAAAGTTCCCGCAGGCCCGGATTGGAAATGCATAATTTATTGCCGTCGCGTTTGCCCTTTACCAGAGCGTAATATTCCGGATGGCGGTTGAATTCATCTTGTTTCTGGCGGATAAAAGCGCCGTAAACGTGCCCGGTACTCATATCGGTACCGCCGGTTCGGTTCTGGCGGTGCCAGAGCGCGTGTCCCTGATCTTGTCCGCGGTATTCCGGCCAGAGCCCCCAGCCCGGCATAATGTTACGGCTCTCATAATCCGGTGATTCAGATTTGTGAAGCGTCAGCGTCGCCGGGGGGACAGCGGGAATAATCTCCCAGTTTGCCGACGGGAAAAAACGGCGGTAACCCAGCTCATGCAGCAGGTCGCTGACCGCGTATGAACAAGCCTGCGGTGAATTGCCGACCAGATAAATTCCTTTGGGGTGGGTGATAATCGCATAGGACTGGGGATTCGACAGCTTGAGTGTCAACGCGGGAAAATCTTCCGGCGTGCCGATGGCAATGGCACCGGTGAGATCGGAACCGGCGGTAAATTTCCGGCCATAAATTTTTTGCAGGGTTTCCGCCAGGTATGAGGCATCTTCCGGACTGGATTTTGTGGTAATAGCAGTGATATCCGAAAACACTACCGGTTCCGCATGTTCACCGGCAAATACTGCGAAACAGTTGAGAATGATCAAGTAAATTAGAGTACGCATTTTTTACCACAATATTTCATGACGTTTGGCGATCTGGAGATAATATTTGACGGTATTGTAATTGGTCCATTTGACATGGCCATCGGCGAAAAGAGCGTTGGCCCCGGTCGGGTGGAGAGGCGGAATATCCGATATTCCGTAACCGCCGATCAGCGAATAATCCCGGTTGGCGGTGTCGCCGGCGATTGCCTGTTCCGAAGCTGAGGCGTATTTTACCATAAAGCCCTGAAAGTTGAAATCCCTGCCCAGGTCATTAAGCTTGATCAAAGGTACACGCTGCCCCGGTTTGCCATCGTAGGATTTTTGGCCGACTGTAATTGCATAACCATAGGTATTTGCGACGTTTTTCGTATAGTCGGCGATACCAAAAGCCAATATATATGAACTGGTCAGGTAAACATCCGACCACCTGCCGGAACTGTATTTGTGCCCGGAAAACATAGTTCCGGTGGAACCGGGACATAACAAGACTTTCCTGCGGTTGGTCTCGCTACTGGTGGTGCCATATTTGACATCGAAATATGGCAGCAGGCATTCCGATCCATAGGCGTTGCCGGTACCCCAGTAGATCCCGGAAGGCCCATGGGACTTGTTGTCATCGGCATAATTCTGCAGGATGAGACCGAATTGACGCAGGTTGCCGGTACAGGAAATGCGCTTGGCGCTTAATTTGGCCTGCTGCAGAGCCGGCAGCAGTAATGCCGCGAGAATTGCGATGATCGCAATAACTACCAGTAATTCAATGAGTGTGAAATAATCGGACTTTTTCAAGATATTACCTCCTGTTTCGAGGGGTGGCAGGAACCGCGCAGAGTCAGTTTGCTGCAGAAATTATTATGATTAATTGAATTAAGCGGACGTCCGTAAATCATATTTTCTAATTGTGCCGTCGCTTGGGCTGCCATTTCCTCCAGATTCTGCTTGAAGACGGTTACCGGCGGGTCGATTTCCGTCAGAAATGGCGCGTCGTCGAAGCCGATCAGCGAAATATCCTGCGGAATCCGCATATTCAACCTGCCCAGAAAACGGTAAATACTGATGATAAAATGAATATTCATCACCAGAAACGCGGTCGGATGATCGGGTATAGTGAAAAGCTGCCGCAATTTTTCCTCGGCATCCGCGGCATCGCCATGAATGAGCCAGTCCGGGTGAGAGGGGAGGTGGGCATTGAACATGCCCTTGGCGTAACCCCGCAGGCGAGTCGTGTTGTGAACCGAACCAATTTTACTTTCTATGCAGCCGATCCGGGTGTGTCCCAAGCTGTGCAAATAGGAGACCGCCTCCTCGGCAGTTTTTTCATGGTTGTTGCCGAAAGCGATATCCGAGTAGTCCGGATGGGCGAAGCCGATCGATACGACCGGAACACCTTGTTGAGTCATGGCGGCAATCTTTTCAAAAAACGATTCCTTCGGTACCATGACCAGGATGCCGGACAATTTGAACTCATCGATAAGCTTTTCATATTCATCCGGAGTGCCGCGCATAGTCAGAATCCGGCAGCCGCGGCTTTCCCAGTACTTGCAGAAATATTCCGTCAACGGCGATAAATAAGCGCTGTCCTGCAAAATATGGTCATGACAGATGATTCCGATCCGTTCGACTCGGGCGGCGCCGCGCCGGGCCACATAAGTACCGGAACCGACCTGACGGGTCAGGACACCTTCGCGAACCAGTTCATTCAAGCCCTTGAATACCGTTACCGGCGCAAGGCCGAGCTGTTCGGCAAGCTGTCGGTCACCGGGCAGCCGCGTACCCGGCGGTAGTTCATTGTTACGCAGGTATTGCTCCAAGTATCTGGAGATCTGGCGAAACTTGGGCAGACGCGAATTGGCGTCCGCCACAAAATGTAGATTATCAAAACTCATCGATTCATCACCATCCTGCGATTATAACTCATAGTAATAATTATAACCGCAGATTGGCAAATGTCAATAATGATATATATGTTTTTGTGAAATTAATTGATATATATCATTTAGAAGGCTTTCTTTATTTGAATAAAAAATTCCGGAAGGGGGTATTGACATTCAATCTGTCATGATGTATAATTGAAAGTGTCATTAAAATGTTAACCCGATGAGGATTTAGCATGAACCGGATAAACGAATGCCGCAAAAATGGTTTCGAGCCATTGTACCGGCCGATTATGAATGGAATAATCCAGAAGATTCATGACGGCGTATACCGTCCCGGCGGGAAGATTGCCAGCGTGCGTGAATTGGCGGATGAATATAACGTCAGTCGCCAGGTGGCGCATACCGCGTTGTGCAAATTGATTGAATTGAATTATTTATATGCGGAACCCAAGCGCGGGATATTCGTCAATCCGACCCTCAAGCCGGGGCTGTTTTATCGGCTGGCCATGTATATCAACGAAAAAAATCCGATGCGCGGAGCATATTTGATGCATAAGATTTATGAGGCCTGTCTGGAAAACAGTTTTGATGTGGTATTGGGCAGCAATTATCAGACAGCCGGTTCAATCGGCAGTTTCCTGAAGCGTGATACCCATTTTGACGGGGTTTTGATGTATGGTGCCATCAATGATAAAATATTGGAAGAAGTCAAATCTTTTCATGTTCCTTATCTGGTATTGGGAAATTACCATATTTCGCCGGAGCATCCGCAACTGAGAATCGACGTAAGATCAAATGTCAGGAAAATGCTGATCGAAAATTTTGCCGCGTTTTCAGGGAAAAAGATTGCCGGGCTGTTTGGAATTCCGGATGACACAGGTTTGGAATTCGAGGCTGGGTTTTATGATGCGGTGAAAGCGGTGGGAGCGGTGACCAGTCCGCAAATGTTGAAACGTTGTACAGTGGACGGTTACGCTGAGTGCCTGGAATTGTTTGCGGAACATTCCCCGGATGTTCTGCTGGTACTGGAAGGGTTGCGCCCTGGATACCGTAAATATTGCCAGTTGAAGAAACCGGTATGTCGTCCATTTACGATAGGAACAGTCTACAGCAGGGGAATGATGGATATGGAAGATGAATTTATTGATCGCCAGATACACGTGGATTCCGGGTTTTCCGATAAGATGGCGGAAGGAGTTCGTCTGTTTCTGAAAAGTATTAAGGGAGCTGAAAAATGCTGAAATACCAATTTTTGAATCTTCCCGGCGCTTTTTGCCGGATTTGTTCGTTACATAACTCGTTATGCTCCTCTCAAATCCAGCAAAAATCACTCGGGAATCTTTCAAAAATCAAACGGTATTTCAGCAATTTCCAACTCCCTAAACAGCAACATAGATAAGGAGCAGATTATGAGGCGAATTTTTACACTTATTGAACTTCTGGTGGATACTTGTATCTAAAGTATGCGTTTTGTCGTGTGATTTTTTTCAGCTTGAGGCTGGTTCTTTTCACATCTTGCGGTTACAAAACTGTAACTGTTCATAAAATATAGGCAGTTTACATTTTTGCAAACGCATGATGTGATAATATTTTCGGAATTTTGGGTAAAAAGAAACACGGTTTTATTCTCGGTGACTGGGAATAAAACCGTGTTTCTTTTGTTCGTTTATGAAGCGGGGCTTCAGTCGTCGATGAGTGCCGGGGGCGGTTGGATGTTCAGGGGGATTTGAATCGCTACTGAGATGGTGGTTCTTTCCAGCAGGGATTTCAGGCTTATGAGTTCGGATTCATTTTCGCCTTTGATGATCATGCCGATGTCGTTTGTCTGGTCTTTGATGACGAGGTTCCAGCCGTTCAGGTTCATGACGGCGGATAACATTTTGGGGCCATTGATTTTGCCCGGAATTTCGATTTTCCGGGTGGTGTTTTCAATCGTGCCATCGTCACGAAAGATGATTCTTTCTACTATCTTTACCATGTGGGTTCTCCTTCTTACTGGATTCGGATGGGGTTTGATGGGGAGTCGGGTTTCAGGACGATTTGGCCTTCTTCCAGGTGGAGGAATCCTGCCATTGACTGGCCGGTGGGGTCGTTGGTGATGGCGTGATTGTAGGCTTGATTCAGCATCCTTTCGACGATATCACGGATTTCACGGGCTCCGTTTCTTGTGGTGTTGGTCTGCAAAAGGGCATGGTCCACGACTTCGGGAGAATAACCGAGGACGTTCATGCTCTCGGGGAGGATGAAGGTTTTTTCTTCGGTTTTGGTTTCGCGGAGGATTCGGAAGTATTTGAGCTTGTCGTCCATGAATTTTCGGGTGATCAGGCGGAGATGTTCCGGTTTCAGGGAGTTGAAAGCGAAAATACCGTAATTGAATTTACCGAAACGGGCTACGAACTCCGGAGAGTTGAACATCATGACAAGCCGTTGCAAGGCGGCTTCGCTTTTGCGCGCCATTGAAAGATGATTGGTGCCCTGGAAGATTTCCGCGCCGACGTTTGAGGTGTAAAAGAGCAGGAAACGGGAAAGATCATAGGTTTTGTTGTTCCAGAGAGTGATGCGCCCGGCGTCAATCTGCTGGAGCATGTATTTCGCCATATCCTTGTGTGCTTTCTCGAATTCGTCGTAGAGAATTGCGCCTTCGGTGTTTTTCTCCAGAAACTCGTAGAGC
>JAVBRM010000234.1:0-20385 GCA_031548025.1 Victivallaceae bacterium | reverse complement strand
CCAAGCACGGTGGTACCGTCGGTCCGAATTGCGCCGTCATCGCCGACGGATGGTTTCACGCCGCAACCCGGTTGAACCGTATCCATATGCGCCGAAAAAATCCTGACCGGACCTTCTTTTGTTCCCTTGACGGTAAATTTCAGATTGCCGCGCGAATCGACTTCGCCGGTCAAACCGAGTGTCTCAAACTCGCGAAGCAGACAACTACGAATTTCGCTTTCGCTGCCGGAGGGACTATCGATCGTCACTAATTTCAGAAAACGTTGAAGGATCAAATCTTTCATCAATATTCCCGCTGTAAACCGATTACTTTGCCCTGTATTCGAACTTCCGAAGAGGGATATATCTGCGGCTTGAACTCAGAGTTGGCCGGACGCAATTCGACTTTGTCCCCGCTTAACGCGAAATAGGACTTCACCGTATTTTCGTTGTTGACCAAAGCTACGACAATATCGCCGTTACGGACTTCGCCGAGGTTGGCCTGCTTGACCACCACGATATCGCCATCGTAAATCCCCAGATCACGCATACTCTCACCGGCCACTCGCAAAGCAAAAGCTTTTTTGGCATTTTTGCGTTCCAGCAATGCCTGGCTTACCTGAATTTCTTTTTCCTGATACTCGGTGCTTTCCGCCGGGTATCCGGCATTGATCCTGCCCAGGAGCGGAATCGACATGGACAAGGAAGTAAAGCGGTTCTTCTTCATCGGCTTGGACAAGGAAATGCTGCGGGCCTTGGAGCTGCGGGTCAACCAGTTTTTCCTCTGCAGAGAACGCAAATGAGCAAATACCGTCGAGGTCTTGATATCAAAATGATCCGCAATTTCATAAACCGTCGGAGCCATTCCTTCGTGCTCCAGAAACTCTTCGATAAAATCGAGAATATCTTTCTGTTTGTCGGTCAGGGTTCTCACTCTACAACCTCCTCTAGCTTGAAAAACCGAATCCGAGTACCTGGTAATTGTCATCAACCTTGACAATCATCACGGTAAACATCTTATCGTAGACAACTGCCTGAGCTCCCGGCTGATTGGCCGGAGGATTCTTTTCGAATTCCACCTTCCAGATATAAGCTCTGACCAACGGACCATGACGCAGGACTCCCAGATAAGTGGCTTCGTTCTGCTTGCCAAGCTGCTGGGTATGCTGCTCGCAAAGCTTCTCGAATTTGTCTTCGGAGAATTTATCCTTGATTTCCGCGGAAAGATGTTCGATAAACAGCGGATAATTTTTTTCCTTGATTCCCTTCAACAGGTCCTGGCCGTACTGCTTGCCGAGTTCTTCAACTTTGATACTTTCATCTTCGCTGAAGGTCCCGAGAGCCATCGTGGTGGTAGTTTTACAACCCGCTCCAAAAGCAATCAATGCCGCAAAACTCAGTAATAACAACAGATTCTTCATAATATATTCCTCTTTTTGAAGTTATTTGATAATTTCAATTTCCATGACCGGAGTCTGCACTTCGACCATACCGGAAGTCAGCTTGCCGACCATCAGATACTTGCCCGGCTTGTTGGCAAATTTCAGTGTGGTATAGATAAATACCCGGTTGAGCGGGCTCAAAGTCAAAGGATTATAACGGGCCGGCGACTGAATCTCCGGCTCGATGACACGCCACGTCTTGTCGGACAGATCAAGTTTTTCGATGCCGTCGCGATACGGCTGATAAAAAATTCTCAAATTGTCGGTTTCATCCACATGCCAGTCCAGCAATTGCACCTGTTTGTCACTGTTATTAATCAAGATGAAAGTAATTTCCTCATCCGCCTTTAAAACCCGGCGGGTTATCGGAACAGTCAATTCCAGATTATACTCCATTAACCGCGGGAAATACCGCATCGCCGGTTTGGTTTCTTTGGCGGAATTACAGCCGGACATGAACAACAATGCCGCACCCAAGGCACAGCCGGCCAACAGGTTATTGATGATGAGCTTCATATGCCCCCATTGCTTTCTTTTTACTAGTTGAAGCGTTGCTCTTTTTGCGAGCTCCGACGTTGCTGATCAGAACATAAACGATAATCACCGCCACCATGCCCCAATAAACCCCTTGCCCGGTCGGAGAGCGGAATATCGCCTCCAACCGCATTTCTTTGAGTTCCAGCAAATTAACTCGCAGAAAGTTGACAATGGCGATGGCGACCCAGTAAATTCCCAGCCAGATAATCGACGAAACAATTATCGTAATAATTTTAAAAACCAAGGTCAGCAGAAATGACTCAAAATCTTTAGCCGGATATGTTTCATAAACCGTTCCGAGATGTCTTCTTTTGCTCATAATATATATTCCATGTTTTCGTATGAATTATATTAACATATATTCTGTAATTATGCAAGTTGCGGAAAAGCATAATTCGCAAAAAAATAACAAAGACAAACATACTTGACGAGTCCGCCAAAACTCGCCAACCGCCCGCCGTTGCTTGTCAAAACGCCTTGTCCGGGGGCGGTTTCGGTGGTTACCTATGGGTAGCCACGCTCAACACTACCCGGCCAATTCGTTCGACAATCACTCAGCGGATCGGCTTGCCGCCTTTTGGCGGACTCGTCATACTTCAGTGATTATTTATAAAATTTTCTTGACACACCTATTGACATAGTCAGTTTTGCTTGTATAATAATATCAAAGCAATATGACTATGTCAGTTTTAACAATAAAAAAAGATAAGAAATGACGGCACCCGCGAAAAATATCATAACTCGAAATTATCTTCTCAATATGCTTGAAGATGGGCAATTTGAGAGTGGTAAGTTGCCTGGAGCCCGTAAAATCGCCCAGACGCTCAACAGTTCATTTCTCCATACCCAGGCGGTAATGGATGCGTTGTCCGAGGGCGGTATTTTCTCATCGATTCCACGCAGCGGGACTTACGTCAATCCGAATTGGCAAAACCGAATCCTGCCCGGCAATATCTATGCCGACGGCGACAGGCTGCAGGAATTTCTCGGCAGCAATCTCGGACTTTTCGAAGACAACCTGCCGTGCTTGCGGCTCTGCCGGAAGTTCCAGAAGGGCACTTTTGAACTGCGGGTATCCCATTACCTGACCAGTCATTACAAGGAATACCTTGATTTATCGGAATTTCTGCCGGAGTGTATGCCCAGGCGGAGTGATTTTTATCAGGAACCGCTGGAAGCTTTCCGGATCAACGGAGGACTTTATGGAATTCCGTTTATTTTTTCACCGCGCGTAGTGGTATTCAATCGCGAGCTGTTGGCCGAACAGGGTTGCAGTGACCCCAGTGAAGGTTGGACCTGGGATGAATTCATGGATAAAATCAAGTTCCTGAAACAGACCCTCCCCTCCGAAAATATTTTTCTCTGGAGTAATTTCAACCATCAATGGGGCACGATGTTTTTCCGGGCCGGCGGCAAGTTGTTTTCCTCCGATCCGAACAGCAGCGATCCGGTATTGATGGATTCGGAAAAGAGTCTCCGGGCGTTCAGTTATTTCATTGAACTGCGGGATCTGCTTGGCTTGAAGGACACCATGCCGGAAGTGCGATATCATGATGAATTTTTCCATGGCAAATGCGCATTTGCGGTGATGACCCGCCAAAATCTTTATCAGTATCATGAAATCAATCCGGAGCTCAAGCTCGGAGCAGTGGAGTTGCCGTATTTTCCTTATGGCAGCGAAATGAATATGATGGGGGCGGACGTTTTGTGTATCCGCCGCGAATGCATGGACCGGGGGCAGATTACCGAATTCCTCAAATTCATGCTCTCCGCCAAAATACAGAATATCGCCGGAACCAAAGGCTATGGAATTCCTCTGCGCAAAAAGAGCGCGGAAGCCTGCCTGACCAGTGAAAACCAGGAAGATAAACTGTTTTTCCGGGAAATCGCCAAAACTCGGCTCGACTACAATATCTTTTTCCCGGAATTATATAAACTGGTAACCGACGGCATGATGGGAATCTGCACTCTGCCGACAGCTGAAATCAATCCGTCGATTAAAACTCTGGCGGAGGCCCTGAGACTGTTTTTCCGCCTGAATATCGGCAATGGCTATTCAACCAAACATTAACATCAGGAATATGCTAATGAAAAGAAATAAAAGATTTACGCTTATTGAACTCCTCGTTGTGGTCGCGATCATCGCAATATTGGCTGCTTTGCTGCTGCCGGCTTTAGCTCAAGCCAGGGGAAAAGCACATGCGATCAAATGTATGAACAACCTGAAACAGTGGAATGCTTCCGCACATCATTATACGGATGAATACAATGAATATATTTTTCCGCGCGAGCCGACATCTCAAGACAGCACTCCGCGCCCCAAAACCTGGTTTTATGTGGCGTCGCCGCTGGTTTATTATTATCTGGGCCCGATCACCACGGCTCTCAACCTCAAATGGAATCTCAGCGGAACCTCTTTCAACGCCTGCCCGTCCAGACCGAATGAATTATATTCAGCCAGCAACAGTTGGCGCTACTTCAGCTATATCGCCAACGGCCTGGTGACTCACAACGACAAGCTCGGCGGCAGCGGAGCCATGCGCAACCTGAAACTGAATCAGGTCCGCAGTCCGTCCCAAATCATCTTGATATCGGAATCCGTTGACTTCGATCTGACTTACGGGATCAAGGATTACATGAACCTCAGTACTTACAAGAATTGCCTGGCCACCATCCACAGTGGCGGCAGCAATGTCCTGTGGGTGGACGGTCATACCAGTTTCAAGAAAAAGAATGAGTTCACCCGGGCGGATCTCGCCGGGGTCAACGAATATCTTTATCCATAAAAAAATTACAGGAGATTTATTGATATGTGGATGAAATTATGGTTTACAATGTTTGCGCTGGCGGGAGTTTTGGGGCTCCAAGCCGAAGTGGATTTTTCCAAAGTATCCATTATCGGTACCACCGACAAGGATGCGGTAAGCTACCGGACCGGCGATAAAATGGTTTTTACCGTTAAGGTAAACTGGAACGGACAGGCTCCTGACGCCGAATATAAATTGGTATGCAGCCGTACCGGCGATGACGGACAGACGGTAAATTACCCCGAAGAAAAAGTTACAGACCATCCTGTCGTTTTCACCACTTCGCTGGACCGCCCCGGCTTTGTCCGGCTCAGGGCCGTTTTGACCGGCCCCGACGGCAAGACGGTGAAATACAAAGATGCTAAACAGAAAATCATGGAAGTTTGTTTCGACGGCGGAGCCGGTGCTGAGATTGAAAAAATCACCGCTGCCGCGCCGGAACCTGAAGATTTCGATGCATTCTGGACCAAGCAAAAAGCACGCCTGCCGGAAGTTCCGGTAAAGGCCGAATTGGAAAAATGCGATACCTCCAATAGCAAACTGAATATTTACCGGGTAAAAGTCGACTGCCCCGGTCCACGCCCGGTAACCGGTTACCTGACCGTTCCGGTGGGTGCCGCAGCGAAATCCTTGCCGGCGGTCGTTACCTATCAGGGTTATGGCGTAAGAATGCAAAAAGCGCCGGCCGGCGGCAATGACAAGCAAATATCGTTCCTGGTCAATGCCCACGGCAGCGAACTTGACCAATCCGAGCAGTATTATAAAGATTTATCTGAAAAAATCAAATCCAACGGCAAAAGCTATGGTCTCGACCCCGAGCAAAACCAGAACCCGGAAACCGCGTATTTCAACGGTATGGTCCTGCGGGTGATGCGTTCCTTGGAATACGTCAAAACCTTGCCGGAGTGGAACGGGAAGCTGACGGCTTTCGGCAGCAGCCAGGGCGGCTTGCAGTCGATCTGGGCCGCGGCTTTGGACCCGGATGTGACGGAATGTACCTCCAACATCACCTGGAGTTGCAATCTGGCCGGCGGGAAACTGGACGGACGCCTGAAGGGCTGGGGACCGGAGTGGACGCCTGCGCTCGGCTACTACGACGCGGTCAATCATGCCAGGCGGATCAAATGTCCGGTAACTATTCCCCGGGCGGGACTGGGCGACTATACCTGCCCTCCGTCCGGTTTGGCAGTTCTCTACAACAATCTTAAATGTCCGAAAAAAATCAGCTGGCGGCAGGGCAGCACTCATGGTTACGTTCCGCCGGAACCGGAGTCTTTCATCAGAGAGAGCCGCTAACATCAAATTCAACTAAAACATAAGGAAAATATCATTATGAAAAAAATATCCCTTGCCATGTTTATCGCCGCCTCACTCGGCGGTTCGGTCCTGGCGGAAAATTTGACCATACCGGAAAAATTCTGGAAGTCACCTGCCACGCAGGATCGTTTCACCACCCTGGCGGCCGGTTGGAACGGCGACAGCCTCAACGCCGATTTCGCCCTGTCCTCGCCGTTGGCCGGAGGTTTCGGCGTAAAAAGCGGCATTCCCGGCGCGGACGGCAAGGGCGTGGAAATCGAGAAGATCGGCGGTTATCTGCATTTCCATGGGGACAGCAACCTGAACCCGGAGCTGGCGACGATTCGTTTCATGGTCAAAGGCAAGGTATGGGAAAAAGGCCAGGAAATGACTCTGTTCTCGGTTCGCCGGGAAACTTTCAGTGTCGAAGTGGTTCGCCGCAGCGACCGGTTGTCGCTGGTACTGCGCAAATTTGTCCATATGCCGCCGTCAAAGGCCCCGAAAACCGGCGTCGACTGGCGCATGATCAGTGAAGTTTCCACCCCGCTGTCCGGTGACCTGTCGCCCGATCTCTGGCACTCCGTCGTGGCCAGTTGGGATCAGAAAACCGGAACCGGCTCCATCCTCTTGGATGGAAAAGGTGAAAGCGGCAAGCTCCAATTCCCCGCCGACAAACGCGGCGCCATGGTAATTATGCTCGCCTCCGCCGCCAATACCAAATTCAACAAAGACGGTCTCAGCATTCCCGGCACGATGTTCGATGAAGTGCAATTCTACAATCAACGTCTCGAAGATATGATTAAATGGGCCGATGCTCCCGCCGCCGACAAATTGCTGGTCAAAGCAGAGGAAGGCGCCCGCAAATATTACCAGACACTGGCGAAGCTGCAACGCACCGGCGGCTGGCAGAATGTCTATTCATGGCCTACTATGATCGGCTCGGACGCCCAGGGACGAATGCTGATTCAGTATGACGACGTCATCAGCAACGACAAATCGCGCGGCTCGGCCCTGCTTGCCTGCTGGCTGCTTTACGGCTATGAACTTTTCAATGACCATTATTATCTGGATATGGCCCGCAAATGCGCGGACTTTTTCGTCGCGGCCCAGACTCCGGAGGGCGGCTGGAATTATCTCTACAAGGTCACCGTCAACAATGTAACCTATGCGGAACTGCCGGAATTCAAATTTCAGGACAGCGCCCAGTGCCATCCCCTCTATTTGATGGGCTATATCTACCGTTTGACCGGCGACAAAAAGTATTATGACGCCATGATGAAGAGCGGAGAATTTCATTTGACAGCCCAGAACCCGGACGGAAGCTGGTCTCATCATTACAGCATTGAGCGCAAGCGAGGCGAAACCGCCCGCAGCCTCCCGCAGGGCGGCGAGATCAACGACCTTGCCATGAACGACGCCATCGACGTCATGGTGCTGATGTATCATTTCACCAAAGACCGCCGCTATATCGACGCTCTGAAGCGCGCCGGGGACTGGATGCTGAAATCCCAATTGAAAGGCGCCGTCAACGGCTGGGCGCAGCAATACAACAACCAGACCATTCCGGCCTGGGCCCGTAATTTCGAGCCCCCCGCCCTCTCTCACAGCGCGACCGACGATGCCTGCAAAGCGCTGGCCGAACTCTACTGTCTCTCCGGCGACAAGCGTTATCTGGATGCTATCGTCGAATCCAGCGAGTGGTTCGCCAAAGCCTTTCCCGATCAGAAAATGTACGCTTATTACGACCATACCAACGGCCGCCCGATTGTCGCCCGCCTGGACAAGATTTATTACTTGGATGATCCCAAAGACAGGGAAGAATACGGTTCATTCTTCCGCGGTCATGTGCCGGGAAAAGACAAGCGCAGTCCGAATTTCAAATCCATCCTGGCTTCCGCCGTCTATCCGGTCAAGGAAAAACCGCTTAGCCGTGAAGACTTGCCCGAAATGCTGAAACTGACCCGGAGTCTGGGAAAAATGGCCGCCGATACCCAGAACGAAGCCGGCGTGTGGGTTTACCCGCAGTATGGCGATGGCGTCGAGTCCATCGGCGCGGGCTTCATCCTCGGCCAAGGCCGGATGTTCATGCTGCTGCGCTATCTCGATGTTCTCAAAACCATGCGCGGCGAACTGCCTCTGGAATTCCGCGGCGGCATCTATCCGCACGGCCCCGGCAATCTCAAGAATCTGGTCAAACCGGATAGCTGGTATGACATTCCGTGGAACGAAACCGGCAAGTAAGAGGTGAAAATGATGTTGCGACATATTCTTTTGGGTGTTATGATCCTGGGGCTTGGCGGTTGCGCCGACAAAGCTGTGAACACCGTGCCGGTGGAGAGCATTCCCGAGGTCACGGCGGTTCGAGCTGAATCTCCGGTGGTGTTGGACGGCAAACTGGACGAGGCCGCCTGGGCCAAGGCTCCGGTATACCAGTTCCAACGACCGGGGGGATATGTCCGGGAACGCGCCCGCTTGCTGGGCGCCAATATCAATGAAACCGGAAGTTTCCGGATACTTTATGACGATGAATTTCTCTATGTCGGCTTTGAACTCGCCGATGGGGACTTGCTGGCTCTGAAAGACGAGGACCAGCAGCAGCATTGGCAATACGGCGACGTGGTGGAATTTTTCATCAAATCTCCCGGTGCCGAGCGTTATCATGAATTATACGCCACCCCGCTCGGCCGCAAGACCAGTTGGCTGATACCGGGAGCCGGTTCCTGGGAAATCGCCCACCACTTCCCTCAAACCCTGATGCCTGGATTCGAAGTCGCAGTACAGGCTCGCGGCACGGTCAATAACCAGCAGGACCGCGACGAAGGCTGGTGCGTTGAAATGAAAATCCCGTTGGCCGAACTGCAGAAAGACGGCGTCAAATTTCAGAAAGGCATTCCCGGCTGGACCATTCAATTGGTGCGTACCAATCACGGCAACTCCCTCCCCGCCCGGGAACCGACTTGCTTTCCCAAGCAAAGCAGTCTGTATTTTCACTCTCCCGACCGTTTCGCCCCGCTGATCATAAAATAAGTATAAGGAAACTGCCTGTGAAAAAGAATTTTACCCTCATTGAGCTCCTCGTGGTGATCGCGATCATCGCCATCCTGGCCGCTCTGCTGCTGCCGGCCCTGAACAAAGCCCGGGCAACCGCCCAGCGGACGAAATGTCTCAATAACCAAAAACAAATCGGCTTAGCCTGTCGCTTATATGCCGATGACAATGACGGTTCGCTGACTTTTGTCAACAACTTCAAATACTGGATATTCGGTCCGATTTATGCGGGACGCGAAAACAATACTCTGGTACCGTATCTGGGCGGCCGCCCCTCCCCGAATTATCATATTGATGATCTGCTGCCGGTAGGCGTTTGCCCGTCCGGACGGCGCGATGGCGTCGGAGTACGCTGCGACGTCAGCAAGCCGTCGGCCGATTCCTATTATTATGCCAACACCAGCTATGCGCTGAATACTTATCTGGCGGATTCCCCCACCAGCAGTTCCGGCGTGAAAGAACGCTGGGATTTCATGCGCAGAGTCAAGTATCCGTCTCGCCGGATCCTGGGCTCGGATGTAACGGGTTCTGCGGTTCATCCGACAGCCCTGTCAAACAATACACAATTCGGTTATCGCCACGGCGGTCAATGCAACCTGTTTTATGTTGACGGGCACGCTGACTCCGTCTCTCAAGCTGCCGCCATCCCCATCGATAGCGGCTCGAAAACCGGTACCTCAGTCAAAATCAAAGGAATCTGGCATGATCAATAAGACAACCGTTCTCATCTGGCTGCTGGCATTGTCGGCAATCGCAGCAGAACTCCCGAATCAATGGAAAGCAGTCCCGGCCAAGTCACTGAAAGTGGAAAACGATGTCGCCACTGTGCTTTCGTCATCCCGTTCACACCTGGCATTGGAACAAGATATCGGCAAACTGATTCCCGGTGCACATTATACCTTGTCGGCCCGAATCAAAAGTTCCGTGCCCCGCATGGCGTATCTGCAGGTCAAAACTTATCGCAACGGCAAAGAACTCAAGCGTTACAACTCCCCCGCCAGCGCCACCGAGTGGCAAACACTGAAATGCGAATTTCAGCCCTCCGAAGCGGACGCAGTCAAAGTGCACATCCGGATTGTCGCCGACGAAGCGAATGTCAAGGAGCAAGTGTTTTTCGGCCGGGTAAGCTTGGATGAAATCAAAAAACAACCGCATACGACCGGTCGCCTGACCATTGTGCCGACCTATGAAAACTGCGGTTATTACCTGAACCTGACCGAACAGGAAAAACGCGATGGAATCGAAGTCCGGTTCCGTCCGACTGGAACTGATACCTGGCAGTCGGTCGAACCGGTTTACATGCCGGATGAGCATCAATCCCGAGGCAGTATCACCGGACTGGCGGAAAATACCCGTTATGAGCTGGAAATCAAGACCGGCAAAGAAACTTTGCCCCGAGAATTCACCACCTTGAATTCCAAGGTTCCCGTCGGCAAAACCATCACTCTTGATCCCGCTACTTTCAACGGCTTGACTATCATGGAATCCGGTACTCCGGAAGCTTGGATCAAATATACCGCCGCCCCCGGCGCGAAGCTGACCGGCAATCAAACCAATCAGGCGATTATCCGTCTGGAAAATGTCCGTTACATCATCTTGGAAAACTTGACGATCAGCGGCGGCGACCGTTACGGTATCTGGCTGGAAAACTGTGAGAATATCCAGATCATCAATTGCGATATCTCCGGCTTCGGGCGAATCGGAATTCAGGATTTCGAGCGCGACGGTAAGTATTTCACCAACGGCATCCCCATCAATTACGATCCGGGAATCAACATCTTCCAAAGCGGCAAAATTCTGGTGGAACGCTGTTTCATCCACAGCCCGCGCGGCAGGGCCAACTCCTGGTTCTATTCTCATCCGGCAGGACCACAGGCGATATTCGTCCTGAGCACCGGCGGCACGGTTTTAAGATACAATGACTTCATCGGTGGCGATCTCCACCGCTGGAACGACGGAGTGGAAGGCAATCTCAACGGTTATGAACACGGCGGTTTTTACCGCGATGCCGACATTTATGGAAACATGTTCGCTCTAGGCAATGACGATGGCATCGAGCTCGACGGTGGGCAGATGAACGTCAGGCTCTACCGGAATCGTTTCGAACACTTTCTCTGCGGCGTCAGCACCGCGCCCTGTATGCTTGGTCCGGTCTATATTTTCCAGAACCTGATCACCAATCTCGGCGATGAAAACGACTCCACCGGCAGCGCCTTCAAAAACGGTCACGGCACCTATGGCAAAGGCCGCATGATTATTACCAACAACACTATCAGCGTTCTCAATGCGGTGGGCTTCGGCGGCTATTCGCGCCAGGACCCGCCTCCGATTTATGTCAATGAGATCAAAGCGATTATCGAAAAGAATATTTTTCAGACCAGCCACGGCTCCATTGCCGGACTCGGTTCACTGACTAAAAGACGGACACTGTTTGATTTCAACCAGCACGAATGCACCACCCCCTACCCCGAGATGCCGAAACTTTTCCAGGATAAAGGGCAGGAAAAGAACGGAATTTTCGCCAAAGTCGACTTCCGCGATCCGGCAAACGGCGACTTCCGTCTGAACTCCAACGCTCAGAAATGGGGTGCATTCCTGAATGACGAACCGCTTCCCTATCGTCCGATTCCGGTAACCTTCGATAAACAGCAAATCGCTTTCCATGAAGGTGGTCCGGCGGAAATTCAACTCCAGGCAACAGTCGGCGGAAACGGTTTCGCCTCTGCCTATCAGATCCGCTATCCGCAAGAGGCGGAGTGGATTTCGGTATCACCGAGCGAAGGGACTTTGAAGTCCGGCGATAAAATCACTTTTACGGTCAAGGCCGATCCGGCAAAACTGCCGGTATTCCGTCGCGGCAACACGGTAATCCTGTTGCGGCTGGCCGACGGTTTTTCACGTCCGGTATCAGTCAGCGCCGACTGGCGCGGCAATTCCCCCAATCCGCAACTGGATAAAAGCAAAATCATTGAGCTACCGATCACGGAATTCTCCAAGTATGACAAGTTTCCCAAAGGCACTGAAGGAGAAATTTACCTGAGCTCTTCCGTCAAAGAACAGTTGAATTGTGAATTTGAAGTGAAAGAAGCGGGCGAGTATTATCTGTTCGCGCAAGTTCGCTGTCCTGCCCCGCCTAACAGTCACAATTCATTCAAACTCTCAGTAGACGGCGACGAAATGCTGATGGCGAAATTCACCTTTAACGCCAGCCCCAATCCGGTCATGGTCGGAGTAACCCGCAACCTCGGCTCCGGGCGCGCCAAGCATGCCTATGAGCGGCATAAGCTGTCAGCCGGCAAACACCGGATCAGCATCGAGCCCCGGCAGGGACAATATATCAGCAAACTGGTACTCTGCCCAAATCCCGACTGGCTACTGAAATAAGGTTAAGGTTATTCCGATAAATGTTCTTGCATTTGAGGCGGGTGCGATTTATAGTTAGCCAGGAGCACTTATCATGAAAAATAATAATATTACTGGAATCGAGTCGATCGATCCCAATTTTCGACAAACCCAAACCGCAGAAAAGATGGGCACTGTATGGTACAATCCCATGGGAAAGCCCTTCCGACTGGCGGGATTTTATTGGATGGAACAGGACCGGGTCTACCGGCGTATGCCGTTGAAAACGGATGAGCCATTGCCCGGCGGAGTAGAGACGCTGTCCTGGCACACTTCGGGAGGAATCGTCAAATTTCGCACCGCCGGCACTGAACTGTTGGTTCGGGGTGTAACTCGCGGGGCCGGGCCCATGCGGCATATGCCGCGCACCGGGCAAAGCGGAATCGATTTGTATATCGGCGCACCGGGACAGGAAAAAGCTTGCGGAGCCAAAGCGCTCCTTGAAGGAGAGACGGCTTTTGAATATCAATGGCCCCTGGGGCCGGATATGCGGATGCGGGAGGTGACTTTGAACCTGCCGCTGTACGATGGACTCGAATCACTGGAAATCGGCCTGCCCTCCGGGGCGAAACTGGAGCCGCCGACTCCTTATGTCAACAATGACAAGATTGTGATTTACGGCAGTTCCACGATTCAAGGGGCTTGCGTGACCCGCCCGGGAAACGCCCTGAGCAACCGGCTCAGCCGGGCATTGAACATGGAAGTGATCAATCTCGGATTCTCCGGCTCCGGCCTCTCCGAGGAAATCGTGGCGAAATGCATCGCCTCCATGCGCGGATTGGCATTGCTGGTCTACAATCCGGACAGCAACGCCAAGATGGAGTGGCTCCCCCAGCGCTTCCCGCGTTTGATCGAAATTTTCCGTGAACAACACCCCGAAGTGCCGATTCTGGTGGCGACGCGGCATATTCTGGCCCCCGAAGCTCATGAATTCGCGGAAGGCCGAAGCGGTAACCTGCAGCGCATCGAGCGCGAGGAATACATCGCCCAAGCCGTCGCGGAAATGCAAACGAAAGATCAGAATCTGCATTTCCTCAGCGGCACCGAATTACTTGGAGAAAATTTCGACGATTATACCGTGGACGGCTCACACCTCGGAGACATCGGTTTCCTCCGCATGAGCGAAGTCCAGGAAAAACACATCCGCCGATTACTTAAATAAGGGAAAAGAGGAAAGAGCAAAGAGCAAAGGGCAAAGGGAAAAATCCCTTGGACCGATAATCTGTGAGTCTCTCCTCAATTTTCCATTTTCAATTTTCCATTTTCAATTATTATACTCCAGGCCGACATCGGGCAGATGCAGTTTGAAGCCGAGTTCAACCAGTTTGGCTTGAAGCTTTTTCACGTCGAGTTCATAAGGTTCGATTCCGGCGTCCAGTGACATGGCGGCCGCCAGTCCGGCCACCTGCCCGGTCAGGGCTGCGGTCGGAATCACCCGGGTGATTTCCCAGGCATCGCCCTGGGCCGCGGTACAGCGCCCGGCAGCCAACAGACCGCCGGTCTTTTTCGCGGGAAACAAAGTCCGGTACGGGATTTCCCAGACCGGTCCGGCTTTGCGCCAGTCGCCAACCATGCCGATGGAGTCTTCGAACCGGGTATGATTCTGATCACTTTGCAAAGTATATTCGCCGTCAATGCAGTAAATTTTGCGAAACTGGTTCATGGCCGGAAGCTTGATCGGAAAAAGCGATTTGCGGTCCGCGGTTCCGCTTTCATACATCCGGCGGTAGTATTCACGCATAATCCGTCTGCTGTTCAAAGCAAACTGGGTTGAACTGCGGCCGGAAATACCCTGCATGATTTTCTGGTTGTCCGGCAGATCCAGAGAATTCTGGATTTGCCCTTTCAGGCTGTCTCCATAACCGTTATCACCGGGACGCCCGGTAGGACACCGGAAAGTCCACATTTGCTGATTGGGGCCCAAGTCATAGTGGTTGACCGGCTCAGCACTGTTATACTGCAACGTCCACACTGACAAATAGTTGTCGGCGGTCAGACACGGCACCCCTGCCCGGCGGGCGATTTCGCAATCACCGCTGGCGTCGATAAAACAGCCGCCGTTGATCAGGCCGCGTCCGCTTTTGTTTTCGACATATATGCCGGTGACTTTATTGGCGGAATTGACCTCGACTCCGCAGCACAGGGTATCGAGCCAGATGTCAACCCCGGCTTCCTCCAATACTTCATCCAAAGCCAGCATAAATGAAGCCGGCGAGAAGAAGCAGCGGTAGCGCTTGGCCTCCGTCAGCTCCTGCCCGTTCATCCAATTTTCCGGGATATCGCCAGGGCCGTATTTCAGGCTGGCTTTGATCAATTCCTCACAAATGCCGAAAGTCAACTGGCGTCCGTTGCCGTCGCAAAGCGGCAGGTAGATAAAAACCAATCCGGTGGTCGCCAATCCGCCCAGCAAAATTGTTTTTTCCAGCAAAGCGGTTTTCTTGCCCGATCTGGCGGCCTGCAATGCCGCCGCGACTCCGGCGATCCCGCCACCGACCACTACCACATCATAATTTTTCTCGAAATCCATTTTAATATGTTCCTTAAATTTATTTAAATGTGACCAAAATCGGCACTCTCGCCATAACCTGGATCATTCGGACCGGGAATCAGGGCGTCGTCAAAGTGAATCATGACCTTACCGGCCTCCAACTGACGTTGCAGTTCGGCGATGTCCACTTTCGCGACCGGAACACCATTTTTCACAGCCATGGCGGCGGCGGTTCCGGCGGCCTGCCCGGTGATGATGGCCGGCGGGATCACCCGCAAAATATCCCAGGCATACCCCTCCGCCGAGGCGGAACGTCCGGCAGTCAGGAAATTGTCATATTCGGAATTGAACAAAGTACGATAGGGAATTTCATATAAAAAGTCGCGATGATCAAAGTCGCCAATCGCACCGATCGAATCTTCAAAGTGCTTATAAACATCCTGAGTCGTCATGATATAATCCCCGTTCAAATGCCGGGTGGTGCGGAATTGCGGCATGGTTGGCAATGTCGCGACATCACGCTGTTTACGATCCTGCCCTTTCAAGTTATCCAACAGCAACCGCTGGTTGCGGATCAGGAAATTGCTGACATCGTCCACACTGGTCCCGGTAAAAAGCGGCATTCCTTCCGGATGATTTCGGCCGTAAAGATCGGCGCGGCCTCCCCGGGCTCCCCACCCGATCGCCAGGCCGATATCGCCATACTCAATCGCTTTGGCACAGGTTTCCAAACTGATGGAATGAGCTACATACGAGAAGTAATTATTACCTTGAGTTGTCGGCATTCCAGCCCGGTAAAGCAAATCGCCGTCGCCGGTGGCGTCGATAACCACGCCCGCCGCACAGAATTCGCGCCCGGACTTGCTCTCAACGATGATTCCGTCACAGTGTTTGCCGGTCATGACCGGAGCGGACACTACCGCGTCAAAAAGAATTTCCACACCTTCTTCCTGAAGCAATTCGGTCAAGGCCAATGCGAAAATCTGCGGCGAATAACGGGTAATATAGCGCTGCTCGGTCGGCTGGGACGGTTCGCCGTCGCGCCAATCGGAAGGAATCGAATCGTAGCCATAACGGATCGACAACCGGAGAAACTCCTCCGCCATACCGAAAATAATCTGTTTACCGCGTCCGTTGCACATCGGAACAAACAGGTTGATCAACCCGATGGTAGCCAGACCTCCCAGCAAATTGGTCTTTTCCAGCAACAAGACTTTTTCCGCGCCGGCCCGTCTGGCGGCAACCGCGGCCGCTGCCCCGGCGACTCCGCCGCCGGACACAATCACATCATAAGCTCCGCGCTGCTTGATTGATTCGCGAACTTCCACCTGATTCATTTTTCTTTTCCCTCGAATTATATTTCGTTTAAATTATATGGGTCATCGGCGAAATCCGCCAATTTCAATTCCTGTAAATCTGATAGATCTTTCAATGCTTCACGCCATTGCTCCGGATTATTTTCGGTCAATGATATAGTCAACACTCCGAAAAAACGCCCGTCGCAATATAACGGAACTCCCACGCGCTCCATTTTTTCAAAAGGCAACAGGGCATAACCGCGTTCCCGGCACTCCCGTACAGCTTTTTCAAACGTAGAATAATCTCCCCAACGTTTCACCGCCTTATCGTCGAATTGATTTTCCTTGATCAATATATCTCTTTCCCGGACCGGCAAAAACGCCGTATGGGCAACCCCGCTCACGGTATTGAAATACTCCAAGGCACCGGATGAGGTATGAATAAATCCGCCTTTGGAGGTATTGCTGTTTAACCTGCCGATGACCTTACCATTCTGATATTGCGAAAAGGTCAGCGAACACTGGTAATTCCGGTTCAGACCGCGCATTTTCTCCACCACGGCCTGACGCCCCGCGGTGGTGAATCTCCGCCGGTGCAAAGTAGTTACAAGTTTACCAAGGCGCAAAACTTCGTTTTCGTCGTACTCCAGCAACCCTTCCTGAATCAAGGACTGAATCAGATTATAGACAGTCGTATATTTCAAATCCATAATCCGCGCCAGATCGGCAATCTTGATGCCATCCGGTTTTTCCGCCACGTGTTTCAGGATATCAACACATCTGCTTAAAGCCTGTATCATTAAAAAATCTCCATTATTAATGAAGTTTTATTCATTTAATATTAAATATATCTCCAATATAAATAAAATCAAGAGCCTAAATATGAATTTGAAAAAATACTTATAAGATAGTATTGTAAATAAACTGCACTATAACTAAGGAATATTCCGAAATGATAAAAGTAGCTCAATGTTGGGATGACGGCGTCCTGAATGACATCCGTCTGGTCGAACTCCTCCGTAAATACAACGCCAAGGCCACCTTCAACCTGAATCCGGCATTGCACCGGAAATCGGAACGCATCGTCGAGGGCGGCCATAAATTCAAAAATATCTACTTTGCCGGCAAACTCTCGCTGGACGAACTGACCGATGTCTATGAGGGATTCCAAGTCGCTTCTCATACCATGCATCATAAAAATGCCGGACAGGTTCCCGACGATGAATTCATGCAGGACGCGATCGACGCCCGCAAATACCTGGAAGACCGTTTTCAGCAGGAGTGCCGCGGCTTTGCCTGGCCCTGCGGGCGCTATACTCCGGAAACCATGAAACTGATGCACGAAGCCGGTTTCGCCTATGCACGGACGACACAGAACACCGACACGGTTATTCCCTGCGAAGATACCATGGCTTTTCACTCCTCCTGCCACTTCCTGAATCCCGAATTTTGGACGATTTTCGAAAAAGCAAAGGAATCAGGCGTTTTCTATTTCTGGGGGCACAGCTATGAAATGATGGAAGAAAAAGACCTCTGGGCCGACATGGAGGAAAAACTGGACCGCCTCAGCTCCGACCCGAATGTGGTCTGGGTAGATGTGATCGACCTGGTAAGCTGATTATTTCGACTAGTCGCTTCGGATTCATTTCGCGAAGCGGTTTCTGATGAAACGGATCAGTTCGCCTATCCAGAAGGTCAGCGAGGTGAAGACGATGATCGCCAGCCATTCTTTCCAGGACAGCGGCTCGGTGCGGAATGCCTTGCCGCCGAAGTTGACCATCAGAATCTGACCGACCAGAATCCCCGCCGTAATCATCAGGAATGATTTGTTGTTGCCGAGTAATTTCCAAGGCGAGGATTTACTCCGGTAACACTTGGCATTGAGCAAGTTCCAAAACTGCAGCATTACGAAGATCGAGAAGAAGATTGTCAGCCAGTGAATATCATCCGCCAGTCCGTTGAATCTCATGTAAAACAGCAGCGAGAACAATATCACCAGGAAAGCGGCGGCGGTGGAGAAAATCATCGTCCACATCCCGGGAGTAACGATAAACGCGCTGTTTTTGCGGGGCGGCTCTTCCATCACATCCAATGAGGGCGGTTCCGTGGCCAAAGCCAGCGCGGCAAAGGTATCCATGATCAGATTGACCCAAAGCATCTGGATAACCGTCAGCGGCAATTCGATGCCGATGAACGGCCCGAACATGGCAATACTCAGCGCCACCACATTGATCGTCAGCTGGAACATAATGAACCGTTGAATGTTGCGGTAAAGCGACCGTCCCCACATCACAGCATTGACGATGCTGGTAAATGAGTCATCCAGCAGAATAATATCCGAAGCTTCCTTGGCTACCGAGGTTCCGGTTTTGCCCATGGCGATACCGACGTCAGCGTAGTTCAAAGCAGGCGCGTCGTTGGTCCCGTCCCCGGTCACAGCGACAATCGCTCCGGCGGTTTTCAGAGCCCGCACCAGTTTCAGTTTGTCGTGCGGCCTGGCCCGGGCCATGATCCGCATTTTGACCGCGGCTGCTACGGCCTGTTCATCGTCAAGCGCATCATATTCCGGACCGGTGATCAGGAAGCCCTCGCCGGGTTTTCCGTCATCCAAAAGGTGGGCCTGACGGCCAATTTCCAAAGCGGTTTCCGGATTGTCCCCGGTAACCATTTTCACTTCGATCCCGGCACTGCGGCATTCGGCAATGGCGTCGGGGACATCGGGACGGACGGGGTCGGCAATGGCGACAAAGCCGTTCCAGGTCATACCCTGTGCGATATCGGTCAACTCGTCGCTCTTTCCGGGAGTTTGCAGTGAAGCAAAACCCAAAGTCCGCATCCCGCGTTTCTGGTATTCCAGTAAATCCGCCAGAATTTTCTGTTTACGAGCATCATCCAGCACGATAGTGCCATCGGTGGTATCCATTTCCGTACAGCGTGCCAACAGAATTTCCGGAGCGCCTTTGGTCAACAGCAATTCATCTTTGCGGCCTTCGGAATAGCCTCGGGTTCCCATAAACTTGCGTTCGGTAGAGAATGTCCACTGACGTTCAATTTTGAACGAAGCGCGAATTTTTTCATAACCTTTTTTCTGGTCGGCCAGATGCAAGAGCAGAGCCCCTTCGGTCGGGTTGCCGGCCGGCTCGGGACGATCCGGCTCGGGCCACATCAAGTTGGCGGTGGAGTTGGCGGCAATCGCCAGCGGAATGAAATCCGGACGGGCAAACTCAATACTGTCCACCCGCATCTGGTTCATGGTCAGAGTTCCGGTTTTGTCAGTACAAATCACCGTGGCGGCGCCGATGGTTTCGCAAGCGTGCATTTTGCGGACCAGATTGTTGGCGGCGGTCATTTTGCGCATACTATAGGCCAAGCTCAAGGTAACGCTCATCGCCAAGCCTTCCGGCACCGCCACCACGATCAGGGTCACCGCGATCATAAAGAAGTTGATGAAACGCGGCAAAGCTTCAGGCGCCAGCCATTCATGCGCAGGCAGCATACCAGACATCCACAGTCCGCCGATACCCGCCAGCGCAATCAGCACTCCCGCCAGAAGCGACAGCATGAAACCTTTGACGCCACGGGCAACAAGACCACCGTGGGGTCTTTTGCCGCAAGCAAGCTCCACACCGTCGAAAAGCACCGGCAGCCAGACTTGAACCGTCGCCGTCAGCAAAGTCAGCAGCAGCAAGCCGAAAATGCACCACTGCCCTACACTCTGAACCAGATTGCCATTGATAATCCCCAAAACCACCAATGCGCTGAATGTTATCCCGGAAGCGCTGAATCCGACAATTCCGATCAACTGGCCGAGGCGCTCCAACTGGCGATTCAACGGGGTATCGCTGCCGGTATCTTCGGCGGCGGCGGTGGCGGTTTTACCGATTTCGGTGGCATTGCCCACCGCTGTAATTTCAAAATAACCATAACCGTCGACCACCGGCGTACCGTTCATAGCCATATGTCCCGGATACGTGGAATCTTCCAGTCGGCTATATTCGGGGTGGGCTTTCGGCAGCTTGGGCACCGGCTCCGGTTCTCCGGTCAATTTGGACTGATTGACATGAAGGTTCACGGCTTCCAAAACCACG
>JAVBRM010000209.1:0-12930 GCA_031548025.1 Victivallaceae bacterium | reverse complement strand
GAGGGCAAACTCTTTGTCGAATTTATCGCCCTGATTTACCTCGCATACATCCACAAAGTCATGAAAGAGCACAATCTCTATAAAAACTATTCCATTCAATCTTTGCTCGATGAACTTGATATCATCGAACGATTTGAATATTCCGGTCACCGTCCGCATTATGGGGAAATTACAAAGCATCAGAAAAATATCTATGAGGCCTTTGCGGTCCCAGCCCCGCAAGCCTTGTTATAACTTTCTCCGGAATTCAGGATATATACAAGAATTGACAAGAACGAAAAAATATAAGGACAAAAGATGAAAACAAAATCCATTCTTATCGTCATATCCTTGATATGCTCAATTGTATTAATATTTTATTCAATTACAAAGCCAACTAAAGATACTTTTTCTTATGAGGCTCGCGTGGATGAAAACTGGTCAATACCAATAAAATTACCATCCGAGTCATATGATTTATCCATAAAAAATAATAATATAGCTTCTTTGCTATATCGCAATTATATATTTTTCAAAAGCGCCAAAGAAAAAAGTATCTTTACTTTTAATTTAGACAATCAAGAATGGAAACAACATAATATCAATCAAGTCATTGAAGAAATTTATTTCACAGAAAAAAGTAGTTTTTTTGTAGCTAAAATTAGTAACTCTTACAAATTATTTGAGTTTATTTTACGGAATAACGAAATAATTGAAATCAAAGAGATTCTTTCTATAAAAGAGAAAGATTTACTTCCCCATTCATTCGATAATATAAATTTTAGAGCAAATATTGAATTTAGGAATAATATTTTTGAAGATAATAATCGATTGGTTTTTCCTTTTGTGATTAGAGTTCTACCTAATAATGCCAAGGGAAATGACTTTTTACTTGTTAGAGGATTGAGAATCAATTTAATTAATTTTACTTTTGATTTTGTTGATTTTCAATCGACTGAGCATTTTTCAAATTCAACGGATTTTTCATTTCCCAATTTAAAAAAATTTATTGTTTGGAATAGTTCAAATCGTTTATATTTTTCATTATTAGATGAAAATTATAAATTAGGTTCACCTGAATTGATTACTCCCAAATATGTCTCCGTTGTAAACTTTGGTAAAGATTTTATCAATACTGATAAGCATTTTCATTGTAGTTGGCGTGATTTCTCCAATGATCAAAAAGGAAGATTTGGTTCACAAGTAGATAACAATCACGGTATTTACTATCGGAAAAGAGATTTGATTACCAATACTTGGAATGACTCGGTTTATATTTCAAAAGGAATAAAATATAATTTCAACCCTAAAATTGCTATATCGAATAATATTGTAACAATATTTTGGGGAGTATCAGATGATAATATTGAGGCAAACTCATCTCCCAAGGAGATTTATTATTCATTAAGCAAAGATTATGGAAACACGTGGTCGGCTCCGTTGAAGGTCACAAATACATTTAGTAAAGAACGGATTAGAAATAATTATCAACAAGTTATTTTATATAACAATAAGATTTTTCTTTTTTATAATTGTACAAAATACAAAAATTACAGTGAAGGTGCCTTCTATGTTCAAACGAAGGACTTGATTTGAAAGGAAAACGCCCGTGGGGTACAAAAACTCATCGCATGAAAAAATTGCGAATGACGGCTAAATGACGAATGTGAAAAATTGATAGCGATGGATATTTTTGATGTAAAATTGAATTTTTCGATGAAATCTTTTGAGGTATGAGAAAAATTTTATTCAGTTAGCTCGAAATTCGAGAATTCAGGCAAGAATCGATGCGCCTCGATGTTTTTCGAGTTTGGGTTGATTGAAAATTGAAAAGGTCAGGCGCGGCTTCGCGGTAGTAGTATTTCAATAGGCCACAGAGACGGGATTTTACCTTGATACAGCCTTGGCTCCGCCCTACTTCCAAAGTTGGAACAAAAACTCAAAAACCGTTTAGTTTTTCGAAGAATATTTTGCTTCATATCACCCCTACCACTTGCAAATGAGTTCCCGTATTATATATTACATCAAGAAACATCAAACGGAAGGGAGTATATGACAAATTTATTAATCGTTATCGGCATTGCATCGTCATGTTTGCTTTTGGCGGATAATCCCTCCAACTCGGCTAAGGCCCCGGCTCAAGCTTCAAAGCAAAATCAAGTTGATACTTTCTCTTTACATCTGTTAAACCAAGCAAAAGAAGCTCAAAAGAAGATTCAAGCCAAACAACCGGCTATAGAGCTCCAGAGCATCATCGATTCAAAGAGGACCATCGAGAAACTCAAGCTCCAAGGCATCGCCGAAATGACCAAGC
The DNA here is from genome assembly GCA_031548025.1 of Victivallaceae bacterium. GTDB lineage: Bacteria > Verrucomicrobiota > Lentisphaeria > Victivallales > Victivallaceae > UBA5239. The sequence goes on along the minus strand of JAVBRM010000209.1, from coordinate 10,637 downwards.
AACAAGCCGATCTGGAAGCCAAGAAAGCTTCTCCCGAGGCCTTAAAACAACTCGAAGACCGCCGCAAGTCTCTGGTCACCCGTTTCAACGAACTCGACCGCCTGATCACCCAAATCGACAAAAAACAGAAAACCGATCTTCTCCTCGAAAAACTAACCGCCCTAATCACATTCCTGGAACCGCCCGCTCCAGAAACCATCGAAAAAGAAGCAACCCAAGCCCCGGCAAAACCACTATCCCGCGGCGCCGCCCCAACAAAAGTAACCCCAGAAAAACAAACGCCGGCAAAAAGATAGCCCTTTATTCGCTCCCTATTTTAAGGAGTTTAGTCCTCTATGAAATTTATTACAAATCAGTGTGGCGCGTTCATATGGCCAAACTCCTCTTTCAACCCAATATTCTTATAGACCTGAATTGATTTTCCCTTATCGTTGTATATATTTATCCTTGGTTTATTAAAAATTTATTTTTCCCGATAAACCAAAATAGGCAAACAAAATTCGCAGTTTTGAGCTTAATAGTCAGGGCTGCCTCTCCGCAGGCAGCCGTTCACCTCGAATTGAATATCTTGCCGCCTTCGGGTAACCCGGTAAGGCATGCGGAGTGAACGCTGAGGACAGCGCCCCACCCTCACTTTTCTCATTACGGAAATTCTGGTTTGAGTTAATTGGAACATGGAGGGAGATTTCGTCCCTCCGTGTGACTTATAATTCCAACTGGAAAATCGAATGCCCGGGGGATTCCAGCTGGGTGCCGTCGGCAAAATGGAGAGTCTCTTTTTCTCCGTAATTGCAGAGCGAAAGCCGATGTTTTCCTCCTTCATAGCGTGCCGAATTCAAGACCGTGGTTCGGGCTTGGAAGGAAGGGGGAAGGGGAGGGCACTCCGTTACTTTCGTTACGTGGTGCGGCGATACTTCCCGGATTTCCGAATTGATCAGGCGGGATTGGGCCAACAGTGGCAATTCGCCAAGAGATTTGGCGGTGGGTTCCAGCAGCCATAATTCGCGCCAGGAAACTCCTTGTTCCGTCCAGCCGTATTCTTCCGATTGAGCGAATGGGGCGTGGTCAGCGTAAAGCACCGGGCGGCACAAAGTGATTCGCAATTGATTTTCCGCATGGTCGCAACTGTGCAAGTCGGAACAGAAAAACGCCGAGCTTTGACCGTCGGCCACTGCCGCGCAGAAATCGATCATGGCGGCTTCTTTCGAGGTTGGCATCATGGGGACCAACTGACCGTTACGCTGTTCAAATGCTCCGGTTGCGCCGCTCGGCATGCGTTGGGTGATCGCGGCGCATTGTCCGGTATGGAATGAGGGATAATTCATGCCGTGGCGATAAGCGAGTTTCAGGCAGCAGCGGATTTCGTGCCAGTCCAGCCGGATTTTCAGCGAGAGTTCCTCTATTCCCTGATAGGCGATGATATCGAGAATTATTTTTGAATTGCCATAACGCCATAAAGTTCTCAATATACTGCATACCGGTCCGTTCTGGTATTCGCTGACCCCGGTCATTTCGGCCTGCCCGATGGACGCGGCGAATTCATCGAGGCCGAATCCCCAGGTTCGGGTGTTGTCGAAAAATACCGGAAACGAAAGTTTGGGCAGCAGCTGGCGCTGACGCTCAAAGCCGGTGTCCGGATACTTCCGGCCGGTTCGCGAGTAAGCGAGATAGGATTCGCCGGAGGGCGGCGCCGGAATGACCGCGGTAAAACGCTGCCAGGCCTCGCCGCAGGGACCGAAGGTCGTGGCGGCTGGAAGATATTGCAACGGATACGAATTGCCATTCGCATCGGTAAATGCGTCGAAAAATGCACCATGATTATTCGGGTCGCAGAAGCCGTCAAACGAAACGATGGCTTGATGAGAGGATGGATGCGGGTTCCAGACTTGAATGCCGCCTTCGGCCATGAATGAGGTGTCGCTTTGGGCATTGCGCCGGGCCAGTTGGCGGTCGATATGGTAATCGGCGCTATGAATGACCGAGCCAAGGCCCGGGAGAATGTCTTTTTTGACGGCTTCTAAAGTGGAGGTACCCGGCAGAACATCATGGAAATGTTCAAACAGTAATTCACGCCAGGCACCCTGGAGTTCAGAGGCCGAAGCCCCCAGCTTTTCTGCCTTGATGATCCGTTCTCCGGCATAGGCGATTTGTTGTTTGATTTCCTGACAAGCGCTGTAGCACCCTTTGAACACCGGGCCGATCTCTCCGGTATGTTCCGGCAGTTTCTGCTGTTCGACCCGTTCGAAATATTCGGCGAGGGTCGAGAAACGGATCGGGAGGTGTTCGGCCGCTTTCAACAACCATTCCAACTGCTTACGGTAAATGCCGCCGCCATGATCGCCGACTCCGAAAAATAGCGTTTGTTCCGTGGCTCCCTGTTTAAAATGCATGTCGATATGCTTTCTGAATTCATCCTCGGAATGTTTGATGCTGTAGCCATAAGAGTGCAATATGCGCAGCGCGGTAACCATCGAGTCGCCGGAGCGCCAGCGGAACAGCGGCAGCGACGGATTGGGCGGACGGGTAAACACATAGCGGCTGAACCCGGTAGCGGCGAGGATTTTCGGCAGCCCTTCGGAGTGCCCGAACGAATCCACGTTGTAGGCGATATCGACCTCTTTGCCGAACTTTTCCATGAACTACTGTTTGGCTTCTTCCGCCTGGCGGATCAGCATTTCCGGGCGGGCGATAATGACGTCCGATTGGACCTCCCAGCCACCGACGATTTCCCAGCGCCCGAGCATCACCATCTCCCTGATTTGTTCAAACAATCCGGGATTGGTTTCCTCAATCCAGCGGTACATGGCCGCCGATGAGCAGGCAAATTTCACCATCGGAAAATCTTTCATGATTCCGATGACGGAAGCCGCGGTGTTTACCCAGGCGGTCCGGCCGGAACTCCGCCGCCAGATCCAGACCGGGTCGATATGGGAATTGCAGATGACATGAAGACGTTCAGCGCTCATTTTAGCTCCTTAGCTATGCTTGATTTGTGGTGCTACAATCAGTTTTTTATGGGGTGAATCGGGATTTAATAATAATTCCAGCAGCAGGTTCACGGAACTTTCCGCCAGAACCTTTTCATCCTGGATTGCTTTGACTACGGTGTGATTTTCCTTGGGCCAGGAATCAAAATGCCCCAGGGGAAAGCCTCGCATCCGGTCGTATTCGGGCATGCGGGCGGTGAAGAACAAGGCGTCGATCCGGGGCAAATAGTCGTTTAAATCATCCTTGCCGGAGCGGAATATCCGGACTTTTTTCCGGTGTTCGGCCCAGAATTTCAGGAAGCCGTCCGCGCGCTGTTTTTCGGAAATAACCGGGTCGCGTTCCTGCCTGATTACCATGCCGGGACGTCTGAAGCCGAGCCGGTAAAATTCCCGGGCGATGGCATAACCGCCGTAACAGTGGTCGGAAGACACGCTGTTGCAGTCCAGATAATTGTAATACAGATCGAAAAGAACCAGCGGGTAGCCGGAGTCGTTGAGCTCGCCAATCAACTTGCCGTCCGACATGGCGGCGTTGGGGTATAAAATGATGCCCGCGCATTTTTCGCGGGCTTTTTGAATGGCGGCGGCTTGCCGCGCCGGATCGTGCCACGGATATAAATATGTTTGAACCGACATACCGCATTTTTCGGCGGTAGTGCGGATGTGGGAAAGAGTTTGCCCCCAGCCGCTGGTTTCCGGGAAAACTACTCCGACGGTCCGGACATGATTCTGCGGATCGAAGGCATCGAGATACGAGGCTACCACCGTGCCCCGACGTTTGATCCGGCAGACCAATTTTTTCTCTTCCAGCATCGCGAGCGCTTGCGAAACCGTAATCCTGCCGACGCCGAAAAACTCCGCCAGCTCATGCTCCGTCGGCAATCTGCCGTCGGCAAACGTGTCCTTGCGGATTTCATCGCTCAGAATATCATGAATCTGAATATATAAAGGGGTGCCAGATTTGCGGTTAATCTTTTTCATCGTCCAACCTTGGTTATAGATAAATTATAACTCGCGAATGAGAAAAATCAACTGAATTTTCCGTCAGAAAATAGGACAATAATAGAACATAATGGCTGGGAATTTTTAAAGCATAAATGCATGATTTTAATTTGCAAATAATCTCTTAGAGGACTATTTTTTAGCATAGAACAAGGAGTTGCCTGTGAGTCAAGATCAGATATCCGAAAATCGTCGCGCAATCTATTATCTCGGGCTGGGGATGGTCATTTTGGCCCCGGTACTTTGCTTTGGAGCAATCGGCTATGCCTTTTTGTCGATGGGAACTCACTCCATGCCCAATCCGTTAGGGATATTTGTTCCTTTTATTCTGGGAATGATTCTGGGGATGATCGGCAAAGCTTTGATGGCTGTCGGCAGCAGAGGCCTGGCCGGGAGTGGTTTGAAACTGGACCCCGGCGAGGCGCGCGAGGACCTCAAACCTTGGAGCAAAATGGCCGGAGGTATGCTCAATGATGCGGGTATTAACCTGAATTTGGGACAACAAGCGCAGAATTCTGCGCCAGTGCCGGATTTCGATGAAAAACTCCGTAAACTCCATCAGCTCCATGCTGACGGCATCCTGACAGATTCAGAGTATGCCGATCAGAAAGCCGCTGTACTCGAAGCCATGAAAAAATAACTCAACCATATTACGGTGTGTTGAACTCGGCGATGTTGGCGGCTTCGAAGTCGGCGGGATTTTTGCCGGACAGTGCGGACAAAGCGGCAGCCCGGCCGGCGGTCTCGCCCAGGACCATGATGGTCCGCGAAAGACGGGTGGAACCGGCGGCGATGTGACTGACGCCGAAACCGCGGCAGGCGACCAGCAGATTGTCGTATTCCCGGGTCTGGAGACATTCATAAGGAATGCCGTAGGGGGCGACCTGAAATTTTTTTGACAAACCGGTTCCATGGACATCCAGCGTATGGTCGGCAATTGCGGCAAAGTTACGGTGTTTCTGTCGGGCATAACCGGCGATAATATCATTTTCGTTCAAGACATAACGCGCCTTGAGCCGGTAGCTTTCCCGGATGCCGATTTCCGGGGCAAATCCCGTCAGACTCCATTCCGGATGAATATTATTCAGGACATACCAGCGGTATTTGTCGTATGCCGTCCGCCACTGGTTGTGGAAGACTTGGTCGTAGTCGGTCAACTGCGCGGGATTGAAAATACCGTGGCCGCAGATGTTGATGGCTATGTCGCCGTTCGGCATCGGCATCTTGAAAAGGGCGGGATGTTCAAAATTCCGGATAAAAGGGATTTCCTCCACCGCGGAGCGCTTGCCCAACGGACGTACCCGGAAGATCCAATTTACCTCGTTGAGGTTTGCCGGATTGGCAATTTCCGGGGCGTCGGGTTCGTTGTGCTCCGCCCGGGAATCGGCGCCGATCGACCAGCCGCAGCCGGCCTCCCGGGCCAGGACGATATCGGCCGAGGCGTCGATAAACTGTTTGGCCTTTATTTCACAGGTTACGCCGTTGGCGCGCCCGATGATGGAGATGATTTTTCGCCCATCCCTCCGACTGGAGATAAAGTAAATTCCCCGGTAGAAAATCAGGTTCTCGAACCGGGCGAATTCCTCCTCCACCGCGCGCAAATATGCCCATTCTTCGAAGGCCATGCCGCGATGGCGTTTGCTGTCGGCGCCCAAGCGGCTGAGGGTGATATCCATTTCCGCCGCGCCGTACGGATAAGAACGCATCCTGGCCCATAACCGGCGCGTCAGCGACGAGTTGCTGCAGGATGGTTCCCAGTTGAGAACCCAGCTCATGGTTACCGTGCCGCCGGGGATCTGGTTTTTATCGATTACGACGACTTTGGCACCCTTTTCCGCGGCGGCGATCGCGGCTCCGATACCTCCGGAGCCGCAGCCGACAATACAGACATCACAACTTATCGTATTCATCAGAAAGGAATAATCTCCTGAACCACAGGTTGAACCATTACTTCCGGCATGACCAGATTTTCCGGCAGCTCGCAGATCTGCACGGCGAGATCACCCATCTGATCCGGACTCATGATTTTTTTCTGAAGCTCGGAATCTTTGCGTCCGCTGCCGGCGGCAACCGAAAAATCCGTATTCCCCCACGAAGGAGTCAACACGGTAACCCGGATGTTGTGCGGGCGCAGTTCGGTATAAAGCGCCCGGCTCATTTTATCCAGACCGGCTTTTCCGGCGGTATAGGCCACCAGATTGGGCCAGCCATAGTGCGCGCAGACGCTGGAAACATTGATGATCAACCCCGAGCCCTGGGGGATCATTACTTTGGCGGCCCGCTTGCAACCGAGCAGAACGCCGGTCAGATTGGTGGAAATACAAGCTTCGATTTCCTCGTCGGTAAAATCGGCCAGGGGCTTCACTTTGATGGCGGCCCCGGCGTTGTTGATCAGGACATCGACCTTGCCGCCGGCCGCCGCGAAAACGCGGTCCCAGTCCTCGCCCTTGCCGACATCAGCCTGAACAAAAGCGACCCCGAGTTCCTGAGCCGCCTTTTCCAGCATTTCCAAACGGCGGCCGGTAATGATGACTTCCGCTCCTCGGGCTTTCAATTTTTTGGCGATACCATAGCCATAGCCAACAGAGCCGCCGGTAACGATAATTTTTTTCCCTTGACAATTCATGATTTTTTCTCCTTAGGGTTGAAAATTTACTTTTATGATATTTATTATACAAAGAATCGAGTAAATGGCAAACATGGTTATAGAATTACTATTTACCAAAATGGTATTTATTTTGACCGATTCGCAAGGAGCTGAAAAACATGAAACTGACTGATTTGCCGGATAAGCGCAACTGTATGTTTTTTGATGAACTGCCGGAGGAAAAATTATCCGGGGGGATATATAGACAGCGGAGTGGTTGCCGCGGTGAAAGTTTCAACCGGTACTTTGCTGTTGTCTATCTTTTGGCCGGTGACGGCAGCTATCGTGATTATTTGAATCGTGAATTTGAAATCAACACCGGGGATTTGATTATTCGTCATGCCGAGGCCGGCTACCGAATAACGCGCGGCGAGGGTTGGACGGAGTTTGCTGCAGCCCTGCCTGCCTCGCTTTACCGGGCCATGCGTCAGGCCCACATACTGGAAGCCGATATGACTTTGCTGCGGCCCGGCTTGGACTCGCAATTGATACTGCTGGCCTCTGAATACATCCATTCGCTGGACCGGGCGGATTCCCGGGACGGACGCTGCCGGAGTTACGGCCTGATGATGGAATTTCTCAGCAATGCATTGCGGCTGGCCAATCATGAATCGGAACGCTGGCTGGAACAAGCGAAAAAAATACTCGGAAGTGGCTTTGAACAGCCTCTGGATATGCGCCGTGCCGCCGCCGAACTCGGCATGGGGTATGAAAACTTCCGCAAACAGTTTCGTGAACAGAGCGGTTTGTCGCCGAACGAATACCGGATACGCCGCCGCCTCGACCAAGCTGATGCCTTACTGCTGCATACCGATCTGCCGATCAAGGAAATTGCCGCTCAATTGGGCTACTCGGCGGTTTCATCGTTTACCCGTCAATATGCGATCTACCGCGGCCATGCGCCGGGCCAAAACCGGAATCATTAGTTTCGGCGATAGTCGCGGGGGCTGCGGTGATACAGGGCTTGGAATTTTTTGGAGAAGTAATTCGAATCGTTGAATCCGCAGCGCCAGGAAATTTCGCTGATCGGAAAATCACTGGTGCGGAGCAGTTCCGCTGCGTGCCGCAGCCGGACTTTCAGCAGGTAATTGATGGGAGAATCGCCCGTCGCAGTGCGGAATAACCGCAGGAGATTGTTAGGCGAGGTTTTGGCGGTGGCGGCGAGCATTTCCAGCGTCAGCACGGAGTCATAATGCCGTTCGATTTGGCTGATGACTTCGCCCATCCGCAATAGCGCCGCGTGATTCGGCGGGGGAAAGTCCGAGTAGTGCCGCGAGATAAACACAATCAATTCACACAACAGGGAAATCGCCGCCGCCTCGTAACCCGGAGTGCCGTCTGCCAGTTCTTTGCGCAGACGGCCAATGATATCCTCGGCTTTGGCGAGTGCTGTTTTGTCCAGTTTGAGGCGCTTTTCGCCGCCCTTGTAATCGCGCAGGGCGGGTTCCAGCTGGAAAATGACGTTGTAGCCGGGGATTTTGCGAAAAAACGCCTCGGGCAGGGGGAGTCGGACGGGATCAAACAGGATATTGGTCATGCTGATGGCATTGCGGTCAGGAAAATGATGCACTGTATTGCCCTGCATCAGAAAAACGTCGCCGGCCGAAACGAAGTATTCGACCTCGTCGATCAACTGCATGCCGCTGCCGGAAGTTATCACCACCAGTTCGCTGAAATCATGGTAATGACTGGTGGTGGTGAAATCATACGGATGTTGTGGCCGGGCAGAAGCATTCACCACTGCGACCTTGATCGGAAGCTGCGGGTTATCAAAATAGTAGTTGCCGTATGCCTGTTGTATTTTTTTTATCATAGTTGGTGATATAATACCCCTTTTTGTTGATTTATTCAAGGAATTTTGATTGAAAACCGTTATATTAATTCCATAAAACAGGAGATTTGATAATGAATTTCGATCAATATTGTGTAACCAAACGTTCGATGCCTTTCTGGTGTGTGGGAAATCCGTTGAGCGATCCGTTCGGTGGAGCGATTCTGGATAAAATCGATTCGCTGGAAGTGGCGAAAATCATTGCCTGGGCCGGTTCGCAGGGCCTGATCGAAGCTACCGGCTTCCATGACGATGACCTGGTGCCGTGGGACCCGAACAACCTGGAAGACGACCTCGATCCCTCCAGTGAAACTTACAAGAAATTACGTGAGATCAAAGCCGTGCTTGATCAAGCCGGCGTTGAATTCAATTCGGCAGTCTGTAGTTTGCACGGCCATAAGATGTTCCGCGACGGCGGTCTGTGCAATCCCGATCCCGCAATCCGTGCCCTGGCCGCCAAAAAAGTCGAACGCGCATTGCGCATGGGACAGTTTTTCGGCGCGAAGAATTATATCTACTGGGTAGCCCGCGACGGTTTCGAAGTTCCGGTCTGCACCGATTGGGCCAATGTTTATGACTGGCTGGCTGAAGGCCTGAACCACGTGACCGACTATATCCAGGCGCAAGGCATGACTAATTACATTGCCGCCACGGTTGAGCCCAAACCGAACGAACCCCGCGGACAGATGTTCCTGCCCACCAGCGGCCATGCCGTCGGTTTTATCCTCGGTAAACTCAAAAAATCCGATTTTTGGGGCGTGAATCCCGAATTGCTCCAGCATGAAAGCATGTGCCTGCTGAATGCCTGTATGACCGTCGGCTATCTTTGCAGTGTGAACAAGCTGAAATTTCTGCATTTCGGCAGCCAGATCAAAGCACAGTTCGACAACGATTTCCCGCCGCTGATCGGCCCGGAAGGTCTCAAAGAAACGGTTTTCATGTTCAAAGCCCTGAATGATATCGGTTGGAAAGGCGTAGTCGAATTCGACTGCCACATGCTGCGCGCCGAGGGCGACGTGGACAATCAGATCGAATGCCGCAAGCAATTCGTCCGCAATTGTTCCGAAGCTTTGGACATTGCCTTGAAGCTGGCGGCCCGTATTGAGAAGCCGCAGCCCGGCATCAGCCAATCCGCCGCCGACCTGGCCAGCATCCGCCAGATGTGCAACTTGTAAGCTTATACTCAGAGTAAATTGATTACTGGTTCAATGCACTGTCCGCCTTCGTGGCGGACATTGTTGACATAGATTTCGATTTCGTAGCGCACCAGATAATCATTGGATATTGGCCTCAGCAGATCGTCCAGTTGGCCCCGGGCGGTGATGCTGAGGTCGAGCCAGCGCTCCCAATGATCGGGAGGGATAATTACCGGAAGCCGGTCATGAATCGGGCTCATCAAATCGTTTGCCTCTGTAGTGATAATCGTGAACGAGCGGATATGCTCATCCTGATGATACCAGTCTTCCCATAAACCGCCGAAAACCACCGGACAATTCTCGTTTTTGCCGCTGAAATAAAAGGGTGTTTTGGAGCCTTTTGTCCACTCGTAAAACCCATTTGCCGGGATCAGGCAGCGCCGCTGTCTGAATGCCTCGCGGAAAGACGGTTTTTCATCAATAGTTTCTGCTCTGGCGTTGATGGAGTGGACGCCAATATTTTTATCTTTCGCCCAGGAAGGAACCAGTCCCCAGTAGAGGTTCTGCATTTTCGGAGAGCCCTGTTCTTCCTGAAGGATCACCAGTGAATTTTGGGTGGGGGCAATATTATAACGCGGCACAAAATCCGGCCTCACAATAATCCTGAATTTTTTTCCTATGGAAGCAGGCATTTCGCACAAACAAAACCGGCCGCACATAAACACTCCTGTTGTTTTCTCATAACAATACTTTTCCAAAAATGAATTTCAAGGTTGTGAAAATCCAATATTTTTCATCTTTTGTAAAAAACGTTGTAGAATTTGCGAAGGTTTCGCATTCTTAAGGGTGGAGCGATAAAGCTCTGACACTTGTAGCCGAAATACGTATCATAATGGTAGTGTCAAAAGTAATATGAAAAAATGAAAGAAAATTTTAGGCGGTCGGGGAGTACTCCGTTTGTCGACGGAGTCAAGACGCAAAATCGGCATAAAACCCCGTCCTGCGGACGAGATTTATACGATTTTGGCCGTTGA
>JAVBRM010000184.1:0-57214 GCA_031548025.1 Victivallaceae bacterium | reverse complement strand
TTTCAAACATAGTATCTATCTTCGTTGGCGTCCCTGCCGTTCTTCGTTATATTTGGGAATATTCTGCTCCAGATACTTGAAATTGACGCTCTGGAGTTCCTCGGTAAAGCTCGATTCTTCGAAATTGCGCAGACTCAGGGTCAGTTTGCCTTTCTGGCTGGCGAAAATAATCATTTCCGCTTCCTTGGGGCTCAGTTCCAACGTTACGGTACTGTAGCCGCTGCGGGTCGGTTCGGGGGAGCCGGGGACCCCGGAGCCGCTCTCCAATTGAGCTCCGGTAGCCAATACTTTGACGTTCTGCAGGATCGTCAGCGTCAGGGTGTCCATGCTGTTGTCGCCGCGCATTTCGGGGAAACGGAAGGTGCCGATGACGTCGACGTTATCGTCGGGCTTGATCAGGTTGTTGACCGATGAAATACTGTCCACCGGGATTGAGATGGCCCGGTAATTTTTGCGGACCCGGCCGGCCAGACCGCTGGCCCGGGTGTAGGCCTGTTTCAGGTCGCCCCATTGCAGGAGTTCGCCTTTTTCCTTGGTGATGTCAAGTTTGCGACCGATGATTCTGGCTTTGGAATTCCAGCGGATTTCCCGGTCGAGGATATTGCGCTCATCTTTTAATCTTTTGACGCGCTCGGCCGAAATGTCTTCTTCCTGAATGGTATGACCGCTGGGCAAGGATTTATTCATTTTGATCAGAATGATTTCTTCCGCGCTTCCCAGGATCTTTTTGCGCTCGGCCTGGATCTGGGTATAATTAAGGACAAATGCCATGATTCCAAAAAATACCGCCATCAGCAGCAACAATTTATGCTTCATCGATCGACACTCCTAAATTTATTAAGGTAAATATATGCTTCCTCTTTTAAAATACAAAATACAATTGAGCTAATTGTGATATTTTTTGCCTTTGCTGATCATAACGGCCCGGTATAACTGTTCCGCCAGGATAAAACGAGCCATTTCATGGGTAAAGGTCATCCGGGAAAGCGCCATCAGCAAATCGGCGCGTTTCTTGACCTGTTCGGCCAAGCCGTAAGGGCCGCCGATGACCAGAACCACTTTCCGGTCGATCTGCGAAATCAGTGCGGCAAATTCCGGCGAGGTCATCTCTTTTCCCTCCTCACTCAATACGATGACGTAGCCTTTTTCGTTTTCCAGCAGCGAAATGATTTTTTCGCCTTCGCTTTCCGGTGTACCGTCGCGAACTTCCTGGATTTCAATTTTGGCGTAAGGCGTAAGGCGCTGGAGAAACGTACCGACATGGGCTTCCAATGCACGATCTTTCAGTTTTCCGACTGCGATAATCTTGAACAGCATAATCAGTCGAAAGCCGGGAGAAATTCGGAATCGGATAATTCCACGTTCAGGCGGTACTGGACGACCCGGGAGATCGAAGTGGTGTTGTCGACGACCACTGTGTTCTGGTTGGCGATCATTACCCGGTCGTACATGGCATAGGAATCCATGATCGACAGATAATTGACTTTCATGCCGTTGAGCACCTCGCGGGTCTCCACGCGCTTGGGCAGAGAGGTGTATTTGCCGATATAAATGGTTATCGGATCGAAGCCGGTATTCTGGCCGACGATTTTATAATATTCGATTCCGTTTTTCCGGTACTGGGTCAGGGCGACCTTTTCAAACGAATCCTGGAATGTACTGTCCGGCAGCAGCAGTGTCTGCATATGGCTGACCCGCGCCAGTACGGTTCCGGTCAGTTCAGTGGAGGTCCGGGTGCGGTAATCGACAATCCAGGCCTTGCGTCCGTTGAACATGACCGCGTTCATGGGTTTGTTGTCCTTGAAGGTGGTCGTCTTCCACAAACCGGGACGCTTGAATTTCACTTCGACCATGTAATCGTCGTCTGAGAATATGCCCTTTCGGGTCAGTGTCTGTTTCATTATATAGGAATGGGCGTTGCGATAGAGCCCGTCGGGGTCGCTGGACTCGTTCATCTGTTTCTGCAGTTCTTCAATGGTGATGTCGGAAGGATACTCCTGGTAATCGCGGAGCCACTCGCAACCGGTCAAAAATAATATCAGGACTACAGCCAGACCAATATGTTTCATTTTTATTTTTATTCCTATAATTAAAAAAATACCCTGTCGCAGAATATGCGACAGGGTAAAAATAACTCTGAATTTATAACAAAACAAGTCTGTTTTCAGAATAATTTATGCATTATAAGTGGTCGACGTCGTCGTGCCGCTGTTTTCGGTCCATTCATAATGGAAGAATTTGCCGCGGGGCTGATCGATCCGCTCATAGGTATGGGCGCCGAAATAATCGCGCTGCGCCTGCAGCAGATTGGCCGGCAATACTTCCGAACGATAGGCGTCGAAATAGCACAATGCGCTGGAGAACGCCGGTACCGGAATGCCGTTGATTGCCGCGGCTGCGACAACTTCACGCCATGCGGCCTGGCACTTGGCGATTGCTTTCTTGAAGAAATCAGCCAGCAACAGATTGGCCAGCTTCGGATCTTTGTCGAAAGCCGCTTTGATGTCGCCCAGGAAGGTGGCTCTGATGATACAGCCGCCGCGCCACATCAGCGCGATATCGCCGTAATTCAGTTTCCAGCCGTATTCCGCGGCAGCCAGTTTCAGGAGCTGGAAGCCTTGAGCATATGAACAAATCTTGGAGGCATACAGTGCCTGACGGATTTTTTCGATCATATCCAGCTTGGCCTGAGCATCGAGCTTGGCGATCTTGGGGCCCTTCAGAACCTTGGAGGCGGCTACGCGCTCTTCCTTGATGGCGGAGAGACAGCGTGAAAATACCGCTTCGGCGATGGTCGGGGCCGGAGCTCCCAGATCCAACGCGCTCTGGCTGGTCCATTTGCCGGTGCCTTTCTGGCCGGCGGTATCCAGAATGACGTCCACAACCGGCTTCTTGGTGGCCGGATCGACTTCTTTCAGGATATTGGTGGTGATGTCGATCAGATAGCTGTCGAGTTCGCCGCGATTCCATTCAGCGAATACTTTCTGCATTTCCTTGGCTTTCATGCCGAGCATATTCTTCATCAGGGCATACGCTTCGCAGATCATTTCCATGTCGCCGTATTCGATGCCGTTGTGCACCATTTTGACATAATGTCCGGCGCCGTTGTCACCTACCCATTCGCAACATGCGCTGCCGTCGGCAACTTTAGCGGAAAGAGCCTGGAAAATCGGCTTGACTGCCGGCCACGCTTTCGGAGAGCCGCCAGGCATAATGGAAGGTCCGAGCAGAGCGCCTTCTTCGCCGCCGGAAACACCCGTTCCGATAAACAGCAGCTTTTTGCTTTCCAAATAAGAAGTACGGCGGATCGTGTCAGGAAAATGACTGTTTCCGCCGTCTATAATGATATCGCCTTTGTCGAGATAAGGAATCAATACGTCGATAAATTCATCGACCGGCTTGCCGGCTTTTACCATCAACATGATCTTGCGCGGTTTAGCCAGATTGTCAACCAGTTCCTGGATCGAACGGCAGCCGATGACGTTTTTGTCTTTTCCTCTGCCGTTGATGAAATTATCGACTTTCTCTACTGTCCGGTTGAATACGGCAACGCTAAAACCTTTGCTTTCCATATTCAGGACCAGATTCTCGCCCATTACGGCGATACCGATCAAACCGATGTCCGCTTTTTTTACTTTTTTTTTTACCACTTTTTCCGGAGCAGCGGCCTTTACTGCAGCTTTCGGAGCAGCAACTTTCTTTTCCGGAGCGGCAACCTTGGCAGCCTTCGGAGCGGCAACTTTCTTAGCCGGAGCGGCAGCCTTTACGGCAGCTTTCGGAGCAGCGGCTTTCTTTTCCGGAGCGGCAACCTTGGCAGCCTTCGGAGCAGCAACCTTGGCAGCCTTCGGAGCAGCAACTTTCTTGGCCGGAGCGGCAACTTTTTCAGCGGCTTTCGGAGCAACAGCTTTCACCGCGGCTTTCTTGGCCGGAGCGGCAGCTTTTTCAGCCTTCGGAGCAACGGCCTTTACGGCAGCCTTCGGAGCAGCGGCTTTCTTAGCCGGAGCGGCAACCTTGGCAGCTTTCGGAGCAGCGGCTTTCTTTTCCGGAGCGGCAACCTTGGCAGCTTTCGGAGCAGCGGCTTTCTTAGCCGGAGCGGCAGCTTTTTCAGCCTTCGGAGCAACGGCTTTCACAGCGGCTTTCTTGGCCGGAGCGGCAGCTTTCGGAGCATCGGCTTTCTTAGCCGGAGCAGCAGTTTTTTTCACGGGATCAGCTTTTTTCGCCGGAGCGGCAGCTTTCGGAGCGGCAGCCTTTTTAGCCGGAGCTTTTTTCAAACCAACAGCAATTTCTACTTCTTCAATGAATTCTTTAATTTTGGAAGGTTTTTTGGCGGTCGATTTTACAGCGGCGCTTTTTTTTACCGGAGTGGCGGGAGTTTCAGCTTTTTTCTTTCCCATTTAAAATTCCCCTTTGTTGAATTTTTTTTTGGCCTCATGCCTAAACTTACATAACTTAATATAGTTCAAATACTATTCAACGCAATACTCACAATACAATAAATAGCATTTTTTTTGAAAAAAGTCGAATATTATGGAATTTAACCTCAAAAAAGTTTCTCTGGAATATTTTTTCCGCAGTGTAAATAGTTGAAACAGCGGCTTAGTATAACGATTTTGGCAGATTTTTATTGTTTTATTCGATTTTTCTTCTTTTTTTACCCACAAGTTAAGCAGAAAAAAATTATTCTTGAGAAATTAGATTTTTGCCCTTAAAATATATTCATATATTATATTAATTTAATCGTATTAACGATAAAAAACTCTATCATATTATTTGACAAAAATATACTCAATTGGCAAGTGTAAAAAAATTATTTGCGGATGAAAGGCCGTTGGAGCTGGAGACAGCTTACGTCGAGAATTCGGTCGAACTTTTTACCGGCATTTCGCCAGATACCGGCTTCCTCAAAACCATACCGTTTGTGGAAAGCGATTGAACCGGTATTGTCACTGGTGATGATCGCCATAACCGCGAAAATATCCGCATTTTTTTCCAGTTCGGCCAGCAATGCGTCATAAAGCAGTTTGCCGGTGCCGGCGCCGCGACATTCGGGGGCCAGGTAGACCGTCGATTCCACCAGGCGGTAAGCACTGGCATTCCGGAATTGACCGGCATAAGCAAAACCGACAACCTTGCCCGCCTCATTGACTGCAGCCAGGAACGGATAACCGTTTCCCACGATGTCATCATATTTTTTCCGGTACTGTTCAACCGAAAAGGGTTTTTCGTGAAAGAGCGCCACATCGTTTAAAACATAGTAATTATAAATCGCCCGTACCTCTTCCAGATGTTCAGGGCGGCAAGAAACGATATTCATGGTAAATTCTCCGTTTTTCATAAAATAGCGTTTATAATCGGAAAAACAATACCCCATAATGATGAAACCGTTCAAGCCGCCATGAATGTCACTCTTTCAGACTGGTAATTGGAGGGCGATTGTTTCCAGTATAGGCGGCACTGTTGATGATGTCCAAGGCCCAATGATAATCCTCCGCTTCGGCAAAGTAAAACGTCATGGTCAGAGTCGTGCCAGGGGGCATGAGCATGCTACAGATGATATAAGGCAAGTGCCAGTTGATTTTGTACATTTTTATTTGAGCGTTTTCTTTTGGGAAAATTCTTATGCATTCATCAGATGTCATTTTGTCAAAATAGCGTCCGGCGAGGGCCTTGTTGACTTCTTCCGGGTTTACCTTGGAAGCGTCATAGAATGTTGTTTTAACCAAAAATTCCCGGTCTTTTTGGCTGTAAATGGTATTGTCTCCCCTGTTCAGGGCACAGAAACCGCCGTCCAGCGGAAACATCCATCCCTCATGTTGAACCAACGTCGGTCTTTTCCGGAATCCGACATTCGGAGTTTCCTTATTACTGAGACCACTGAGGTCGATCGGTTCGTGGTTGTGAATACTGCAAAGTTCGCAATAAAGAGCTTTCGGAAAGGGGACGAATCTATCCAGCGAGACTGCTTTTTCCAGTTTTTTGATGATTTCCAACCCTCCGGCTTCAACCTGCTGATAAGAATATCTGGACCAGGCATCGCTTAAAGCACTGTTCCGGTAAAACAGCGCATCTTTTGTACGGTTGGGCCAGATGAAAAACTCAGAAGCAAAAGAAGCAATATTCGACTGATACAAGAGAATATCATAGGTTTTGTATTCACCGATATTGCAGTACCAGGTATCTTCGGCGGTATGTTGCAATAGGTAAGGGAAAGGCCAATTCACATAAATGGCCTGTTCTCCGTTTTTTTCGGTAGCGTTTGAAAGTACCGACTTCAGACATTCATGGAAATCATTTTGCAGAGAATGAAAATCCCGGTGAGTTCGGTAATTTGTCGTGTCGGTTATATCGGATGACAGTTTGAAGTTTTGGAGCAGCTCATCAAGGAATTCATTTGCCTGGACATGAAGACCGGGGCCGACATGCCCGGACATGCAGTAGGCATAAAGAGCCTTGTCGTGACACTCCAGAAATATCTGGCCTTCCGGGCAGAGTTTCAGGATCAACTGTTGACCGCTTTCGAAGATATGGCCTTCATGGGCGGTGATGAACTTCATGGCAAATTCATAAATCTTTTGCGGGTCAATTGATTTCCTGAACAAACCCTTTGGGGTAAATTTTGCTTCTATTTCCATAAAGGCTCCTTACAGTTAAACTATAAGGAGTTTTTGATTTTACAAATAACGAATGTGAAAACTTTCCAGAATCAGAATATGATAGTGGTAACCCGTTACTCTTTTTCTAGCTTGGCGATATTGACCCAGGTGGCCAGGGGCGAGGAGCTTTTGGTCAGTTCGCGCATGATGATCCGGGCGATTCGCTTTGCGCCTTCTTTGTTGGTATGACTGGAGTCGATGCGCTCTTTCTGGGGGTTGTAGCGATAAAGTTTTCCGGCTTTTTCCTCGCCGAGCGCTTCCCATTCCAGGACTTGATTGTCAAAGAGCTCAAGGCACGGCTTCTTGAGTTCGGCGGCAACCTCGCGCATGGCTTGGCAATACGCGAGACGGTCGGAGCGTATGGGCCGTCCGGTTTTCCGGTCGAAATACGCTTTATCCTTATCAGGGCCGCTCACCAGGGAGGTATTCAGGGTAATAAAGATGATCTGCGCCCCGATTTTGTCGGCGTCGGACGCAAACCGCCGCAAATTATCTTTGTATTCCGTTTGCGGATCGGTAGCGTCTTTCTTGCCCTTGGTGTCATTGGCCCCCAGCGTCATGAAAATGTAATCCGGACGCTCAGCCAGCAGTTTTTCCCAAAGCCCCTGAGCAATGAAACTCTTGGAACTGCGTCCGCTTTTGGCGTGATTCAGGATCACAACTCCCGGTTTGAAATACTCTCCGATCACTTCGCCCCAGCCCCAGATCAATTTAGGATCGGTATTGCCGTAGCCTTGACAGGCTGAACTGCCGGCCAGCGCCACTTTGATCTCCTGACATTCTGCCGAGAACAACATTGCCGATATCGCCAATAATCCAAAAATACGCATGAAAACCTCCAGAAATTTTAACGGAAAATATATTCGGGATTGTCGGTCAGGATAACTTTGCTTACCTGCCCGGAATTGAATTTGATTCGGAATGGAACTTTACCCGCCTTCAAATCCAGGCGCTCTCGCAGGATAAGTTGACAGATTTCCCGGTCACGTTTATATTCCGAAAAATTACACCGGATACGCTCGAATTTTTGGTTGCCGATTTCCAGTGCCGCATCGACCGGTTTACGTTTGGCGGCTTCCACAAATATCCAGTAACGGCCGTCACGTGGTATATCGACTTCGGTTACGTCGACAGGAAGCACAATTGCGCCTTGATGGATAACGCTTATATCGCGGTTATCCGCGAAAATATTGAGCGGCAGCGACCAGCCGTCCGAGCACCGCAGAGAGGCCACGCCGCTGCTGAGCCGCGCCATGCCTACTTTGTCCGGATGGTATGTTACGGTCAAAGTAAGGGGAACGTCTTTCTGCAGGAAGCCGCTGCGCGGTTCCACACTGAAAAAATCGTCGCTTTGCAGAATCCGGAAAGGAGTATTTGCCGCTGCCGTCACTGTGAAAGTCTGGCCACTCGCCAAATTATCCGGCGTAAAAAAGAACTTTCTGCGACTGGCCGATAAACCCGACGGGCGATATGGCAAGGCGGCAATACCATCCTCCTGAAACGCTCCGATGTGAGTAACCTTCAATCCGGGAATAGCCTGCGCCTTGTTTCTACCGGGTGACTCCTCGCTCAAGCGATAATCACCGGCGGCAGCGTTGACAAAGTGCGCCCGGCCCCAGACCGCATTCTTCTCCTGTTTCTGTTTCGCCAATTCCTTCTGTTCGCCGGAATCCTGGGAAAACAGCAGATCATGATCGAAGTTCGACGGCCACTTGAAGAAACTCTTCTGAAAAACCCGTTCCGCCGCCACAATATTGTTTCGGCCCCACCCTTTGAAAAAGCCCAGTTCCAATTCCGGTTCTTTGACGTGAAATGAATTGAACCCCATTCGGACCGGGTCAGCCACTGTGTTGTTGAAGAAAAACACCGACCCCTTGCCTTGGTTTCCATGACCGTTTTTGAAGGGAGTAATGCTGTAACCGTGTTGATCCCCCGGATCGGTAAAGAGATTGCGGAAGACATACACCGGGCCCAAGCGGCAACTCCCGGTACTGACGCCGCACAGAGAATTTCGAATATGGTTCAAGTAAAAGCGGAGATTCATGCCGCCGCCTTCCAGTTCGATGCCATCGTCGTTGGAGAGCGCAAGAAGGTTGCCGTAAATATCGGCGTCGCGGAAAAAACCGCCGTTATCCAGACCATTGCCGGCCCCCTCGATCACATCGTTGTAACGCCGCAGGTCGCTGCCGAAAAAATCGTTGTAACGGAGCACTACGCCGCCTTGGGCGAAATTCATGAAAACCGCGCAGGGACCGGCCGGATGCGAATATTGCCAACTGTTGGCGTGTCCGCGCGGCGCGTAAACGGCACAGCGTTCCACCAGTATGTCACCGCTGCGGCGGATTTCGATACCGGCATCATAGTTAATAGCGCCTTTGTTGCTTCCCTTGAGATAAAACTTGCCGTCCAGATCCAGCCGTTGTTCGCCGGTGCGTCCAAAATCCGAAATTTCACAGTTGCGCAGCACGATATTCCGGGAATTTTCAAGTAGGGCGCCGCTTTGGGCGCCATTGGCCTTGAGGATAACGCCATCCAGGATAATAAATTCGGCATTCGCCACGGTCAAAACCGCTTTCATCCCGGCATTGCCGGTGAGTTCCCGGCCCGGTGGAAGCGTATAGCGGATATAAGCGTCCGCCGTGCCTGATTCGGTAATCATAACGGGACCGGTGGTTTTCAATTCGATGGTTTTGCCTACGGGAAATACTGAATTCCGGGTGGTGAATGTATCGTTAAGGGTTCCATCGGGAGTCTGGAGCTCTGTTTCATACGTCTGGTTTTCCCGCAACATCAAAATGGAGCCGCGCCAGGCTTTTTCTTCCGGAATATACACCGGCTTGAAGGCGGTGATCCAGTCCTTGTCACCCAATTTCCGATAACGCAATGTCAAGTTTTGAATATCGGTTTTTCCGGTCGGCTTCCAGTAGAACGAACAGTTTTCAAAAGTAGGACGAAATTCCGGTTTTTCCTGAGCCGGAAGAATTACCGCCAGGTTCAGGACCAGGACGATCAAACTGATTTTTTTGCTTTTATACAATTTTTTGCCCTCCATTATCACCATTGAGTGGGAGCCCAGGTGAAGTCCTTGAAGTCATAACTGTCGCCTTTTAAAGGATAACTCTTGGGTGATTCCACATGACCGTCCACGATTCCGATATTCCATGTTCCACTGTGCCGCAATGAGGGATAATAATATGCTGCCCGGAGTTCCGCATTGGAAGTGCGAATGCCACCGGCATCATCACGTCCACCTTTATCGCCGTAAGCATAAGTAACTCCGGGATAGCGAACATCGCGGAATTTACGGTAAACCACATTGGTTATCTTGCTGGCTGCGGGAAGGTAACTTGTACTCAAATACCGGTTGACACCGTAATGCGTCCCTTTCCAGGCATTCCATTCCGTCAGAGCCGTACCATCAAATTCAGTGACGGCGGTTAGTTTTTCCGCCGGGCAGCGGAAAATACCTTCCGGAGGCACCCCCGAAGTTACCCTGTAATCCAGATAATTCAGTTCCGGCCGGGAAAACAATCTCTGCCAGGTCATGCCATCGTCGTAACGGATTTTTTGCGGTATGTAATCATCGAAGTCATTCATGTAGATATGCATGACTTGCCCGATTGACTTGAGGTTGCTGATGCAGATGGCTTTGTGGGCGGTGGCACGCGCTTTTTGCAATGCCGGCAGCAAGAACGCCGCCAGAATGGCAATGATTGCTATGACTACCAGCAGCTCGATAAGTGTAAATTTGTTTGCATTTTTCATTTGTCATACCTATATTTGTGGTTGCAATTCGATTCTGTGCATAGCCGTGCTGGCTCTCTCGATCAGGGTACCAGGGATGACCAGGGCTGGAGCCGGCTTGCCGGTTCCGAACCACTGATCCGATCCAATCAATAGTTTTGCCGCACTCAATCCGGCATCATAATAATTGTAACTTACCGTACTCAAAGGAATTTCCAGAAATTCGGCGCCGGGGTAACCGCAAGTTCCCATTACCGCCATATCGGTGGGGATATTCCAGCCGCGCTTCTGAATAGCCTCGCAGGCATAAATGGCAAAAAAGTCGGAAAAACAGAGCAGGGCGGTCGGCGGTTTGCGCATATCCATGAATTTATTGACGGCACGGTGAATTTCGATCTTGTCATAATGCGTCCGTGCAATCAATTCTGGATCGCTGTCGGCATTGCTGATCTTCAAAAGATGCAAATATTCCTCTACCGCCATACCGCGGATTTTTTCCAGTGAAACAGTCGTAATACAGGCAATGCGACGATGTCCTTTGGCCAGCAGATGTTCCATGGCCATCCGCCAGTTTTCGCGGGCATTGGAATAAACCACCGCGATATTATCGGAAAACTTATATTCGCTTGAACAATAAGGTAATACAAGCGGAAATCCGGCATTGTTCCAAGCCGAATCGGCCTTGAGGAATTGGTGGTCCAGGCAAAGAAAAGCCCCCGCGAAATCCTTTGCCGTAAAAAGCCGGTTGAATTCTCCGCAAGTCATATTCTCAACCTGAGCATGATCAATGGTTACCACGTCGTAACCATTGCGCGTTGATTCTTTTTCAATACTGGAACGGACATAAGTGAACGGACCTTCGATACCTGCCGAACTGCACTCAATATTCAGAAAACAGCGTTTTGAGCCGATTGGGGTGGAGGCTTTAATGAAGGTACCGCGTGAGCGGATGCGCTCGATCAAGCCTTCCGCTTCCAAACGGGCCAGCGCTTCCCGCAATGTCCGCTGCGAAACTTTGAGCTGATCGGCCAGATCCCGTTCATTGGGAATCCTGCCGTCCGGATAGTTCTCAAGCGTGACGGAATTTTTCAAATGCTCATAAATAAGATCTTTTTTTCTTAACATAAGCTCAAAATATATTGCTTGTTATCGTTTGTTGTCTTTTGATGACATTATGATACAGCAAGCAAGGCAAAAAGTAAATACCGGTTATTGAAAAATTCCCGAAAAATAAAAAATCAACGTAATCGGTCAGCGCTCGCGGCGGACTTGGCCGGGGCGTTTGCCGTAGTGTCTGGTGTAGATTTTGGAAAAGGCAAAAGCGGATGAATAGCCCAGTGAGGCGGCGATTTCCTCGAGAGTGTCGTCTCCGGCGTGGAGCAGGCTGTCGGCTTGCAGCATTTTTACTTCCTGAATCAGTTTGGCGGGGCCTTTGCCGTAATCCTGACAACAGAGTTTGTAGAGCAGTGAAGTGGACATGTTCATGGCGTTGGCCAATTGCTCGACGGTCCAGGCCTTGTGGGGATCTTCCTCCAACAGGCGGAACAGCTTTTCGGTGCGTCCGGACGGTATATCGCCATTGAGGTTGCGTTCCAGCAACGCGACAATCAGGCCGCAAAGGTGATGGAGCACTTCATTGGAATTTCTCCGGCGGATCGTATATTCGGAACAGCACATTGCCACGAGGTTCCGGAGTTCTTCCGCATTGACCGACGGCTGCGCGGTGGTGCGGGGGCGCGGCTGGTTCAGTTTGAGATAGAGGTGTTCGAATTCCTCCTGATGAGATATTATCCGTTGGTTTTCCCGTGAGGAACGCAGTAGCAGTGTGCCTTCGCGGCCTTCCACCCGGAGGCCGACGTCGGTTTCGATGGAGATGTGCCCGCGCAAAACAAACCAGAGAATGGTAGAATCTTTGTTGGGGCCCGAGGTCCATTCGAAAGGCGGTTCGCCGTATAATGTGGCAATTCCTCCTTCGAAAATTTCGAAATCACGGAGTTGTTTCAGATTGTCATGCAGAAAGGGCAATCCCTGAATCGATTTGATGTTGCGGATATTTACTGATTTGGATATTTCTTTTACTGTTTTAGCCATTGCAAAAACTCCATTTTCATATACAATAATATAATATAACCGATAGGACAAGAAATATCAAAATGAATATTGAACATAAACTGATTTTGCAAGAAGACGCCAATGTCCCGCTTAATTTGATGACCCGTCCGGAAATGACGCTTGAAGCATGGCTTGCCCATCGCTTCCGGTTCATTCCCGGCAGTATGGTCGGGGCTATCGTCTGGGATATGGGGATCGAGTCCGAGGCGTGGAGCGTCTATACCCGCAGCAAACTGCCATTGCGCGATTATCCCAAATTGCATGAGTGGATGGCTCAGGGGATCGACTGGCTCGATAGTTGCATCAGTACGGCTTCGCGTCATGGAGTTTCCTCGTTTTGGAATCACCGTATTTCCGAGGTGGATCTGCCGCATCCGTGTTTTGCCGGCGAGGGGCGATTGCCCGGTGATGATCCGCGGCGGGAGAATTATCTGAAAAAAGCCCATCCGGATTGGCTTATCCCGTGCTGGTGGCCTCAGGGATTGTGGAATCTGGCCAATGCCGAATTGCGGGAGCATAAAATTGCCGTACTGCGCGATCTCATGGAGAATTATCAGCTCGAAGGGTTGCAGCTCGATTTTGCGCGCCATACTCCCTGTCTGCCGCCGGGGCGGGAATGGGAAATGCGAGACCACGCAACCGAATTCGTCCGCATGGTGCGAGCCATGCTGTGCGAGGTCGGCGAGAAGCGGAATTGCCGGTTGCAATTGTTGGTGCGTGTAGGCGACACGGTCGCGGGGAATCATCTGGACGGCCTGGAAGTGGAACGGTGGATCGCGGAGGGGTTGATCGACGTATTGGTACCGGGAGGGCGGGGCAATGTGGATATCGCCGCATTCCGGGCATTACCGGGGGGCAACCGGATTCGGATATGTCCGAGTTTTGACGCGCATCATACCGCTGAGGGGTATCATGATCCCTGTGTGGAATACCAGCGCGGTTTTTTCAGCAATTTTCTCTATCAGGGAGCCGATTCGATCAGTCTTTTCAACTGGCTGGGCGAGCACGACGCCAATACTCCCGATCATATGCCCAGTGTGACCATGCTCCGTGAAGGCGGTTCACTCGAAAAAATGGCGTCGCAGCCGAAAATGTACGCGGCGGAAAGCCGCGGAGAATACCCGTGGGCGGGTAATTATATTTATCGCGGTGACGATAAGCCGCTGCCGGCCACGGCCGCGCATGGGGCCGGAGTGATTATTCCGATTGAAATTTATCAGGACCGGCCGCTTGACCGGTTGGAAATTCTGGTTGAAGGAATGGGGCAGGGCGATATCGCGGAACTGCGGCTCAATGGAACGCTGTTGGCGGAATCCGCATTTTTTCCGGAACGCCTCGACCGTTACGCCGCGATGAAACCATCCTACCCCGCCGCTGTTTATGTCGTTGACGAAGCCACGGAATTGCCGAAAGACCGCAATCTGGTTTCGGTTCTTTTCCGTCCGAACATCAACCCGCGGCTGTTTACCGTCCGCCGCATTGAATTGTATACGAAATAGGAGGAAATATGGAAAAACATCGTAGGAATTTTACACTCATTGAACTCCTCGTCGTGATCGCGATCATAGCGATCCTGGCCTCGCTGCTGCTGCCGGCGCTGAGTCGGGCGCGTTCGGTGGCGCGGCGGATTCACTGTACCAACAGCATGAAACAGATGTTTCTGAGCACCATGAACTATGCCGGGACTTATGACGAATATATCTGGGGCGTGCGTCATGAAGGTCGGAATAATTCATGGCAGTATGTCATGGGATATACACTCGACGTCATCAAGGATTACGCTTCGCCCAAAGCGGAGGAAATTATCAATCTGAAAAAGTATATGGAATGTCCGGAGGTCAAGAAAAATGCCTATGGTACGGATTGTTCCACCTCGCGACTCTGTCTTTCTTACTCGCCCACGCTCAAATACAGTTACCCCTCCGATGCCGGGGCTACTGATAAAAATTCCATTGGCTGGCGTCTTTCCCATTATGAAGAGACGGGAAGCACCCTGGCTCAGAGTCAACCGAAAAAATATACTTTCATTCGTTCGGGGACCATTATCATGATCGAAAGAAATCCGCTCAATTTCAATGCCAGTGTTTCGACGCCGGAGTGGTATGCCATGCCCAACTATACGCGTCCCACAGTGACTGCGGCGACCCGGAAGTATGCCGCTGCGTTCAATCATAACAATACCAGTAATTTTCTGTATGTTGACGGTTCCGTCAGAATTCATCCGTCAACTGTTTATATGACCAATGATTGGCAACCAAGTAATTAGGGGAGTTGAACAATGAGAATCAGCATATTTTTATCAATGTTGGCTTTGTTGACGCCGGCAGTGGCGGAATACACTCAGCCGGCGCCGTTCGCGCTTCAAGAGAATGTTGTTGAAAGCGCCACGGTGCAACTGGCGCCACGCTTTGAAAAATACCGGGTTTCCTATGGGAATAAAATGCTGGAATTCAATGAAGGCGGTACTTTTTGCATACGCAGCGACGGGCAGGAGCTGGCGAGATTTTATTTGTTTTTCACGTCGAAATTCAGCAATTATTTTTCAGTCAACAGCAATAAGGTTGTAGAGCATAATTTTGTTGCCGAGCCCGAAAAGCAGCGTTATACCTGGACGATGAAGATTCCGGTTTATGCCAATGTTTCCCGTTCGGAAGTGGCCGGGTATGCCGATTACCGTCAGGCATTGACTGTGGAGGGAGCACGGATGAATTTCGAGATGGAGTATTCCGTTTCCGGTTTGGATGAGTTTGAATTCAGGACCGGGCATGTGAGCATGTTGCTCAATTCCATGGTTTATACGGATCGCAAAGCCCTGATGATCAGCGAAAAGGAAAAGAATGAACTTGAGCTGGCAGAAGCAGGGAAGGGCCACACTCTGAATAAAGCATATGATACGGTGATGATCGGGGCGGGCAATCCATTGTCGGAGATCATGCTTTCCAGTTTCCGGCCCGGCAGTATGCAGTTGCTTTTCTCCAAAAAACAGGAGTTTCTGATTCGGTTATTATTCGGTAAAGATCAGCGGAAGTTGAATTTCACCATGGATTTCGGCAAGGTTCTGCCGCCGTTGGCGGAAAAAGCCGGGGAATCTTATGAAGGCATCAAATTCTGGAAAAACGACCGGCTGCGGGTGCCGGATTTCACCGGCCCGGAAAATAATCTGATTCAGAATTCGTCTTTTGAAGCCGGGATGCGTTATTATACGGTAACGGGCCGTTTCTGTGCTCCTTCCAATCAGCCGCTGGAAATTACGGATAAAGAAGCGAAGTTCGGACGGCACTCCATGCAAATGACGGTGCGGCGTAACGACACCAAGGCGGGATCGTTTACCACTTTCGGTTTACCGATGGCAAGCGATCAAACCTATACGCTGAGTTTTTACGCTAAAGCGGAAAAGCCGGGCATGAAAGTGAAATTTTTCGGTACGACCGCACGTTGGGGGACGTTTTTGAATTTGAAGCCGATCAATGTCGTCCCCGGTGAATGGCAGCGCTATTCCTACAGCTTTCGGCAACCGAATAACGGAGCGTCGATGACTTTCGGCGCTGAGTATTCAGGCAATGATCCGGAGGCGAAAATCTGGTTTGACGGGCTCAAGCTGGAAAAAGGGGATACCGCCACGGAATATATCGAGCCGAAGCTCGCTGTAATGTTGAGCACGTCCGCTGCCGATAATTTTATTCCGGCGGGAACCCCGGTCAAGGCGTCTCTGAAACTGCGTGGAGCTGCCGGGCTCAGCGGGACTGTCGCCGTTTCGGTGAGGGATTGTTTTCACCGTGAATTGTGGACGCGTACGTTGCCGTTTACGATTGGAGAAAAAGGCGGAAGCATCCTGCCGTTGGAGCTGGAAAATACCGTTGGAAATGGTGTCTTTGTGCTGGCCACGGGATTCACATTTGCCGATGGTTCTAAATATACCGATTATATGCGTTTCGCCCGCATGAAGTTTCTCGATAATACCCACTGCAACAAGGATATTTTCGGCAATCAGATCCGTTTGAATGCATTTGATCGGGAGAAGATTGCGGAGCGCAATATGCGGATCGGCATTGGATCGACCAGCTATAAGAAAAGCAAAGAAGATTATGAACTGCTCTGGAAATACCGTATTTCCGATAGTGGTCGCGGTATGGCGGAGCGGATTCGAATCAAGGGGCGCGAATACAATCCCTTCAAAGTGGGGGACAAGGTTTATATCGAGGATTTCAATAAGATCGGTGAAGTTACGCCGGAAATCGCGCGGATTGTCGAAGAGGGCGCGTATGCCGCGGCGGCGGCCAGCCCCTGGGTGGACAAATGGTTTATTTCCGGCGAAAACGGGGCAGGGCGCTACGATTTGCTGCTACCGACCCGCAAGTTCGGCGAGTTTGCCAAACTGCTCCATGCGGTCTATCGCGGTGTGAAGCGCTTCGATTCCCGGAAAACCGTTTTATTGGACGGCGGACCGACCAATATGAGTCCGGTTGGCGGTATTCGCTATATCGACGACGTGCTCACAGCCGCCGGGCTCAATACCGGCATCAAGTTCGATATGTTGGCTATTCATCCCTACCGGGAAACTCCGGAGCGGCCCGACCTCGACGCCGACACTGCCGCTTTGTTGGTGGTCATGAAAAAACATGGGTATGGCGATGCCCCGGTAACTTGGAACGAAGGGGCGTACTATACCCCCAGCAATCTTCCTGAATGGGGTTTGAATCCCCACGCCGGTTGCTCCACCGATCATTATCGGCTTTACTCCGTCAGCTATGATATGGGGTGGGGCGAATACATCAGTGCCGCTTATACCGCCCGCAGTTATCTGGTCGCCCTTAAATACCAAAAGAATATTCGTTCGCTGAACACCTGGAGCGGATGGTGCGCATTGGATATCGATCAGACTCCGATGCAATTACAGACGGTCTCCAACACCTTAGGGCAGTTGTTCGGAAACGCCGAATTCAGCCGGGATATCCGTTTTGCACCCCAAGTCCGCTGTTATGTCTTTGAAGACTCCCAAAAGCGCCCGGTGGCGGCATTGTGGTCGTACATTCGGGAGGTCGATCACGGCTTGAAAGTGCCGCCCCGGGCCAAGTTTGATTTCAAAGGTTCGCTCGAGTCCGCGCTGGATATCAACAGTAATCCGATTGACGCCGCTTCCGGAGTGTATGGCGTGACTTCCATGCCGATTTTCCTGGTCGGAAAACCCGGCAGCATGAATGAGTTTTGTGCGGCCCTTTCCGCCGGGATATTGACAGGTGGGACGGCATCGCCGCTCGGCGTGACGATAGGCGTCACCGGCCCAGAAACGGCGAAGGTTACCGTTACCAATTTGCTGGATCGTCCGTTTAACGGCGAGTGGACTTTCGCCGGAGAAAAGCGTCATTTGGAGTTGGCGGGCGCCAAGTCGGCGGATTTCCAAATGAAACTGCCCCAGCCGCTGACTGATGCGAAAATAACTCAATACAAATTGCCGGCGAGCTGGCAAAGCGGAAGCGCTTCGTATACTCAGGATTTCTCCTTCAGTGGCTTTGCCTGTCGTAAAGTATCGGCGCAATTCCGTTATGACGATCCGGCGGCGTGGTCCGCCTTTCCGAAAATTCCGCTGACCTCGCGAATCACCAGAGACATCCCAGGCAAAGCGGGCGACCTGGAGGCCGATATCCAGACCGCGTGGAACGATGATTGGTTTTTCCTCTGCGTAAACGTCGTCGACGATAAGTTCTTCCCGGTTCCGAGTTCGGATGACCGTTCGATCAAGAAAGGTTATAATTATGACTCGCTGCAGCTTTATTTCGATACCTTCTGCGATGCCCGTACCCGGGAAACTCCAGGCCATGACGGAAACGATTATAACTATGACGTGATTCCGGTCGGAAACGACAAAGCGGTCGTTTACCGGCGGATTGCCCCGGAACAGCAATTGGCCAACGGTTTGCTGGCCCCGAAACCGGACACCATCGAGCCGGATGTCAAATGCATATTCAGCCGGACAGAGAATGGTTACCGTTATCAGCTCGCGTTTCCGCGGCATCTGCTGGAACCGATGCAATTCGAGGAGAATCGGGCCATCGGATTTTCGCTGATGGTCAATGATAATGACGGTGAAAAACTCCGTTCATCGCTGACCCTGAATACCGTGCCGGAAGGATGCTGGATGAAACCGCATCTCTACCCGGTCATGCTGTTGACTTCAGAAAAGAAGTGAGGAGGTAATTTATGCTCCGACAAAGTAAAATGCAAATTATCATCATCGTCGTGTTTTGTTTTGGTGCCTCGGTGCTTGCTGGAGCGGAAAAAACTCTACCGGATGCGTTTCGTAAGGCAGGATTCAACCCGGAAGCGGAGGATTCGTTTTACTTCACCGTCGCCTCCGACATCCATTATGGGCGGAAAGAGGCCAGGGCAGAAAAGTGTTTTCCGGAAATGCTGCGTGAAATGACGGCATATTCTCCGGCTTCTGCATTTTTCGTTTCCCTTGGGGATATGATTTCAAACGGTTCAGTATTTTTTGGGCATCGAGCCAATAAAAAATTGAATGAAACAGCGGTCAGGGAATTGACGAATTTTAGAACCGATTTGAGTTTTCTTGGACAAATCCCTTATGTTCTGGTCATCGGCAATCACGAAACCACCGCACCCGACGATTTCCAGTGCGAATTGGTACGCAGTGTTTTTCCCGCATTGCAACCGTATCATTCATTCGATGTCAAGGGGGTGCATTTTATCGTACTTAACGGAGGGCATGCGGGTTATCTTGACGACGCCCAAACGGCATGGCTCGAGGAGGATTTAAAGCAGGTAAAAAAGGGAACCAACGTCGTTTTTCTGCAGCATCAGCCGGTTGGGCGCCTCAATGCGGAATGGCAGATGCACAGCATTCTGCGCGACAAGCTTGATCATTTCCCCGGAGAAATCCTGATTCTGGCTGGTCATAATCATACAAACCGTTGGACAGGATGGCAGTTACCTTCCGGAAAGATCATTCTGGAGCAACAACTTGAATGGAGCTCGCAGAATCCGGTTCATTGGATCTTTTGCGTGCAAAGCGGCCAGGTTACGGCACGTATTTTTCGGAACCGGCAAGGAGAATTCGAGGTATATCCGATCAAGCCGCCCGCTAAAATAGAGACCTGGAAAAAGCCTTTCGAAGGACTGCCGGCGGTTGCCGAGTTTTACCTCCGCACGCCCGAATTTAAAGTACATCACCGCAAGGGAAGTGATTGTTATTACTATTTCTTTTATCTCAAGGAACTGGACGGTGTTCTGGATCTTGGCAAAGTCGACAGACCATTCGATACGTTGCGTTTAACCACAGATTTCGTAAAAGAGAAAAAAATTACCATCATGCTTTCCACGGATGGTGAAAATTTCATCGAACTTCCAGTTGGCCCTTTCGATCAGGACACCTCGACTATGCCGCTTACACTCCCGGAAAACTTCCGAAAGGCAAAACAACTCTTCTTTAAGCTCAGAATGAGCAATACCAACAACATATTAGGGGCTTTCGCTTTGACAGCGGAAGAGCAATAATAACAGTTATCGAATTACCAGTTTGGTGGGGATGTCGATCTGGATGTTTTCGGTGCCGGTGACGTGGTCCGCGATGAGTTTGGCTATCTGGGCTGTGTCGTGTTCTACGCTGCAGATGGGGACGATGCTGCTGCGGGCCGCATAAGTGTTGTTGAATCCGAAAACAATAACATCCCGACCGAACCGGAATCCGTGTTCGTGGAGATAGCGGACTCCGCCGAGGGCGTAATAATCGCTGTGGTAAAAAACGGCCTGGGTTTCCGGGTATTTCTGCATGAATTCATGCGTTTTGCGGTATCCGATCTCCCGGTACAGGTCCAGCGAGTCGCCCCAGCCGGTTTCCTCGAGAGGAATATAATGTTCCGCCATGTCCACAGCCGGAAATACTTCCTTGAAGGCTTGAAAGCGATTGCTGTTGGCATTGGTCAGGAATTTGAAATTCCGGATGCCGAGCGATTGCAGATATTTGAACACATCTCTTGAGCCGGTGAGGCTATCCGAGCAGATATTTCGGCGGGAGATATTGCGGGTGAGGACGCCGTAGGTCAGGAAGGTGCATTTTTTCTCTTCGATCTCATGGACGACCTGCGGAAATCCGAACGGCTCTCCGAGAAAGATGAAATGTCCTACCCCGCGCTCAATCAGTTCTTGCGTCAAGCTCAGGTTTTCCTGCTCCAGATTGCTCATGAAGCGCCAGTAAATATTGTAATTTTTCTGATTGAGCAACTGGGTAAACCCCAGAATGATCTGGGAACAGTGTTCCTCACGGACCAGCCAGGGGAGGGCGATCAACAGTCCGATGGTATTGGTGGAATCGCCGCGGGTGAGTTTATCCTTGAAGGCCTGTTTGTAATTCAGCTCCCGGGCAATGCGCCGGACCAGCGCTTTGGAGTCTTCCGAACTGTAGTCATTGGCTTTGTTGTTCAGAATCTGAGATACTGCGGCCACCGAGAGATTGGCTCGCTGGGCAATGTCTTTGAGTGTGTATTTTTTTGCGGCTATCATATTGGTTTTATGTTTTTCATATTAAAATTTCATATAATAGATTATAATCGTTTTTCAGGAAAAGTCAATTCATTTTCCTATAAATTAATCAAAAATTAATGATATGCGGTATTGACTTTTTCGGGAATATGGGTTATAATTAAGTCATGATATGAAAATTTCATATTTAATGTTTATGAAAAACTAACGACAGGAGATGAAGATGACGAGAATAAGTAAGAGATTTACTCTTATCGAGCTCTTGGTAGTGATAGCGATTATTGCAATTCTTGCGGCAATGTTGCTGCCGGCGCTGAATAAGGCGCGGGAGAAGGCCCGGATTACCAAATGTCTCAGCAATGTCCGTCAGGTGGGATTGGCTTACCATCAATACAGCGGAGATTATAACGATTATATGCCTTTCTGGGAAAACGCGTCGTGGAGTTTCTGGTTTGAGCATTCGATCTGGAACCGGCTGGGGA
Source organism: Victivallaceae bacterium (assembly GCA_031548025.1). Taxonomy (GTDB): domain Bacteria; phylum Verrucomicrobiota; class Lentisphaeria; order Victivallales; family Victivallaceae; genus UBA5239. Next base: position 35,727 of record JAVBRM010000184.1, on the reverse strand, counting down.
AATATGCGAATCCCAGCCCCGGGAGAGGGTTGGCGTATCTCGATTCCACTGCCCTTATCATGTGTCCGTTCCGTCCCGAGACGACCAGCTTTAATTTGCAGTTTTTTTACCGTTTGTACACGCGTTCCTATGGTACCGCCACCTATGCCACCAGCGCGCCGATCCGCGTGACCCGGCCCAATGAATTGCTGAAACCCAATGGAACGCTGAGATCGACCTGGATTTGGGCCGACGCTTCGACCCGTTACGTGGTGCAAAACAGTTCCACGAGTTCCGGCAAGCTCATTCCATCCCACAACAATACCGGCGGATCGGCACTTTTCCTGGCCGGCCATGCCAAAATTATCCCGGGGACTTCGATTCCTTCTGTCTACGGGGATAATCTGGAATTGTCGGCGCTCCGCAAATTTGAATAAAATTTATAACAAAGGATTATACCCAATGAAATTGTTTTTGATGTTTTTTGCCTTATTTCTCACCGGCATGATTCTGGCTGATTTTTCCTGGCCTCCGGCTAATCAAGGATATATCGTAGTTCCGGAAAAGCCGACTCCGGCTGAAACTTTTGCCGCGGAAGAGCTCCAGGCATATCTGGGCAAGCGGACGGGCAAGGCTCCGGAAATAACCTCGAAACTTCCGGAAGAGTCGCAGCCGGCATTTATTATCGGCAGCCGTCCGGAAAACCGGACGTATGCGGAGGAACTCGAGCGGCGCGGCGCGAAGCATTATGACTGTTTCGCCGTGGCAGTGAAGGGAGACCGGATTCACCTGGTCGGGCGGAACGGCACCGGCATTATGTTCAGCGTCTGGCATCTGCTGGAAAAGACCGGCATCGACTGGCTGCTGCCGGGGCGGCATGGCGTGTACCTGCCGACTGTATCGGCGGTGACCTGGGCGGAAGGGGAGGAGTATCAGATTCCGTTCTTTGAGTACCGGGCGTCTGCGGTCACCTCGGGCAGAGGAGAATATGGGCGCAAGCAGGTAGGTTCTCCGGAATCCATGTTGAATGACCAGGAACATGGCCGGGATGCATCGATCCTGTGGGCCTGGCGCATGCGGCTGAGCAATAATCCTCTACAGGCCCGGGATGCGTTTCCGAACCTTGGCAGCGGGCATAGCTACGCGTCTTATCTGCCGGTGAGCCGATATGGCAAGGAGCATCCGGAGTGGTTCAACCTGGTGAACGGACGGCGCATGAGCAAGGCGGCCGACCCGTGGCAGATCTGTTTCACCAACCTCGAAGCGGCGGCGACTTTTGCGGAAAACTGCAAGCCGTCGATTCAAAAAGAATTGGATAAAGGAGTTCCGATCGAGCGGATCCGGGTCAATGTCTCACCCAATGATTATTATGCGGCCCGGTGCGATTGCGAAAACTGTAAGACGATCCAGGATGCTGACGGCAGCGCTTCGTCACAGGTGATGCATTTCGCCAATCTGGTTCATGCCGAGTTGCTCAAAACTTTCCCGAGGGTACTGGTCTATTATTACGTCTACAGCAACCATGGGCGTGTGCCCGAGCACGGTAAGCCATCTGCCGGGGTGATTCCGGACCTCACCAGTTGGCATGTCGTCAAAAGCCTGGGGGTGAATCACGCGAAACCTTTGTTCTCGAGCGGGAACAAGCGTTATCAGGAGATTTTCAATTATTTCGCGGCAAACTGCGATCAGGTCAGCGTGTATACGTACTATACCCACTATGCGTTTGTCACTCCGTATCCGGTGCTTACACAAATGCCCGACGATTTCCGGCATTGGGCGGATTCCGGCAAGATGAGGCAGTTTTATTGCGAAAGTCATCTGAATTGGGGTACCCAGAATATAACGCTGTACCTGATAGGCAAGCTGCTTTGGAATCCGTATCTGGAGGCGGACCCGCTGGTTCGCGAGTATTGCCGCAAGGCTTACGGGCCGGCCGCCGAAGATATCTATCAGTATCATATGACGTTGCAGAAGCAGATGGATTCCCTGTCGTCGATTGTCGGCGAAGTCCAGGAAATTCCCTATCTGCTGACTCCGGCGGTTATTCAGTCCTGTAACCGGCTGATTGACGCCGCCGAGGCGAAAATTCCGCAAATGGATGAAAATACCGCCTGGCGGACCCGTCTGGCCGTTGAGGCATGGCGTCACTCGGCGCTGGCGGCTGAAATTCTGCGCGAAATCAACACCAATACCGATCCGGCGCGGCGCGAAGCCATCAAAAGCAATATCCTGAAATTCCGTGAATTCTGCGAGTCGGACCTTGGCCGCTGGGCTTTCGAATACCGGCAAGCCGCCACATTGACTTCCGTGAGCGGCGTCGATTTCGATCTGAGAGCAGTGCCGGAAGGGAAGGAATTGCTTTGGAAAGACTCCTTTATTTTCGGCGGAACGGGGAAGATGTATTTCAAGCTGGAAAATGCCAAACCGGATCGTTGGGGATGTCGGTTTGTTGACGTCAACAAACCCGCGGTTCTCGAGTTGCCGGTCAAAGCTGCGGCGGGACTGGCGATTGCTGATTTGGCCTTTCGCTTCAAAGCCGCTCCCGGAAAACTGGTCATTATTGCCGATGACGGAAGCCGTTGGGAAACGACGGAGTTCTCCGGCAAGGAGTTGAAGTTGCCGGAAAATCTCCGCAATAAAAGCGGATTGACGTTTCAGTTCAATTTCGAGCCGGCCGCCGCTAAAAGCGATTCGAGTTATATCCTGTACAACGGCAATATGAAGATCACGACAGTGCCTATCCCTTAAGGGGATGCGGCTTTGGGGCCGGGTTCAAGCACCCGGTTCCGGCTCCTGGATTTTTAATTTTTCCAGATCCGGCTTGGAAGCTCCCATCAGACCGACGGGAATACCGTTTGTGCGCAGAATTTTGGTGGCGCTGCCGTTCAGTATCAGCAATGTGATCAAGACCAATCAACGGTATGCACATCAGAATCATAAACAGGATGGTCAGCAGAATACTTATTTTGAGAGACCGCGCGAACTGATACATGAAAATAATCCCGACAATATTACAGGCGATCAATATAAATGGAGCCAAAGCCCCGGTTGTCGGCGCAGCAAGTAAGACAATAAATCCGATGAAAATAAAATAAAGAATCTTCTTTTGGTTACACCCGAGCTGCTACAATTCATCTTTGCTGAAATTCATGGTCACCTCCTAAATTTAGATGATACTTAAAATAATCTCATGCTTGAGTATTACAAATTTTTTATCGTAAAGAATTATAGAAATTGGAGTTTTGGCCCGTCAAAAAGAAGTCGGACGATTTTGAGCGTGATGAGCCAAGTTTATGAGCCGATTTCTTTTTCCCTGGGGTGAAGAAACAGGAAGACCAGGGCTGCTGCGGTGGCACCGGCGAAATCCGCCAGAATAGTCAGCCAGGAGTTGGCCCACGGGGTCAGCCGCATGCAGGCCAGCCCGACCTCCACCGCCGGATTGAACGCGCCGGAGCAAACCGTGCCGCCGACCGCGAACGCCCCGGCCATCACCGTGCCGCCGATAGCTAGCCCGAAATAGGAGTTTCCGGCGGTCGACTTCAGCGTTGCCACAGAAAGAACAACGAAAGCCAGCGCGAAAGTGAACAAAAATTCAGCCAACAAAAGATCATGAATCCGGAAGTTGAAGGGGGGGACTGTGGCGGATGGTTCATGGCGGAATTCCATGACCGCCAATGCCGCGATTACACCCCCTGCCACCTGGGCGATCATGTAGGGCAAAACGTCGCGTTTTGCCATCGCTCCCCGGATGAAAACCGCCAACGTGACGGCCGGGTTGTAATGTCCTCCGGAAATCGCTCCACCGGCATAGATCATCACCATCAGAATTGCTCCGATGGCCAGCGGCGGGATGACCCCGGAACCGTTCAGCGTGATGGTGGAGCCGATGGTCAGGATCAGAAAGAAAGCACCGATAAATTCAACCAAATACTTGCGCAAGCCGTTCATAATGATCTCCTTTAGATATTGAATTGAGGATACATTATATGGTGATTTTTCCGAATTCAAATTCAATGTCAGAGAGAGCCGATTTTCTAACACATTTCTAATGATATTTACGGAGCTGGACGATCTCGTCAGATGTTGAGTTAAAGGACGAAAATGACAAAAATGACGTAGGATAGTGGGATTTTGAGCTTAGGAATTGCTTTTGCGGAATTTTTGCGGGGTGGTGTTTAGTTTCTGGCGGAAAACCCGGCAGAGATAATTGCTGTCGCAAAAGCCGGAGCGGACGGCAATTTCCTCGACCGGGAGATTGGTGCCCAGCAATAATTCGGCGGCTTTTTTGATCCGAAGTTCCTGGAGGTAGGATTGCGGGGAACAGCCGACCGTCGCCGTGAATTTGCGGAATAAATTGGTCCGCGACATGTTGGCATGGCGGGTCAGGTCTTCGATATTGATCGGGTGTTCCAGATGGCGGTTCATGTAGCTGATGACTTCACCGATCTGGAATTCCGAATGGCCGGGAACCGGTTTGACGGTGCCATGACGAGCCAACAGCGCCACAATTTCCATGAACAACGCCAGAGCGACAAAATATTTGCCCGGCTGGGACTCTTTCAATTCCGAATCAAGACGCATGATTTTTCGGTAAATTTCATCCCGTTTGTCTTCCGCCAGATGCAAAAGCGGACGGCACATCTGTTCTTCGCTGAACGATTCATTGGACGGAAAAAAGCTGTGGAAAAGCGGCAGGGCGTAACCGTCGAGCAGGGGAATCGAGAGCTTCCGGTAATCATAAACGATATTGATGATTTCCATGGTCGCGGTTTTGTCGTAGCCGTGTGAAATTTTCGGGTGCAGCAGCAGGACATCGCCCGCGCCGATGGTGACGACATGATTGCCGACGATATGCTCGGCTTCTCCGCTCAGGACGACCACGATTTCAGAAAATTTATGATCATGGAAATAAAGCTCCGGGTGAATTCCCGCCGCTACCCGTTCGGTATACAGCGGCATTTGCTCCCGGCGGATATTGTATTTCAAAAGATCGGCGGAATATGCTATATTGTACATAATGATATCATAATACCGATTCGTAGTCTGTCAAGAGGAAAATGGTACGAATATCCTATTTTATGGTATTATTCTTAAGGAATTGTATTTTGTACCGCGATATATTATATCATAATAAAGGAGCTTGAATATGCAGAAACAAAAATTTACCCTCATTGAACTCCTGGTGGTGATCGCGATCATTGCAATCCTGGCGGCGATGCTGCTGCCCGCCCTGAGCAAAGCCAGGGGGACCGCCAGGAGAATTTCCTGTGTTAATAATCTGAAAGGGGTTGCCCAGGGGGCCGCGCTTTATAGCATGGCCAATGATGACTACTTGCCGCCAGGCTCCAACAGGTGGAATTACAGTGCCTATATTGCAGATGCCATGAATTTGCCGTATATCATGAAACCGACTCAAGCTGTAATACCAACTCTGAATCAAATGATCAACAACAATAACTATGCTCCGACCAATAAGATATTTATTTGCCCAGCCCAGGGATTGACTTACAAATATAATAACGAGTCCCCGAGTGTGGCCGGCGGACCCATACTACTTTCTTCCACCTATCGGCCAACTCATGGAGCGCCGGTTGGCGGCAGACCGTATGCCGGATGGTCGTCAAGCTTGGTTGGTAGTACCAGTTCTGCTGATTATCTGCCTAAAAAATTGAACGAAGTATTAGACAACAGTGTAGTGATGGGTGAGGTAGCTCCGCAGGCGGTTCATTCCAATGGCAGTAATTTCAATGTATTGGTCGAGACATCCAATCCGATGACCAATTACTACATGAACAATCCGGACCAGATTGCCAACTGGGACCAAAAGGCTTATTTCATACGGCACGGCGGTGTAGCCAATTTTCTTTTCAAAGATAATCATGTTGAAACTCTGAAACACGGACTCGGTTGGAGTTCGTGGATTCCAAGCAGATGAGGACTGGAAAATGAGAAAGATGTTTATTATTTTTGTTGCGGTTTGGTTGCTATCCGCGTTGGCGGAAGAGATGAAAATTAATCTGAATGAATTCAGAAAACTTGATGTTTCGACTGTTTGCGCGGAGAATTTCAATTCCGGGAAAGAAAACTGGAATCTCGGGAAAAATGGTTTCAGCATTGCCAGTGGCGGGGTGATGGGGACCAAGGCCTTGTACGCCCAATGCAAGTCTGGCAATCTTCAGCCTGCTCAGCTGAAAATCAAAGTTAAACCCGGCGCCGTATATAATATATCATTTCAGTTTCGAACCAAAGATTTCAAGGTCAAAGATGCCAAGAGAATGAGTGTCATATTCGGAGGAATTCAAACTTTCGACTCAGACGGAAAATCTTTGAAGGGACAGAATTTTTGGGGTTCCGCGGCCAATATCGGTGAAGATTGGAAAACTTACAAAGGCAGTGTGACCATTCCTGCGAATGCAGTAGAAGACGCCATTCTGAGAATCGATTTCGACTGGTGGCATACCGGTGAAATCTGGATCGATGAAATTTTACTCGAAGGCACCGGGACGACCGCAACTATTTTTCCGGCAGCGCCATCGAATCTGGCTCTTGACGATGCCGGCAGAATCTCCCTTCGGGCATGGTTTGTCAACGCTCCGATGTCTGCCGACGAGTTGGCGCTGCAAGTCACTGTAAATGAGCGAACCAAGCTTTTGAATCCTGATGATAAGCTGCTCTTCAGTGGTGAGTTTGGGAATTTCGAGACTCCCGTCGTGTCGGTGAATGCCAAGCTCCTGAACTTGAAAGAAAAACTGATTGTGGCCGAGCATTCTTATCAACTTTCGCGTACTCCGGTTTTGTCCAGGGGAGTGCGAGTCGAGGCGGACGGGCGGACCCTGGTGGACGGTAAGCCATTTTTGCCGATAGGCACTTTCACCTATCAGCAGATGATGGACGAGGATTACAAACGGCTTCAAGAGGCCGGATTTAATTTTGTTTCTTTTGGAATCTGTTTTCGCGATCAAAACGGTGTTTCTTCGAATTCTCCGGAAAAAATGCACCGACTGTTGGATATGCTGAAGCAGTATGACTTGAAAGCGGTCATACAATTTGTCCTGATGGTTCCGCAAAAAGAACAAATCCGGCAACGCCTTGAACCGTCTTTCGGTTCGGCGGCAGCTCCCGCAGAAATTATGAAACTGGTCGGCAAAACCCTCGGCGGTAACCCTTCATTGTTGGCTTATTATATTTCCGATGAGAATCCGCGCGGAGAGCTCCCGGATCTCCAGCATAACCGTGAGCATCTGGCGGCGGTAGACCCGAATCACCCGGCTTTGACTCTGACCAATAACCGCAATGATCTGCCTTTTTATGCTGCGAGCGGGGATATTCTGGTTTATGATATATATCCTTTCGGTTCTCAATCCGGAGTGGGCCAATCTCCTGACACTCTGGAACAGGCGGACAAGGATTTTTCCGCCATTGTGGCGCTCGGGATTCCATTCTGGCTTTGTACGCAAGGGTTTGATTGGGCGGTTCACCGGAAAAAAAGCGATGAGAAAATGCCGACGGAGAAAGAGCTGACCGCTTTGCCGCTGCTGGGAGCCATTTATGGAGCCAAAGGTTTTTACTATTACTCATATCATGAAGTTTTTCACAAGGGAAATGCCGTGGACCCGGAGCATTCAAAGAAAATGTGGCCGCGTATTGCCGCGTCCTCAAAGTTACTGAAGGAGTTGTCTCCGTTTATTTTAGGCTGTACTCAATTGCCGCCGTTGACCATCATTGAAGAAAAAGCGATTGTTCGCGGCAAAGCCCTGCAAAATGACGTCGGAGGCATGGCCGTGTTGCTTGTTGCCACGACTCCTGCAAGCACCAGCGCCAAGGTGATTTTGCCTGCCGACAGGGAGTTTGTTTCCAAATATGGTCGTACCGTCAAACAAGACGACGGCAGTTGGTTATTCAATTCTGATGGCGTGGATTTCGATATCTTGTATGGCAGATAAAAAAGAAAGGTTAAAAATGAATTGGATGTGTCCAGGCGGGGTTCAGGCGACTCCTTATGCGGTTGTTTACCGGTGCCGGTTTCGGGTGGAACGGGCTCAGGCAATATCGTTTAGTTATAGTGCCGATGAATGCGCGCAAATATTCCTTGACGGCGTCAGGCTGGGGGAGGGGCCGGAGTTGGGAGCTCCCGAGCGCTGGTATTTAGGATGGGTTCGATGCGAGGTTTCGCCGGGGGAGCATGTCCTGACCGCGCGGGTGGTCTGCTTTGGCGCGGAACGGTATGCATATGCGCGGCTTTCGGTACGGCATGGTTTTTGGGTTGAAGATGAATCCGGCATCCTTGAGGATTGGGAATGGCAGATTGAAAGCGGCTGCGGCTATGAAGCACCGTTTCCGGATTGGGGGGCGTATCCGCGCGTTCATGTGGAGGCGGATTATAACCGGGAAATCCTGGCGGGAAAGGGCGGAGAATGGCTGCCGGTCGTCCATTTCGAAGACTCACGGGTTTTGCACGAGCCGGATTTGCCGTTGATGCGTCACGAGAAAATTGTACCGGAACGCAAAAGCCCGACTTTGTGGTATTTCAAGCAGTACACTTGCACCTGGGCCAGTTATCGTTTTTCCGGGCAGGGGACGGTAAAGATCCGTTGGACCGAGACTCCGTATCGGACCGCCGATTTCGATTCACTTCACCTGAAAGGGAATAAGGGAAATCGGGATGGAACATATCTGGTCGGCAATTATGATACTTTTCAGGTTGACGGGGAATTGCATTGGTTTGATTATCATTGGCACGCCGGGCATTATGTGGAAATATTGATCGAAGGAGAGGTGGAGGTCCTACCAGATTTTTACCGGACCGGTTATCCGTTCCCGCCGGTTTCAATCGGTTCGCCGCTGTATGCCGCCGCTCTGGAAACCCTACAGGCGTGTTCGCATGAAACTTATATGGATTGTCCGTATTACGAACAGCTTATGTATATCGGTGATTCCCGGCTGGAGGCATTGTGCAATTATCATATTACCGACGATCATCGGTTGCCGGTGAAGGCATTGCGGCTGTTGGCGCTCTCTCAGATGCCGTCCGGGGCGCTATGTGCGAATTACCCGACTAAGAAGAAGCAAGTCATTCCGTCGTTCATGCTCATTTATATCCTGATGCTGCATGATTATTATCTGCTTCATGGTTATGATTCGGTAATGACTGAGCTCATGCCGGTAGCGGAGGGCATTGCCGGTTATATGCTCGATCATGTACAGGATGGTTTGCTGACGGTTCCGGGTTGGAGCTTTATTGATTGGTGTCAGGGATGGGAACATGGAGTGCCGCCTGGCGGAGAGACCAACAGCATTCTGAATTGGCTGTTGGTGTTGGCGCTTCGCAAAATGGCGGAAATGCGGCCGGAATCGGATTATGTCCGCCATGCCAATGAGTTGAAAACTCAAATTCACCGGCGTTTTTATAACCCCATACTCGAATTATATGCCGACGATCTGAATCTCCGGCATTATTCGGAACATGCCCAGGTGATTGCCTTGCTGGCCGGGACAGACGCCCCGGTCGCCCGGCAATTGGGAAAATATCCATTGACTGAATGCAGTATTTATTTCTCATTTTACTATCTGACCGCTTGTCGCCAGTATGGTTTGACGCAACTGGCGGCCAAGCGCCTTGAGCGGTGGTTGAACTTGCTGAGAAATGGTCTTACCACTTTGCCGGAGGAGTTCGATAACCCCCGCTCGGATTGCCATGCCTGGGGATCCTATATCATCCTGTTCATGGACCTTTGGCCGGAAATGGCCGGAGGCACCCAAATGAATATGCTTGAGTTTGAGGTAATAAAAAAGCAAGCATGAGATAATCCTTGATTGAAATATGCGATATTTGCATATAATTCTAGGATTTTTACTATTTCATTCGGACCGGAATCGCGATATAATATAAATAAACCAACATGAGGTTGCTTATGAAAGATCGGATTTTTCGAATCGAAGCAGAAGGCAACATGAAAAAGAGTTGTTTCATTTTCACGCTCATCGAACTCTTGATTGTGATCGCGGTCATCGCGATTCTGGCGGCCCTGCTGCTTCCCGCGCTGAGTGCGGCAAGAATGAAGGCGCGCACGGTTTTATGCATTTCCAACCAGCGGCAATGTATTCTCGCGATTCTCTCCTATGAATCTGACTTCAAGTATATGGCGGTTTCGCAAATTTACAGTGCCAAAAGGAACGCCAATGTGAAATGGGGATTGGGGTTAACAGATTTAAATTACCTGAATGTGCCCTATATATATGGGAAACGCACTATAGTAAACTGTCCCGGCAAGGATATTCTGCCCACGAGTATTCCATCATCCGTCAGCTTCGGAGTGGTTATGACAATCCGTAACAGCCCTTATGCGAGTTTTTTTCCCGTCAAAATGACAGAGATAAAATTACCCTCCGATCGGATATGGCTGGGGGATTCGTTACATTCTTTGTTGTCCAATAGTGAATTGGGTGGAGGCTTGGAATTCGCCCCGAATTCCATCTGGGGAACGGCGACCTCGCCTTATATCGACCTCCGTCATTCCGGAAAAGCGACAGCGGGCTTTGTCGACGGGCATGTCTTCACTCACAATGCGGCGGAGTTGTACACGATTTGCCGCAGAGTCAACAGAATCAACAGCGTTTTCGGTTATTACCGGAATAATGTCAGGATTGCATATTAATTCCAAATAAAAATCAAATTGCTATTATATTTTGCTTCTTGCGAACTGGCTGCCGCCTTGCGAAAAAGTCGCTACGTCGGTAGCGCCTTGTTCCACAAAGCATCATTCAGTATCGCAAATAAGCGAAAATCTAAATAGAAAGTTGACATTTAATTGGAATAACGGGAGGTATGAGATGAAAGGTGGATTTTTATTGGGAATTTCGGTAATACTTTGGTCTATGAATGGCGCTGGAATGGATCTGAACGTTCTCATTGAGAAGCAGAAGCCGCTTCTCTACATTCATGAAGCGGGCAGCGGCGAACGCGGGAATAAAGCAGTGCTGCGGTCCGGTCAAAATGAGAACGGTGCCGTCCATTCCACTTTTACGGATGCCGCGGGCAAGGAACTTGCCTTGCTGGAGCAACGGACCGAGACCAAGCCCGATGTGATCACACTGAAAAACCGTCTCACCGCAGTCGCTGATTTTGAGGGCGCCGGTTCCTGGCGAATGCTCAGCGACCGACAGATGTTCAACTGGATCAAGAACGGTTTTGCCGGATGCCGGGTTAAATACATCAGTGCGGGAAAACGCGATAACGCCATGCAGGAAACACTGTTGCCGGAAAGTTATGACCAGGCCCAGTTTCCCAAGCTGAACAATATACTCAAGGTGCGTTTTTACACGCATTCCGGAAAATGGCTTGATTTTGCGGCATTGGAAAATACCAGACTCAGTATTATTTATCTGGACAAGGTGTTTCTGGTCAATTCATTGCCTGTAATCCCATACGGAGTGCGGGTACCTGTGAATCAAGGTAAGGTTTATGAATGGGGTATTTGCATCCGGAGTGGAAAAGGCAATCCCGATACCGACACTTTTGAGCCGTGATCTGGAAGCTCAAGCGAGTGTCAAACAATTTTCAAAACTCAAATATTGAGGAGAATGGAAATGGCGATTTCGAAGATGCATGGAGGGAGCGTGGTTTCCTTGTTGGTCATTGCCGTAGTCGCCGCGCATGCCAACGCGCTTCTGTCCCCGACTGCTCTTGACCCGGAAGAGAATTTGTTGAGCGATTATGCTTTCAAGAATGAGCTTTCCTTCCGTCCAGCGAATGAAAGCTTGGGGCTTATTAGAGGTTTGTCTCCTGAAATCGGCAATGGTGTTTGGCGTCTGAAGATGCCGGCGGGGAAAAAAACGGCTTCCGTATTTACAATCGCCGATCTTTCCACCGTGCTTGCCGGAAAACTTACAGTGGAATTTGAATATTCGCTCAAGGGAAGCGCTGCCTTTGGGATTGGCGAAGGAAAAAATGAATGGTTGTCCGCAGGGGAAAAACTGACTTACAAAGGGAGCTTTTCGGTTTCGCCTGATACGGACGGCATACGCGTCATGTTCACGCTGCGGGGAGAAGATACCGAATTGATGGTGAAGCAGCCAGTTATAAAAGCCGTTTTGCCGGAAAGCGTGGACCGGAAGCCGGTTTTGATCAACGAGGAGAAGGCTGCTGGGATCTGGTGGGAACGGACGTCTGATCTTCGGGACAGTTTTATAGATCAGCGTTCCGCCATGATGCTTCAGAAAGAGCTTTATCTTGCGGGCGGGGATGTCGTTCCGGTCATTTTGCTGAAGCCCGGCATGAGGCCGAGAGCCGGTTTCGCAGTCGGCAGGGCGGCTGAAAAATATTTGGAAACCAGTGGTCTTCTTCAGCAGTTGAGAGAAGGCGGCTATGCATATCGTGTTCGCGGTTCGCTCGCGGCAATCGCGGGGGCTCATCCTTCCGGCTTGCAGTGCGGAGTCTTCGCGCTGCTAAAGGAAATGGGTTTTTATTATCCGGCGGCGCATGAACCGGAGATCCCGGAAAAGCTGGTTTTGCGCGACACTGAAGCGGCATCCAATCCCACGGTCGTATGGCGGCGTGAAAGCTGGCAGAACGCCGGCATGCGCATGAACGGTACGGATCCGGTGTATTATGCGTACGCGGGGGGATCGCGCGGCGGAGCCCATACCTTGAATCATATTCTGCGCTATCCGGACTTTGCCGAAACGCGACCGGATTTTTTTGCGATGCTGCCGGACGGGACGCGCAATTCCTATATCAGGAAACAGACCTTTTACTGTTTCCGCAATCCCGAGCTGGTAAAGGAGGTGATCAGGCGATACAGGGAAATCATGTCCAAGGAAAAGATCGGTCGTTATATCGCGTTTGGACAGGGGGATGGCGGAACCTACTGTCAGTGTCCGGAATGCCGTAGGCATACGCCGACGGACAACTGTCTTTGGATGGTGAATCAGGTAGTGGAAACCCTCTGCAATGAGTTCCCGGGCTGGAAATTCATGCAATTCGCCTATGTGGGGCTGGAAAATCCGCCGTTGGAGGAAAAGCCGCACAAGGAACTGCTGATTGAGTTCTGCGCGTATGGTGAACACTGGCGCAATCATCTTCAGCTTCGGCATCGGGACAATGCGAAAGGACTGGAGAATTTTGCCGCCTGGAGCAAGGTGACCGAAAAATTTGCCGCATACACATATCCGACCAATACGGAAACGCTCCATGTCTGGCCCGCGTTTTACGGTAATATTGACAAATACGAAATGTATATCGCCAACCGGCTCTATGCTTTTTATTATTTTCCGGTCCAAGTTCCGGGGCAACCCGGCAACAATATGTTCAATCCGCTCAATCGGGCCATGATCCACCGCCTGCTGTGGAACGGGTGTCTGGACCGGAAAAAGGATGTGGATGATTTTATTGCCGTTTATTACGGCAAGGCTGCGGCGGAGGATATCCGGTATGTCTTCGACCGCCTGCATCAGGAGGTCGTTGGCCGGAATTGGAGCCAGAACTGCGAAGAGATCCGGCGCGGCTTCATGACGCAAGAGCTTGCCGAAGATGTGATTGCCCGGCTGGACAAAGCCCTGAACGCAAACGGCGGGAAAGAGCCTTTCGCCCGCAGAATCGAGATTGAAAAATTATATCCGCTCTATACTTATATCTATGACATCAACCCTGGTAACGGAAAAATGCAGAAGAAGGATTTTCCTTTCTTCTGCCAACAGGTTTCCGAACTTTGCCGCCTGTCGCGTAAGTATCAAATGCCGCCTCTCCGTTTCGGAAAAGATTACCGGGGCCGCGGGATAGACGCATTTTTCTACAACACGATGTTTGTGAAAGTTCCGATTGCGGCCAAATGGTATGATGAGGCGATTGTCACCGAGCTGATCAACCATCCCGAAAAAGTGCTGGGTAGCGGAGTTCCGTGTGTCCAGCAGGAGATTCCCGATGGCCTGGAGATTCCCATAACGGCTTTTGTCGGAGGTGAAACGCAAAAAACGACCTGGCTGCTGTCGAAGCAGACCGTGGTCAAATATCTGCGGCGTCCGGTATTCGGCAGCCAGACCATGAGCGCGGGCTTCAAGCTGGATGAAATCCCGGCGGAAGGGGTTGAACTGAAGATTTCGGGGGTGGACAATGAGAAGAAAAACACCCCTCCTACGGTTTTGCGGTTTGTACTCAATGGGGTGGAAATCCACAAGGGAAACGCCCCATGGGAGAAAAATCGCTGGAGCGAGTTCACTCTGAAAATCCACGCCTCCGCGCTCAAGGCCGGAGCGAATACTTTGAGTTTGAGCAATATCACGGAAGAAACGGCCGCCTCCATGGACGAACGAATCTTCACTCGTAATAAATACTGGGGATGGGTCGCCATCCGGGATGTGAAAATTCTTTATAAAAAATAGGGAAGTCGGCAATTCCCGAATCAAGGAATCGACATGTGTTGTAAATCATTATTTGTACCGTGCCGATTCGGAGGTCGCATCGGAATCGTGCCGTTACTCCTTTTGTTGCTGTTTCCGTTCTTTGCCTGGGGGGCGGACTATCAATTGATCCGCGAGGCGACCAAGGCGATTGATAATCAGGACTATGAACTTGCAGAGGTTAGACTGCGGGAAGCGGAAAATGGTTCCGAAGATCCGTCCATTCTGCTCTGGGCAGCCGCGCGGCGGGCCATGATGCACAACAAATGCGGGGAGCCGGAGAAAGCGCTTCAGGCTCTCGCCGGCTGCTCTGGATTGTTCGAGGACGCCGGTCCCGTTCCAAGAGGAGATGCACTACGTGAAAAGCTCATTGCGTTGGAGAAACTCAAGCGTTTTAATGAAGCGGAGACCGTAGGAGCCGATGGTTTGAAATCTCTCCCCACGCATCCGATGTTCATTCTGGCATACGGTTCATTGACTGCCCGGTTAAAAAAAACTGCCGAAGCGGAGCGGATCTACCGGCGGCTGGAGAGTGTCGAAACCCAGAAGGAATACTGGCTTGCCGTGATGAATTTCGGGATTGGCGAAGCCTGTTATCTGGCTGGGAAAACGGAAAAAGCCGTGGAATATCTGAAAAAAGCCGCCGGGATGAACCGCAAGCTGCGCGGCGCCCGCAAAGCCGCCACCTTGCTCGAAAAGATCCAAGGGAGTCAGAAAATGCTAAACTACCAATTTTCGAATCTTCTTGGCGCTTTTTGCCGGATTTGTTCGTCACATAACTTGTTATGCTCCTCACAAATCCGACTAAAATCCCTCGTGAATCTTTCAAAAATTTACGGTAGTTCAGCAATTTCCAACTCCCCAAGATGTGAAAAAATAGAGATCTACGATGTTGGGGAGAAGTGTTTGAGCATGACCAGGGGTTCTGTGGTTGAGCGGTTGACGATCTTTACGCCTGCGGCGGCGGTTTTTTCGGAGACGAAATATTCGTCGAAGGTCAATTCTCCGTAGCGGATCAGCGTGGGAGTTTCCAGCGGCAGGCCGTTGAAGGTGCCGTGTCCCTGGGTGGCGATCAGGCCGTAGGCTCCGCTGTCGCGGATGACGGCCTCGCGGCCCGGCAGAATCGTCAATTCTTTAGCGGAAACAGCTTCGGACTTGTAGCAAATCCATTTATCGCGGTAGCTTTCGGTTTCCGGACAGGCATCGATCGGGGCCATGAAACGGTGTTTCATCAGTTCGGGATCAACGTTGAGTTCCCAGTCGATGACTTCGAGCAGGTAGTCGAAGTCGCCGATCCGGTCAGGGGGGCAATTTTTCCAGAGCAGCGATTCGGCGATCAGCTGGTCGTCCACCAGCGACTGGTACATGGCGTAAACGTCGCTGGCGAATTGAGGTTCGTACGTGCACAGGCTGCCGGGGGCGTGCAAGAGACCGGGAGGAACATCCCAGCCGGTACCGGGCTGCAGGCGATAGGCCCGGGAGAGGTTGGTGATTTTGTTGTCACCGCGCACAAAATCTTTCAAGGCCTGGCGGACCTGATCTTTGGTTGTGCCCGGTTCCAGGCCGAAGAAGGTAAAGGGGAAGTGGCCGCCGTGGTTGTTCATTTGCGGCGGGAAATAATAGCACTCGGGCTTGCCGCGTTCGCCGACCAGCGCGGCGTGTTCGTCGCGGTGGTGGATGTGATGGGGCAAGGGGCCGAGATTGTCGAAGAATTTCGAATAAACCGGCAGACAACCGTATTTCGACCAGATGCGTTCGCCCAGTAATTCGGCTCCGAGTTCCGCGACGGCTTCGGTCAGGGGGATCAGGTTGCCGTCGGGGGTGACTATATGGCTGATGCCTTCGTTTTTGCCGGTGAGCGGTCCGTTGTCGGCGGGGGTGGTGGAGGAGAGCCAGCGTTCGTCGATGCCGCCGCGTTGGCTGCCCAATGCGTAGTAGTCGTCGGGGTGGAGTTTGATGCGGCGTCCGGGGATGCAGAATGAGCGCGGAACCCAGTTCGGAGCGAGACGGAAGATGCCGTTACCGGCTTCGAAGGCGCGGCGGATTTCAGTGGTGTTATTCATGATCAGATTTCCTTGAGTTCAAAAAGTTCAGCGTTTTGCAGATAGGGAATTTTCAGTGTGAGAAGTCCGCCGGTGGATTGGCAGGGGAATTCCTGACCGTCGGAAGCGCGGCGGATGACGGAGGGGGCAAAGCTTTCCGGTAAGCGGAAGGTGAATTCGACATCGTTCAATGGAATGTTCGGGAGCTCTTCCTGATAGTTGACGATACCCAGCAAGCGGGTACTGGAATTTTCACTGGTGAGCCAGGTGATTTCCGTCGATTCCGGCAGATTGCGGGATTTGGTGGTGAACTTCGGTAAATTATTCCGCAGCAGTTGTTTGAGAAAATGTTGCTGCGGTGGCTTGAATTCGCTGAACAGGGGCGAAAAGAGATAGATGCATTGGCCTTTGCCGTATGAGTTTACGGTCAATCCGGCGTAACTGGTGGTAGGACCAGGTGGGTTTGAATGGATCGAGGCATATTGCTCCGGGTCATTGACCGGAAAGTCCGGCAGGGCGACTTGACCTTGAACTGTCGTTTGGGGATGGGCGGTAACCAGCGGCGAAGCAGCGGGGGCGGAGAGCATCTGGCTGTCGACCGCCAGATAATTGACCTCGCCGGTAGAACTGCCGCTGAAACTTACTCCAAAGACGTCGGCCAGATCGAAATCCGGATTGTTGTTCAGGGAGGTATAGCCGGTGGCGATCAGGGTGCCGCCGTCGGCGACAAACTTGCGCAGGCGCTCGGTTTCGGCTGCCGACAGAAAACGGGTATTGGGAATGATGATGGCTTTTAATCCAGCGAAATCATGATCCTGTCCGGTGATTATTTTATAGGGGATATGAAGCTGATTCAGTAGTTGCGACGCGCCCAGGACTTCATCGCGGACGGGGTTGGTGATCTGCGCCATATTGCCTTCTTTGTCGTTAAATTGGCGCAGATCGAGTCTGTTCAGGCGGTCGTTGGTCATGCTGTCCAGAGAGAAATACAGACCGGTTTCGGCGGCGAGCTGGGGACGGAGTCGGGAGGCGGTGTGCCTGAACGGTTCAAGTGCCGCGTTTATTTTCTGCAGGCGGCGATAGAAAGGTTCTTCCAGTGTGCCGTCCGGGTTGATGGCGTCGATGAAGAAATAAGCGCCGCCGTTGAGCAGGGTGGTGACGGCGTGGAGGAATAATTCGTCGTCGGATTTGGCGGAAGTGTGATCGCGCAGATTGATGCAGCGCGAGGTCATATATTCATATGGCGTGCGGCGCGAAAACGCGGAAAAGACTTTCACGCCGAGGCGTTGCTGGAGTTTGCCGCCGTAAAAATCCCCCGAGGAGTAATCCGAACATGCCGCCATCGCCTCGCTTTGCCCGAAGCGCCAGCCGTGCAGAACCGGCGAGAACTGATAGGTAACCGGCAATTCCGGCATCCGGGATTTGATATGGCTGGTCATGAAAGCGGTGAAATCCGCCATCGATTGTTCGCGCCAGCGCTGGAATTCGACCCATTCCGGCGAGTTCCAGTCGATGGTTTCCGGCAGGTTTTTGCCGTAGCTTCGGCGGCAGGAATCGCAGTAGCAGACCATCGGCCAGAAAGTCATGTCGATGAAGATTCCGCCCGGCTCATAAGCAATGATTTCGTCGATCTGATCCAGGCAGAACTGGCGGTATTCCGCGTTATTTGGACAGCTGAAGTGATAGCGCCCGTAGTGCTCGAGGCCGTTGAGGTCGCGCATCCGCCAGGCCGGATTATCCAGAGCCGATTGATTGTGGTAGATGACGGTATAATAAGCCACCGGTAAAATGTCGGCTTCCCGCAGTCCTTTGACCACTTCTCCGAAAATATCCCAGCCTTGCAAGCCCCGGTGCATGTGACCGTTTTCAGTCGGATAATAGCAGTTGCCGTTATGGTCACAAGCGTAAACCATGGCCGATTCAATGCCGGACATCTTTATCATCCGGACGAATTCCGCGGGGTTGTAGCGGCTCATGAACTCGGATTTCAGGTCGGTGATGTGATTGTCGACCAACAGGCGCGAATAGCATTCGTAGAGTTTTTTCATATAGCACTTTCATTGCATTTGTTGATTGTTTGCATTATATTATACAACATAATCAAGCTTAATAACAGAGGATGAAATATTCATTGATAGCACAAAGTTCATCTAGAATGGTAAATGTGCAGGAGGGAGTCCGCTGGCGCGGGCCGTGGCCGGCGGGGCGGATCGAGGCTAACCGGCGGCTGTATGACTATGAGCTGGTCTATTTCCAGAATGGCAAGGGGAGGGTAATTACCGGTGAGAATACTTTCTATTTCAAGCCCGGTTCGCTGATCATAATTCCGCCGGGGATTGTGCATTGCACCATTGCGGAGACCGAGGTCGAACGCTGGTGCATCCATTTTAACTGGTACGGTGACTGTGCCGCTTATCAGGCCATGCGTTATCCTTATATTTACCTGAGCCGCTCCCGGGAATACCAATCGGAGCTGGCCGCTTCGCCGTTGGCGGATGGCAAATACGGCTTTCCGCTCTTCCGGCATTTGTCTGCCGGGGACGCCAAAACGATGGCGGAGCTGCTGCAGAGATATTTCATGGCTATTCCGGACGGCCTGGACAAAAGACTTGAACAGCATGGGGATTTTCTGCATATTCTGAGCTTGGCCTTGAAAGACAGTTCCGGGCGGAATCAAACACTTCCAGGGAAAATCAATGTGCGCTTTTTTAAGGCGAAAAGTACCATTGATTCACATTTCCGGGAACCGGATTTACAGATACGGAAGATCGCGTCGGAGTTGGAGATTACGCCGAATCACCTGATCAAGCTTTTCCGTATGAACATCGGGATGTCGGCGTTGGATTATCTGCAGGAATTGCGGATGGAAGAGGCGGTGAAGCTGTTGCGCGAAACAAACCTGACCATTCGCGAGATTGCCGTCGAGTGCGGCATTGAAGACCCCAACTATTTCGCCCGGTATTTCCGCCGCCGCTTCGGCGCGACGCCCACCGTCTACCGTCGTCTTTGCCAGACGAACGATACGCTTGCGAAAGTGAAAGTCGCAAGCCCGATGGCCCATAATATCAGGTAAATCGGCAGAATATCGATAAAGGTCGCGCCTTCCAGAAAAAGCCGGTGAAGGGCTTCGATGCCCCAGCGGATCGGGTTGACGACCATGCAGTGCCGGAGAATATCCGGCATGCTGGAAATCGGGGTTGCCATGCCGGAAAGCATCGCACACGGAATGGCAACCACGAGGGTCCAGATCATGGCTTGCTGCATGCTGGAACAGTAAACGGAAACCGCCAGGCCGATGCCGACCGCCGCCATCAGGAACGTGAGGAACAGCAGGTACAGAAGCCAATAGCTGCTGACGTATGGGACTTGGAACCAGAAGCGGGCGAAGAGCATACAGAAAGACAATTGCGTGAGTCCGATGAAGACCGCCGCCAAACCTTTCGCGGCGAGGAGTTCAATGGGCGAGTATGGAGTCAACAGCAATTGGTCCATCGTTCCCGCTTCCCGCTCTTTGGCTACCGACAGGGCGACCAGCAGCGTCAGGGCCAGCAAACTCAGGATTGCCAGCAAGGAGGGGATCATGAAGTACTGTGCGTTATAGTTCGGGTTGAACCAGCCGCGCGATATGATTTGAACCTGTGAGGTTGTTTCCGGATAGTATTGCTGGTTGAACAGGGTAATCACGCTGTTTGCGTACCCGATGGCGAGGCCGGCCGAGGATGAATTGCGTCCGTCGACGATGACTTGAACGACCGGCGTTTGTTTGTGCTCAAGATCGCGGGAAAAGTTTTCGGGGATAATGAGGGCCAGTTTGACCTCGCGGGTGTCGATCCGCTTTTCCATGTCTTTTTCCGAGAGCAGCGGCGGGCGCAAGCGAAAGACTGCGTTGCCGGTAAATTTCGAGATCAGATTTCGGGATTCGGCGGTTTTCGCATGGTCAAGGATTCCCAGCGGTACATCTTTCAAGTCCATGGTGGCCGCGTAGCCGAGCAGGAAAAGCTGAAGAACCGGCGGGACGAAAACGGTAATCCGGGTTTTCGGGTTTTTCAATAACTGGATGAACTCTTTTTTCAGCAGAGCCAGAAAGCGACGGATCAGTTTCATGTTCACTTCCCTCCCGTTAGCAGCTTGGGGTTTTTCTGTTTGGCCAACAGCAACAGAAGCACGGTAAATCCGCCCATGATCAACAGATTTTTGATGATATTGCTCCAGACGTTTCCGACCAGGAAAATTGATTGCAGGAAGTCGACGAAATAACGGGCCGGGACCAGATATGTAAAGTATTGCAGAAAAATGGGCATATTGGGAATTTCATAGAGAAAGCCCGACAGCAGAAAAACGGGCATGAATGCAACAATCATGGCGATCTGGCCGGCCAGAAACTGGCTTTTGGTAATGCTGGAAATCAGGAGCCCCACCGCCATTTGGAGCAGCAGAAAAACGGACGCTCCCAGTACCAGAATAAACAGGTTGCCCCGAATGGGAACATGAAATAAATAACGGGCGAACAGCAGTGAAATGATTAAACCGATCATGCCGAGTATATAATTGTTGACCATCTTCGCCAGCAGAATTTCTCCGCTGGTCATGGGGGTGACGAACATACTTTCCATATTGCCGTGTTCGTATTCCTTGGCCATTTGCAGTGCGGTCAGCATGCAGCCGATCAGCGCCATGATGATGACGATTACGCCGGGGATCATGTAATAACAGCTTTCGTTGGCATCGTTGAACCACATTCGGCTGGTCATTGCCGCTCCGGCAAATTGACCGCCGGAGAAATCCATCAGGGCCGAGGCCAGGACTTGGCGGATATAGTTTTCGTACATTCTGGCGATGGAGGCATTGGCCGCGTTCAGGCCGATCAGGACAGACAAATCGCCGGATTGTGATTTCCGGGGCAAATCCGAAGGCAGAAACAGACAGGCGTCGGTCCGGTGTGTTTTAACCGCCTCCGTTCCTTCTTCCGAACTGCGTACGATTTGTACCTGGAAATAGGCGGAATTCTGGAAGCGGGCGACGATGGCGGAGCCGATTTCGGAGGGTTCGTACAAGACGATGGCCAAGCGGATATTGCGGACGTCCATGGACATGCCGTAGCCGAAAATCAGGAGCATCAATACCGGCAGGATGATTCCGATCGCAATATTGGAGGGATCGCGCAGCATTTGCTTGCGTTCCTTGGTTACCAGTGAAAATAATCGTTTTGCGTTCATTGGGCGGCCTCCTTGCGCGAAGAGCGAATGATGTTGACGAACGCTTCTTCCAGATTGACCTTTTCCTGCCCCGGCGGCGTTCCGAGATCGCGGACTTCCTCCACCGTGCCGCTCGCGACGGCTTTGCCGTCCTGCATGATCACCATTTTGTCGCAGTATTCGGCCTCGTCGAGAAAATGGGTGGTGATGATGACCGCCACGCCCTGATCGGCCAAATTCATGATACGCTGCCAGAATTCGCGTCGGGTAATCGGATCGGCGCCCGACGTCGCTTCGTCGAGAAACAGGATTTCCGGGCTGTGAAGCAGAGCGCAGGCCATGCTCAGGCGCTGCTTGATGCCCAACGGCAAATCATCGGTTTGCGAGTTTTCGTACTGTTGCAATGAAAATTCATTCAGCGCCCACGCCATACGCTCTTTCAGCGTCACACCCCATAAGCCGTAAGCCCCGCCGAAGAATTCCAGATTTTCCCGGAGAGAAAGATCGCCATACAGGGAAAATTTCTGCGCGACGAATCCGATCCGGTTGCGCGCTTCGCCGGGAGCTCGCCGCAGGTCGAGGCCGGAAATTTCCACCGTTCCCGAAGTGGCCGCATCCAGTCCGCAAAGCATCCGAAACGTGGTGGTTTTGCCCGCGCCGTTCGCTCCCAGAAGACCGAAAATCTCGCCCTTGCGGACATCGAACGATACCTGATCGACAGCGGTAAAGTCGCCGAATTTTTTAACCAGATCCCGGGTGTGAATCATAATTTCGGCTTGGGAGTCGGGCGGCGTTTTGCGGGTTAACGGCGGCGCAACGCTTCCGGAAATGAGCATTTGAAAACCTTGTTCAAAAGTAGGATCGGTGACCATGGGAGCCGCTTTTTTTCTGATTTCATCCGGGACACTGTCGGCAATCATTTTGCCTTGAAACAACACCAGGACGCGGTCGCAGAAATCGGCCTCGTCCATGTAAGAGGTGCTGACCAGAACCGAGGTGTTTTTTTCGGCGGCGATTTGCCGGAGAATCTGCCAGAGTTCGCGTCGGGAAAGGATGTCGACGCCGACCGTCGGTTCATCAAGCAGCAGCAGCTCAGGCTCCGAAACCAGCGCGCAAGTCAAAGCCAATTTCTGTTTCATGCCGCCGGAGAGATTACCGAAAGGGCGGTTAGGGAAACGGGCCAGGTCGGTCATTTCCAGCAATTCGGGGAAACGTTTTTTCTGCTGCTCCGGCGTGACCGCGTGAAGGTCGGCGTACAGCTTCAGATTTTCCATGACGCTGAGGTTGGCATAGAGCCCGAATTTTTGCGGCATATAGCCGATTACGCTTTGAATATTTTTCGCCTTCCGGACTGTGTCGAATCCCAGAACGGAAGCCGTTCCCGCATCCGGGCGGAGCAGTCCGGCCAAAATCCGCAGCAACGTGGTTTTGCCCGCGCCATCGGGCCCGAGAAGGCCGGTAATTTGCCCGGCTGGCAATTCGAATCCGATCCCGGAGAGCGCCTCAAAAGGGGTCTTGCCGAGTTGGAAACGTTTTGTGATGTTGTTGCAGACAATAATGCTCATTTGACCATGACACCCGGGAAGATTACGGTCGCCGGGGCACCGAGTTTCAGGACGTTTTCCGGATCGTTGACAAACACCCGGGTTTCATAAACCAGAGAGGTCCGCAGTTCCGGGGTTTCAATATTTTTCGGCGTGAATTCCGCCACCGGAGAAATAAAACCGATCCAGCCTTCAAAATCGCTCTTCGCGCCGTCAAACCGGATGATGGTTTTGTCGCCGGATTTGACTTTGGTCAGCCACGATTCTTTCAGGTAGCAGCGAATCCATTTGGGGGAGACTACCGCGAGGGTGAATACGGCGGTTTGCGGATTGGTCATTTCGCCGGGTTCCAACAGCCGGTTGCGGATAATTCCGTCACAGGGAGCGTACAGCCGCGTATCTTTCAGGGTTTGTTCTTTGATTACCAGTTCCGCTTCAGCCTTTGCCTGTTCCGCCTTTGCCTGGTCGAGCTTGGCCGCCGCCGCCGCTATATCCTCCACCCGTTCGCCGGCGAGTACTTTTGCCAGATAGTTCTGAATGGCTGTCAGGCCGCCTTTGTAGAAGAAATATTCCGCTTCGGCAAGTTCCGCCGTCTGAGCGGAAACAATCTTGTCTTTCGCCAAGGCTTGCTGGCGTCGAAAATCCGATTCCGATGCTTTGATTCTGGCCTGGATGGCGGCATGGCCGCCGTGCGCTATGGCGATGTCTTCCGGGCGGGACCCGTTCTTTGCCTTGTCATACGCCGCCTGGGAGGCGGCTACGGCGGCCCGGCGGGCGGCAATATCCGCTTTGACGGCGACGATATCGTTTTCAATCCGGACGGATTCCAGAGAGCCGATCAGGTCGCCTTTTTTAACAACTGTGCCTTCCTCCGGGAGGAGCTCGGCGATCCGCTCGGAAATCATGAACGACAATTTCAAGCGGCGGTCGTCGACATTGCCGTAAAGGACAAGTTCATGATCCGACGGATTCAGCCGTGCGCGAATTTCCGCCCGGAACCACCATGCGGTACCGGCGAGCGCCAATAAAATAACGAGGAGAATCAGTTTCTTTTTCATTCGGCACCTTCCACTTTCTGGGAATAGCAGTCATAGATTTTATCGGCTACAGAGGTAAACGCCATGAGTTCGCCTTTGGTAAGATTCCTGAACATGTCCGCTGCCTGAATCGCGGCCTGAGCGGTAATGCTGTCCCCAAGATGGCGTCCCTTGGCCGCCAGCGTGATACGAATGAACCGGCGGTTGTCCGGATCAACCGCGCGGGATACCAGTTTTTTCTTCGCAAGGTCGGAGACCAGGAGAGAAGCCGCCGCTTTTTTCATATTCAGAAAACCGGCCAACTTGCTCAAAGTGAGGGCCTCTTGCCCTCTGGCGCTCCGCAGATAAAGAATCATCATCGCTTTGATTTGGCGATTGCTCAAGGCGCTGACCTGTTTGCTGCCCGACTGGGGGAGTGAATTCCACGCACTTCCTTGAATGTATCCGAATACTTCGAACAGATTCATAAATGACAAAATATCATGTTCCATTTTTAAGTTCCCCGTTTTATTCAATGGATATAATATATGTCCGGTTTAAACAGTTTTCAAGATTAAACAGTTAAGATAAGTAAAATATTTTTTGAGACACGGAGGTTGAAGCCCCCCTTTCGATGAGAAGAGGGGCTGTGTAAGTTTTTTTATTTTATTTCAGGTCAAAGTCTTCAAGATTTATTGGTTCCGGTTCCGGGGAGTCCACCCAATGTATTCCGGCGAACAGCATTTGTTTGAAGAACTCCGGGCGGCAGGCGGCCGGGTTATCGCCCAGCGCCAGGTAGTAGATTTTGCCATGACCCCAATCTTTGCTCCAGGCCACAGGCCAGATTCGTCCTTTGAACGCGGCGGTCGCGGCAATATTCACCCGCTTGTCATACCGGATCAGGAACTGTTCGTCCTGGACCTTGCATTCATGCACGGCCCAATTCGTCCAGTCCGACGGCGGCTGAAAATGATCGAAGTAACGCATGGCCGGATGTTTCATATTCAGCGAAACATAATATTCCCGATAAGGCGGATGTTTGCGGAAGCGTCCGCCCAGCATCGCTTCGTACTCGGGACAATCGCGAAATGCGGTCGCGGCGCAATGAATCCCGATGAATTTGCCTTTTTCCGCGCACCAGTCGAGCAAGCCGTGTTTCTGCTCCGGCGTCAGGTGGTCTTTGGTCCAGTAGAAAATTATAATGTCGTATTCGTCGATTTTCGGGCGAACCAGAAAGTTCAGATCATTGATCACCGTCTCCACGGTATATTCGTCCCGAAGATCGGCCAGGTGTTGTGCGATTACTTCACAGCAGCCGGTGTAGTCGTGAAATTCACCGCCGCCCATCAGTAGAATTTTTTTCATAGGATGAAATCCTCTCTTCCCGGCAACATGTCACTGGCCGGTACTGTCCGGTTCAAACGCGCTGAATCAAGCATCAGTTCGATGCAGCGAACGGCATTGCGGGCTTCTTCCGGCGTTACCAGCAGCGGAGCCCCTTCCGACCAGCTTTCGTAAAAGAAATCGAAATAATCTTTTCCCAGCGATTCGGTAAATTCCGGGCGGGAAAAATCCGGCGGGGAGTTGTCGAAATAATGATGTTGATTATTCAGAAGTTCCTCCGGGTATGGAATGTAGTGGGTGCGGGCAAGTGCAAAAGTATCTTTCGTGCCGCACAGGTACATGCGGAGGTAATCCGGACCCTCTCCGGATTCCGGTTGTTTCAGTACAAGCGGCCGCATCGAAATGCGGATTGCCGGCGGTTGTTCGAACCGCAGCAATGCATCTCCGTAACCGCAACTGTTCATCGGTTCTTCCGGGTGAACAAACATCGCACTGACCTCGCGTAACGGTGAACGGTTCAGTGCTAACGCCTGATCTACTATGTGAATGGCTTGATTGCCGAAGTCCTGGTGATCATACCATGAGCACGGACGATTGATCTCCAAATAAACCGGTTCGCCGACGTCTTTCCGGCGCATTACCTCGAGTGTGGCCTTGGAGCCGATACAGCACCGCAGGTTCTGATGCACGGTAAAAAGCACCTTCTTCTCCCGGGCCTTGGCAATCAGCTGGTCGCATTCTCCGGACGTACAGGCCATCGGCTTTTCCAGAATGACGCTCTTTCCTTTTTCCAGCAGCGTCAGCGTGGCCGCCAGGTGGGTTGCAGTCGGCTTGCTGGCCACTATTACCACATCGACTTCGGGATCATCGGCCAATTCCTCGAGCGTGTCGTAGGCTTTATATTCCATGAGTTCCGCACTTTTATCCTTTGAAACATCATAAAATCCGACTATTTCAAAGCGATCTTTTTTCTTTTGCAATTCTGGAATATGATGGTTTTTTACCCATTTCCCGGCCCCGCAAAACCCGATTCTGCATAATTTCATTTATATCTCCTAATTATTTTTAACCACGGAATACACGGACACCACGGAAAGGGAACGAGGAGTTGCTCACTCCTTGACTTCATTTTCAGAACTTTACCGCTTTGACATATGTCATACCGAAAGAGGAGTGCAATTCTTCGTTTCCCTTTCCGTGGTGTCCGTGTATTTCGTGGTTTGAATTTTTACTAAAAACCAGCCTGTGGCTGGATTGTATTCGTGAGTTCAGCTTGGTAAAGCTCCTTGCCGGTATTGTCGGAGATGCGGATTGAACCTTCGGTTTGTCCGGTCCGATTGAAATGCAGTTCCACTTGGCGACCGTCTTGAAGTTTCAATTTTACTCCCTCTTTTTCCGCGGACTTGATCAGTTCGGATTGAGCCATGGGAGCATCTCCGGTTTGAAGCAGGTGAAGGAAAGTGTCTTCCCGTTTTTCGGTTCCCGGGGTTACCTCCAGCCGATATTGACCGAAATAGAGGTTTTTATGTTTTCGGGTTACCTCCGGGTGAATATCCCAATTAACCAGGTCTTTGTAGCTGAATTCTTTGCCTGGTCCTCCGACCAGCGTAAGCGCGGCATTTTCCGGCAACAGGGTAACGCTGGTGAGCTTTCCGTCCTCGGAGGAATGCGCCCGCATGGTCTTGCCGTCGATTTCCGGCCTGTCCTGCAAGTGCAACAGCCAGGTTTTGCGGTATTCCGGTTTGACGGAAATGACCCGGTCGTATACCACGAAGTTGTCCGGGGGGAGAAATACAAACTGTCTGGTAAAACGTTCGCATTTGCGCGGATCATATACTTCGGTGGCGTTGCCGGCGAGGTACGTGAATGTGTCGTTGGTCTGGAAGGCTTCCAGTTTGCCGCCGAGTTGCTTATACTGACCGCCCATCGCCAGATCATAATACGGCGACACCCGCTTGTACATTTCGGCTATTTCCGGATCGCCTTTGGAGCGGCGGAGAAAGATTTTTTCCTGTGCCCGTAATATTTTTTCATCATTGGCAAAACGTTCCTCCGGTATGTCGATCAGGATGGTGTTGTGGGCCAGACTGCTCTGGTTGTATTTGATGCTGTGCGGAGTATTGTCTTGAAGCCGGGTTCCGGAATCGATCGCCAGGTAACCTTTTTTGAAAATGATGAAGTTATTTTCGTCGCCGCGGGATTTGTGGGCCGGTACTTGGCTGCCGCAGTTGAACAGCGCATAGGTGGAGTCCGGCTTCATGCCCGAGTTCATGATGGTGACTCCGGAATTTTCGAAAGGCCGGGCCATGCGGGCGGGCGGTGTTTCGGCCTCGATGGGCTCTCCCATGTTATACAAAAGATAGTGGCGGAAAAGAGGCATGCTGTGGTTATGAGCGCGCGGTCCGCCTTTCATATAATACACACGCAGGTTCTTTTCTTCCGAGTAAAGCGAGGCATCGACTTTTTTCCCCTGGTTAATGCGACTGAGGACTCCGGCAATATAACGAGCTTCCTGTGGTCGGCGCTCCTTGTACAACGACAGGATGGTGAAGAGGTGTGATGATATGTTTGGGAGCTCCATGTTGGATTCGGTTTTGTGGGCGTCGCCGATGCCGAATTGACGCATGGGTTGCTTGGGATTGTTGCCGGGAAGGATATTCCAGCGGTACCATTCCGCAAAGTAAAGCAAATGATTCAGTACCGGCAACTCGCTTCCGGTAATCGCCGCACGCCAGGCCAGCAGAAAGTCATAACTGCACCACGGATACTGCTTGGTGGAGTATCCGATACAGGCTGTGCTCAAGAGACCGTCATCCCGGCTGGTTCTTTCCCGGTAAAGCATTACATTGCGGTAAAGGTCATAACCCCACTTGAGCATCTTCTCCGCTTCTTCATCACAATAGCCATCGCCGTAAGCGGCCAGCCCCATAAAAAATATGGTGTTTTTGTCGCCGTAGAAGCCGGTCCGTGTGCTCAAGCCACCATGCAAACCGGCGATGGGACTGAACCAGCCGTAAGTTACAAACGGGGTATTGATGCGAAAGAACTCCGTAATATAGTGTTTCCGCTGTTCATCGCTCAGAGTTTCATAAATCCAGTCGTAGGCGGCCAGTTCCAGAATTCGCGGCAGGCCAAACCAACTGATTGCGGTTCGTTTTTTGAAGCATTCTTCGTAACATTTCAGCGAGGCATTCAGGAATTCAAAGGTTTTTTCCGCATACTTCCGGTCACCGGTAATGATATAGGCGAGGGCACAGGTCATGGCTTCGTTTGCCCAGTCCACCGGGACCTCCACATCCACTTCCAGATATGGGGGCTTGTCGCCTGTATACCCTCGGGTTTTCCGGGTAAGCGTCGGATCAAACCGGAAGGAATCGGCGTTTTCCAGAAGATATTTATAGCCGATCTTTTCGGCCCAGGCCCGGATGGATGGAATCATTTCGCGATTGATGAAGATGCGCGGGTGTTCCCGACGGAGGTTCTTGACCCAACTGTAATCTTTGGGAAAAGACGCGGCAAATTCTTCCGGCTCCGGATCGTCCGGAGAAGGTCCCTTGTAGCCGCCCGGAATGGTGGCTTGAATAACCTTGGCGCCAGTTGCCATTTGCAGTTTCGCAGTGGCCCGGATCTGGCCGGCCTTGAATTCCGCCGGTGAAAAAGTATCGATTTCATAAGAAGCATCCCACTGCTTCAGGTCGCCGCCGACCGGGCGCAGAATAAGAGAACGCTCGTTGTTCAGTCGGGCTTCTTGTTTGCCGGTTATATCCCTCAGCGAGACCTTGACCCCGGACAAAGGAGTATCGGCATAAACCGTGAATATAATCATTTTTCCCGGAGCAAGATGAGTATCCCCTTTTTCCAATGCGGGAGAAGTGATTTCGAGGCGTTCGCGGGCCGTAGCCATCGTCATGATGGAGATTAGAAGAAGAAAAAATAGAGGTTTCATGGTATGTTCCCTTTAGTGGTTGACATCGAATTGGATTGATTTCTTGTTTACTTCCTGTTTCCGGAGCGGTTGCACATGACCGTCAAAGAAAAAAGTATTCATCAGGCGCTCATGGCGGTATTGAAGCTGGTTGGTGTCGGTGCCGGGATAATTATATTGAGTGAATTGATAACTCGCGGTGGTTACTTCCGCTATATGGATTTTAATCGAAGGGTATAATATTCTGCTGATTTGGATGTTGCCAAATGCCGCCGTGGTCTGGTCTGTTTTGGCAAAACACCGGTTGATGCCATAGAAGCCGTTGTTCTTGCCGAGAAACGGGTCGGACCGGAGCGGGTCGTCCTCTTCCACGTTCCAATAAGAACAGCGGGAGACCGTAGCATCGATATAACGAACATAATTGTAGTAAGAATTCTTGAAACCGTGTAGAATCGTCGGCCAATAGCGGGTTCCGGTGGGGCTTACCGGATAAGAGTGAAATATAGGGAAATCATCATTGTCCGAGGCATAACTGAATGCCGCCAGACCGGTTTGCTTCAGGTTGGAGATACATTGGATCGCCTTGGCGCGATGCCGGGATTTATTCAATGCCGGCAGCAGCAAAGCGGCGAGAATTGCAATGATCGCGATTACAATCAGGAGCTCAACCAATGTGAATATTATTCGCTTCATACAGATGACCCTTGTTGGTTATTATAAATAATTTAACTTATGTATACAAGTATATAGCCGAATCGGAATTTTGTCAATAGGGGGAATGATGGAAAAGCGGAAAATTTTTTATTGCGTCAATCGAAAAACGGCCGGTTCGGAAATTGTTTCCGTGGAGCATTGCGTCAGCTGGTGCAGAAGCTCAATGGCTCTTCCGCCATTCTCGCCGGCGCAAAGATCGATTCCAATAATTTCATCATAATATGGGTTGTCGATGCATCCGACGCTGACCGGAAAACGGGCGAGGAGTTGAAACGCCCACGTCGCTTCCGGTCCGGTCGACAGGCAGACGGCGTCAAACGGCAACGAATCAGCCTTTGCCGAATTCAATTGTTGCCGAAAGGACTCAAAGTCGTCAAACTCCATTACGCTCTCCGGAAGAACCGGAAAACGGTGATGCTCCATGGCCTTCCGCCAGCATTGATAGCGGTACCGCATAAAAGGCCGCTTATTGCAAAAATGTATCCAGCCGAGGCGGCGCTTTCCCATTTCCTTCAACCGGCCGACCAGGGCTTTCATCATTTCCGTCTCATCGCAGTAAAGGGTATTATATCCGGTAGATTCGGTAAATTGATTGGAGCCGAAATAAAGAAACGGAATACGCTGTTTATTCAATTCATCCTTCGTTGCCAGAACGTTGGGAAAACTTCGAAAAAAGACCACTCCCGCCAAGTCCGGGTAACGGAGGTTCAATTCATTGAGCATCGAATGAAATCCGGCAAACGGCAGGTGAAAAATCTCATACGGCAGTTCTGCCGCCGTTTCAATGGCGCTGAGGCAAAATGTCCGGGTATCGTTCGGAAAGATTTCCAGCGGCATGGTTTGGTCGTCCCAGGTTCCGGTGATGATTACCGGACGTTTGCGTTGTCCGGAAGCAACGAAAATACCTTGTCCGTGGCGACTGTAAATCAGCCCTTGGCCCTGCAGCAGATCCAGGCCTTTGCGAACGGTCATCCGGGTTACCTGATATTGACCGGCCAACTGGGATTCCGAGGGCAGGCGGGTATCCGGCGGCAGTTTTTGTTGGCGGATCATTTTCGCCAGGTCTTCGGCAATGATCCGGTAAACCGGCAGGGAATTTTTCATTTGGGGATCTCCCCGGATACGATATTCAGAATGGCCCACGAGGCCCGGGCGGTGAGCAATTCGCCATCGGGCGAATCGAGTTTCCGGACAAATGCTTCAAAGCAATCACCGCCGACCGTAAAATGATCAACATTTACCGCTGTCAGTGAATAGCCCGGGTAGATTGGTATGCCGAACGAATAAAGCCCCAATTTTTCCGGTATCCGAAAATTTTCGCGCAGTAACTCCACCGAAACCGGATAAACCGATTCCGCCGAGGTAAAACAGACCGCATCGGTGGAGCGGTCGATCCGGGAAACGGCTTTCAGGTTATACTCCGGGAGAATTTCAAGCATATGGTTCAACCGGATATCATCCAAACGGGAAGTACCGCTGTGGAGAGCAACTTTTTTCCGGCCTTCCCGGCAAATAGCCTCCGCCAGCATCAAGGCGGCTTGGCGCTCATCATAACACCAGGAATGCAAATCCGCCGTTTCCTTCCGGTAAATATCCGGACCGTAAAAGAGGCAGGGAATCTGATGTTCCTTCAAGATAGCCGCCGTCTTTTCGATATCATCAATATTCCGAAAAAAAATGACTCCGGCGGGCTTGGAGCCGGTCAGCAGTTGCGAGTGTAAACGTTCTCCCTCGGCAAAAGCCGGTATGCAGTCGGTGGCAATCTGAAAACTGCGGCGGAGCGCTCCCATGAAAAATGCTCCGTAATCCCGCTCCGCGGCAATCCGGGAGGAGTCTTTGCCGGAAACAATCAGGATTTTCCGGGTATGCGAGCGCGGCGCCACATAGCTTCCTTTGCCATGGAGTGTATAAACAATGTGTTCCTGTTGAAGCAAAGCCAATGCATGACGGATCGTGTGATTGGTAACCTGATATTTGCGGACCAGTACATTTTCGCTCGGCAGGAGAGTATGAGGCGCGATATTATCATACAAAATCATATCGCGAAGCTCATTGGCGATTGCAATATAAAAAGGAGGTTGTTTGTCATGCTTTCTTTCCATGACAAATAAGATAGCATCAATGCTCGAGATTACAATTTTTTTAATATGCCGTCGCAGGGATTTTGTAAGCTTAATTAGCGGCGGTCGGGGACCAGGACGGGGTCGCTTAATTCGAGGCGGTCATCGGAGTTTATCGTGGTGGTGGCTGCTGGGGCTTTTTTAACTGGGGTGGGTTTGGGCTGAGTTTTTGGGGCCTGGGCTACCGGCTTGGGTTGAACCGGTGGCGGGGTTTGGGCCACCGGGATTGTTTGAGGAGCAGGGGAGGGAGCTTGGACTTGAACTATCGGGGTGGTCTTGGGGACGGCCGGCGGGGCCTGGACTTGAACTATCGGAGTGGTTTTGGGCGCGGCCGGCGGTTTGGGGACCGGAGGCGGCTCCGATAAGGTGAGCGGCTCGGACTGAGCCGGTTTTATCGGAGTGTTTTTCTCGAAAGGCTTTACCGGCAGTTCATCCACCCATTCGGTTGGAACTTCGCGGGGATCGACGGCTGGTTTGGCCGGTTTTATTGGTTTAGCGGGCTTAGCGGGTTGAGCTGGTTGAACGGATTGAACTGGTTGCGCTTGCTGTATTGCTTGTTGCGGTGGAGGCTGCGAAACGGGTTCCGGGTCGTCAAGGAGTTTTTCTTTGGTATAGACCTGGAGCGGAAACGGATTGGTGCCGGTAATTCCTAGGTAATTTGCGGCGGCGGTGGAGAGGTAAATGTGCTCTTTGCGGTCATTGATCCTGACGACAAGTTTTTTACCGTTTTCTGTGTTTTCCAGTAGAATGCGCGAACCCATCGGCAAACTGGGGTGGGCGGCGTAAAACATGATTTGAGGGATGACCCATTCGGAGTTGGCGGTTTTGCCGTACCAGCCTTTGGGGGCGTAGCGCGATACCGTCGAGTCGTAGTAATGGTGCCATTTGCCCCAGGTGGGGAAGGGGCCGTAGAAATAGTACCACGCTCCGCCTGTGCCCAAGAGGAGCAGCAGCATGAAACGCCGCAGTCCGGCGGATTTATTCATGCCGGTGTAAAATCCGACGATAATCACCCCGGGGACATACCAGATGATGCCCCAGCATTGGCCGAGAAAGCGGAAAAAGCTGTTCAGCGGTTTCCAGACTCCGGCGAAACCTTCCGCCTCGCCAAGGGCTTTCCAGATGCCGCTGAACATCTGGCCGACACCGCGCAGGATGACCCAGATGATAAAGAAAATAACGGCGAAAATTTTCCAGACACCCAGCGTCAGAGCGTCGGTTATCGCCAGCAGAATATTTTTCTTTTTTGGAACGGCGTTTTCTTCGCTCATTGTATTTTCCTGGCTAAACGGCAGTTGTAGATGGTTACCCAGTCCGGCTGACCGGCGATTTTATCGATGATTTTGAATCCGGTACGCTCCAGCAGACCTTCCATGATCCAGTCGAGCGTGCTGTATTCCTGTTTGACGTGGCGGACAAAGTTGCTTTGCGAAGCGCCCAGGCGGAATTCCACCGCCCGGTCGAAATACGGATTGAAATCCTCCGGAGGCGGCGCGAACACCACATCGTGCAAACAGAATGCGCCGCCGGGTTTCAGATAGCGGTTGATACGGAGCAACGCGGCCATTTTCCAGAGATCGGGCAAATGGTGCATGGCCATGCCGGTGACTACCGCGTCGAAATTCTCGGGCTGTCCCTCATAGGAGAGGAATCCGGCCTGGATGAATTCGATGTTGTTCAGGTTTTCTTCCGCCGCGCGTTTCGAGGCGTAATCGAGCATGGCCCGGGAAATATCGATGGCGGTCACCCGGGTGCATTGAGCGGCTGCCTTGCGGGCGAGGGCACCGGTTCCGGTGCCGATCTCCAGCAACGCGCCATTCGGCGGGAGGTCCAGCAGCCGCAGAAACTCGTCGGTTTCGCGGTTGACGTCGCGGAATTGGCGCATTCTGGCGTCATATGCGGCGACTTCCTCCACCGATTCGTAATCGGTGCCGACTTGCCGGAATTCATCCCATTGCCAGGCTGGTTGCATTTTATGCCTCCATATTTACTTTGGCGGCCCGGAGCAGTTCGATGGCTTTGGTCGGGCCCAGGGGATGGCGGAATACGGCGGTACCGGCGACCATCATGGCGGCCCCGGCGGCGGAGGCGGTGTGAACGGTTTTTTCGTCGATGCCGCCGTCGATTTCCAGATGGACGGGACGGCCGCAGACCTGGATAGCCCGGCGGATTTCGCTGACTTTGGGCATCATGTCGATCATGAAGCTCTGGCCGCCGAAACCGGGTTCCACACTCATAATCAGCACCATGTCGATCCGATCGAGATACGGGATGATCGTCGAGGCGGGAGTGCCGGGTTTGAGGGTGAGTCCGGCGGTCATGCCGTGATCGTTGATGGCCTTGATGACATCGTCCGGGTTGTCGTTGCATTCAATATGGAACGTCAGGTGATCGGAGCCGCTGTCGGCAAATGACTTGACGTATTTCAGGGGATCGGTAATCATCAGATGCGTATCGAAAATCATTTTGCTGTGGGGACGCAATGCCTTGATCACCGGAGGGCCGAATGAGATATTCGGCACCAGGTGGCCGTCCATGATATCCAGATGCAGAAGCTCGGCTCCGGCGTCTTCGATGGATTTGATGCCCTCGGCCAGGCGGGAAAAATCCGCCGCCAGCAGGGACGGCGCCACGGTTATCGAATTGTAGGGGAGGTTGCGGATTGAGTGTATTTCGCGCATGTCAGTTCTTTCCTTTCTTGTACGGCATTAACAATAAACTGCAACTGATTTTCTCCGGCTTGACCTGGTACTGCGAAAGAGTACCGGGGCCGTGACTGCCGTTGCCGATTCCGGCATTGGCGTAATCCAGGTTCCAGACGATTTTATTTTTTTCGCCCAGCTCAAACGTGTGGAGGGCGGTGGTGAATTCTTCGGCGGTATAATAATGAATACTGGTGTCGAGCGGTTGTTCGGAAATCACCTGGAAGCCGACTCCGGCGGCGTTGGTCACCGCGGCCCAGCGGACGTCGGTCCGGTTGCCGTTGTCCTGCGGTACCACGTAGGGCTCGTATTGTTCCGCCACGGTGCCGGAGTACCAGCCCATGCGCGCCCCGAGTTTACGGTCGCTGTAGGTTTCAAACGGTCCGCGGCCGAACCACTCGAAATTTTCAAATTCAATCGGCAGGACCAGTTTGAGGCCCATGCGCGGCAGGCAGGGGAGATTGTCGACCAGCGGTTCCACAGTGTAACTTAAGTCGATAGCGCCGTTGGCTTCGAAACGGTAGTCGAATACTACTTTGAACAGTCCGTAGTCCTTGGTGATTCTGGTGATGTCTTCGATATCCTCCAGCGACACCATTTTGCCGGTCAGTTTATCCAAACCGGCTTTGCGCCAGGCTTCGATGAACGGACGGTCGTTGTTGGTCGGCGCGCGCCACACCTGGAATTCCGGTCCGGCCAGCAACATTTCATAGCCCTCATACGACCAGCCTTTCAAGGTGCCTTTCTGGAAG
>JAVBRM010000135.1:0-35297 GCA_031548025.1 Victivallaceae bacterium | reverse complement strand
GCCGTTGATCAGCTCGAAATCCAGCAGGTATTTTCCGGATTTCAAGGATTCCGGCAGAGTGAATTCCTGCTTCAGCCAGAGGTTGTGGACTTCCGTATTTTTCATGCCGGAAGCTTTGAAGGCATCATTGCGATTGGCCTGCCACTTACCCGGATCGGGCGGCGTGGTGCTGTTTACGGCTGCCTGGTATTGCCATTTGGGCGGAATGTCGGCGATGGTGCCGGCAACGGCGGAGAGTATCATTGAACAAAACATAAATGACATATAATATTTAAGCATTATCGGAAATTCTCCGTTTATTGGTTATACCAGGGATATTTGGCGTAATCGGCCTCAAGCACCCGCATGCCGGTAGCGTTCTGCGCCACAAATCCTTGCGGAAAACGGGTCTGGAGCTGCTCGGTATGGCCGTCGCTGAATGACAGGTTGATACCGTGCCCGTGCCGGACTTTGATATATTGGTCCCAAATAGTGGCGGTATGATGTTTTCCCTCTGTAAATGTGAATGTTTCGGAGGGCTTTCTGAGTTTTGTCTGTTTCAGCGGAGTGTTGAATATGGGATATTGTCCGAGATAAGTACCGCGCAGAATTACCGCGATATGGAATGGGTTGGCCGGAACCGAAACCGCACCGGCCCAGGAACTGCTTTTTTCTTCCGGGCACCTGGCAATGGTTTTTTCCCAGTTGGCTGCGGTGATGTTGGTATATTTCCAATATACGATATGATATGCGCCGTCCAGCGTACCGGCCGTTCCCAGCCCCATCCGGTACGGCGGATAATAATCGTCATATTCGGTTCCGTACTGAAGGATGCAGAACTGGATCTGTTTCAGGTTGGCACTGCACTGGATGCTGCGGGCTTTGCCGCGCGCCACATTCAGTGCCGGCAGCAGCATAGCTGCAAGTATGGCGATAATCGCGATCACTACCAGGAGCTCGATAAGTGTGAAATATTTATCGAAGTTTCCGGCTCGCATCTTTCTTGAATTCAAAATAATTCTCATATTTTCGTCTCCTTTAAAATTTAAAACGAGTTATGTGACGAGCAAATCCGGCAAAAAGCGCCGGGAAGATTCGAAAATTGGTAGTTCGGCATTTTCTTACTCCCTTATACTGCAAAACGCTTATCGGTTGAATGGCGCGGAGTCAATTGAGCTTCGGTCAGAATCTTCTTGACGGCGATATGCTGTTTGGTAATTCTGGCCTGCAGCAGGATCAATCCCTCCTGGACATTTCGGACATAATTCTGGGATAAATTGGTGACATACGGAAACGCGGCGGTCGCGGCGTCTTCCGTTCCCTGGGCAATAATCGCGATTTCCTCGGGAATTCTCAGATTGCGCTTTGTCGCCTCGTAAATGATTCCCCGGGCTTGATTGACCCCCGAACAGAAAAACGCATCCGGCAGGTTTTTGCCTTTGAACAACTGTTCGGCCCAGGCTCGGGTCGCTTCCTGAATGACGGTGATATTGGAAATGGTGGAACAGCGCAAAATCCATTCCGGCCGGGTTTCCAAACTGAAAATTTCCAGAGCGTCGGCCACTGCATTATTGATCTGGACATGCATGTCGTAGTCGAAATCGCACAAAGCGAAAGCAATTTTCCGGTAGCCCCGCGCCAACAGATATTCAATCGCGTTTTTGGTGCCGCTCAAAAGATTGGAATGAACGCAGTAGGGCGATATTTCATTGATGGAAACAAACGGAAAATCCGGGTTGTTTTTGATAAACTCCTGAATCGGCGGAATAATATAGCCGGTATAAAGCACTCCCCGGCAATCCTCCAGAAATGATTCCACCGGTTTATTGAAAGTATTTCTATCGATAAATTCAATCTGATAGCGCAAGGAGTAGGAATCGCAGAAACGCAGGAAATCCTGGATACAGGAAGCTTTGTAATTGTGATCGCTGATCAGGTACTTGATGTCGAAGGGAATCTTGTTTTTCAGGATCTGCGCGGAAACATTCGGGGTATAACCGAGATCACGGGCCAGTTCCCGGATTTTCAGCCGGGTATGCTGGCTGATCCGGCCCTTACCGGAAAGCGCGGCTGAAACCGTTCCCGGAGCCACTCCGGCTTCTTTGGCGATATCTGTGATTTTTATACTCATTTTACCCCGCTGCAAAAATATCTGCAAAAATGCATAAACGTTATTTCATAATAATAATTATATCAAACTCTCAACAAAAGTCAATAGGCATTCAAGAAAATTTTCAGAAAATATATTCGAAATTGTAATCGGCCAAATTTTTTTTAACCACGGAATACACTGAAACCACGGAAAGGGAACGAGGAGTTGCGCACTCCTCGAGCTCCAGCGGCCGAACGTCGGCTTCGAAGATTCTTTGAGAGAAAAGTCTTTTTTTCGCAAGGGACAACCGAACGGATTCGGTTTTCCCTTTGCAAACCTCTTTCCGATCCTACCGATAGGGCTATGTCGAGGCGGCAAAGCCTGGAAATGGGGTCGAGGGGAAAACCTGTGCTGAACAGGTTTACCCCCGGTCAATGTTGTTGAATAGAATCTTCGCAGCGGATCGTATCCGCCGCTGGAGCTCGAGGAGTGCGCAACTCCTCGTTCCCCTTCCGTGGTTTCAGTGTATTCCGTGGTTTAAAAATTTTCACTGGCGGATTGCTCGAAATTGTAATCGGCCAATGAAGTTGGTTAACCAATTCGGGCAATTCAGTCCACCCAATGTTTGACTTCGAAGGAACCCAGAAATCCTTTGAAAAACGGAATCGTGCCGTCTTTGGTCCGATCGCCGCGGCCGCCGAAATGGGCCGACTGCAGGTAGAGGCCGGTGCCCTGTAAATCGAAGGATTCGGTTTTGTCGTTGGCGCTGATGGCCAGTTTGGAACCGTTGTAAGTAATCGTTACCTGTTGCCACTGGTTGGGATGCAGGGGGACGTTGGTATTGAAACGGCTTTGGGTGTACCATGGGGCTTTGGGATTATGGAGGTTGCGATGGGTGTAGGTCAATCGGAATTTACCGTTGTATACCATCACATTCAGCCCGCCGAATGTGGTCGCTTGATGCGCCAGCAGAACCTGCTCTGATTTCACTTCCTCCGGCTTGACGTCAAAAGTCAGGGTAAATCCCGCCCGCTGCGGAAACACCGTGTTCGGGAACATGATGAAATTACCGCGTTCGCCGTCGAATTTCAGGACTTGGCGTTCGCCGTCCTTGACCCATTCCGGGGCCGGTTTGTCGGCTTCCTTGAAGATGCCGTGAGAAAAAAGCCGGAACGGTGTATAAGCTGCTTCCAACCCCTGAAAGCCGGTGGCCGCAGCCTGGTAACCGCCGATCATGGCGTAATATTCGCGTCCGGCGCCGGTGGTCAGGATATTGCCGTATTTCGGGGTAAAATGATATTTGATATTCGGCACCCGGTTGGCGGATAGGTCGAGTTTGAGCGCCTTTCCGGCAGAGTCTGAATAGACATAAACGGGGCGGGTTTCGCTGGAGAATTGTTGGTTCAGGGCATATGGAGCGCTCCAGTAAACTTTACCCGGCTCGCTGATTGCGCGGACCGCGATAATGGCGTTGGGCTGGTCAAAATGCAGTTTGCGGCTAAAATCCACCCGGTCGGTATCCAGCGGCAGCGGTCGGACAGACGGCCTTCCGTCCACTTCCAGACTCAACATCAGGCCATCCTCGAATACCTTGGCGATTACCCCGGATTCATCCAGTTCTTTCAGCGGAATGCTCCAACTGAATTTTTCTCCTTTCTGCTTGCCGGAGGTCCGTTCGCCGGTTACTTCAAGTCCGGCTTGCGGCACATCGTTGATCGCGATCGAGAACTCCTGATGGCGGTTCCAGTGATTGCTTGAACCAATGTATGGTGAAAAGGTTTTGACGGTTTCCACCAGAGTCGGCGCCATATTGGCGTTGTCATCATCTTTCGGAGTGGCAAAGGTCAGCAGGGACGGGGCATTTGTTACCGACAGATTCATTTTAAGCTGAATCCGTGACGGATTGTTGAGGTACAGATGATTGAACCGGTAGAAGCGGCGCGATTCATCGTTGCGCTTGTATTCATCTTTGGTATCGTAGGCGAATTGCTCAAGACTGTTCTGCATGACCTCGATGGAGGCCAATTTTTCCGGGGAGAACAGACGGCATTTTACCTCGCCGCCGGCAATTTGAATATCGGCTTCGCGGGGAAGCAGAACATTGCGCAGTGGAGTGGAAAAATACTGCTGGTCGGCAGAGGCCGTCGGGCGGATAATGGTGAACGGCAATCCGGTATAAAATACCTGTTTTCGGTCACGGTAATCCACTGTCAGGCGGGTCCGGAGTGCTTGAGCCTGGATAAACTGTTCGCCCGGCGGCGCGAAGACTGCTTCCCGGAGTTCGGCGGTGTTGAATGCTTCCGGTTCGGTCTGATATACAGTTTTGCCGTTTTCATCGGTCAGTTCCAAGCGGACTTGGTAATTTTCGCCCCGGACGGTATCCGGCACATTCAACAGTTCGATTTTCATCAACTCGCCGGGAATGAGCTGGCGGCGTTGGCTGACGATCAGGTTTGGAATCGTCAGGTCGTCTTCGGGATTCGGAGTCGGCTCTTCGCCCTTGAATTGACTCATGTAGTAACGCATGACCCGTTGATTGGACATCGGTTTGCTCACCAGCGGCTGAAATCCGGTGTCTTCATTCAGTTCATCCCACTCCGTTCCGATGACCAGATCGGGACGGAACCGGCGGGCGCTTTCCAGGAAACCCCGCAGGGTTCGGGTACCGTTGCGGGAGAGTTTCTGGGAACCATAATAAGCGGTGTAACCGGTTTTGGCCTGGATACCAAACAATTTTTTACCATTGTAGGGTGATTCGGCCAGTACGCTTTTGAAAATAGGCAACAAAACCTCGTCGGAGAATTTTTCATCGAGGCTGTCGTCGGGGTGCGTCGAAAAATGTCCCAGGTATAAACCGTCGCAAACCGTCAGATAGGAGCGCAGATATTCTTCCATCTGTCGGATCAGCGAGAGTGGCAAAGTACCGTGCTGACGATAGATGGCGTAAAAATCCTGGGCGTTTAATCGCTTGCCTGAGGAATTTTGCAGACGAATGAAATGAATCTGCGGCAGAAACAGAATCCGGTCGCCTCCGATACCGCGCAGGCGGTCCAGGTATCGGCCGATCTGTTCCGGGCTCAGATTGTCGATCACATAACTGCTGATCAGACTTTTTCCGTTGACCCGGAACGAATAAGGGTTGTCGGTAATCAGTTTCAGGGTTTCCGGCACAATTTCCATGTAGTTTTTTCCCGACCCGCTTTCCAGTATGATGTTGAATTCGGAGGGATTCAATCCTGCTTTTTCGACGGCTTGATAAAGCGGCAGCAGGACCCGGTGATATTGTTGGACGCCCGGCCAGGCGAAAGTGGCATAACCGTCCAGCCCGCAAAGGCGGTACAGCTCAAAAGTTTTGATAAAACTGGCCAGTTTATGATCGGAACCGCCCGCCTCCCACAGTCGACGGTTGGCAAACAGCGGACGGTCATCAAAGTTATAATGAGAGGGAATGTAAAGCCGTCCGGAATATTTGGTCTGGCTCCGGACAAACATATGAGGGCGTGACAACACCGGTTGCCGTTCAGTCTGCCGCATTTCGTCCAGGCGCTTTTTGCCGGCGGCGAAATCTTCCGGTGAATTGGGTGCGGTTGCCGCGCCCAATCCCAGCGCCAGAAATCCGGACAGTATTAAGAAAATTATTTTTTGCATGATCGCTTCCTATGATGATATGGTTTCAATATTTTGGAATTGTGGTCCGACTAAAATAAATAGACGAATCCGCCGCCAGGTGGTAAGTCGCCCGAGCATCTTTTACCAGTGTCACGTGTCCGTCGATCCACAGGATATTGGCCGCTTTTTCGTGTACGTCGTGAATTTGATTCGAAGTGCTTTCGCTGATATGATAAGGAATGAGATTGGTGCCGCTGAAGCTGGTTGGACTTTTTCTGGCGTCGGCCAGCCAGATTTTGCGTGACGGATGTTTGAACATTCCGACTTTTGCCGAAGCAAACGGCCAGTCGGCGGGAAGAGGACTGCCGTAATTACCGCCGCATTGATAATAGTTGTAACCATAGGTTATTCCGGAATAACGACTCGCGGTGTCCGGGTTGGCGATGGCATTGTCCTTGCCGCTGGTGTAGGAGTCGGTTAAAATCCGGGTCGCGGCGATGCAGAAATACACTTTCGGTCCGGATACATATTTACCGTCTTTCAGGCGCCAGGTCCACGGGGTGGCGGGGTCGTCACCGTTCTGAGACGGAATATAATACGAATCGTAATCCTGGGTGTAAGCCATTTTCGCCAGACTGATCTGTTTCTGGTTGGACTGGCAACTGGCGGAGTTGCCCTTTTGCCTTGCCGTGTTTAAAGCCGGTAACAGCAGTGCGGCCAAAATCGCGATGATCGCGATCACTACCAGGAGTTCAATAAGGGTGAAATTATACAATGGGGACGGTGACTTTTTCTTTGGTGATAATCGCTTCATTTCAATACTCCTTAACTGTTTCAAAAATTTGCAACTCTGTATAAACTGCAATTATGCTTAAGAGCTTAATAAATTCGTATACCCGACTAGCGAAAAAATAAACTTGACTGAACAATTGTTTCCATTTTTACTCCAGAATATTCTGATTGAAATTGATCATCATATCTT
Organism: Victivallaceae bacterium; assembly: GCA_031548025.1. Classification (GTDB taxonomy): domain Bacteria; phylum Verrucomicrobiota; class Lentisphaeria; order Victivallales; family Victivallaceae; genus UBA5239. Next base: position 28,635 of record JAVBRM010000135.1, on the reverse strand, counting down.
TTTCCAGCGAACCGGTGGAATTGATGCGGTACAATTGCGAAATCATCGGCTGGGGACATCCGCAGCTGCCGCCACAATGCAATACCGGTTGGATCTGAATTCCGGCCGCCGGAGCGTGAAGCTCTTTCTTCCTGATGCGTTCCAGCAACAAATCCACGCTGGCTTCGGCAACCTGGCGTACCGATTGAATGACCGTCGTCAGTGAAACCGGACAGAACTCAGTCAGACTCAAACCGTCGCAGCCGACTATGGCAATATCTTCCGGAATCCGGACACCGCGTTCCCAAAGTGCTTTCAGAATTTTCGCTCCGACGTAATCATTGGAACAGAGCAGGGCGGTAACGCCTGAACATTTCAGTCTTTCCAACAACAAATCAGTCTGCCCGTTCAGGTCCCGCAGGTTGATCAGCATATCATCGGTTACGGCGATTCCCCGTTCCTGCTGGGCGCGTTCCCAACCGGTGATCCGGCGTTTTTTATGGAACGACGCCATTGGAGAAACATAAAAAACCCGTCGATGACCATGATCCAGCAGATGGTTGGTTGCGAGATAACCGATTTGCTCATCGTCGGTTCCCACGTCGTCGTTTGCCGGCCAGTCATGGGAGCAATAAACGAACGGAACTTTCTGGCCTTTTTCCAGTTCTGCCCGATTAGCCGAATCCATTATGATAACGCCGTCCACACCCCGCGATACCAATTCGCTGAGTGCGCTTGTGGCTTGGTAGTTCGTCCAATTGTATTGACTGAGCAAGGTATTGTATCCCCTGGCGATCAGAGTTTCGCAAATTTCACTGATCAGAATGCCTGGATGAGTTCCACTGATCGACCCCATCAAACCGATGGTCCGGGTTTCGCTGCCGGAAAGACTGCGGGCGGCCGCGTTTGGAACATAATTCAGTTCTTTGGCCAATTTCTGGATCTTTTCACGTTTTTCCGCCGATACCCGGCTGCTGCCATTACCGTTCAATGCGACTGATACCGCTTGCTTTGATACTCCGGCCAGCATGGCAATGTCTTTCATCGTAATGGTCATTTTTTCCTCTTATTGGAACTCTCTTTGATTGTCCGGTCAATCATATTATAATGCCGGTTTCTGATTTTGTCAACAGGGCCTTCTCAAAGTTTTTACAGAAAAATTTACAATCCGGTGATATTCCATTGAAAAATAATCGCGGAAGCTGTATTGTTTTGTAATGAGAAATTCTTGAAGTCAGTGGAGATGTATAGTATGAAATTGCAATGTTTATTGGTGGTATTTCTAGTGGGGCTGACGGCGTTTGGCCAGCAGCCGGAAGGAAAAGATAAAATCCGGGTGGCGGTATTGGAGTTTACTACTGCCGACATCAAAGGGCAGGAACGTTTTCTGAACCACGAGAACAAGCCGATCGAGATTCCGCGGGAATCGACTTTGACCATTCAGGATCATCAATCCATGGATTCCATCATGCAGGGGTATGTCCGGATGATCGATGCCTGGGATAATTCCGCCACCAATGATGCGAACCGTCTGGCTCAGATTCAGAATAACGAGCGTGATTATGCCAAAACTCTGGCGCTTTTCAATACGGTGGTCAATGGGCCTTCCCGGCCGATGATCATCGGGGCGGATTATCTGTCGGCCTATCTCGGCAAGTATAACGACGTTTTCGCCCCGGTAGCGGGTGAAATGGTCAGTATGGCCATGGTGAAATTGTCGAAGGAACCGGGATTTCCCCGGTACTTCATGTCCCGGCTGGGCGCGGAAAGCGGGGCCACCCATCTGATTCACGGGGTGGTGTCGGACCTGCGGACCAAAGTCAATGAGTTCAAGGGGTATGGCGTCGAAACCAAAACCCTGAATTATCAGTTGGATGTGATTCTGAAAGTTACCGACCTCAATCTCGGGGCGGTGGTCTACAGCAATGTCTACACCGGCAATCATCGCGAGCAATACACCGGGGCGGCGGTTTCGATGGACAAGAATATTTTCCATAATCTGATGACCTCCGCTTTGCGGCAGGCCGCCGAGGATATTTACAAGCACAGCAAGCCGGGGAAGGAGAACAAAATCGCTTTGACTTCGGTTCCGGTAAAGGTGGTTTTCGTGATTGAAGCCGAAGACGGTACCAGGCCGGAAGATGCCGAGGTCAGTTTCAACGGCGTGAATATGGGCAAAAACGACAAAATCTTCGAGGTGCCGCACGGCAAATACAAAATCGAGGTGAAGGCGGCGGGCTATAAGACGTCTTCGCAGGAATCGGAACTGAACGGCGACCAGGCAATTAAGATCAGGCTGGAAAAATAAAGGGACAAAAACATGTTGAAAAAACTGATTACGGTATTGTTGATAGTGTTGGCGGTGGGGCTGGCGGCAGCCGATAAACTGGCGGTGGCGGAGCCGATCGGCAAAGGCGGAATCCAGCCCGAGCAGATTACCGCGATCTGGGGGATTCTGGAGGCGAATGTCGGCGGCGATTTCGAAATCGTTTCCCGTGCCGCCCTCAAGCAGATTATTACCGAGGCCGGGTTGATCAGCAGTTCGGACCTGGTGAACCCGAATTCCGAGCAGCAGGCCCGGATCGGTGAAATCAAGGGAGTCAAATACATTCTGGTCAGCGAAGTCAACCGCATCGGCACGCGGTATAATGTCAATTTGACGGTAGTGGAGTCATCCACCGGTACGGTCGACCCGAACCGCCGCGGTTCGATTACGGTCAATGATTTCGATCAACTCAGCGACCGCATCGGCGACATGTTGCGTGGGATCGGTATGGGCCGCCCGGTTGCCCTGTCCGGCCGTACCGCGATGTTGCGGCCGATCATCAAACAAGCCGGACACCCGGCGTATCTCTCCGATGAAATGACCTCCAAACTGCAGGAAACTTTGCTGGCGGACAAGATCCAATTGTTTCAGCTCCAGAGCATAAACAAGATTCTGCGCGACAATAAAATCGACAATCTGGAGGAGGCCGAGCCCGCCATGTATGCTCGGATCGGTGAACTCTTGCGGGCCGACTATCTGGTACAGCCGGAAATTACCCGTTTCGATACCCGGATCGACAAGAAATATGTCGCCGCTTCCAAGCGGACCGTGGTCAAGTGCATCGGCGACCTGAATGGCAGTGTCCGGATCATCAACGCCAAAACCGGCGACCTGATCGACAATATCAATTTCCGCCAACGCATTGATTTCAGCGACATCAGTTCGGAAATCGATACCTCCGAGTGGACTCCGGAAGACTACGGCAATTACCTGATCGACGCCGCTTTGAAGTCCGTCGGCAAAAAGATTGCCGCCAAATTGAAATCAGTGGAGTAATATCCTCATATGCGTCTGCGAAATATCATGCCGGTACTGCCGGTTTTGATGACGATGTGCGGTTGTTCGACCATCATCAATTCCCATACCCAGAAAGAGCCGATGATGCGTTCTTATATGGCCGGCAATCTTCCGGCGGTTACGGAATTCATTCACAAAAAAATCGATTCGACTTCCAAATCCGGCGATGAGTTGATGTGGCTGCTGGAAGCCGGCGGGATCGATTTCAATCAGGGCCGATACACGGAGAGCCTGAATTATTTCCGGCGTGCCGAGGCGGTCATCAAGGAATACGATGAACGCGCCATCGTCAGCATGCGCGATACCGGTTCCGAGGCCGTCATGGCGCTCACCAACCTGAACGCTCTGCCGTATCGCGGTTTCTGTCGCGACCGCATCATGCTGGCGGTTTACAAGTCGCTGGCCTATCTTGGTGAAAGTGGCGAAGATTCGTTCCGGGCTCAGGTCCGGCGTTTGCGCGACGAGCAGAAAAAGGTCGTCGACGACTACCGGAAATTTTTTGACGCCGAACAGAAAGCCGTCAAGGATGCCGCTAAAAAAGACTCAAACATCGCGGCTGCCGCTTCCTCGAACAATGCTAAAATCACCGGCGACGCCCAGAATGCGGAATTCAAAGCCAGCCTCGAGCAGACCCGCCAGATTGCCAACCGCGGTTTCCGCGACTTCCTGAACCCGGCGGCGCTGTTTCTCTCGGGCTTGAGCTCGATTCGCGATGGCGCTTACGATAACGGGATTATCGAATTTCAACGGCTTTACGAGGCAATGCCCAACAATGCCTTGATGCGGCGATACTACTCCACGGCCCTCAGGCTCGATGGCCGCGAGATCCCCGAGTTCCTGAAAAATGAAAAACCATTCGATTTTCAGCTTGATGCCAATTGCGTCTACGTGCTTCATGCCAACGGGCGCGGCGCGGCGTTTCGCGAGGTCTCCGTTTATATACCGGTGATGACCGCCTGGCCGGTTTGCGAATACTATCCGGCGCCTTATCCCCCGCTGAAAGTTACCGCCGGCGGCAGGATCTACGGCGCCGGAATGCTTGCCGATATGGACGGCATTATCTCCCGGGAATATGACGAGCGTCTGCCGGCGATGATCACCCGGATCGTCATCAGCACCGCCATCAAAGAGACGGCGTATTACGGCGGCGCCATTGCACTCTCGGAGCACGATTCGCTGGCCGGGCTTCTCTATATCATCTTCGGGACGATTTACCGGATGACCTTCAACACCGCCGACACCAGAAGCTGGGAAACTCTGCCGAAGGAATTCCGTCTGACCCAATTCCCGATGCCGCCGGACCGCAAAGTCACTATCGCCGCCGGAGCCAGGACTCTCAATGTGGAGATTCCGCCGCAACACGCCTCGGCGATTCTGTATGTCTGGACCCCGAATGCCAATATTTTTACCTGCAATATCTTAGGTTTTAAATCAAAATAACAGGAGGTTTTATGAAAAAATTGTTGATGCCGTTGACGCTGGGCTTGCTGTTGGCTTGCCTTGCCGGCTGTCAGGATTCGGTGAATACCGTGGAAAATGAAAACAAAACCATGACCGTGAACACGATCGCCGACCGCCGTTTCGTTACCGACGGTTTCCTGCGCGACCGCCTGAAACTGACTGCCGTGAATACTTCCGAATCGCCGGACGGCTTCATGCGTGTACAGTTGACCGCGGTCAATGTCAGGGTAGGGGTGTTGGATCAGGCCTGGACCGGCCTTACCGGGGACAACCCGTACCGGATTCAATACCGCTTTTCCTGGTTCGACCAGAACGGCATGGCGGTGGATTCCATCTTGTCCACCTGGCGCCAGATACCCGTGATCCCCGGCGAAACCGTTCACCTTCAGTCGGTGGCTCCCACCCGGGAGTGCAAAGACTTCATGGTTCACCTGAAAGAAGCACCGTAGAATTTTATATAAATCAAGGAGAAATACAATGATGAAAAAACTTTTGATCCCGGCTGTTTCCATATTGTCCGCGGCGGTCCTGACGGGCTGCGGCGGTACCAAAACCACTACCTTCGACCCGACCGACCCGCAGCAGAATCAGACCCGGGCTATCGGCACCGTTTCTCAGGCCGAATGCTTCATGGCCGCCCGCGAGGCCGCCCAGAACGCCTTGACCAGCCCGCAATTCGACCGCTTCATGGCTCAGTACCGCCAGGAAACCAATGACCCACAGGCCACCCCGCTGATGCAAGTCGGTTACCTCAGCAACAGGACGAACGATCCCGATTTGCAGATAAATCTGGTGACCGACGAACTCTGCACCGCGCTCAGCAATTCCGGCAAAGTTGACGTCACCCTGGCGACCGGACGTGACGCCTCGCAGTCGTTTGCCGACGCCCGCGATCTGCGCAACGATCCCAATTTCAAGAAAAGTACCGTTCGCAAACAGGGTACGCTTGAAGCCCCCCGGTTGAGCCTGGAAGGCTCCGTACTCTCGCAGGTGACCCGCGACGGCAACGAAACGGTTCAGGTGTATTCCTTCAACCTCAAACTTGCCGACCTCGAAACCGGGCGGGTAATTTGGTCGTACAACAAACCGTTCGGCACCAAGAAAACCCGTTCTCCGTTCGGCTGGTAAAATCAGGAGGCCTGTATGTATAAGAAAATCAGTTTGGCGGCCTTGGCTTTGGCCGCGGTGTTGTTCGGCGGCTGTATCAACGTGGACCGCTTTGACTATGGCGGTACTCAGGGGCCGATGTTGCGTTTTGCCGACTCGGGCATAAACCATAAATCCGTCGCCGTGCTGCCGTTCCTGGATCAGCGCGGGATAAAATACGTCAACCCCTCGATGCAAGCTGACGCTTACGATTTCCCCTACGGCGATACCGGTTCATTCTGGTTCGGCATCATTCCGCTGATGCCCTTCGGCTGGGTCGGCAAAAGCAACCCGGAAGGCAGCGATACCTTCGCCACCCTCGGCCGCTTCCATTTCGATCCGTCGGATGACCTGGCGGCTGCGGCTCAGACGAGCCTGGCCTATTCGAATATATTCGACAAAGTCGTGCGCGCCACTTCCGCCGCCAATGCCACTGCCGACTACCTCTGGCAAGGGAGCTTCTCCAATTTGCAGTACGACGGTACCCTGTTCTCCTATTGCCTGATGTACATCGGCTCGCCGGTGTTCTGGATTCTGGGCGCTCCCCTGGGCTACTCGCGCAACGAATTGTGGGTGGAATTCGCCCTGATCGAACGCGAATCCGGCCGGACCGTCTGGAGCTACAAATATCGCGGCAAGGATTACATCGTCCACTGGATCTACGCCCGGATCGGCAAAGACGTCAGCCTCTATCCGCAGCTGATGAAACAAGCCATGAACGCGGCCCTCTACGACCTGAGCCAAAAGCGCCCCAGTCTGTAATTTTATTGATCCAGCAGTCCGAGCATGAGGTTGCTGTAGAACGGCAGGTATATTTCCGGTCCGGCCCCTTCGACGGCGTAGGAGGTCGGACCGACCAGGCGGCTGGAGCTGCCGCTGATGTTGCCGACGATATAGCCGAAGCGGTGATTGTTGTAACTGATCTTTTCCTCTTTGGTTATGTTCGCGCCCCAGCCGGTACCGGCGGCGATGAACATGCCGTAGATGAACTTCTGCCCCGATTTCAGATAATGGCGGAAATATTCCGGTTTGATCTGCATGGATATGGCTTTCTGGGCGAATCGCTTGCCCACGCCGCCCGCCATGCTGATATTGTACTGATTGCACCCGAATATATATTGAAGCTGGCGCTCGGCCAGGGTGGTCAATTCCTTGTCATCGAACATCCGGCTGCCGAGTTTCATGCAATAGGCCGCGTTGGAAAGATATGAAATATGGGAGGCATTGGTCGGGACCTCCGGCGCGATGCCTTTTTCCGCCGGAACCATGGCCGGAAGGGTTTCATAAATGCTTTGTTTGCACAGCCGTTTCATTTCGCCGAAGACTTTTTCCAACTCGTTTTTCAATTCTGCTTTCCGGCTGTAGTCCGGTATCTTTTTCAAAAGGATATCGGAGACCCAGATATAATCGAAATACACGCAGGCCGAACGATATTGATAGGCTTCCGCATATTCCGGCGCCAGATATCCCCGGTTTTTCAGGCCGGATATCAGCATGTCGGCGTATTGGTCGATATCCTTCCGGTATTGCTCTTCGCCGGTGATTCTCCAGAGATATATCGCCGCCCAGAGTACCTTGGGCGCAAAATGGAGTTGGTTATATGGTTTCTGGAACAGCCCCCGGAAAACCTCGCTGCGCTCAATAAGCTCGATTTCTTTTTCGCGCCAATAATTGGTCATCCTGAAATATACCCCTTTGGCCTTGGCGAGGCATTCCGCCGATAAATCCGGATTCAGGTCTTTATAGAGCTCGGCGCTCATGGCGAACATCCCGGCGCTGTGCGGCAGAACCTGACGCCAGTCGATCCACAAATTACTCCGCCGGGGCGGTACCGATTGATCGGGTACAAACGGCATTACCCGCTGATAAGAATACCCTTCCGGTTCGGTGATTCTCAAAAATCCCTTGAGCCCCCACGCCAGTTCATCGAGCGTGGCGGCGTCTCCCGGAGCGGCCTCCGCCATATTCAACAGGGCGAATATGGATGGGACTTGCTGGTTGTTGAAACGGCACCAGTCGGAGGCGTCGTACCAGCCTCCCATGATGTTTCTTGGCGGCTGGTTCAGGTCTGCTTTCAGGTTTGCGTCGAACCGGATCCGGTTGACTCTGGCGGTCGCGAATTCCAGCCAGTCAAGCTCATGCGAGTTTTTGATTTCGCTGTTCAGACGGTTCATATACAATGTCCGGCGAATGGCCAGAGCCGTCTCCCGGTTCAAATCCGGTTTGATCCGGAACTCATCACTGGTGAATTCGAATTTTCCCTGCCGGGCGATGAAAACATATCTGCCGGGTTGAGTTGTTCCGCTGAAATCACAGGCGTAATAATACCGGGCCGGATACTGTTCCTTGTTCCGGAATTCCGCGTCCTGCCGGGCGGTGATTTCTCCGGTATCCAGATTTTTCAGCTCGACCGTTACCGGAGCCTGGTTCATGGCCCGGGCGAATATGCGCTTTGATTCGTTTGAAGAATATCCGGCATGTGACCAGATGATATCCAGCTCGTCGGCTCCGTACAAATCCAAGGTGGCGTCGTCGAAAAATACTTTACCCGAATTGGCGCCGACCCGGAGCACCGGAACGGCGGTTATGGCGTCAAAAGGCGGTTGAACATTGATGGAAAGTTTCGTCCAGTCATTGGTCCCGCTGAGGGAATCCGAGCGATCGGACTTGAGGATTTTAAACGGGGTCAGGCCGATAAGGTCGCGGATTTTGTCGCGTTTCAGCCAATATATTTCCAGGAAGACGTCATTGGCGTTTTCGGTTTTCACCCAGATGGAAAAATCCTGTTTTTTGTTGTAATCGATATCGCAGAAAATCCCGGTCAGGGCGAAATTATCCTTTACGTTCCGGACCTCCAGTGACGACGGGGCGGAGCGGAATTGTTCTTTGCTGATGCTGTAGTCGGCCGTGCCGGGGAATTGTCCGCCGAAGATCCGGAGATAGGGATGGAGGTTCTTTTCCATTTCGCCGATGGAGCGCCAGCCCACTGGAATATTATTCTTTTCGGCCAGGGAAAACTCCGGATTGGCGATGGAGTTGTGACCGGAAAAAATCTTCGTTTTCATATTTTTTGCCGGGTTGAAATAAGTGCCGTAAGAGTCGATGGTGCGGTTGATCGGCCCGAAATTCGGTTCCGTGTCGATATGCGGACTCCACCCGATGTTTTCCGAATACAGGATTTTTCCGTCTTTCTCGATTTCCAAACCGTGCAGGCAGGCCGGGAAATTGACTCCGACCAGTTTCAGCTCCACGACCGCGCCGGTATGGCTTATTTCAAGAGGAAATTCCTTTTCGGTCCCCTTCATCGCCCTGCCGCTTTCTTTGAGGATATCCCAGTTTTCAGCCACAGGCTTATTGTCGATAAAAACGTTCATCAGGCGTTGACCGGGCTGGTCGAGCAGCATTTCGGCGGCCTTCAGCCTGAGACGGTAATTTCCCTGTTCCAGCCCGGTAATATTGAATTTCAGGATCTTTCCGAACAATTCACAATCATAAAGATTGCCCTTCATGGCTTGCGGGGGCTGCGGCTTGTTGACATTCACCGTATAAGCCGGGAAGTCGATGCCCTTTACCAATTTTATGCTCGAGAGATTGATTCTTCCCATTTGAGCCATATGGGCGACTCGGGAACCCCCGCTGATTTCAACTTCATAGACTCCCGGTTTCAGCCGCAGCGGAATACAGTCATATGCCGGGACGATGATGCTGGAAGGGGTCAGGCCATGATAATACTCGTTGGAAACGGTTTTTCCGTTGATTTTTACGGCCAGGTTGATATTGGTATTCTTGATGAGCGAGAGTGTCATCTGGAGCGTATAATCACCGGGTTCGACGATTTTTACCTTTGCCTTGAACGGCGGATTTGCTTTGCTGATGGTGTACTTACTATGCGACAGTTCTTCCGGTACGCCGGAGCCATCCGCCGATTTTGCCGGTTCAATACTTACCGGAGTCAATGGTGCAATCCGCTCATAATTTTCGTTGAGATCATGCGGGTACAGACAATGCCGGGGAACATACTTCGCTTTGCCTGTTTCGATGCCTTCGAGCTTGATATCTGTAAAAGTCGCGGGAGTCTGCCAGGCGTGAAACGCGAGAATATCCGTGCTTCGCCCCATGGAAATACGGAGCAACCGCAGTTCGTCATCATAGCCGATGCCCTTCCAGCAACCGTCCAGCGCTGAGGTCCATTTTTCCAGCGGCTTGCCGTCCCAGGACATCTCCACCGATCTTTCTTCGATATTGAATTGCAACGTGAGTTCATGCCACTTGCCGGGAGTAAAATCAATTTTACGCACCATGGTATTGACCCAGATATCGATAAAATGCGCTTGCCCGGTTTTCAGCATGAGATGGTCGTCGCGAAGCAATAACCGCCAGCCGTCGGAACGTAACGATACCAGCCCGCCGCTTTGATCTTTTTTCACCTTGAATGATACTTTATGTACCTGCTGTTCGTTGGTCGTGCAGAGAAACCATCCGGCGTCAGGGGAGGGACCGGAAGTTTTGATGCAACCATCCTCCAACTGCCATTCGGAAAGATGCTGAAACAGCCAATCCGGGAGTTTTTTGTCTTTGAAATCGGTGAAGCGGACAACCTGGTTGCCGGTGAAACGCTCTTCCACTTTGATCTCGTCGAATTGAACGTCTGGATTTTTGCCGGTGTTCAGGCAAAGCGTTCCTGCTTTCAGGGGAACCGGGTCCTGCCACTCCGCCAGCTTTTTTCCGTCCACACGGATGCTGAGGTTATGCCCGGTATCCTTGCCGACGGAAAACTCAAACCACCGGTCTTTCTGAAAATCGAATTTGATCTTTTGAATATGGTTATTCTTGCTGCCCTGTTTTTCGATGGACAGTTCGTTGGGCTTGAAGACAAAACGGTAATTACCGTCCGAACTGCGGTTGGTCATTACGTCGAAACGGCACGAATTGTCGACTCGCCTGGCTTTGAAGGTCACAGCGGGAGCCGCCAGAGAGGCATAAGCATTGTTCTTCTCCGTGACCCACAAGTTTCCATGTCCGGAAGTCAGGATTCCGTCTTTAACCGTATGAGTGGACCCTTTCCACAGATAATTGTCGGCTTGGAAAAAATCGTCTTTCAGGATCAATGTCCGGTATTCCGCCCCGATAAGCTGCCATGCGTTCAGGAGAAACAGCAAATTCAAAAATGCAATTCTTTTCATCAATTTACACTCCCCAGAAACATGTCGTCATCGTTCGTCGCAATGGCCAGTTCTTTATATGGAAATGCCGCCGCGTGCCCGTCGGAAAACGCGCCCTGAACATTCTGTCTATGGGGCCCGGCGTAAAAAGCGATGTTGGCTTTGTAGTCCGGCCAGTAGTGATAATACTGCCCGAGGATGGTGCCGCCTATTTCGGTAGTCCTCGGGAGAGCGTCAAAAAAATAAGAAAATGTCGCCGCTTTCTTGATCCTTCGCTGGTTGACGGCGAGTTCCAGGCCAAACGGGAACATATGACGGTTTGCCATGTAGTTGACTTTGTTGGTGCCGAAACCCGTGAAACTTCGCTTATTCTCCTGGCAATTCATGATTTTGACATTGAGTCTGAGATTATTGACCAGGTGCGCCATCCAATTTTTGTTGCTCGTGCTGAAATGCGGATAACCGGTACTCAGGTAAGAATGATACATATAGCCTTCGTTGTCCGCCGCATACATATTGGCATGCATCGCCAGTTGCCGGAGGTTGTTCATACAGGACATGCTGCGGGCCTTGGCTCTGGACGAATTCAGCGCCGGCAGCAACATTGCGGCCAGTATGGCAATGATCGCTATGACTACCAGCAATTCAATAAGTGTAAAACATGACTTTCCGAATACTTTCATCTTAATACTCCTAATCCGCTTTGCAGCGCTTTAATTTTATGTCAGTTCTGATTTTCCTGACTTTTTTACCGTAAAATTGATCGACAACCTGCGACACCAGAGCCCGGGCCATGGTATTGGCGGAGCACTCGATGTATGAATAATCGACCGGCTTCAATAGAACATCTTCCTCGGTACTGAATATGATCAAGCGTAGGTCTTCCGGCACTTTCAGCCCGGTATTGAGCAAAGCCAGCATCACGCCGTCATTGAATTCCTCATTTGGCACATACAGAATCTGCGGGCGTTGCTCTTTTTCCATCGCCGCGATCTTCCGGATGGTTTCGTATGCGAACCTCTTGTGTTCGAATTGAACCTTTTCCGGCCGGAAAATCCATTCATCTCTCAGTTCCAGCCCGGAAAGAGCCGCCAGTTTCTTGAAATCTTCGATATTCTGCAAATGAGGACTTGTCGGCTCGATATCCATCGTTTCATAAGCCACCTGGTTGAGCATTCCGACCCTTTGCACCTTGTGATACTTGATTTCCTTGAAAATCAGGGGATGGACTTCCTTGTGATCGACACCGTATGGCACCCGGGCGCTGCCGATAGTGCTGCAAGGGACCTCCAGTTTTTTGGTTTCGGCAATCCCAGTAAGGTTGATGAGTACGAATATCGCCCCCTGAATTTCCCCGCTCCTGTTCATCTGATTGATGATCTGGATGATCCTTTCGTAGGATTTCTCAAACAATATCACCGATTCGATATTTTGGGCGGCAAGCTCTTTTTCGCAATGATGCATCAGGTTATGACGGAAACGCGAGATTAATTTCAGGTCATCGTTCACGTAACAAATCGCGATTTTTTTCAATTCCCGGCCGGTCTGGCTTACGGTCGAACCGCTTTTCTGGCAGGTGTTGATCAGCCCCTCGCGCATTAAGACCGTCATGGCCTTATAGGCATTGGAGACGCAAGTGTCAAACTGCTTGGCTAACTGGGCCGCCGTTGGAATCTGATCGTCGGGAGCAAGCTCCCCGGAAATAATCCGGTTCCGCAAATAATCCGCAATCCGCCGCCGTGCATTCGGTTGTTTAATCATTGTTTTCATACTAATATTATATCATGAGTAATAATAAAAGTCAATGCGTAAAAAGTAGAAAAAGAGGAAATATTCTCTCCGCCCATCCGTGTCCCTCGGTGTTTCTCCATGGCCAAAAAAATTTCAATTTTTTTCAAAAAGATGGAACTTCCCCTGAAATATGGGGTCTTAATAGATATAAAACTTAATGTTGTTTGTTGAAAACTGAAAATTTGTCTCCAACGTCTGGCATCGGATTCGTAGTTGAGTTGCAACTGCCCCATCTCCTCACCCCCCCTATAGATGGTTGCAAGGAGATTGCGAATTCGGTGTCGGCATTTTTCACTCCGGTTCAAGGGTGACCACAGACAAAAGGCGACGGGATTATGATAATAATATGTTAATGGCTGATAATCCCCGAGACTTTTTACTGTGTTCTCCTCTGGATCGGAGTTTTTTTATTCTCAATTATTTGCAAATTCCGAATTTCTTGCGGTAGGCGGTCGGAGTCATTCCGGCGGATTGATGGAATTTTCGGCTGAAGTAATACTGATCATCAATTCCGAGAGATATTGCTATCTCTTTGATTTGCAAATTTGTTTCGATTAAAAGACGGCAGCTTTCGTGCAGAAACAATTGCCTCCGATGGCCGGCAAAAGTGGTAGGGCCTTCATGCCGCAGCCAGTAGCGCCGCAGGGTCGAAACCGACATTCCCAGCATTCTGGCCAGGGCATGGTTATTGATTTCCCTGCCGGGGACTTCCGCCAGATATTTTTTGATCGTGGCAATGACCGGATCATTTCTTTCCGGAGCATCTTGTGATAATCCTTTCAGGATCATGCTATAACAGGCCAGGTCGATTTCATCGCCATATTCTTGTTCGGATTCAATGAGGGTTTTCAGCCGTTCCCATTTCTCGATAACGGCTCCGATATTATATATGGGCCTCACCGGATGTTCAGGAGTGAGCAATCCCGAGTCGGCAAATCGCTGATAGCTGCCTGGTTCATAAATCAGGTAGATTTCGTACCACTCCGGAACACCTCCGTAGTTCATCGGCTCGCCGGGCCATTGCGTCAACAGGCAGGGCGCCTTCACCTCCAATGGCCTGCCGCGAAAAATATATTCCCCTTCTCCTGCGAGGATAAAAGAAAAATTGCAGGAATCGAAGGTCTTTTCCATCCGCACAGTCTTATGCGGCAGGTGTCCGATACTGGCAACTTGCGGCAGCATCGCATAATTTCTCGGTAGGGTGGCGGTATGTTTGGCGAAATCCTGCATTTGATTGAACTTTTTATCCATTTATAAAAATAAACCTTGCATTATAATATATAGATAATTGAACAAATTGTCAAACTAAAAGGTGAAATTATGAAAGCGGGAATTATCGGCTGCGGCAATATCAGCAGCGCCTATCTCAACAACGGCAAAGTATTTGAGTCTCTCAGCATCGTGAAATGCGCGGACCTGCGAATGGAGTCGGCCCGGAAACAGGCCGAGCGCTATCAGATTCAGGCGGTAACCGTCCCGGAGTTACTGGAAGATCCGGAAATCGAACTTATCCTGAACTTGACCACTCCGCAGGCCCATGCCGAAATCGACCTTCTGGCCCTGGAACATGGCAAGCATGTTTATTCGGAAAAGCCTTTCGACCTAAGCCTGGAATCGGCCCGGAAAACCCTGGAACTTGCCCGGAAAAACGGTTTGCGGACCGGTTGCGCTCCGGATACTTTTCTGGGCGGCGGGCACCAGCAATGCCGGAAGCTGATCGATGACGGCCTGATCGGCCACGTGGTATCCGGCTGTGCTTTTATGCTCTGCCACGGCCATGAATCATGGCACCCCGCGCCGGATTTCTATTATCAGCCCGGCGGCGGTCCGCTGTTCGACATGGGGCCATATTATATTACCGCTCTGGTCAATATGCTGGGGCCGGTCAAATCGGTGGCGGCTTATGCCAACCGTGCCGTAGGCGAACGCCAGGGAAGCAAGGTCAACGTCAACCGGAGTTTTCCGGTGGCGGTGGATACTCATGCGGCGGCACTGTTGGAGTTCCATTCCGGAGCCATTGTTTCACTGATTACCAGTTTCGATGTCTGGGCCCACAGCGGTTACCGGAATATCGAGTTATATGGAACCGCCGGCAGCCTCCACGTTCCCGACCCGAATTGTTTCAACGGTGAGATCCGTTATTTCCAGGGCGGCTTGAGTGCCGGGTGGGCGGTGGCGGACAATCATTTTATCTACAACGACAACATGCGCGGAATCGGAGCGGCCGACATGGCCGCGGGTATCGAGCACCGCCGTCCGCACCGTTGCAACGGAGAGCTGGCATTTCACGTGCTGGAGATCATGTGCGCAATCACAAGATCCTCGTTGGAAAAATGTTATGTTGAAATCGAATCGGATTGCGTACGCCCGGCAGCCTTGTCATTGGGCCTGAAATTCGGTAATTTGGGAGACTGAACCATGAAAAAAGTATTGATTTTTCGCGGCGGCTGGACCGGGCATGAACCAGTTCAGACTTCGGAGATCGTAGCGGCGGAATTACTCCGGCGCGGCACCTTGGCGGATATCGTCGATAACCAGGAACTGCTTGCTCAGGAAGGATTTATTTCCGGATACGATGCCATTATTCCCGTTTGGACGATGGGAGAGCTGCTGCCGGAGGCCGGGAAGAAAATCTTCGCCGCGGTAAGCGCGGGAGTCGGTATTGCCGGTTGGCACGGCGGCATGTGCGACGCCTTTCGAACCAATACCGAGTGGCAGTTCATGACCGGCGGCCAGTGGGTGGCGCATCCCGGTAATATCATTGATTATGAAGTGAATATCGTCGGCAATGACCCGTTGGTGGCGGGACTGAAAGACTTCCGGATGCACAGCGAGCAGTATTATATGCATGTCGATCCGGGCAATGAAGTTCTGGCGACGACCCGTTTCGACGGTAGCCGCTGCGCCTGGATCAAGGACACGGTCATGCCGGTAGTCTGGAAGCGGCATTATGGCAAAGGACGGGTTTTCTACAGCTCACTCGGCCACACCGCAGCAGATTTCCAAGTCCCGGAAGTCCTCGAAATCATAATCCGTGGTATCCTCTGGGCTAAGGGAGTTTGAAATTGCTGGACTACCGTAAATTCTTGAAAGATTTCCGAGTGATTTTTGTTGAATTTGCGAGGAGCATAACGAGTTATGTGACGAGTAAGTTCGGCGAAAAGCACCGGAAAGCATCAAGAATTGGTAGTTTAGCATTTTCTGACTCCCTAAACAATAAACGCCATCACGACCTCTTGGAGCTTGCGGGCGGAAAAAGGTTTGGATATCACGTCGGTACAGCCGTTTTCAATAGACCAGCGCATATCGTGGTAGAAATCGCTGGTCGTCATTGCAATAATCGGTATGCTGGAAGAAATATTGTGGATTTTCCTGACAACATCCTGCTTGCCGGCCATTTCCATGCTCATCAGGACGATGTTAGGGTGCTCGAGAATGAAGGAGCTGATGATTTTTTCTTCTTCCGTAATCTCCACCACGTCGTATTTGTCTTTCAGCGTTTCATAAATAAATCGCATATCGTTTACGGCCGGTTCGATCACTAAAATTTTCTTCCGCTGGTTGCCGGCCAGTTCGCGCACACTGCCGATGTTTTCCTTGCTGGGGGCGACGTACCGGTAGGGGATCGTAAAGGAAAAGACGCTTCCTTCGTTCAATTTCGATGTCACCGTGATGTTGCCGCCGAGCCGTTCCACAATGGCTTTGCTGATGGAGAGGCCAAGACCTGTACCTTGTACAAAGCCATTCAATTTTTCAAAACGCCTGAAAATCGCTTCCAGCTTATCTTCCGGAATACCGCAACCGGTGTCGGCTACGGAAAAAATCAGAAAATCATCGCCTTTTTCCACTTTCAAAGTGATACTGCCTTTTTCCGTGTACTTCATAGCGTTGGACAGGAAATTGCCCAATACTTGTTTCAACCGTTTGGCATCTGTGAGAACTTTCATGTTTTCGTTCGGGAAGTCGCTCAGGAACTGTACGCCCGGTTTCATGTTGGGGGTATAAAGTTTGAATACTTCCGCCAGCAAATTCGCAATATCCGTTTCTTCGAAAACAAACTCGCTTATGTCCGCCTCAAGGCGCGACAGGTCGAGGATATCGTTGACGATTTGCAACAACATGTCATTGTTGCTGCGAATAATTTCCATGTATTCATTCCGTATTTCGGGCGTTTCCTCTTCCATGAGAAGTTCTGAAAAACCGACAATGGCATTTAATGGCGTCCGTATTTCATGGCTTATGCCGGCAAGGAAAATACTTTTCATCCTGTCCGATTCTTCGGCGCGTTTGCGTTGAGTGAGAATTTCTTCCAGACGCCGCACGCGGTCGCCGATGTCCTGGATCAGACAGAATGCCTTGTCGCCATCCACCGGGACAATGCGCGCCTGATAATAGTAACGGATGCCAAGCAGATCGAGATGATATTCGATTTCCCGCCAGTGGTTGGTCCTCAGGCATTCGCGTATGTTGGCAATAAACAGTTCGCTCACTTCGGGCGTATACAAATCACGCCCGTTCGTACCGATCAATTCCTCGTTTTTGTGAAACAGGCGTAAACCGTTGGGTGTGATGATATCTACGAAAAAGAAATTTGCGTCAAATACAAAGATAAAATTGGGAAACATGGTATTGACCAATGTCATGTACCGGTTTTCCCAGTTCAGCTGTTTCGTCATTCTGCTTTTGTTTACGGAGAGAACGGCCACGCTGTTGCCACAAGGCATAAACGTACTTTCCAGTATGGCCTCGTTATTGTATTCGTTATTAGGGTAGCGGTATGTGATCGTCGTGGTCTTGCCCGCGGATGCCGCCGAAAAGGCTTCGTTAATCAACTGTTCGTCATCCCGATGAAACAGCGATCGCATCTCTTTCAGGGAAGATAGTTCAAAATTCGGGCGCGTCAGGCCAAGCAGTCCAAAGTAATCGTTTGAAAAGTCCACTTTTTCGGTCGTCGTATCGCATATCCAAACGCCCGTATTCGCTGATGTCAATATCGGCAATAAATCCTTATTGAAACCTGGTATATCCGCCATCCTGAACCTCTTGCAACACTCGATCCATTTTTGGTTTTCGCGATTTCCCGATTCCTGAAATCACGTTTGCAAGCTTAAAATATACTTCTTGCCAAAGGAATTACAAATCGGAATTCAAAGAGATAATGTCTTTCAGGATGCCTTATCGCGCAGTCAATTCCTCGGACAAGCAAAAATCTTTGTAAAAAATTACTGCTAAAACACTTTTCGCCCTTGACGAAAGCAGTTTATGGATGTATTCATATCATGGAGCATGTTTTATGTGGCATGGCAAAGATGAGAGAGAAATAACATTTAAAAATAAAAAAGGCGGTAAATTATGTCAGTTACAAAAAGAGATATAGCGCTTGGCGTAGCGGAGAAAACAGGATTGACTCAGATGGAAGCCTTGAATGCAGTTCAGGCGACCTTGGATTATATAGCCGACAAAGTGGCGGCCGGAGAAACTGTCGAACTCCGTAATTTCGGCGTTTTTGAAATCAGGGAAACCAAGAGCCGTATCGGACGCAATCCCAAGAAACCCGAGAATGCGGTAGTCATCCCCGCCGGCAAAGTGGTCAAGTTCCGCGCCGGCAAAGAACTCAAAGAAGAGCTTCTGAAACTCAAGTAAATCGTAAAATTCTGCGATTCAATTTTTCCGAAAAAACCGGAGTCCATTCAGGGCTCCGGTTTTTGCTTGTTGATTTTTTCAATGACAGGTATATATTACATCACTCGTTGGAATAAATAATGGGAGAATTGCGTTATGGCTATGGATGATGAATTTTTTGCAGGAATGAAAAACCTGACCCCGCGGGCCCGCAATGTGCTGGTCCTTGCACAGAAGGAAGCGGAACGTTTCAACCACGACTATGTCGGTACCGAACATGTTCTGCTCGGATTGCTCGCCCTCGGCGAAGGCGTAGCGGTAATGGTCCTGAAATCGATGGGCCTGAACCTCGACCAGCTGCGGCTGGAAGTGGAAAAGGTCTGCGGTGTCGGCGGCAATACCCGCCAGGATGGGATTATTCCGTTCACTCCCCGGGTGAAGCGGGTATTGATTATGGCGGCAACAGAAGCCAAATCAATGAATTACAATTTTATCGGCACTGAACATCTGTTGTTGGCGTTGCTCCGCGAGGGCGAAAGCGCCGCATCCAAGGTGCTTCGCGCCATGAATGTCGACGTCGAGCGCGTCCGCAAGGAAGTGATCAAGGCGTTGGATTCCGATTATCTGCCGGAACCGGACGATGATGAAAATGCGGATGGCGGCATCGGCGGAGGCAATGCTCCGCAGGAGAGTGCCCCCGGTACCGAAAACCTCAATGCCCTGAATGCTTTCGGCCGCAACCTGACCGAAATGGCCGCCAGGGGCGAACTCGACCCGGTGATCGGGCGCAAAGATGAGATCGAGCGGGTCGTCCAGGTGCTCTGCCGCCGGACCAAAAACAACCCGGTCCTGATCGGCGAAGCCGGGGTCGGCAAAACCGCCATCCTCGAAGGCCTGGCCCAGGAAATCGCATCCGGCAGAGTTCCGGATATTCTGGCGGACAAAATGATTTACGCCCTTGACCTGCCTTTGATGGTCGCCGGGACCAAATACCGCGGTCAGTTCGAAGAACGCATCAAGGCGGTGATCGACGAAGTCCGCACCTCGAAAAAGGTTATCCTGTTCATCGACGAACTCCACACGATTGTCGGAGCCGGCGGTGCCGAGGGCGCCATGGATGCGGCCAATATCATCAAACCGGCGCTGTCGCGCGGCGAGCTCCAATGCGTGGGCGCGACCACTCTGGATGAATACCGCAAGGGCATCGAAAAGGATTCCGCGCTGGAACGGCGTTTCCAGCCGATTATCGTTGAGCCGCCCTCCGTGGAGGACACGGTTCATATTCTTTTCGGTCTGCGCAAGAATTACGAGAAACATCATAATGTCAAGTATACCGACGATGCTTTGCGGGCCGCCGCCAAGCTGTCCGACCGCTATATTTCGGGGCGTTTTCTCCCCGACAAAGCCATCGACGTGATGGACGAAGCCGGCGCCCGCGCCCGGATTGCCAACGCGCCGAAACCGCCGGATACCTCCAAGCTCACCCAGGAGATTGCCGAGGCGGTCGCCAGCAAGGACAAGCTGGTCAGCGAACAGAAGTTCGAAGAAGCCGCCGAATGGCGCGATACCGAGCGTTCGCTGCGTCAGCAACTCGAAGAAATCAATGCTGAATGGAGAGCCGGACGTGCTGAAAACCAGCCGGAAATTTCCGCTCTGGATATCGCTCATATCGTCGGCAAGCTCAGCGGCGTTCCGGTTCAGCAGATGGAAGAAGGCGAAAGCATCCGTCTGCTGAAAATGGAAGAAGAACTGCGCCGGACTGTCGTCGGACAGGAAGATGCGGTATCGAGCATTTCCAGGGCTCTGCGCCGGTCGCGGGCGGACCTCAAAAATCCGGAACGTCCGATCGGTTCATTTGTATTCCTGGGCCCCACCGGTGTCGGCAAGACGCTGTTGGCCAAGGCTATGGCCGAATTCATGTTCGGCGATCCCGATTCTCTGATTCAGGTCGATATGTCCGAATATATGGAAAAATTCAACGTCAGCCGCCTGATCGGTTCGCCCCCCGGCTATGTGGGCCACGGCGAAGGCGGCGAGCTGACCGAACGGGTCCGCCGCCGTCCTTACTCGGTCGTGCTGTTCGATGAAATCGAAAAGGCGCATCCCGACGTCATGAACATGCTTCTCCAGATTCTGGAGGAAGGCAAGATCACCGACACGCTCGGACGCCGTATCGATTTCCGCAATACGATCATCATCATGACCAGTAACATCGGCGCGGAAAAGATGAACAGCACCAGCACGCTCGGTTTCGGTACCGGCAAGCCGGATACCGCCGGAGAAAAGACCAAAGAACGGCTGATGGAAATCGCCAAGCGCTATTTTAAACCGGAGTTCCTGAACCGGGTGGACGACGTGATCGTTTTCCGTCAATTGAACCGCGAAGACCTCCGGGCGATTATCGATATCGAGGTCGGCAAAGTGGCCGGACGCCTGCGGGAACGCGGCATCGAGTTGGTGATGGACGACAGCGTCAAGGATTTTATTATCCAGAAGGGCTTCCAGCCGGAATACGGGGCCAGGCCGTTGCGCCGCGCCGTCGAACGCTATATCGAAGATCCGTTGGCCGAGGAAATCCTGAAAGGCGACTTGAAGGAGGCCCGCCGGATGCGGGTGATGCTCGACAATCAGAAACTGCTCTTCTTCCCTGAATTCGAAGTTCAGGAAGAACCGCCGAAAAAGCGTCCCTCCAAGAAGAAGAAAAAGGACGATGAATAAGGAGTTATTCGAGATATACGATGATAACGGCAATTGTGTCGGGTTGGCGCCGCGCCGCGAGTGCCACGGCAACCCGGCCTTGCTTCATCGGACCGCTCACGTGGTGGTGTATCATCCGGACGGCAGACTGTTGCTCCAGAAAAGAACCATGACCAAGGACATTCAACCCGGTAAATGGGATACCGCCGTGGGCGGCCATTTGAACCCCGGCGAAAGCTGGGAGGAGGCCGCCCGCCGGGAGCTCAAAGAGGAGCTTGGCGTCCTCGAAGAAGTCTCGTTGAAGCACCTCTTCGATATGAAAGTCCGCAACTCCCTCGAGTCCGAGGACACCCGGGTATTTGCGGTGACTCTGCCCGGGCCTTTTCAGTTCCAGCGGGAGGAAATCGACGAAGTCCGTTTCTGGACCATGACGGAGCTTGAGGACCCGGCATTTCAGAAAATGATGACTCCGTTATTGCGCCAGGAACTCTCATTATTGAGGGAGAAAGGCCAATGACGGAAGTTCCGGTTTCATGGTGGCGGTCCGCCTGGGGCAAGTTCCGGCGCGACCCTCTGGCGGTGTCCGGCCTGTGTGGAGTCGTCTTCATGCTGCTGGTGGCCGTCTGCGCGCCGCTGCTCTCCAACTCGCGCCCGCTGATCATGATTCAGGACGGCCAGTGGAGTTTTCCGTTTCTGCTCACTTTCTTTGCGCCGGACAGCTCGGAAGTGGCGGTCGAAAGTTTCTTTAACTATCTGCTGCTCTGGCTGCCGTGGGCGCTGGCGGCCTGGTTTTGCCGCCCAAAATGGCCGCGGTTGACCGGTGTCCTTCTGGCGGTTGTATCGCTGGCGCTGCTGATTCCTTTCGTTCTCTCCAAGCCCCGGCTCGACAAGACCGATTACCTTGCCAAGAGCGGTGAGCCCGGGCTCAAAATGGTCCTTGCCTTGAATCCATACGGTCCTTTTGAGCAAAAAGCCGAGGTTAATGAGCGGCCTTCCGGCAAGCATTGGCTGGGGACCGACAATATCGGGCGCGACATCACCGCCAGAATGGTTTACGGAGCGCGGGTTTCGTTGGCGGTGGGGTTGGCGGCGACCGCCATTGCGCTGATCATCGGGACTACGGTGGGAGTTTGTGCCGGTTATTTCGGCGGCAAATTCGACCTGGTGATCATGAGGATCGTGGAAATCGTCATCTGCTTTCCGTCATTTCTGCTGCTGCTGATTCTGATGTCGATGCTCAGGGATTATAAGTTTGAACAGTCAATTCTGGTGGTAATCGCGGTGATCGGTCTGACCGACTGGATCGGCTTCTGCCGCCTGGTGCGCGGGGAAGTGCTCAAGGTCCGCTCGTTTCCCTATATCAGCAGCTGCGAGGTGGCCGGTATGCCGACCTGGCGGCTGATGCTGTTTCACCTGCTGCCGAATATTTCCGGCCCGATCCTGATCTGTTTCACCTTCGGCATCGTTGGGGCGATTGTAGCGGAAAGCGGTTTGAGTTTTCTCGGGTTCGGGGTCCAGGCCCCCACCTCCAGCTGGGGGAGTCTGCTGAAACAGGCCTTTGATGATCCGTTCTATTACTGGCAATTGACCCTCTTTCCCGGGCTGGCGCTATTTCTGATTGTCTGTGCCTTTAATTTCACCGGAGAGGGGTTGCGCAAAATTTTTGATCCGAAAGCCGGAAACTGACTGTAAAAACTCAAGACAGTGAGTATATTATGCAATTACCAAGAAGGATAACATGGCAAGAAGTATAAAAAACAAAGCGGATGAGGCGAAACGCGGCAGTAAACTGCTGAAGTTTTTTCTGGTCCTGATTCTGCTGGTGTTGGTTTTCGGCGGCACTGTTTTTCTCTTTAAATGGCTCAAAGACGTCATGTTTGCCAAGAATCCGCACTTTGTTCTGCGCGGTGTGGAGACTCATAGTATCGGTTACTGGAACGGGCGCAACCGCGCCATCGAAGCGGAACTCGGTTTGAAGCTGGATGACGACAATCTGTTCGAACTGGATTTGAAGCAGCTCCGTTACCGGCTGACCCGGATTTCCAATATCAAAGATGCCTCGGTGGAGCGCATCCTCCCCGACCTCCTGAGAATTCAGCTGGAAGAACGGATACCGCGTGCCATTATCAACAGCAAAAACGACCGGGCGGTGATCGACGACGCCACGGTCATTATGCCGCTGGTATACTATCAGGATATGATCGGGTCAATGCCCCGGATTACCCTCAGTGAAACTCTGATGCTGGTTCCCGGCAACGATATTCCCGAGGTCCAGCCGGCCATCGACCTGCTGATGACCGCGGTGAAATATTTTCCGGAATTCAAGGTCGACAACATTTGGGTATCCAACCCCGACCGGCTGACTTTTGTAGCCACTTACAAGCAGCACAACTACAAGGTGGTGTTCCCGCGCCGCGCCAATTTCAATCATTCATTCATACAACTGAGAGAAGGCATTGAAACCAACGTCCGCAACAATATCAACGCCATCTCCTACGACCTGACCCACAAAAACCGGATCATCAGCCGCTAAGGCAACTGCATCTGGAATACTGGCCGGAAATCACGTTTTTCTGTTGAAACTACTTTGCTTCCAGGGGAACCGTGGAGGTCCAGGACGATGATTTCGTTGGCGCCGGGCTTCAACAATGGGGCTGGAGCATACAGGGTGTATTGAGGCCCGATGTTCCAGAAACGCCCGAGATTGAAGCCGTTCAGGAAGATATTGCCCTTGATGCCGCGCGGCACCGCGAGGAAGGTATCGTGCGGTTCGTCCACTTCCAGTGTACCCCGGTGGAAAACCGGAATATTGTCCATGGCGGGGGTGCGGTCGCGCCACTTCAAACCGGTCAGATTGTTCAGTTCCAGCGGATAGATTTCCCAGCCGAAGATGTACTGAAAATTACAGCGGACTCCCCGCAGCCCTTTCAGCTCTTTTTCCATCTCGGAACCGAAGTTCACCCGGCCCATATTTTCAACTAAAATATCGAGAGTTCCGCCGCCTTCCGGCACGGTGACCCAACAGGACTGCGAGGCGTCGTTCCGGTAAATCATTCCGGCCGTGACTCTGTTCATCATGACCACGGCCCGGTCTTTCATGCCGTCCAGAGTGATGTTGTAGCTTCCGGGGTTTTCCATCCGGGTCCGGTAGAGAATAAAGCCATAGGACTGACCGTAGGTTTCCATGGTTTCCGGGGTGGCGGAGATGATCGGTGAGCTCAGTTCACCCAGGGATTCGAGAAGGGAGGCGGATTGGGTCAATTCAATATCGCCGTATGCGCGCTTTTCCAGAATTGCCGGTTTTCCGAACTTGGCTTCCGGATAATATTTCCGGATTTCCTCCTGAATGGCGAAGTATTTCGGGGTGGGATCACCTTCTTCGGAAAGCGGCGCGTCGGTATCGTAAGTCGAGAGCATCGGCTTGTATTCTTCGGTCAGGTTGGCTCCGTTCATAAAGCCGAAATTGCTGCCGCCATGGAACATATACAGGTTCAGGTGAAATCCGTTTGCCAGTACCTCCCGGACGTCCTGCCGGACACCTTCCGGGTCGTGGTACGGGAACATTTTGCCCCAGTGATGAGGCCCGCCGTTCCATAACTCCATGACGAATTTCGGTGTTCCCGGGCAATACCGGTCGATGAAAGCCAGGTTTTCGGCCGGCTTGTTGCGGAAGTTGGCTGTAGCGAATATGCCGGGCAGAGTTCCGCCGTCGAAATGCAGCTCGCTATTGCCGTCCGAGGTGAACAGCGGGACGGTGATTCCGGCGTCGGCGAAGCACTTTTTCAGGAAGTTCAGGTATTGGCGGTCATTGCCGTACGAACCGTATTCGTTTTCGATCTGCATGGCGATTACCGGGCCGCCCTCGCTGTATTGGAGCGGTTTGAGGATTGCCAATACGTGACTCATATACCGGACTGCCGCATCGCAATAGGGCTGATTGAAGCAACGCAGGCGCATACCGGGTTTATTCAGCAACCAGGCCGGAAGGCCGCCCAGGTCCCACTCCGAACAGATATAGGGGCCGGGGCGGACTATGGCCAGCAATCCTTCCTCATGGGCGATTTTCAGGAAGACGGTGAGGTCTTTGCCGCCGGTAAAATCGAATTCGCCTTCACGCGGCTCGTGAAGGTTCCAGGCGACATAGGTTTCCACCGTATTCAGACCGCATTGACGGAGCTTGACGAGCCGGTCGCGCCAGTAATCCGGGTGAATCCGGAAGTAATGCATAGCTCCGGACAGAATTTGCTTTTCTTTGCCGGCGATCCGGATTTTATCTCCCATTATTTCCACTTTATTCGTCATGATGATCCTTTAATTATTTGCAATTTGATGTCGCATGTGTTATTATTATATTGTCTTGCAAGCTCGTTTGCAATCGACTGGATGTAGTATTAATGCACGATTTGATGCAAAAACTTAACTTTATGAATCAGACTAAAATTATCGCCAGATCGGAGTTCCGGAATTTGCCGGATATGGGATTGCCGTTTTATGCGCGTTCCACCGGACATTATATTTTTGACGGGAACTATAAAGAAAGCACCCACAAGGACGAGAACTTTGTTCAAGTATTCTGGGGAGTGACTGAAAGCGGCAAAATCATGATCGATGACCAGGTTTACCGGTTGCATCCCGGCGATGTCATCTGGAAAGGTTCCGGCAGTACCCATGGCTATCATTCCGACATCAAAGGCTGGGAGCTGCGCTGGCTTACTTTCGACGGGCCGCTGGCGGATAGCATTATGGAGAGCTATAATTATCCGCATTACCAGAAAAATTCCTGTCCATGCCCGGTCCATCTGTTCTCCGAGCTGGAAAAAGGGCTGCGGCGAATGACTCCGTACGATATGCGCTTGTTGTGTTCCGTCGTTTTGTACATTTTGGCACATGCCGGTGGAAGGAGCAGCGGCGATCCGGTATCGGATTGGGTCTGTGAGCTTTATATCAAACTGGTGCAGGCGAATTACATGCGTGAATCGGTCAATGTCAAGACCCTGGCCGATATGATGCATATGCATCGAACTACTCTGACAAGGCATTTTCAGAATGTAATGAAAATATCGCCGGGGGATTACCTGAAACAAATCCGTATGCAGCGGGCGATTTCACTCTTGAAGGAACGCCGGTTGACCGCCGCTGAAGTCGGCTGTGAAGTCGGTATACCCAATTCCACCCAATTTTGCCATACCGTCAGGGAATTCTTCGGCAAAAGCCCGAAAGAGTTGAAAGTTGAAAGTTGAAAGTTGAAAGCAGGGAGGTCTATGGTCTCCCTCCCTTTTCTCTTTTCTCTTTTCCCTTTGCTCTAATTCGTTTGACAGCGGGTTGTTACTTCGCGGGATTCCAGCGGGACCAACCGGGCCTGGGCAATTTCAGCCAGCTTCTCGAGATCGGCATCCGGGGAATCGAAAATCCAGAAATTCCGCCAGGATAAGCCAAGGTCCAGGCTGCCGGAATAGCGGTTCGGTTCGAAAGGCGGATGGTCGGCGTAGAAAGTCGGCCTGATCAACGTCAGACGGAGTTTGCCGTCGGCATGGTCGCAGCTATGCAGATCCGCAGACAAAAATCCGGTCATCCGGTTCTCCGTGGCGGCGGCACACCAGTCGATCATGGAATATTCTTCGGGTTCCTGACCGGAAAAATCGCGTTCGACAATGGCACCGCAGGAATTGGTGAGGAAGCGGTGATTTGCCAATCCATGCCGCAAAGCCAACTTGACACAGCAGTTTATCTCGTGCCAGTCCTGCCGCAATTTTACCCCGGTTTCGGCGATGCCGCGGTAACGGTACAGATCCATAATGATGTTGGAATTCTGGAAACGGAACTCGACCCGCAGAATACTGCAGACGGGGCCGTCGACGTACTCCGATATCGTTGTTATTTCCGCCTGGCCGATCCGTTGCTTGAACCCGGTCTGGCCGAATCCCCACGTGCGGGCATCGTCGAACAAGATTTCGACGGTCAAATTTTTCAGCAGGGCGCGCTGTAGTTCAAAGCCGAGATTGGGATATATCTGGTCGCCGCGTCCATAAGCATAGAGCAGTTCGCCGTTCGGCGGCAGGTCGAGTACCGCTGTTAACTTCCCCCACGGTGTCCCGAAGGGGCCGTAGGTGCTTTCCGCCGGAAGGAATTGCAATGGCAGGGTTTGGCCGTTTGCGTTTCGCAGCAGATTGAACGGAGAACCGGTTTGGTTCGGGTCGGCAAACGCGTCGAACGCAATCACCGAACGTACCGGGAAGGAATGCGGATTCCAAACGGTTACTCCGCCTTCGCTTAAAAATGAGGTATCCAGCTTCATGCCCCGACGGCTGAGCTCGCGGTCGATGACTTGGTTGGCGGTATGCTCAACCATTCCCAACCCCGGTATAACGTCCAGCTCAAATGCCTCGCGGATGGAGCTGCCCGGCAGAATGTCGTGAAAATGATGAAATAATAATTCCAGCCAGGCATCGTCAAGTTCCGAGGGGTGTGAGGTCAATTTTTCCGCTTTCAGCAGAAGTTGGGTCGAGCGGGCTACTTTGGATTTGACCTCGTGATGAATTGAATAAACGCCGCGGGGACCGGTCAGCTCGCCGGTGACGACCGGCAACTCGTATCCCTTGACTGCTTCAAAATATTCCGCCAGCGTGGAGAATTCGATATCGTATTTCTGCTGTGCCTCCCGCAGATAGCCGAGGTGAATCCGGGAAAGCCCGCCGCCGTGGTCGCCGAGACCGAAAAACATGGTTTGGCGCGACAATCCCGTGGCCAAATGTTCCTCGATCTGGGTAAATAAATCGGACCGGGTCATGGTGGGCGAATTGTTATAACCGCCGAAAACCC
Source organism: Victivallaceae bacterium (assembly GCA_031548025.1). Classification (GTDB taxonomy): domain Bacteria; phylum Verrucomicrobiota; class Lentisphaeria; order Victivallales; family Victivallaceae; genus UBA5239. The sequence continues at coordinate 615 of JAVBRM010000135.1, read as the reverse complement.
GCAGTCCGGTAACCGAGGCGCCGCTTGCTGAACGCCATTCAAACAGAAGCGGTTTGACATTGTCGGCCCGGACAAATACGTAACTATCGATACCGGATTGGCGGAGGATGTCCGGCAGCCCGGCGCTGTGCCCGAATGAATCGACATTGTACCCGATACGCACGTCAACGCCGAAACGGTCCAGAATGTACGCTTTGCCGTATACGGCCTGGCGGCGCAATGTTTCAGGTCGGCTGATCAGGGCATCCGACTGGACTTCCCAGCCGCCGACGATTTCCCAGCGTTTTTCATTCACCAATTCCCGCAGCCGCCGGAACAGTCCCGGATCGACTTGCTCAATCCAGCGATAGAGCGCCGTGGAAGAACAACTGAATTTGACATCCGGCTGTTCATCCATGATTCGAACGGTTGAGTGAACGGTATTCAGCCAGGAGGTTTTGCCGGAGGAGCGCCTCCACAGCCAGATCGGGTCGATATGCGAGTTACAGATTATATGCAGGGATGCCATGAACAGGTTCCTTTCATTTAGTGGTCAGTACTATAATGGTTCAGAGAGCGGATTGCAAATTTCATTGAGAGTTGAGAGTCGAGAGTCGAGAGTTGAGAGTTGAGAGT
>JAVBRM010000025.1:0-35208 GCA_031548025.1 Victivallaceae bacterium | reverse complement strand
TGAAAGGATGACGCCGCGCTCCACCGCATTGCGCAGTTCACGCAGATTACCCGGCCAGGCATAAGCCAGCAGAGCGTCACGCGCCGCACCGGAAAATCCGGTAATCTTTTTATGATTGACACGTGCGAAAAACGCAAGCATGTCATTGGCAAGTAACTCAATGTCTTCGGCTCGCTCCCGAAGCGGCGGAATCGTCAATTGAAAGACATTGAGACGGAAAAAAAGGTCCTCGCGGAACCGCTTTTCCCGGACTGCTTCTTCCAGATCGACATTGGTTGCGGCAATGATCCTGACATCCGCATGGCAGGTTTCTGTCGAGCCGACACTCTCATATTCTTTGTCCTGGATGAACCGCAGTAATTTAGGCTGGAGCGATGGCGGAAGATCGCCGATCTCGTCAAGGAAAATTGTACCATGGTCACTGGCGGCAATCCGTCCCGGATTATCTTTCACTGCCCCCGTGAACGCACCTTTGACATGGCCGAATAGCTCGCTGGACAGAAGTTCCGGCGAAAGCGATGGGCAGGAGACCACGCCGAATGGCGCCTCGGCCCGGCGACTCCAGCGGTGGATGGCTTTAGCCAGCACCGTTTTTCCCGTACCGCTCTCGCCGCGCAGGAGGATGATTGCGTCGGAATCCGCGACCTGATGCGCCATTTCAAGAACGCGCCGCATGGCAGGGCTCACTGAGTCGAAAATACCATCCGGATGCAGTGCTTTCAGGTCGGAATCAAGCAAGGATATCCGGTTTTCCAGCGAACGGATTTTTGCAGCTTTGCCCAGAATCACGTCAATCTGCGCCGGATTAAATGGTTTGCCGATGTAGTCGAACGCACCGAGCTTCATTGCGCTGACGGCCGTATCGATGGATGTATAAGCAGTCATTACCACAATTTTCAGTTCCGGGTTGTCTGCGAGCAGAGCCGGAATCAGATCGAGTCCGTTTTCCGTACCGAGCCGGAGGTCAAGAAAGGCGGCATCAAAGCGAAATTTTCGATTCATCTGCAATGCTTCTTCTGCGCCGCCCACCATGGAACAACTATGGTCGTTGGCTTTCAGATACATCCCGACCGTTTTGCGGATATTGGCTTCATCGTCAATAATAAGTATATTCATGACACAAAACTCCTGCTGCTTAGTCCAAGATAGCAATTTCGATGCCACTCTCGAACTTCAACAGGTTTCTTCAAAATTATTCCTCATGATACCGTATTTCGCAACTAATATACATGGGAATTATTTATTTTTCAATATTGCAAAATGAAAAGACATCTCCTCCGGGCATTGCATTATGCAAAGGGAATAAGGCTTTCTGAAGGTATTTCCAGCTCAAATGCATCTTGGCATATTTTCTGCTCTATACAATAAAAAAATCCAAATGGAGATTAATAATATGATCATATTAACAGTTCTTTTGATCTGCCTCATTTATTTTATCATAAAAAGGCACCGTAATTCAAAGGTTTCCAGGTTGTGACCGGAATCATCATTTCTCCGCCAGCCCATTATGATGGATAAAAATCATGGATATAGAAAATTTATTTGAGATTATCTTTATGGCAGTATTCCAAGGAGTCGCGGAATTCCTGCCGATCAGTTCCTCGGGACATCTGGCGGTCATCGCCAAAATCATCGGCTACAGCCCGGACGAAATTGTCACCACCGGCATCGTCCTGCACGCCGGTACGCTGGTATCGATCCTGGTGTTTTATTCTCGCTCACTACTCAAGCTCTTTACTAATAAAGATTTCAAAACTATTTTAATGATCATTATCGGCACCATTCCGGCCGGTATCGTCGGGATTACTTATAAAATAACCGGCATTGACGATTTCCTTTTTACCTGTGTCCTGGTCAGCGGTATCGGCTTCCTGATTACCGCCACACTGCTTCAGTTCAGCCTGAAGAACAAAGATGAAAATACCACTCCATTGGAAAAGATGACCTGGAAACAGGCCTTGATCATCGGCATTGCCCAAGGGATTGCGGTTTTGCCAGGAATCTCACGCTCAGGATCGACCATTTCAGCAGCCTTAAAAGTCGGTATAAATAAAATGGACTGTGCGAAGTTTTCGTTTTATCTGGCAATTCCAGTCATCGCCGGAGCCACCTTTCTGGAACTGCTTTCAGAGTTCAACGACAAAAAATTTTCCGCCGGATCGCTGTTTTCACCCGAATTGCTGATCGGCTTCGTACTGTCAGCAGTGATCGGCTGGATTTCACTCAAATTGCTGGTGACGATGCTGGACAAAGGTAAACTCGAATATTTTTCCTGGTATCTGTATATAGTCGGAACCGCCGTCACCACCTGGGGAATCATCGACATATTTTAAATGGCCGATGCCTTGTCCCTTCAGAGTAAAATCAAGGATGGCAAGGAACGCAAACACGGCAAGCCCGAAAGCCTCGTTTCATTTTGCTTGATTTTGCGTATCCAACGAAGAGTACGTATCTGTGAAAATGAGTCCACCAGGGGAATTATGTGAGTATATTGGAAAAAAGAGAAACTTGGCCGACTACACCAAAGGGTTGAAATGCGGGTGACATCGTACCAAGTCTCTCAAAGATCATATTGTAACTGCTTGGAGAATATAGCTTTTCTGAATTTTTCTTGACCTTTGTAGTAAGGTATTACTATTCGTCTTTAATTAGTGCCGCAGAAAAAGGTTTCAGGGAAATGACGCCGCCGGGATATTTCCTGCCGGTGAAATAATCGGACGGTATTTCGACGGAAGAAAAATGTTTGAATACCGCCGTTTTTTCGCCATCCCAATTGAAATATGCGGTAAAATTACCGGAGCGGAGAATCCGGGGAAGATCATTGCCGGTGAAAGCCTCTTCGTCGAGGCATTCGACTCCGTTTCCGCGCCCCTCCGGGCGAAAGAGCTTACGCCACCAGTCGAACTGTTCCTGAGTCAGTGATTCAGCCGCTCCGCCGAGTTCGAGCACCCCCTGGGTAATGAAAACCCAGACAAAGCGAAAATGCTGTTCATTGAGCGGCACGGAACCGAATCCGACACTGTCCATGTTCAATAAAAATGGATTTTTTCCGGAGAGGAGGATTTGCGGCAGGGTGGATTTACACGCTGCAATCTGCTCTTTCCGGGTACCGTCGTGAATGTCGCGCCCGCACCGATAGCAGTCGGCGAAGCGCCCCGGAAACGGATTACCCATGCTCATGGCGATACAGGTCATAAAAAGCCCATCCGCTCCAATGCGTTTGCGGATTTCCGCAAAAAGCCGGTCGCGCCATTCGCAGCCGCCGCCGTGATGGAAACGGGCTTTCTCCAGTGTGAAATATTGGGTCATGTAATCGAATTTAAGCCCTTTGAATCCCCAGGTTCCGAACAGGGTATCCAGCACGGAAAGCGTGAAATCGTACGCATCCGAAACCGAAAGATCAAGGTAAGCCGTATTGCCGATTAAGGCCGGATTTCCGTTTACATCGCACATCAGCCAATCCGGATGTTCCAGCGCCAGACGGGAATCCAGGTAGACTGACGGTGCCAGCCAGATCGCCGGCGTCAGATTCATTTTCTTCAGAGAATCGCTGAGAAAACGCATTCCGGCCGGGAACAACTGTTTGTTATATCCTTCCGCCGGGGCCGGATAAAAAGAGTCAATTCCGGCGTATTTTACCCCCCGGTTGGCCTGGTACCCGTCGTCGATCAGAAAATGAGTGCATTCCGGCAGGTTTTCCGATATCGCTTTGGCGCGCCGCAAAACCAGTTCTTCGTTGATTTTTTCTTTGGTTCCGTAGTTCCAGGTGCAGAAAACTCCGCCGCGGAGCATTGCAGAATTCGAGGCGGCAAAGGTGTATTTATTTTTCAGCGTGTCGAGATATCCGTCGAATGCTTTCTGAACATGCGTATCATGGCATATTTCATAATAAACGCATGAAACTTCCAGCTCCTCGCCTTCCTGAACGATCAAGGGCTCAGAAGTCATATCGTATCTTTCGATTGCCTTGCGCGAACTTGAACCAAGTTCCCAGATCCGGCGCAGACGCGTCTGGTCAAGATCCCCCTCGATCAGCAGCGTTTTATACTCCCGGTCGAATATTGCGAAAGCGGGAAATTGATTGCCCTCGCCATCATTGAAACGGCGCGGAGCCGACGGCAAAGGACGGATTAACGGCGTGTCCTGCGTTGAGGCAGGATAACTTTCCGTTCGGACATTTGAAGAATGATAATAATTCAACTCTCCATCCGCATGAAATTCCGCACGGTCGGACAAAGAGTGAATTTTCATCGGACCGCGAACAAATCGCCTGACGACAACGCCATTTCCGGCTTTTTCCAACTCAAAACGTTGTTCATCGGAAGTTCCATTCCAGATGATTCCATTGAGTTCAAATGAGATTGAACTCCATCCGGCGGTACCTTCCATAATGGAAAGAACTCCATTGTTCCAATTCATATTCATAGTATTATTTTAAAAGGTTTTTCTTTCTGAGTTTGATTTCGGTATCGAACGGGAAACGGCATTTTCTGAAACGGACATTGTCGAGGATCAAATCTTCGACATTGTTGAATACAAAAGATGTTTCAAACTCCGCCCAGGTAACGGATGTCGTGTTATGCATTTCCGGCAGGATATCCACGGTGATATTCCGCATAATGATATTGTCGATCGAATATCCCTCGGGATTCCGGATTACGGGATAGGTTCCGCACTGGGCGGTGACGCCGCTTAAGACAATATTCGAAATTTTTTCGATCCGGTGCATATCCCCCTGGATATTGATGGTCAGGAGTCCGGTTTCCACTTTGGCCGTAATGTTTTCGAAATGGATGTTTTCAATGGTCAGCGGCAGAACATCCGGAATCTCACTTTCCGGCATGCCCTCATAGCGGAATGGATCGAGGCTCTTCCGGCCTTTCGGCAGTTTCCCGATCATAATGGAGACCAGACCGCAGGCGGCACGCTCGACCGTCAGGTTGCTGAATACGCAATTGCGAATCATATAATCATTGATGTGTCCGAGGCGAACCGCCGCCGCTCCGCTCATGAGAATGCAATTGGAAACCGCGATATTTTCGCATGCTTTCGGCGTGAAAAGCTGTTCCTGATGCGACCGCAGAACGATGGAATCATCCGCGCACTTGATGATACAGTCGGAAACCGTTATGTCGCGACAGGCGCTGATATGAAGCCCGTCGCTGTTCGGAATCCGCGTATCGGAAAAAATCCGGATCCCCCGGACCGCCCCCAGTTCGCAGTCCAGTAGCCATATCGCCCATCCGACAGAATCTTTCAGCGTGAAATCGGTCATGGTAATATCCCGGCAGCCAACGAAAAGAATGGTCCGCCCGGGAATCTCCGTATCGCTTTTGCGAACCCAGGTATCGTGAAGTTCCATCGGCTTATCGATGACATGATGAAAACTTTCGGGTTGGGAACGGATTTTTCCCTTGCCGGTAATGCCGATATTTTCCGCATTTTCCGCATAAATCAATGCACGCTTATTGCCCCTGCTGGCGCGATCCGGCTTCCAAGTGGAATTATTTTCGATTTCGCGATATTTCAGATGCTCCGTGCCTCCGAGCAATTCCGCTGTCCGGTCGATGTTCAGAAATACATTCGATCTGAGGCATAGCAGATAACTTAAAAATATCCCATGGCTGAGACTGACGGTTCCGCCGCCTGATTCCGCCGCCGAATCAATTGCCATCTGGATAGCGACGGTATCATCGTTTTTGCCGTCCGCAATCGCGCCAAACCGCCGGGGATCGATGATTATCTCTGCCATACTTCCTCCGGGAGATTGTTGCCGAAAACGGATTTCAGGTGATTGATTATCGTTTCCTGCTTTTCGGGCGATTCATTCGTATCGATCCAAGCATTTTCGAACACGCAGTTTTTCTTATCCACGCCGCCGGGAGCTTTCTTGAAAACCACGAGATTCCGGAAAGTATTTTCCGGGCTCAGGCAGAAAATATCCCTGCTGGCGCCATGGGAGATCAGGACGTTTTCATGTTCGCTTTTCGTGTTGTCGCCGACATGGCAGATTCCGGAGGAGTTGCTCCAACTGACGAAATTTTTGGCCGACACGGTTGAAGCCGTATGCGCACTGAAACCGTCGTCGCCGCATTCCAGCGCCGCAATATTTTCAAAATGAATATTGATGCATTTCTGGTGAATATTGAATCCGTCATTCAGGAAATTCCGGGCAATGATATTTTTGATGACCAGATTGCGCGTTTTCTTGCCCGCCACCGCGACCCCGTTGGCGGCGGCCGGGTACTCCACGCAAATATCGGCAAGCGTTTTGCCCTCCGGCAGACGGAACGAAACAACGCCTTCCTGAATCGTCCATTCGAACGGCTTCAATTCATCTTTTGTTTTCAGTGGCTTGCGGTTCCACTTTGACAAACGCCCCATACGTTCCAGTTTGCCGTCAAAAATCATGAAAAACCGGGTATTATCGGTTTTCAAGGTTTTCGACCAAATTCCATTGCCGTTGCTCTGCCAATCCGGTTCAATAACTCGCTTAGACCCGGTAATGACGATCATTTGACCGTCAATGACAATCGGGTTTTTCTCGGTTCCTTCCAGATCGACAATCAGAAGATTGGCGTTCTGAAAAACGGGTTTATCCTTGGAAACGAGATAGATGGTATCTCCCGGCTTCACCTTGGATGCAACCCGGTAAAAATGAGAAAAAGGTTTTTCCTTTGTGCCCACTCCCGCTTCTTTCGCAGAAAAATCGACATAATACTCCGCGGCGGAAAGAGCCATCGCGAAAAACAACATCAGCATGATAAGTTTCATAAATATTTATTCCTTCAGTTTCAGTTGGTTGAAATGATCAACGTCGCGCTCCCGCGGGGTACCGACTGCGGACCATGTCAGCAGGCCTTCGAGAGAATCGGTAAAAAACAGATTCAGCTTGATCTTCCCGTCAGCGTCCGGGGTGCCGATAAACTTTTTGGGAATCGCGATTTCGGCGCTCCAGCCCATTTCGGACCGCTTGGCTCCGATCTTGATCGGAATCAGATAGGGGATCATGATCCGAGTATCTTTCCCGGCACAGTCGACTCCCGTGGCAGTGGACGCGAAATCAATCCGGATACAGTCGCCGAGATGCGGCTGGTCGGCCCGGCTTTCGAATACCGCTTCGTCCTCATCGTTGGCGGTAACTTCGACCGCGAGATAAAGATTGTCGTCGTCGTGACAGAACATTACCTGCCGTTCTTTAACCGGGGCGGATTCACCCTTGGAGAATACTTTGAAATCTCTTACGGGAACCGCATTCTGCCAGCATGGTTTCATCAGATTTCCGTCAAGCTCCGGAGGTAGGGCCACTTTCTCGGCCACGGCCTCGTTTAGCGCCGGAATATTTCCGGCAAGCCGAAGCCGGGAATTGCGCCCCTGATAGTCGCTGCCCCAGGTGATCGGAATGCCCGCGTCGCGGCTTTGCGAAGCCCGGTTGGCCGCGATATTGAATCCCAACTCCATATTTTCAGAGGGCATCTCGATTCCAAGACTTTTCCAGGGGATCGAAAATTCCGCGCTCCAGGCTTGTTCCTTAAATTCCGTTTTTCCGCTAAAATCGATTTTAGGCATCGAATAAAGAAGTCCTTCAAAATCCATCGCGATCTGGTATTTTTTCCCATCCGCGTGAATGAATACCTCCACGGCGTCGCCGCGGCCGATATCGGTACCTTTGTGGAGGTCCGCGCTTGACGGGCAAAATGCCTCCATTGCGATATAAAGGTTATCGTTGTCATAAAGGGCGGCGGCTTTGCGCTGATAACTGACAACTCCTTTTCTGCTAAGCGCAGTGAATTTGTTGATCAGGGACTCTTCACGTGAAAATGCTTTTCGCCAGCATTGTTCGGTCAGGAATCCATCGATTTTGGGTTTTTCCATGACCCGGTACGCCGTAGCCACACGGACGGGCTGCTCGGCGGCGGACAAAACCAAAAATGAAAAATACAAGAGCACAATCAAAAATCTCATTTTATCTCCTTGATGGTTTCCACTTTTATATCGTCAAGTTCAATGTATTGGACTCCGGATTCAGGAACGAAAGTCGCGGCGAAAGCTATGCCGCCTGCGTCGTTCAGCTCATGTTTTCCATCAAAGAACGTTTTGCCGTCAACGCGGATCAAAACACGATCGGCAAGTGTCTGCACCACCACCTCATGCCATTCCGTGTCGGCTTGGGGGCCCGGAGTAGGATGATGCGCCTTGACCTCGGCCAGCGGATAGGTTTGGGCTTTGCGCCCTGCATAGACGTAAGGGCCCTGAATCAACCATTTGCCCGGATTGTTGATGCGCCACGAACTTACCCGGCAGGCATTGCTGCCATTATGACCCGGCTGGACCAGATACTCGAATTGGAACATGTGGTAATGATTGCTTTTAGTAGGACCAGTGATTTGCGGGACATGAGAGTACCGGACCTTGAATGAAAAGCGGTAATCGCGCCAGCGTTCTATTTTTTCCAACATGGCGTCATTTGCTTCCGGGGCGAAACGGTCGGACGGTTTACTGACCAGGCGTTCGCGGCTGGTCAGGCGCAGTACGTGATTCTGCGGATTCGCCGTATCCGGTACGATGGACGCCCCTTTCGGGAAATTGTTCCAGTGATCGGCTTTGCCGTTTTCAAAATTATCCAGGAGCAGGATTTCAGCGTTCGCAACGGCGGCAAGGAGCAGCAGGACAATGATTGCTTTCATTATTGATCCTCCACGATAATCAGAGTTTGATAAGGCGTCATGGATTCCGGAATGTTCAATTTTTTACCTGAAAAAACCGGACGAAGTACCACATCTTTTTCCGAAATATTCTGCAGCAGGACCAGGTGTTTTCCGGTTTCCCGGTGGCGCAGCAGCAAGTGGATGACCTGATCCGTTCCGGTATTGAACTCCGAGGGATTTTCCCACAGCGGACAGACTTCAACCTTTGGGGTTCCGTAGCCGAAGTCCGTGAGAATCCGGATCGGATTGAGTTTGCCCGGATACTTTTTTTCGAATAATGTGAGAGTATCTCCAAAACCATATTTGCCGTGAACGGAAAGTTCATAGACCGCTGAAGTTCCCCACACCGCGAGATCCGATTCGTAGGGATTTTGCTCCTTGAATTTTCGAAAATGCGGATTGTTGGAACCCAGCAGATTGTAAAGCGCATTGCCGATCGCTCCGCATTTTCCGCCCGCCGAGGTGGAAAGAATATACCCGGAGTCGAACGGCTTTTCCGAATGCAGCTCGTAATCAAGCATCACGGTGGCGAATCCGTTGAACGGTAAAATCATGGTATTGGTCATGTGATGGCTCCAGACCAGCCGCTTGCCGAGTTTTTCGCTCCAATATTGCTGAAGCTCGAAAATACGTTTGTGATATTCACGGCGGTTCCAGAAACACACCGCTGGCTGGATGCGGCCGTTTTCCGCCAGATAAGCGCCGCCGGGCACACGCAGATTGAAATCAGGAGTCGGATAATCGTTGTCCCAGTAAAGCCCGATTCCCCGCTTCAGCCATTGATTCGCGTAATACAATCCGTATTTGATATAACTTGGGCAGAAATTGATCCGCGAACTGGGATCGACCCAGAAACCGCGGCGGAGAACATCCTCGTCCGGCCACTCGCGGGGGGTGTAATTGTCAATCCCCCATTCATCCTGGAATACCGCCCATTCCCGACGGATTTGCGATCCCTGATTCTCCTCGTGATAAACCAAGATCGGCCTGTCCTTGCGCGAGGCGAAATAGAGTTGCCGGGTGAGATAATCGTTGCTTCCCAATACATTGGGCGGATTGAGCTCCTTGATCTTGGCTGTGAAAACATCTTTATTGAACGCTCTACCCTCCTGCGACGCGATGATGTCGTCCACGATATCCCAGCGTTCCCGGTAAGGCCCCATGCTGGCGCAATGCAGACCACCCCACGGATTGACCGGGCCGGAAAATCCCGGATCGGTGCGGAGGCGCATCCGCCAATTGTCGCCGAGGGGTTTCACCGGGGCCGCCTGCAATCCGAATACAATCGAACAGGTATCCTTCAAAAGCGACGGAGTATTGCAAAGATAAATCCGCAAAGTTACGGTTTTGCCGTCGCGGATGATTTCCTGAATCGGAAGATTCATATCCCCCTTGGCCGTGAGCCAGTTTTTGTCGTTTTCCGCGAAAAACGCCAGTCCGCGCGCGGCGCCTCCGAGGTAGATATAAGGAACGAAGCTATTCTGCCATTCGCTGCCGCGGCGGGCCTGAGGACTTTTCCAGGCCTCCGGTAGGACTCCGGCGTCATTGATGCGTATCGCATCGGTAACCGCATGAAAATACGGAACCTCTTCCGCCCGCAGTGGAATATCAATGAAAAGGCGGTCCAACGAAACTTCTCCGGACGGAATCAGCGACATATTGACTTTGAGGGTTCCATCATATTCAAGTCGGGCTTTTGAGGCGATTTCGAGCTTCCCGGAACGCGCCGAGCATTCCCATTCCGCCGCTTGGGGACCGGATGAAATCTTTTTGACCTTTTTTTCGCGCCAGACAATTTCATTTCCCGAAATGCTGCCGGCAATGACCGAGGGACCGGCCAGGAGTTCCCGCTGTTTCAGGGTTTCCGGACGCGCCCCGGCCTGTTCGGAATCCGGGCTCCCGGCCAGGATGGAATCAAGAAGTCCAAAACCGTTCAGCCGGTATTTCCGGAGAACGACTTCCGCCGAATCCTCGCCCGCTTTCACCGGAGTAAAAGGTGCGTAAACTTTGCCGGAAGTATCGGGAAGTTCAAAGTTTTCCCATTGAAATACCTCCCGGATCAGAGGATAAACCACCTCAGCGTTTTCGTCGCCGCCTTCAAAACGGAACATCGCAACGCATTCGCCGGTTACCGCCAGGTCGAAAGTCTGTTCCGAAAGAATTCCCTCATTGAGCCGGAAGTTTTTTTCAAATAGTTTCCGGCCTGATTTTTCACTCAGCGAAAACGTCACGCCGGTAAATTTTTTCGCTTTCCGTGCCGCCGACGGCAGGAGCACCACTCTCTTGGAAAGATCGACTTTGATCGACAATTTGCCGTAGCTTGGCAGATAGTTCAAGAAACATCCCCGTTTAAGGGCACGCTCAAACGCCGTGGGTTCCGCAACTGAGGCATTTGCCGTCGCAATGGCCAATACCGCCATCAAGAATAGAATTCTTTTCATCGTTTTGCTCCTAATGTTTTACGACGAACGGTTCGACGAGCAGCCATTCATCGGTATCGTTCTGGGAAGTTTCCATGAGTCGTCTGTATTCCTGGCTATTCAGCTTGGCCGCGTGCATATCCAGGCAGAGAAAATTAATCGCATCCCCATGCCAATCCGTGGCAATCTGCAAGGAAACTTTTGACCCCTTATAGCCTCTGGCGCTGACGCCGAAATGTTTGGAGCCATCCAGCAGATACGCGCGTTTCGAAGGGGCCAAATGTTTGCCGTACGGCATGTTGTGAAGCAATTTCGTCGGGTCTGAGAGGCTCTCGACCAGCAGAGTTTCCGCTGGATAGGTCCGGTTGCCCTTGAGCCCCTGCCGGCATCCGTTGATGCTGTAAATGCTTTTACCGGCATTGCTCGTAACGGCATTTTCCCAACTGGGGTAATTGTATTCGTTATACCGGGTGAACTTGCGAACTCCCGGGCAGAAATAGGCGCTGTTGATATAGCTTGAGGTTACAGAATATGACCCTATCTCCGTGTATGCCTTGGAAGGATCGGTATCGGTGATTCCGGCGACATAGCCACCGCGAATCAGCATTTTAAACCAGTAGTCGGCATATGGCAGGTGTTTCGAATCATCGGCATAAGTTACGCAGGTTAAACCGATCTGTTTGAGATTGCTCATACAGCGGATCGCATATGCTTTGTCCCGTGCCTTGTTCAAGGCCGGCAGCAGCATGGCCGCCAATATCGCAATAATCGCGATTACAACAAGCAGCTCGATAAGTGTGAAATATTTTTTCATCTTTCCTTCCTGTTTATATATTTATTTTATCGGGTGGAATAATAATAACGCCTTTCTCGTCATTTTGCTCCAGGGCCACCTGCCACAGTTTCGCGAAGTTCAAGGGCACCGAAGCGAACTCGTGGCCCGGATAACGGGAATAGTGAAAATTAAACATCCCGACCCTATAAATTGAGGACAATTCCGGACAATGTTTTTCTGCTTCTTCCATGAATCCCATCATCAGATAATCGGACAGGGCGAAAACAGCCGTCGGCTGCTCTTTTTTCCAAAGCCTGTCCAGCGCCGCCGAATCGATTCTCTGTTTGTCGCGGCCCAGAAGAAACAGATCGCGCCCAAACCGCAGACCGGCCCTTTCCGCCGCCTCCTCTAGCCGTTTCTGCATAAAAGGCATCGGTTCCACGTGGAAACTATATACGATCGTTTTTTTATGGCCGCGCTCATTCAAATGACGAAAAGCCTCCGCATAAGCTTCGGTGTAATCATGCAACACCGCCGACTCCGGTTCGACGTCACTCCATTCCCAGCGGTTCACAAAGCGATATGCTCTGCCTTGTAAAAGCTTTTTCAACTTTTTCAGCGGAAAATGGCGCCCTTCAACGTCGATCAGAATCAAATCCGGATCGCGGTCCAGCACCTTGCGGATGGTTTCTTCCCAGGCCCCGGGATCTTCGCAGGGCAACACCCCTAGAATCGGCAGGACATCCGCTTCATTAGCGGCTTCAAGCAAAGGTTCATAATAATTTTCTATATCCCGCCGCTGGTAACTGCTCAGTAATGCAACCAGGCGCGTTCCGCGAAACTTGAACGCCGGATTGATAAAAGTTCCGCTTCCCAGATGACGAATAATCACATTCTGGGAATCGAGGACATTGTAAGCATCGTTGATGACGGCGTAACTGACGTCAAAATCCTGCGCCAGTTTTCTGATCCCGGGCATCCGGTCTCCGGGTTTCAAGGCCCCGGATTGGATATACCCCATGATGGCGTCGAGTACGATCTGCTTTTTACTTTTATCTTTTGCTATCAAAAACACTTCCTTTATCTTTTTCATTATTATATATCACTTTGTATCACTTGTCAAGATGCCGAAGCATGAAAATACTGAAAATTAACTCACGGAAGAACCTTCGTATAAGACCGGGGAGCTGCTTCGCCCGAAATGCCACCGAATTGATATGCGCGTTTTTCATTGGTGTAATTGGCCAGGAACAATGCCGGAGTTCCATCCGGCGATTGCCAGACCGAATGCAATAATGCCGGGTATTCATGGACGCAATCCCGAAAATCATTTTCTTTGGTGAAAATGCCGCGCCCGGAAAATGATACTGGAATGGAGTCGCATTTCAAATCGCCGGGGTGCAACATCACCCCGTCATAAAGAAAATTCCGGTTATCGTAATAAAACCGGGCGGTTTCCCGAATAAATTCATACTCTTTTACGAATTGTTTTTCTTCCAGATGCTTCATCTGTAAATTACATACGCATGGTTGCATTCCCCAGATCAAAGTTCGGGCCATCTCAAAGAAAAACTGGAGCGGATAGAGCTTTTGCCAATCTCTTTCGTTCCGCCAGCGGTCCTGCTGTGGCCAAAGCGGATCCCAGGGCGGAATGGAATCCGGCAGCGCGTAATTTCCGAACATGGTCATTCCTCCATGATATACCGCGCTGAAAGCCGGTACCGGCAGGCCGTCGCTCGGACTCATGCGCTCACAGCTGGACGCAAGTACGATCATCGAGTCAAATTGATCCATCATCTCGCAAGCATACTCGGTAGAAAGAAGGATCCCCGGATTGTTTTCGCGGATAGCGGCGACATAACTCCGGTAATCCTCGATCTGAGCGGTACCGCCCCCCTGTGGATGCCGATGGGCCGGATTGTAGCAAGGTCCGAATCCGGAACCGCCGATCATGTCCAGATAGATCCCCGGAAGCCCACTGTCGGCAAGCGTCTTGCAGAGTATCTGCATTTTATGCTGAAATTGCGGCGCTTCTCCACACATCCACCCCAGGCGATGCCTGGTGTATTGATTGAACATCGTTGATTTTTCGGAACCGTCGCGGTTAATCAATATGGAGCCGCAGCCGTGCTCGGGAATATAGGTGTCGCCATCGATATCCCAAGTCATGCCGTTAATATAAACCTGAGTGAAAATATGATCTTCATTCAGTTCGGCGACAGCCTGCTTAAATGATTTTTCGCCCTCGCGCGGCGGCCAGAAATCCGGATAATCGGTATCATATGGATTATGATGCCACCAATACCAATCCAGCGCCACCGGGACGCCGCTTTCTTCCTGGAGTTTCTTTACTGGTGGAACGACGTCGGCAATTTGGCCGCGGTTCCAGACCCACATCCCGATATCGCGCATCCGATCCGAATTTCTCCGGTTCAGAAACCAATCCTGCCGACGCGCCCAGGGTTTATAGATCTGGGACGCTTCGAACCAAGAACCAGAAAATGAACAGACCGTGCATTCATAAGGCAGCTTGTGACTTTGGCGGAAGTTTTTATTCAGCGGAGGAAAATATATGGATTCATACTCAAAAAAACGATTATCGGAAGTTATCCGCCAGTCATACATTTTGACATGCTGCCGGGAGTCACGGCAATCCAGATACAAATTATTGCCGGAAGCTCTGTCGGTCAGATAAGCCGCAAACTGCATACCGCTGAAAAATCGTCTCTTCCGGTTCGAATTACGGCAGGGCTCCATAAACCCTTGGTTCGAAGTACTGAGAAAATAAGCATCCGGATACAAACGCGCCTGAAGACAGGGAAAAATCATTTCTTCAATTTCATACGCCGACTCGTTGCCGGCGTATTCAATGCTGCCGGACCATATATCATTGATAATCCGCCAGATTGTTCGTACCTTGAAATTCGGACCGGCCAAAGAATTGCCGGTCCATTCAATGACAAGTCCGTCCGGACCGGTTTCCCAGCCGCATGAACGCATATCATCCGGAGTTATCAAAGCCAAATTATCTTTCCTGGCTGACGCCACGGCCAACCTCCAGCCTAAGGTTGTCTGCATCTCGTTATTCCAAAAGACCAGACCATTTTGCAGAATATTGAAATCCATAAATGATATTTCCCTTCTTTTAGATCGTATTCATTTTTAATAAGCTTGACAGCGAAAACAAGTACCATTTACAATTCAGCAGCAGAATTAAAACTCATTACCTGCGCTGTTATATAATTTTTATAATATATCACTTTACATCACTTGTCAAGATAAGAAACATGAAAATACCAAAAAGTTCTTTCAGATATGATTTGCAAGAGGGAAAAATTGCAATGACAGCAATCCCGTCCCACCTCAAAACGCTCGTTTCATTTTGCCTGATTTTGCGTATTCCTTGGAGAGTCCCTATTCGGGTATATTTGTGAAAATAAGCACATATTGGGAAGAAAAGAGGGAAGCCCGACCAGCCCCGTCTTTAGGCTGAAAAAGGGTGACTCAGCTGAATCGGGCTCCCCACAAGATAATTATCAATTCGTTCGTTTTACTGACATCTGTTCGCTTCCATTCTATTTTAAATCGATCTTTAGAATATCGCCGGATTTCGCGGTATTTGGGCGAATGCGTTGTTCGTTCGGCTTGAGTAATTCGAAACCCCAATGATTGATGCATTCGACTTCTTCTCCGGTACGCAATAACGTAATTTTTTTGATTCTTCCTTTTAGCTCCGGCAGAATTACATCGCCCATCGGTTGTTGGATGAAGTAAAGGTAGAGGGAACTTCCTTTTTGAGTGTAACAAGTTCCGAATGGCGGTGTAAATTCTGACTTGCCGCCTCCGATGATTGCTTCGCCATTGGATGAATACCAGTCGGCCAATTTTTTTAAACGTTGAATCGCCATTTTCGGAAAATGCCCTTTGGCGTCCGGACCGATATTCAACAGGAAATTGCCGTTTTGGGCTACGCAACCAACCAGCCCGCCGGTCAATGTCTCCAGTGGCTTATAATCCAAATCGGTGTCACAGTATCCCCAATGGCCGTTCATGGTACAGCATGTTTCCCATGATACGTCTTTCCCTTTTACTTGCTGAGGCTGATTTGGGATGCAGATTTCTGGCGTGTAGTAATCATAATCCCGAACATTATCCTTATAATACGAAAGGCGGTCATTCACCAATATTTCCGGCTGATTTCGATAGATCATTTCCAGAAGGCGTTCGCGATCGTAATAATCCTCGTCGGATTTGTACCTGCTGGTATAATCCAGAAACAACAGATCTATCTTGCCGTATTCAGTCATTAACTGTTCGATATGGTGGTAAAGCAGATCAAGATATTTTTGGTATGCTTCAGGTGAAACGTTCTTCATAACTTTGTGTTTGATGTATTCCGGGCTTTCTTGATCCGACCAGCCGGGATGAGTCCAGTCCGGCAGTGAATGATAAAATCCTACACGCAGCCCTGCCGCCCGAAATGCGTCAGCCAGCATTCGCGTGACATCCTTTCCGTATGGAGTATTGGTAATCTTGTATTCCGTATAATGGCTGTCGAACATGCAGAATCCGTCATGATGGCGAGTTGTAAATACGACATATTTCATCCCGGCGGCTTTCGCAAGTTCCGCCCAATGCACAGGATCAAAGTCCACGGGATTGAACTGATGCATCAATTTCTCGTATTCGCCGGAATCCCAGGTGTCATTGGCATAGGTCCATTCTCCTTTGGCGGGAATGGAATAAATTCCCCAATGCAGAAACAGCCCAAACCGGGCTTCTCGAAACCACGCTGTTTTATTCATAAAAATGATCCGCCCCATAATTGTTCAAACGTGCAACATGATGGACTAGTGATTGTTGTCCGGATTTTTGTTTGTTTTTTCAAGTTCTTCGAATTCCTTCTTGTCGGCCAAAGAAACAACTCCTTCCACAAAACCGCTGTCAAGAACATTTTCGGTTCGTTTTTTCAAATCCTATAGCTGCAGAGTTCAATCATCACATTATCCGGAAAATCCCGGAAAGTCTCCGGCGGTTTGGCGGTGGGACCATAACACATAATACACACCTTGACGCCGGGGCGATCCTTTTGAAAACGCAGAGCCATGTCGCGATGCATGATCCACAGTTTTTCGCCAGGCTTTTCGACATTATACAAAGATTTGCAGGCGTCGCATTCGCAAAAGCGGAAACCGTCGCTCTGCCCGAGCTGAACCATTTTGAAGCCTTTATCCGCGCTGGCAAGCAGTTCCCGATAAATCAATTCCCGTACTTGCGGGTTGGAGAGACAATATTGGGGAGCCTTGAGGCGCTTTCCCTTGATCAGGGCGAAAAATTCCGGATTCGACTGATAATATTGCGCAACCGGAATCGCCAGATTGTGGGAATGTCCGCCGTGGCATCCATACCACGGCGACGGGAAAAAATTGTTGGACAGATCATAAACCGGCCCCTGAGCCCCGCCTCGGACATAGAGAATCTGCGGAATTTTGCGGTAATGATAATCTGTCGGGACGGTTACCGCCCCCTGTTCGACGACACTAGAGGCCAGGTCGGGCGAGCCGGTAAATACCGCATCTGCGAATTTTTCCAGAAAAACCAATGCAGCTTTGAAGGAGCCCAGAATGCAATCCGTATGGCGTTTTGAATCCGGGTAATTTTTATTGGGGAGCCAGGCATCGCTACCATACAAAAAAACATCTTTTCCTTTGACCTCGATGGCATGTTCCCATAATTGGAGTTGACCGGTTTGTGCAAGTTTTTTGACGGAGCCGATATAAATGGAGGGCTTCTCCGGCAGCATTTTGCTTTCCTCCAAAACAGGAAGTACGGCTCCAGTTCTGACCTTGATGATCTGTGCGACGGTGCCGGCGGCCTGTTTGTTGAAAATCCCGATCGCATCATCCGGTGCGCTGTCTGCGATAACAATCTGATAGTCCGATTTACCGGCGGCGGCAATGGTCAATTCAGCGCCCGGCGACAGCAGCGGCAGGGCAAAAGCGAAAAACAAAAGAGAATGCAGATAATTCATGATAGAGATTCCTTTGGTTAAGGCAGCCAGAAGTGATGAATATTGTTATTGGTCCAGGTGTCACATCCATATAGTTTCGCGGAATGCATATTTTCGATGTGCATATCCACGAAAAGGACATTGGAAGTACCCCGATGCCGAATTTTATCGACTTGCCCGACGGCAGTGACGGCCGTGATGCCGGACTGCTCGGTAAGGACATTGGTCAAGGAGGGGCGTCGGTATTTATCGAGCCGCAGAATTTCAGGACGACCGTCAGCAAAAGCCTGCCCGAAATTCATGTTGTATCCCCAGGTATAATAAATATCGATGCCCGGCGGCTTGAAGGAGGGACAGACAAAACGGGAAGTACTTTTTCTCGTTGATTTGTTATCGAAAATGCCGAGTCCTTTATATGAAGCGCCGGTCGCCGGATTTATATCATTCTCGAGGACTTTTCCGAAAACGTAACCCCAGAGAGCCTCATGCCACCAGGGCTGGACAATGACATCGGCATTGTCGATTCTGAGCTTGCGGACCGGCAGCCAGTCTCCATAGTCCGACGCGTAAAAAGTAAAAGCGTTTCCCATCTGCGAAAACATGGACATGCATTTGGTTCTCCGCCCCTTCTCCAAAGCCATTTGCAGCGCCGGAAGCAAAAGCGCGGCAAGGATCGAAACAATAGCCATAACCACAAGCAATTCAATAAGCGTGAAATATTTCCTCTGTTTATTCATGCCTGTCATCCTTTTATTAATTCGGTTTTGATTCATTGTTTTCCGGACTGATATGGAAATCCTTTATCAGGAATATGGCCGAACCGGGCGGTTTATTGACGATCAAGCGCACCCCATCGAAGTTCAGGCTGGGCAACTGCACCAAGTCATGTTCGCGGTCAAGGATCTGAACGGACAATTCACCCGGCAGAGCGCCATCGATAACGAATTCAAGCTGTTCGGACGCATCATCGAAAGCGGAAATCAGCAGCATACCCCGGCCGTCCTTCCGTCCGGCAAGCAATTTGATCTGCTTGTCATTTTGCGTGAAACAGCGTTCTTTTTCGACTTCCAGCATCATGGCGAAAGCTTTGTATGCATAATAAGTTTTTCGCGGCTTGTAATATTGATCGAAAAGTCCCCAGCAGTCGTTTCCCGCAGTGTAATAACAACTTTGCCGCAGAGGGGTATCCTGCCAGGCTATCAGCAGCGTGGCGGCGTAAGCGGCGCCGTCAATGCCACTTACTCCGTCGGGTCCTTCGTAGGCCTGCCAGGCGTAATCGCTGTCGGCAAGCCGCCCCCAGTCGGCATTCATATAATGCCATTCATCCAGAAATATTTCCGTGCTGCCGTAACCGTAATTCTCCAACAGTTGCTTCACCTGGCCAGGCAAAGCAATCATCTCTTCCGGATCCTTGGAATAACGGTGGAAACTGAAAAAATCAAGCGGCACTTCATGGTCTCGGCAATAGGCGAGAAAGCGTTCCTGATACGACTCGGCGTCGCCGGGAAATTTGCATTTAGCCAGAGCCGGTCCGCCGATTTTAAGCTGCGGGAAGCGACACTTCAAAGCCCTGGCTGCCTTGGCGAACAGCTCGAAAAATTGCTGATTGGAACCGGTCCAGGTATAGCCGTAGCCGAGATCCGGCTCATTCCAGATTTCCCAATACTTGATGCCGAAGCCGAAACCGCGATTCCAACCTTCGTTGTAATGACGGATGACATTGGTGCAAATCGTAATCCATTTGTCGAGGTTCTCCGGCGGAAAAATATGATAATTGTCGAAGCTGTGCTCGATGCTTTCGCCGAGACGGTAGAGCACATCGCAATGAAGTTCACGGCACAGCTTGATGTAGTCGTCCGTCATTCGGAAATCATAATTGTCCGGATTGTGCTCGTCGGCCTTGGCAATAGGAAATATTTGATGGATATCCACCAGATTCATGGCGGGATTCAGCCACGGAATGTCATGGAGACGGGTTATCGGAATCTTCAGGTCCTCCCACAAACGGGCATCGCGGTCGCGGGTGTTGCGGCGGACATTGAAGCGGGGACCGATATTGACCCCATTCAACCTGCGGATACTCCCGACTGTTTGGTGGAAGTTTGCGTTCAACATACGGCAGTTCTCCTTCGGGGCATCGTTGACAATGTTTTGGCGGCAGTACTCCCGCGGCGCTTCAAAACATGGGGCGTCACAAAAAGCTGCGGCGTGTCCGGCGTATACCACTTTTCCGGAGCAAGCAGCAAGTCCGCCAGCAGGCTGCCGATATCCGCGTACCTCAGGTCAACCGTGCTCAAGGGCGGCGACAGAAGTTCACCGCCGGGATAACCGCAGAAGCCGAGAACGGAAATGTCATCGGGTATTTTCAACCCCGCGTCTTTCAAGGCTTCATAAACATACAGGGCATAAAAATCGGAGAAACAGAAAATAGCGTCGGGAAGCTGTTTCATGCTCAGTATTTTTTTGACCGACGCAGTAACCGCAGCTTGGGAAAACAGGGTTTCCTGAATCATTTCCCGCCCCCCGGCAAAACCCATATTCTGCATTTTAGCGGATAACTCCTCCACATGGTATCCGCGGATATCGCGCAGATTGGGACACAAAATGGCTGTTCTTTTCAAGCCCAGTTCGATAAGATGCCGCAAGCCGTCACCCCAAGCCAAACATTCGTCGCTTTGAGTAATCGAAAACCCGGTTCGTTTATCGTCACCGATTTTGGCGTGGGCTATAAGTACCGGTAATTTCAGCTGGCGAAGTATCTGTATTTCACGTTCCTGACCCAGGAAGTAACTAGCGGTCAACACGACTGCCGTATAATTATTCTTTTTTAATTGGGTGACTTTGCTGCGCAGAGAACCGCTATGGAGAAATCGCACATTGAGTATTTCCACCTCCGCCCGGTTTTCAATACAGCGCCGCTCCAATGCCGGCAAAATGTAATGCGTAGAATCGGAAAAAGTACTTTCCGCATGGGTCAAGACCAGAATTTTAGCGGTATGATTGCCGCCGGAAACGTTGCTGTGCACAAAGGTTCCGCGCCCATGAATCAGGACGATATAGCCTTCTTGCGCAAGCTTCTTCAAGACTGCCCGGATGGTGATATGTGACACCTCATATTGTCCGGCCAACTCCACCCCACTCGGCAATTTGCTGCCGACGGGAAGTTTTCCCGAACCAATATCAGATCGCAGCTGTTCATAGACAATATTTTTTTTCAGTATATCGCTCATAAAATACTTTCTCAAGTGATTATAAGTATATATTATAATTCAATCCATAAAAAAAGCAACAGCTTATTCAAAAATACTGAAATATAAATAAAACAACACACAAAAGTGATTATTTGTGATCATATATTTCACAATATCGAATGATGCCTGATGAAACAAGACGCTACCGCCATTTATTTGAATTATTCTTCGAATTTGATCTGCGGGCTATTGACATTCGCGATATCGGTCAGGACCTGGGCGCGGTATTGAGGAAGAACTCTTCGCGCATTGCAACTGAACTTATCGCCGTTGTAGGTCAGGCCGTAAAAGTCCATCAGTACCCGGCAGCGACGCAACAATGTTTCCAGCCGGGTTTTGTCGCCGATGGGGTATTCCCAGTTATCCAGCAACATTTTCGCAAATCGGTCGTTCATGGCGTCCTCCTTTGGTTTTAGGGAGTTGGATATTGTTGAAAGACCGTGAATTCCTGAAAGATTCCCAAGTGATTTTTATTGGATTTGCGAGGAGCATAACGAGTTATGTAACGAGAAAATCCGGCAAAAAGCGCCAGGAAGATTCAGAAATCAATGGTACTTCAGCATTTTTCGACTCCTTTTTGTGGGCCGCCACCGAAAAAAGCGGTCCATGATTGCTGTCAAACCGGGTCCGCCAAGACCTTGCAACCAGCAAACAGAGGGACCGCAATATGCGGAATCCATATTTACTGTTGCGTGAATTTGGCGGTTCGGTTTGACGTAAATATTGGTGATATTCTTCGGTTTTAAAGACTTAGATTAATGCTACAGTCCTTTCTCCTTGGTATATATTCAGAGCAACGTTATCAGTAAAACAATGAAGATAATAATAACCAGGCAACCACAACCGCTGCAAGAAGCTTGCGAACGGTTCAACGGCGTGCTATAACCGCAATTCTGACAGACGGCCTTGCTGTCGCCCAACCCCAAAAGGCCAAGCAGCAATCCTATCCAACTGAACAGTAATAATCCCAGACACCCCCAACCAAAACTATAGTCGCCATGCTCAATCCGGATGTGCCGTGACCCGCAAGACGGGCAGAACAGCATCATCCGGCTGTCATTATTGGAATTTGCGGAGTGCGAAGTGACGGAACGCCCCTCGCCCCCGGTATTTTCCGGAGACGTTTTTTCCCCGGAACAGTATGGACAATTCAGCTCTTCCGGGCTGATTTCATTACCGCATTTGGCACATTTCATTGCAGGGTGCCTCCGTTAATAATAATCTGATTAGGAACCGCAGCACTTCTTATATTTCTTGCCGCTGCCGCAAGGACACAGATCGTTACGCCCGACTTTCGGATGTTCGCGATGGAAAGTTATCTGAATCTCCTCGCGAGGAGTATCCTGGACTTCTTGCGGCATCCCCGGCGCTTCTTCCACGGTGGCGTCGTCGAACTGCCCGAACTGCTGGTGAATCAATTCCTGAGGCAGTGAACGGATGATCCGCTCCCATTCCTCGGCAGTAGTCAAATTGGCGCGGAAGAGGTTCTTCGCCGCTTCTTTGTAAATTCTGCCCATCAGGTTTTCGAACAGCTTGAAGGCTTCGTTCTTATATTCGACCAACGGATCTTTCTGAGCATAGGCGCGCAGTCCCATGCTGGAACGCAGATGATCCATTTCATAGAGATGTTCCTGCCAAAGCCGGTCGATTGATTCCAACACAATCCGACGTTCCAGCCATTTCTTTTCTTCCTCGCCCAAATGCCCGTGCTTGGCGTCGAAAGCCTTTTCCAGCTCACGAACGATTTGAACAGCGAAAGCGTCAAAATCCTTCGGTCCTTCGTTCTCTGTCATACCCAATGACTTCAGGTCGAAGTTGACCGGGAAATTCATATGGAGCCATGAGAACAGATAATCCCAGTTGTAGCTGGCGTCTTTGTCCTTGCTCTTGCTGGAATCGGCCTGGAGAGCCGCATCCTGGACATATTTCAGGACGATCTCTTCGATCACACCGAAAAGCACGTCATGGGGATTGTCGGAAATCAACCCTTCCTTGCGCAAGCCGTAAACGACTTCGCGCTGTTTATTCATCACGTCGTCGTATTCGAGGGTACGTTTACGAATCGAGAAATGGTGCTGTTCCACCCGGCGCTGAGCGGTTTCAATCGAACGGTTCAGCCACGGATGTTGCAGGTTTTCCCCTTCTTCGATGCCGAAACGGTCGAAAATCTTGATGATACGGTCGGAACCGAACAGACGCATGAGGTTGTCTTCCAGCGACACATAAAATTTCGAAGACCCCGGGTCGCCCTGACGCGAACAGCGTCCGCGCAACTGGCGGTCGATACGGCGGGCATCATGACGGGCGCTGCCGATCACATGCAGTCCGCCGAGCTCCCGAACCCCTTCCCCGAGCTTGATGTCGGTACCGCGTCCGGCCATGTTGGTGGCCACGGTTACCGCTCCCGGACGTCCGGCTTCGGTAATGATTTCCGCTTCGCGCTGATGCTGCTTGGCGTTCAACACACTATGCGGAATGCCTTTGCGCTTGAGCATGCGGCTGATGATTTCGGAGTCGTCGACCGAAGTCGTACCTAGCAGGATCGGACGGCCTTCGGCGTGGATTTTTTCCACGTCTTCGAGCACTGCGTTGTATTTCTCGCGGCGACTCTTGAATACCGAGTCATTGTCGTCCTTCCGGATACAGGGCCGGTTGGTCGGAATCACAATCACATCCAGCTTGTAAATCTGGTGAAATTCATTGGCTTCGGTTTCGGCGGTACCGGTCATCCCGGCCAGCTTTTGGTACATACGGAAATAGTTCTGAATCGTAATCGAGGCCAAAGTCTGGGTTTCTTCTTCGATCACCACTCGTTCCTTGGCTTCCAGAGCCTGGTGCAATCCATCGCTGAAACGGCGTCCCGGCATGATACGCCCGGTATGCTCGTCCACGATCATCACTTTGCCTTCCTGAATCACATAATGCACGTCGCGCTCGAACAAACAGTGGGCGCGCAGTAACTGCGAAAGGTCATGCAGACGTTCGCTCTTGCGCCCGAATTCCTGCTGGAATTCTTCCTTGCGCTTGGCCTTCTCGTCTTCGGTCAACTTTTCATCTTCGTCGATATTGTGAAGTTCTTCCAGCAGGTCCGGCATGATAAATGCCATCGGATCGCTCGGAGAAATCGCATTGCGGCCTTTTTCGGTGAGGTCGGCTTCATGGCCTTTTTCATCGATGGTAAAGAAGAGCTCGCTCTGGACTTCCTGCAGCAACCCGCGGTTATTGTCACTGCGGACCTTGGACTCCATGCGCTCGATGTCTTTCAATACCGAACCGTCTTCCACGACGTGAAGCAACTGTTTGTGCGTCGGCATACCGAAACGCACCTGAAGCAACTTGGTAATGGCCTCTTCATATTCTTCCGCGGTGCGGTCTTCTTTGGTCAGAATGGTCCGGGCCTCTTTCACCAGGCGCGAACACAGATTGTTCTGCTTGAAATAAAGATCGGCCACCAACGGCTGAAGTTCATCGAACTGATGCGAGGAATTGCCGGCGGGACCGGCGATAATCAGCGGAGTTCTGGCTTCGTCGATCAGGATGCTGTCGATTTCGTCGACGATCGCATAAAAATGATCGCGCTGAACCATCTGGTTGAGTTCCATCGCCATCCCCATATCGCGGAGATAGTCGAACCCGAATTCACTGTTGGTACCGTAAGTAATGTCGCACTGATAGATTTCTTTACGCTCATACGGCGGCTGCATGTTCTGGAGACACCCCACCGTCAAACCGAGATACTTGTAAACCGTCCCCATCCACTCCGAGTCGCGGAGCGCCAGGTAATCGTTCACGGTGACCAGTTGGCAGTTGCGCCCGGTCAGGGCGTTGAGGTACAGCGGCATGGTCGCCACCAGGGTTTTACCTTCCCCGGTTGCCATTTCGGCGATGTTGCCGCGATGCAAGGCTATCGCCCCCATCAATTGAACATCAAAGGGAACCATATCCCAGACCATATCCTGGCCGCAAACCGAAATCTGAGTTCCCATCAAACGGCGGCAGGCATTTTTGACCACGGCGAAAGCTTCGCACATGATGTCGTTGGTCGTCTCGCCTTTCTGGAGGCGCTCTCTGAATTCTGCGGTTTTAGCCTTGAGCTGATCCTCGGAGAGTTTCTGGTATTGAGCTTCAAACTCATTGATTTTGCGGACCAACGGGCGCAGTTTCATCGCATCGCGTTGGGATTTTTTGCCGAATATTTTTTCGAGGAAAAAGGTAATCATAATTTCAACTTCACTTTATATATTACTTGGAACCCGGTCGGTCCAACTGCGCGCCTTCTTTACAAAGCGGGCAAGTGTCCGGTTCAAAGGTTGCCAGGTCCAATTGAATCAAACTGTGCATCGGCACATCAAACGAAGCCTGTCCGGCACTACGGTCTACAATCACGCCGATACCGACGATATCCGCCCCCAACCCGCGGGCCAGATCAATGGTCTGCTGAACCCGGCCGCCGCGAGTAACCACGTCTTCGGCCACCACGACTTTTTCGCCGGGGCGGATGGAGAAACCGCGCTTCAACACCAGATTGCCGTCTTCTTTGTCGGCGAAAATCGCCCGCACGCCCAGCGCCCGGGCCAGTTCCTGCCCGACGATCAAACCGCCGACGGCCGGAGAAATAACGCAGTCAATTTTCTGTCCCTTAAAGGCTTCCGCCAACTGACGGCAGGCTTTTTCCGCCTTGTCGGGATACTGCAGCAGCAAAGCCGCCTGAAAAAACTGGTTGCTGTGCAAACCGCTGCGCAGTTGAAAATGTCCATTGAGCAACGCTCCGCTATCGATCATCATCTGAATAATTTCGCTGTTCTGCATTTTGTTTCACCTGAGTTAATTAAAGGTACTGGAGGAGGCCGGCTTAATCCAAAGGTGGAAATCCACCTGCCTGCCGCCAAGGTTTAAAGTTATCATCGAGTTAAGCCGGGTCAACAGCAGCGCATAAGGGATCTTGACACTGCCGCCGGCGACATTTACCGCGACATTGGTCGAACCGAGGATGTCTTCGGCATTGCCGATCGCCTCGACCAGAACCAACATCCGGCGCAATTTGTCCTTCAGCTCCGCGTCCAGCTCGTAGCTTTTGTGGCATTTGGGACATATCGCCTGAAAATCACGACCGGTGATCTCCGTCAAACTGAATTTCACCACCCCATCACAATTGTCTTCCAAGCACTGAAAATCGATTAAAGCCTTGATTCCCTGGCTGGATTTTTTCCGAGTTACCGGCATGACATCATCTCCTGACTATATATAAATGTAATAAAACATCCGATAATATATAACCTTAATAAGAATTTTAAAGTCCTCTGCTAAATTTAATCGGAATTTTAATTTCCCCCTTGAAAAATCGCGCCGGACAATTTATATTATCGAAATAATAAGCGGGTGTAGCAAAATGGTTATGCTCCAGCTTCCCAAGCTGGCCACGACGGTTCGATTCCGTTCACCCGCTCCATTTTTTTTGCCCTCCTCTCCGATTTGCGCCATATCATGTATTTCTTCAGCAAGATAGTTGCATTTGAGTTTTAATACGGTTAAATTATTCAAGATGGTCATGCATTGTGCGACGAAATAGAGGAAATGACAATGACGCAACAAGATACAATAAAAATATTTGAGGAACGCCAAGTACGTTCAGTTTGGGATGAGACTGCAGAAGAGTGGTATTTCGCGGTGGTTGATGTCGTGGCGGCCCTGACGGATAGCGTCAATCCTACTGACTATATCAAAAAAATGCGACGGCGTGATCCAGCTCTTTCTGAAGGGTGGGGACAAATTGTCACCCCCCTTGCGATTCAAACCGCCGGAGGAAAACAGAAGATTAATTGCGCCACTGCCGAGGGTGTTTTCCGCTTGATTCAGTCTATTCCTTCGCCCAAGGCTGAGCCCTTCAAGCTATGGATTGCCAAAGTCGCCGCGGAACGTCTTGACCAGATGCAGGACCCAGAATTGTCTATTCAGCAGGCAATGCTCGATTACAAACGGCTTGGATACTCGGACAACTGGATAAATCAACGGTTGAAATCCATCGAAATCCGCAAAGAATTGACTGATGAATGGAAGCGCCACGGCCTTGAAGAAAGGCCACACTTTGCGGTTTTGACCGATATCATCTATAAAGCATGGGCAGGAAAGAGCGCCAAGGAATACAAGCAATTCAAGGGTCTCAAAAAAGAGAACCTGCGCGATAACATGACCAATCGGGAACTGGTTTTGAACATGCTTGCCGAAGTCTCAACCAAAGATATTTCCGAAGAAACCGACCCCGAAACCTTCTCCGAACATACGGAAGTCGCCCGTCGCGGCGGAAACGTTGCCGGAGTTGCCCGTAAGCAATTGGAAAAAGAGTTGGGGTATTCCGTGATTTCCACTCAAAATGCCAAGACGATATCGGCTCCGAAAAAACATAAAAAATTGACAACAGACTAATCCGATTAACTTATATAACATTTCGGCTCGGTAAAAACTACTTCATTGCCAGATAACCAGCAGGGAACCACCGACCATGACCAGGGTGCCGAAGATTTTTTTCAGGAGATCGCTTTCGTGGAAAATCCGGTAGCCCAGCCAGACGTTCAGCACCATGGAGAGTTGAAAAAGCGACAGCGCATAGCTGACTTCCATGCGAGCGAAAACGAAGTTGGTGGATAACTGCATGGCCGCCAGGCAGCCGATCAGGCAGATCAGGTGTTTCAGGTTGACCGGGGCGACTTTACGTCGTTCCGGCAGTGCCAGGAACAGTGCGAATACCGCTCCCCCCAGGCACCAGATCACAAACGCCGTCCCCGGTGAAGAAAGCAGAATGATATTTTTCAGCATTACCGCCTCGAGCGCGGTAAAAACCATGGCGTAAATCCGAAACTGGATGTCGCGCCGTTTCAGCAAAGCCAGACTGAAACGCTCCGGCATGGTGTCCAGCACCAGGTAACTGCCGCCGATGATCAGCGCGATCCCGGCAAGCCCGGTAATGCCGGGTATCTCTTTCAAGAGCACGATTCCGGCCAACATCGCCACTACCGCTTTGTAGGCGTTGATCGGCCCCAGCACCGAAAGCTCACCGCGCTTCAGCGCCATCACCAGAAAACCGTTACCCAGTGCTCCGCAGATCCCGGTCAGCACCGCATACAGCCAGAAACGCCCCGGAAACGCCAGCCAATTGTATTCCCAGGCCATCGCCAGGGCGATCATACTCAACCCCAGATAGGTCAGGAAATTGACCCGCAACGAGGGCGTCCCGCTGCCGGTCAGTTTTTTCTGCAGGACATTGCCGTAAGAGTTGGACAATATTCTGCAGAGTACCATGAGTGCCGTTAACATTATAACTTGATAACCCTGTCTTCGTTTTCGGATTGTACGGCACCACCTTCGGCGCAGAAAGCGAGCAAACTACAATATTATATCTCCAGATGCATATCATAGTGCCAAATAAAAATAAATCAATATCCCATCAAATAGTTTTTATCAATTCCCCTTCCATTCCCGCCAATTTCAACACTTGCAAAATTCATGAGAAAGTGGTATAATGTTCAAAAACATATACACTTTAGGGAAAAACCATAAGTAAAAGAAGAATATTATGTTGAAAAAGCTGGCTGCAGATGAGCTAATTGATATATTATTAGTTCTCAATGTTTTCCTCTTCATCTTTTGGGATTATCGAATTGCAGTCAGCTTGTCAGTCATAGTCTTTATTTTATCGCTATTTCTCCTCGTGATGAAACATATTTCAAGAATTGAAATTTCATCTGCGAGACTGTACTTAGCCGCGATTTTGTCCCTTGTATTTATTAGTTCATTTATTATTGGCAGCAGATGGTACCTTATATGAAATTAAACAAAAAGCATTCAGCGATTATTGCCATCCTTATAATAATCAACATCTTCTTAACTTACAAGACTATAAAATATACTCTTATTACGATTGAATCGTATAATAGCCCTTATACCTCGGTTGTCATAGAGGAATATTTCATGGATTATCTCTTGGCAAATAATCTTGAAGACGCAACAGCAGCACTTGAAAAGGCTTTAGCTTATAGTGA
This sequence comes from Victivallaceae bacterium, assembly GCA_031548025.1. Classification (GTDB taxonomy): domain Bacteria; phylum Verrucomicrobiota; class Lentisphaeria; order Victivallales; family Victivallaceae; genus UBA5239. The sequence continues at coordinate 6,008 of JAVBRM010000025.1, read as the reverse complement.
AAACACTTGGCCATCAAAAGATAATCAACCTCAGCGAGATATTATCATGCTGAGACTTTACAATCTTTATCACTTAACAGGAAACCAGGAAAAAATTGATTTCTTACAAAATATATTGAAAACACGCGGCGAACTGGAGAAAGCAGTTAAATTTTATTCTCTGTTGGATTACAGAAATGGAATAATTTGGATGCAACTTTCATTGATGTTTGAAGGTTCCAATTCAGATACATTAGCATTGATCAACTCTTTGTTGGAGTTCACCAATGAAAAATAGAACTATTGTATTTCTATGTATTTATATGGTATTGGTTTGGATCATATTTCTGGGATTAACAATTTTCAATGCCAGAGCTCTTCGTAAGTTTATGCAATTCTCTGCTTATAATGATTTAATTAGTGCAGTGAACAATCACTCCGATTATTTCATTGAATCTGATGCCGGGCTTGCAAATCAAAAAATCACGTCTGCCATTGAGGACTTGGAAAAATATAAAAAACATTTCCCTCAAAAGGACGGAGATCTATTGCTTCTTGTTTTTCATGTCAAACAGTACCTGGCAACTCAAAAGGCAGGCGACACGGCAAAGGCTCAAATTTTGTTTGATGAGCTATTATATAAAGTAGGAAAAGAAAAAGAAGAAGATTTAAATAAATTCGTAAACTTAATTAAAACTTTAGATGACAGCATGATTAAGAACCAACAAACTGATGGCTCTTGAGTCAAAAGATATTCAATTTCCGATTCTTCATTTGTATTTCCGCCAAATCGCATTCATTTTATGTAAAACCGAGGATTTTGCCATGCATCATTATATTATCGTACTGATCCTGAGTTGTTTCGCGCTGGCTGCCGCGGAAATTGATTGGGACAAGGCTCAAACCGTCCAGACCGGCGTCAAGCTGGTCCGGCTCGAAAATACCGAACCGCGACTGCAGAAAATCAATGTCATGCGCATCGACTTGCAAACCCCGGGGCTCCGTTTCACCGCCACCGGGCGCGATGCGGATTACGGCAAACCGATGCCCGACCATGAGAAATTTACCATCCACACCAAACGCATCCGTACTCGCGAGTTTCTGCTGACTTCACGAAAAAACGGCCTGAATATGATCGTGGCCGTAAATGCCGCCCCGTGGCGGCCGTGGGAAAAACCTTTTAACCACACCTATGCTCAGGTCACCGGCTTGAACATTTCCGATGGCGTGGTCGTCAGCGATTCTCCAAAAACCAAAGCGGTCTTCGTGGTTTACAAGGATGGCAAAACCGACATCGTCCCCTCGGTACCGGAGGAAGATTACCCAAAAATCCAGCTTGCCGCCACCGGATTCACCATCATCCTGAAAAACGGCGAGAACCTGATGAGCGACGACAAAGCCAAACCGCAGCCGCGCACTGCTTACGGCCTCTCCGCGGACCGGCATTATATGTACATTGTCACCATCGACGGCCGCCAGAAGGAATGGAGCCTGGGCGCCACCCTCAAGGAAACGGCGACAATCCTGAAGGACGCCGGTGCCGGCGACGGCATCAATATGGATGGCGGCGGCTCCACCACCCTCTATTACTGGGACGCGGAAAAAAGCGCACCGGTGACGCTGAACCGCCACAATCAAGACGGCTACGAACGCACAGTCGCCACCAGCATCGGCATCTGCCTGGGGAAATAAGTTGAAAGTTGAAAGTTGAAAGTTGAAAGCGGGGAGTTTTTGGATCGAAGCACTCAACTCTCAATCTGAAGACTGGAAATTAGTTTTTGTAACATTGATGATATGATTCTCAATTCATCCGCTAATTTCTTTGTCACTTCCTGAGAGATAACATTGAGTTTCGAGGCGATATAGACTTGAGTACGTAGTTCGGCGGCAGAACCTTTGGCAAAATATAGAAACTGAATAAATTCTTTATTGGTCCGGCGTTCAGCCCCTTCCGCGATATTCGATGGAATCGAAACCGCCGCCCTGGTCATTTGATCTTTCAATCCATAATCTTTACAATCCTGCAGAGATTCATATAAATCAATACACAAACGGCAACCGCGCTTCCATACGTCAAGGTCTTCAAAATTTTTCATGCCCTCTCCTAACTTTCTCTTACTTTAAATCCCAAACCCTCAACTTTCAACCTTCAACTTAAAAAAAGCCTCTCCCGCTTTCAACTTTCAACTTTCAACCTTCAACCTTCAACTTTAAAAAACCTTCCCGCTTTCAACTTTCAACTTTCAACCTTCAACTTAAAAAAATAGGATTGCTCCATGCATAGTTGCCGTTGGCATCTTTAATCTGACAGCGGACGTAGTCGCCGGGTTTCAACTTGGAGGTATCGTATTTGATTGAGGTAATCATTTTTCCAATTTCTCCGTACCCTGTGGAACGCTTGGTTACCGCGATCGCCTCCACGCATGGAGTAAATTCGGCCTCAAAAATATCGTTTTCAAACGACAGTCGGGTAAAACGCGGCCCTTGGCTGGCGTAATAACGCCCTGCCCTGAGCGCTTCCATAACCCCGCCAACGCTCCGGTCATTGGACAAAATCATGGTCCAGCCGCTGAACAGATGTTCTTCATTATGAACGTCGTCCACCGCGATTGCGTTATACTCCGTTCCTGTCCAGAGACATTCATCCCAGAGTTGCATATTATAGGCTTTGCCGATTCTCCGGGTAGAGGTGTTGTAAACCTCGATCCCCAGGGATCCCCGCAAGCTCATGACTTCCGCCGAAGTAAACCCGCTCCAGTAGGGATGGGCCGCGAAACAGACACCCCCCGCCGCATGAATTTTATCGATTACCGTTTGCGCTTCGTCGTCGGAACAATTGGCAAAATCTTCCGGTATGTTCAGCGCCAGGATATGCCAGAGAATTTCACGCGGCCCCGCCGGATGAAGTTCAATACCGGAGATCAAAATCATACCCCGGTCACTGTATGTGGAAACCGGATTGGTCGTCCGGTGATCGCTAAACGCCAACACGTCGTATCCGGCGTCGGCATATTTGTCAATGACTTCCGCCGCCGTAAACTTACCGTCCGAATTGACGGTATGGGTATGCAGATTCGCCCTCAATTCCTCGTAATTGCGCCCGTAGAAATTCATTTCTTCTTAATCCTATAAGTTGTTATCTTTCAGAAAATAGCAAACCAGCAGAGTTACCGGTGTATTGCCGTCGTGAATCGGAGAATGCGGGATGGTGCCGTCGAAAAACAACGTATCGCCGGGAGCCAATTTCACCCGATCATCCCCAATCCGGTAAGCCAGCTCGCCGCTCAACATATAAATCAGTTCATCGCCGATCCCGCTGACGGCATCGCGTTTGACGCCGGGCTCCACGGTTACCAGCATCACCTGAATATTGACCGCCTTCAACGCGGATTCCAGAATCAGGGAATAACGCATCCCCGGGCTGTCCTCGCGTTCCAGTTCCTCCTGTTCATCCTTGCGAACCAATAGGTAATGCGGCTTATCCTCGAAATTCATCCCGGCAAACAGTTCCGCCAGATCGATCTTCAAAGCCCCCGCAATAGTCACCAGAACCGGCAGCGACGGAAGGGTACGGAAGTTTTCAATTTTGGAAATCAAACCCGCCGTCAGGCCGGTCTGCTCCGCCAGTGTTTGCAATGTGATCTTTTTTTCCTTGCGGATAGCTTTGATTCTTTTGCCGAGCTTTACCAGTTGGTCGCGCATTTTCGTTTTTTCTCCGATTTTTTGCTTTACAAGATAAAATATTGACTTATATTATAATTTCAAGCGATATTTTTACTTATTTTCAATATTTTGGAGAATTTATGGCTATTTTCTTTGCCTTTTGCTGCCTGGCCTGTTCGGCGGTCAACGATCTGGTGTTTAAACTTTTTGCCCGCAAGGAACGCTCCAAAGGACTGTTCGTGGCCTTAATCGGAATCGTCTGGCTGCTGCCGGTCTCATTCTTTCCCTGGGATGCCGGTTCGAATATCCAAGCCACCTGGCTCTGGGGTGTGGTTTCGGGCTTTTTTTCGGTGACCGCCAATCTGCTGTTGATCGAAGCCATGAGCAAAGAAAGCGCCGGAGTCTGCTCAACGATCTATCGCCTGAATCTGGTCCTGGTAGTGGCCGGAGCCTATTTTCTGCTCGGCGAAGCGCTTTCCGTACTGCAACTATGCGGAGCGGCCTTTGCGGTGGCGGCGATCCTGGCATTTTTTCCCCTTCGCGGCAAACTGCATCTGCATCTTGGAGGCGCAATGATGGTTATCGGGGCCGCCGTCCTCCGGGCCGGAATGGGCTTGACCTATAAATATGCTTTCTTGAATAATGCCGACCGCAACGGTATCATCCTGGTCAACAGTCTGTTCTGGATCGCCGGCGGGTTGCTTTACGCCTTGCTCCGGGAGAAAAAAATCCCCATGCCCGATCCCAAAATGTGGCGTTACAGCATCATTTCCGGGCTGCTGGTTACCGGAATCGTGGTTTTTATGGCGGCTTCCCTCCAACGCGGCGACGCCGGAGTGGTCCTGCCGATTGCCCAGATGAGCTTCCTCGGCACCTTCGCCCTCAGTGCAATTATCCTCAAGGAATCGGTAACCGTCAACAAAGTCATCGCAATAATCTGCGGCGTAGTCGCGATAATCCTGTTGACCCTATAGTTTACTCCAAACAAATAATTTCGGAGTACGGGTCAGCAACAGCCGGGTGATTTTACCGTTTGCATTTCCTTCGGTGAAATCGCCTATTTCCACATTCAGTTTCCGTTTTCCGGCCTTCAGCTTGAAATAATATGCGCTCAAACCGCCGTTGGTAACAGGAATATACTCGAACGACTCGGTACGATTGACGACGAGACGCGCTTTATCTCCGGTATCATTATCCCCGAATTTCACTCGAATTTCCTTGAGCTGATCACATCCGGAGATATCGGCAAAGAGAAAATAGACGCCATCCTCCGGAACCTCGATTTCCGCAGTTCCGGCAGGAGTATTCCGGTTCAGTTCCAGCGGAATAACAATAGCGGATTTGAGTGCTTCGGCCTGGCGTGCCTTATCGGCCCTGTAATCGGCGTAAACTGTGATCGGCAACGACAATCCCTGTGAATTGCGCAACAGCACCACGCCGTTATAACGCCTGGGATGCGGCATCCGCTCCGGCTTCAGGGTCACGGTGAAAGTCACTTTTTCGCCCTTACGAAAGACGGCGGACTCCGGGCTGACGCTGAAAAAATCGTCATTGGGGAGTACTTTGAAGGAGTCATCGCAATTATCCGTCACCACAAAGCTCTGAGCCAGAGGGGACTCCGACGAAGCGAAGTATATTTCCCGCCGGTCGGACGTCAACGCCAGCGGACGGTACGGCAGGTTATCGATATGGTCATCCTGAAACGCTCCCATGTGGGCACAGGTGATATTGGCCAAACGGTCCGCTCGGTTACGTCCGGGACTATCCGAGGCCAAGCGGAAATTCCCGCCGGCGGCGTCCACGTATTTCGGAGCGGCATACAAAGCATGACGCTGCTGACCATGGGTAGCGAAAAGTTCTTTGGCCGATTCCAGGTCGCCGGGCGACAGTATCTGCATCATATCGTAATCGGTGTCAACCCGCCACTGGAAAAATTTATCGGCAAAAAACACATTGCGGCTCAGGACAATATTGTTGCGGCTGAAACCTTTCAGAACCGCGTCAAATTCCTCGGTCGGAGGCTGACGGTGGAACATCGACCAGACCTGGCGCGGAGTTTGGGCGGCAATGGTATTGTTCAGGAAATACACCGCTCCATATCCCTGGTTGGAAATGCTGTTTTTGAACATTGAACCGTAGCGATGCTCCTCGTCACCGGGGCGGATATACAAATTGCGGTATTGATAGGACGGCCCCAAACGGCAGGAGCCGGTACTTACACCCGAGAAAGTCCCCTCCACCCGGTTGTAATAAAAACGGCAATTCATTTCGCCGCCCTCCAATTCGATGCCATCGTCATTGGAGAAAATCAGCAGATTACCATAGATATCGGCGTCGCGCATGAAACCGCCGGTAATGTAGGCGTT
>JAVBRM010000218.1:0-27654 GCA_031548025.1 Victivallaceae bacterium | reverse complement strand
CCGCCGGTAAACCGCATTTCCTTGATGAAATCCCCTTCGAAAAATACGTCGTCGAATTTTACCCGTCCTTTGTCGATGGTGGTATTGATGACGCCGCGTTTGAACTTCATATCTTCCGGGCGGCTGAGAATTCGGCTGAAGGCATTGCCGAGGCGTCGGTTCTGGACCCCGCCGATCTGGGTTCGGAGCTCATTGACTACCCGGAGCGGGAGAAAAAATATTCTTCCGAGCAAAGTATTCTGCAGTTGATCCGGTATCGAGATATTGCTGTATTCGGAGTAGATATAACCCTCCATGTTATCCCAAAGGGCAGGTTTGCGAAACCCTTTGCCCTTGATATTGAGATCGAATTTGTCGGTGATGCCGGAAATTTCCTTGAAACTGCCGGAGAAAGTCGGAGTGGTCAGGGGCTCGATATCCAGTTGGCGGGTAGAGGCTTGAAGGCTGTAAACGATACCGTCCGGTTCGTTGACGGCGTGGGCGGAGATATGAATCGGGGTATTGTTTACGGTCAGGTCCAGGGAATCCGATTTCAACTCGGTGGCATTGGTCAAGATATTGCCTTTCAGGGTGAGCTGGTTGTGTTGGGAATAAGTGATGCCGCGCAAATCGATCGCCAATTGTTGCGCCTTGAAGTTGAACTGAGGCTCCGGGGAACGCGCCGGGGGGGAGGCGGGGGGCTTCTTGGCTTCTGGCGGTGATTGTGAAGGAGCGGTAAAGAGCTTCTGCAGTTTCAGGAGATCAAGGTGGGTTGAAGTCAAAGATATCAGCGAACCGTCATTTCCCCATGAGATGTCGGCAAGATCGTTCAGCCGGAGATTATTGCCAAGGCTCTTCCAGATGCGGTTGTCGCGGTGAAAATTCAGCTTTAAGTGACCGGCCAGACTTTCGTTCATCCCGGCGGACTTGAAATCATTGAGGTCAAGATCGCTGTTCATGATGATCTGACGGTAATGGTCTTTCAATTCGGCTTGGAAGGTGCCGTGAGCATTGCCGTTCAGCTTGGAATCCGGAGAGAACATCGTCAGGAAATGCTGGTTCAATTGGCGGATGTCGCTGGTAAAGCGGCCATCACCGTCATGAAACCGGTAACGGCCGCGGATATCGACGGCCGCCGCGGTGTTATTTTTATTGGCCGCATCGAGATTCAGGGAGTGAATATCGACTGAATCGTAGTTGTGCATGTCAAGTTTGAATTTGGCGCCAAGCGAGAGGTCTTTGCCGGGCAACCGGGGGTGAAGCAGAGTGAAATTATTCACTCCGACGAAACCGCTGAGTTGCATTTCGCGGCCGAAACGGTGGAAAATACCATTCAACTCGGCATTGAACAAACCGGCCTCGAAGTGGCGGGTCGGATTTTTGATCAATGGGTTGAGTTCCATCAATGGCCATTCGTTCAATTTCAGACCGGCTTTCAATTCCGGGTTTTGGGCAGGATTGGAGAGGCTGCCGACGGTAGGCTGAATGGTTAATTCCGCCAGATTTTTATTCTGACGGTCGAGTTTGAAGTTCAGGTGGTCGAGCTTGACCTGGTCATAGTCGGTCAAAGAGATTTTAAAGCGGGGCGAAAAGACCAGCGGGGTGTAAATATTGCCGCCCAGGTTCAGGGCGAAGTCATGCAGCGATACGTCGGCATCGGCTTCCATAAAGGTGGCAACGCCATTCATCAGGTAGAGAACCTTGCCGGAGACGGCGCCATCGGCGCACAGTTGCAGATCGTCCGGCAACCAGGAATTCAGCTGACGGGCCGGAAATTTGTTCAGGTGGACGACCGCCGACATGGGACCCATATAGACTTTGGGGCCATCCCAGTTGATATGGAAATCGGCGATATCGACGATCTGTTCGGTATCTTCCTGGTGCATTCTGAGTCTGGCATTGGGCACCTTCAGCTCGCCGTTCCCCAGGTCCAGAGCGCAATCCGCGGAAAAAAGGTACGAGGCGGGAGCGAATTTCCCCATAACGAAATCGAGAGTCTCCCGGACGCTGTCGGGAATCATCGGCTGGGGTGAAACCGATTGATTATCGATTTCACTGACTTTGACGTGAGCGTTCAGGAGGAAATTGTTCAGGTTCCACAAACCGGTAACTTCTCCGTATCCCTCCGACCCACGCTCGGAAATTTCCCGAACGGTGGCTTTGTCGATCGTGAACATCCGGTTGACGGGATTGATGTTGCCCTTCACCGTGGCGAAGCAGTCATTGGGTTTGAACTCAAGATCGATATCATCGATTCGGATAAGGAATTTGGGCGCCGCAACCTGACAGTCGAAGTCGAAGCCGCCGCGTTGCGGCGACAATTTGGCGTTGATGACGCCTTCGTTCAAGCCGTTGCCGAAAATGATTTCCCAGTTTTTCATCACGGGATTCAAAGTCGACATATCGAAACGGTCTATCATCAATTGCCAGGTGACATTGCCGCCGGTGAGCTTGCGGTTGTCCGGGGCGGCCAGGTTGATGTAGAGCGGATCGCCGCCGAAAGCGAACCGGATCAACTCGCGTTCGGGGTCGCGGCAGGCGAGAGAAAATTCGCGCAGGACGAAAAGACGCTTTTCCCGGTCGAGCACCAGATGATGGCGATGGTTGAATGTCCAGTCGGGGAGATCGAGTTTGGTATTGCCGACGGTCATAACCCCGCTGCGCGAGAGTTCCAGGTTGCCTTGGGTGGTGATGGCTTTGCGGCTTAACTCCAGTTCGCCGCTGTAATTCAGCGAAGTGGTGCCGGGATCGATTTTCAGGCCGCAGACAGCGGCGAGGCGGATAATTTCGCTGGACAACGGCTTGACGTCGAGGCGGAGCTTTCCTTCGAGAGTGAGTGGATGCAAGACCCCCTTGGCGTTAATCGTGGATTTCAGTTGATTGTCTATCCATTGATTGAAGGTGAGGTCGTGAAGATGGATTGTCGTATCGTTGCCGCCGGCGATTTCGATCCGGGTTTCCAGATTCTGGTTTTTCACCGGAATTTGCGCGACATGCCCGGAAATGGTATTCAGGGTCAGGTTGATTTTACCCCACTCCGGGAATGAGAATTTATTCAGTTTCAAGTTGCTTTCGACTAAGAAATTGGCTCCTTTTATGTCGATTTCCTTCCCTTTGCGCAGCAGGGTTTCGCCGCTGATCGTGATCGCGGAGTCACGGTTGCGCCGCCAGTTGTCCATGCTCACTTCAAGATGATTCAGGGAAAGGGTCAGGTCTTTGTTGCGATAACGGATATTGGCGTTATTGATCGTGATGTTGGAAAGAGAAAAGCGGGCTGGATTCAGTGCAGACTTGGATTTTTTCTCCCCGTCGGGAGAGTCCGGGTGCTTTTCATCGGGCGCGTCAATATAAACGAAAATGTTTCTGATGGAGGCGTTATGAAGCTTGAACCTGCCGCTGGTCAGGTGCCAGAAACCGTAGTTGCCGTTGACTTCGCCAATCGTCGCCAGCGGTTTGTCTACCGTCCCGATCCGGAAATTCCTGATCTGGACATGCGATTTGAAAGGCGATATTTCGAAGCGCTCGGCGACGATTTCGGCTCCGGAAAAAGCCGAAACCACCGGCAATACCGCCTTGGTGATGAAACCTGAGTTGGAGATCAGAAGATACAAAATCAGCAATACCCCCAGCACCAGTGATGTCACCAGGACAGTGGTAAAGCTGAAATATTTCAATATCCGTCTGAACATACGGGGAAAACGGCTTAGCGCCCTCCCTGCAGTTTGGCCTTCAATTCATCGACGAAGGCCTTCATATCCGCTTCGGTGGGCTCGCCGACGGTATCGTCGAAGCCGAGCCGCCCCATCTGGTCGAGAACCCAGGTGGCACTGGCTCCGGAGGCGAATTTCACCGAACCGCTCATGGCGGCGCCGGGGCGCACCAGTTTGCTGATTTCGACTACGGTATTGCCGTCCGCGGCTCCGGGAGCGGGGGCCGCCGCCGACTCGTCGTCATCTTCTTCGGGTTTGGCTTCCGGAACCGGATCATTTTTGCTCCAGTCGATATTTTCGAGCTCGGAAGCCATGATCCGGATTTCCATATATGACAATTTGGTTTTGAATTTTTCATTTATCATCTGCTGAATGTCGGAAAGCGAATTTCCGGCATCCAGTTGTTCCGCCATAAATTTTTTAATTGCCATGTCGTCCATAAGAATATTCCTTATTTTGATATTAACGCGATATGTAAGTTTTTTTCAATAGAGAGTAATATAATTCGCTCCGTCATTTTTTCAACCTGACGCGGGGGTCGGCCCAGGCATAAGCGATATCGGTCAGCAGATTTATGCCGATAAACATCACCGCGCTGAGGATGACCAGGGCTTTGAGCAACTGCAAATCGGAATTATTCAAAGCGTCGATACCGGCGTATCCCAGGCCCGGAATGCCGAAAAAAGTCTCCAGCAACAAACTGCCGGTGAAAAGAAACGGCAGGATGGTGGCCGCCCGGCTGATGATCGGCAGGGCCGAATTGCGCAGCAGATGCCGGAAATAGAGCGAAAATGAATTACACCCCTTGGCGGTGGCGGTCCGGAGATATTCGCGGTTCAGTTCGTTGATAAACACCGTCCGGTAGAAGCGCATGCCGCCGCCGATCCCGCTGACCACCCCGATGATGACCGGCAGCACCAGGTATTCCAGGCCGTTCCAGCCCCAGACCGGGAACCAGTTGAAATAGTATCCCAGGTACCATTGGCCGAAAATGATGAAGACCAGGTAGCTGATACTCATGCCGATAACGGAAACCAGGACCAGAGTCCGGTCCAGCCAGCTTCCCTTGAAAGCCGCCGAAAACAGCGCGAGGATGATTCCCAGAACCATTTCGCCGATGAATACCGGGATCATCAGCAGCAGCGACGGCCAAATGCCCCGGGCCAGGATGCCGCTGACCGGCTCCCGGGTTACCAGAGTCCGTCCGAAGTTGAAAAAACTGACATAGGGAAATGATGACTTGAAGCTGACCAGTTCGGTCAGTGAAGCACAGAATTGTGAGTTGAACGGGTTGGATTGTTCCCGAAAAAAGGTAATTCCGGCAATTTGCGGGAACTGCGAGCCTTTTAAAATCAATTGTTCCGTCCCGGCATCGACAGGCAGCCGGTGCGTTCCGCCGGGAGTTTCAATCCGCGCATACAATGGCGAATCTTCGGCAAAATTACGTTTGAATATGACTGTGGAGTCCGGACCGAGGTTTACCGCGTTGCCGGAGAAATTATGTTCGCCTTCAATGTTCAAGCTCAGCCAGTCCTGGGATTTGTCGAACTCGACACTGGTGTAAGCTTCGGTAAGGCAATATTTTCCGAAAAACAGCGGCAGGTCGGTGCCCAGTTCGCGGCGCAGGCTCTCCAGGTCGCGCGGCGACGGATTTTTGCCCAACACCGCCGCCGCCGGGTCGCCGGCCGACATCCGGAAAAGCACAAAGGTTAGCATCAGCACCCCGAGGATGATGAATACCGAATATAAAGTTCTTCTGATGATGAAATTAAGCATAACTATTTTTTACAACATGAAATTACAGATTTTATCCAGAACGGTCAATGCCCCGCCGTAAGGGACTCCCAGCCGGCCGAAATTGGAAATGAATACCTGCGGCACATTGGAGGAGCCGCTGCCTTTATAAAAATGTTTTTTAAATTCATCCAGGTAACGTTCGCCCAATTCTTGGGTACGTCCGCCCAGAATGATGGCTTCCGTGTCGATGATATTGGTGACTGTCCGCATGGCATAGGCCAGAAATTGAGCGTCTTTGGCAAATATCCGGACGGCGTCGGGATCGCCCGAAAGATACAGATTGACCACATCCTTGAACTTGTAGTCGGATTTTTTGGCGGCGGAAATCATCCGGGTCAGAGTCGTATCGCTGTTCAGGTCTTCGAAATAATATTTTTTCCCTTTGTATTCGGGTTCCGGTTCGAAAGGCATCAGCATCAATCCGATTTCGCCGGCAGCATCGTGACTGCCGCGAAAAACTTTGCCGTCGATGATGATCCCGGCGCCCGCTCCGCGCCCACTGCTGACATAGATCAGATTCTTGAAATTGACGCCGGCTCCGGCGGTTTTCTCGGCAAATGCCGCGGCATTGGGCCGGTTCTCCAGGATTACCGGTATACCGAAGTGGTTTTTCAGGTTAACGGCAAGCTGTTTTTTGGCAATGTCGAAGTTTTTGCTGCGGATAATTTCATTGTTGGCGATGTCGATCAAACCGGAGGCGGCAATGCCGATGCCCTTCAGATTATCGTTATTCAGGTGGTTAACCAGGTCCACCAGCGCTTCATAAATATGATTGTAGTTGTTCTGATAGGGGATTTCCTTGTGGCGAATGATTTTTCCCGCGAGATCGCACAGTACGCCGCGAATCACCGAGGCGTCCGCCAAATCGATTCCCAACGCATAGGCCGCATTCGGATTGAGCTCGATCAATACTGGGCGTTTGCCGCCGCGGGAGGTTCCTTTGCCGGTTTCCACGACCAACCCCTGGATGGCCAATTCTTCAATGATGGTGGAAATGGTCGGTCTGGTCAAGCCGGTTATGCGCGCCAGTTCGGCTCGCGACAAACCGTTATTGGATTTGATGATCCGCAGAACCTGGCGGCGGCTGCGAATATTGGAACGCTCATTCATAACTTACCCTTATATGTTCAGGTAATATAATCTCAAACTGACGGGAAAAAAGAATAATTCCGAAAAATCAGCATATTTTCAGGGCATGGCATCCAATTTGCAGCCGCCCTGTTGGATTTGATTCCAATTGGCAGGGAGGGGAACTTCAAATTGAAAAACCGTTCCGGGCTTTATTTCATCAATGGGAGTGACCCCATAGCCCAAAATGGTCTTAAAGTATCTGGTATCGCCATCGTTGGCGGCATAGGTGGAAATCTGATAATATTTATCGAGTTCTTGGCCGACCAGAATCGAAAAACGCATGACCAGGCGGTTTTCCGGATTGCGGTAGATTAAGACTTTCGCCTGAAATAAGTCCTGATTGGTGGCCAGTTGAATCGGAGAACCGGCCTGCCGCCATTCTTCTTCGCTCAGCGTCCTCATGGGAGTGGGATACTTGGCATCGACATTGCGCTGCAGCAGAAAATAAAAATTGTTGATCGTCGAATAAGTCCAGATGACATTGAAATTCTTATTTTTCAGCAGATCATTGTGAAAACCGGAACCCGGTCCGATTCCTTTGGCCCCAAGGTCATAAAAATAGTAGTCGCATGGGTAGCTTTTCATGAGAGAAGTTAATTTTATATTGCTTCCGATCATCAAAGCTCCCGTTCGTTCGTCACATCCTAACACCGATCTCGGTGGTACGGTTTTTATAACGTGCTCGCGTACTGGAGTGCGGTCATTGGCAACTTTAATGAATTTTATCCGGTCGGAAAATCTGTTGAAAGGCGTTTCGGCCAGGAAAGAATAGGCAATAACTGCTCCGAACAAACAGGCTGCGGTTAAATTCCAGATCAAGTGACGTCGTCCGGGAGCAGGTAAACCTTTCAATAATAAGTTCTTTATTAAAAAATCAGGGGGCTTCCGGCGGTAATGGGAAATGGAGGCAATAAAAGCCAGACAGATCATGATGGATAATTCAACGGTATATTGATTGTGCAAGTTGATTCTATTGTCATGATTGCTTAATAATGAAAATACCCAGATAACAAGCGCACAGGCCACCCACTGCGATTTGGAAAATATCAGCGGAATAAACGGGAGAAGCAACAAAAATAATTGCATCAGTTTCTTGCCTTGGAATAGAGTTCCCCAGAATTCGCAGGGACGCAGGATCGGGGATAGGGCTATCTCAAATAAAGAATTGCCCAGGAATTCATAATGTGTCTGGTAGAGATAACCACCGCCGGAACTGAAAGCCGGTATGATCAGTTTCATGCAGCAGATTAAATAAATACCACCGATGAAAGCGTAAATTATTCCGCGTTTGCGGTGTCCGGTGATGAATTGGATGATTCCCCAGCCCACCCAGAATGCACCGACGGTTTCTTTGATCGTCAGAGAAAACAAGAACACCGCGAAAGCCGCTCCAAACATTTTTTTCTCATAAAGGCAGCAAAAGACGATAAATACCGGGATGAAGAAATAAATGACATGGAAACCGTAAAATAACGACAGGTTGTAATTGGTGAATAACGGGTAGAGCAAGTAGATCAATCCGCAGAGGCCGGCGAATACCGGCGGTAGTTTTCGGAGCCGGGCGAAGTAATAGATCAAAAGCGAACTGCCGCTGAGAAAAAGCGCCCCGACCGCCATCATGGTTTGCGGGTAGGGAAATAACGCCAGCAAAGGGATGAACCAAACAAAAAATCCGGGCTGGAAATGGCGGCTGAAAAAGGATTCGCCCGGTATCTCCCAGTAGTCCATCATGAGTTCGCCGCGCAGAGTGTTCATGGCCGGTTCGAAAAACATTCCCCAGTCGAAGAAAAACATATATTGAGTCCGCCATGCCCGGTCGTATGTCCAGACCTGACTTGCAAAGGCGATGATGGTCAAAATAACGAGAACAATCAATGAAATATGCCATCTGTCGCGGGCGAAGACAAATTTCGGGTATGGCAGCAAAACCAATATCCGCATCAGGCAGGTTATACTGACCGCCGTAACGATAATGAAGCTCCACATATTCAGCGGCCAGAGAAAAAGAGTCGGCAAAATCCACGCCGGAAGCAAAGCATATGTCAGGGAATCGCTGAATTTACTCAAGAGGATAAATAACAGGATTCCTATCGCGGCGGAGGCAATGACACCATGGAGCGAGGGCTCGGTTACTTTGAGGAAAAATGCAACAAGATCGACGGAGGCAATGGTGAACCAAATCCGGTATTGAAACCATATCAACAAGGCCAGGGAAGCACTTCCGGATGTGAACATCAATGATTTGTTGAGAATAGTTTTCATTTCATGGGTTCAAACTTGCAACCGGATTGTTCAAATTTGCTCCAATTTTCAGGTAAAGGCATTTCAAATTGAAAAACCGTACCGGGCCGCATTCGGTCATAGGGAATCAAACCGTCGCCGAACATGGTTTTCTGGTGTTGGATTTGACCGTTATTGGCGGCGAAAGTAGTGATTTTGTAGTAATTATGAATTTCTTTCAGCAATTTAATGGAATACTGTAAAACCAACCGGTTATTCTTGTTGAAATAATTTATTCTTACTTCAAAAGTATCCTGATCACTTGGTAAGGGTAGGAAACTCCCGGTTTTTATCCATTCTTGAGCATCCATTTCTTTCATGTTATTTGATACCGGAGGAGCTCCGCGCTTGAACAGCAGATAATAATTATTGTCCGCATAGCGGCGCCATATGATATTGAACTCCGGACTTGTCAACATCTTGTGATAAAGTTCCACTCCGGTTCCCGCATTTTGATCCAATATATCAAATAAGAAGTAATCGCAATCTTTTTGTTGCTCACCTCGGGTCAATTTTTTACCGGAGCCCAGCATCAAAGATCCAAGACGCTCATTATTGCAAGAGAGGAAAGCTCCGTCCGGTACCATGTGGGAGATTTCCGATCTTATTGCCGTCCGGTCCGGCAAGCCTAACAAGTAATCCGTCAGGGAATTATTTTTCGTATAAATGGCTTCGGCCATCAAAAAATGGCTGCTGAGAGTGCTGACTATACCGGCAGCCAGCAAGGCCCAGGCAAAATGATATCTCTTCACTGGCGGCAAGCCCAATAAAAACCATTTTGCAAATTTATCGGGTTCATGACGGTAATATTTGGAAACGGCGGCAATAAAAGCCAGGCAGAACAAGATGGACAATTCCACGGTGTATTGGTTGTAAAAATTGACTCTGGCGTCACTGTTGTACAATAATGCGAAGGCCGCCACGACCGCGCCGCATCCTACCCAGAAAGGCTTCGACAAAATGGCGGGAATGAAAGCCGCGGATAAGAATAGCAGCAGAAGGATATTTTTTTCTTGAAGCAACATTCCCCAGAAGGCCACAGGGCGAAGAACCGGCGAAAGAGCGATCTCCCAGATGGAGTCTCCAAGGAAAGCATACGTAGTTTGATATAAATAACCACTGTTTGAACTGAAATATGGAATGATAAATTTCAAACAGAAAATCAGGTATAGGCCGCCGATCAGTGCGTAGATGATTCCACGTTTGCGGTGTCCGGTCAGAAATTGGCAAATTCCCCAACCGACCCAGAAGCTGCCGACCGTTTTTTTGATCGTCAGAGAAAACAGAAATACTATAAACGCAAATTTCCATTTCTTTTTTTCGTAAAGGCAGCAAAACAGGATAAATACCGGAATAAAGAAATAAATTACATGGAAGCCATAGAATATCGAAAGATTGTAATTGGAGATACTTGGATAAAGCAAATAAATCAGGGCGCAACCGGCGGACATGACCGGAGGCAGTTTTCGGGTTCTGGCGAAGTAATATATCAATAAGGCACTTCCGCCCAGGAACAATGCGCCGACCACCATCATGGTCTGGGGATATGGAAACAGGGCCAGCAGGGGAATGAACCAGACAAAAAATCCGGGTTGAAAATGTCGGCTGAAAAATGATTCACCGGCGATTTCCCAGTAATCCGTCATGAACTCGCCGCGAAGGGTATTGAATGACGGCGCCAGAAACATGCCCCAGTCAAAAAAGAATAAATACTGGCAGCGCCATGCCCGGTCGTACAGCCATATTTGATAAGTGACAAAAGCAATGGTCATCAGGGATATGACAATCAACGATATATGTTTACGGTCCCGGCAGAAGATGAATTTTGGCACTGGCAGAGTTATCAGAAGCCGCACCAGGCAGAAAGCCGTAATCACAATAATGAGGATCAGGATCCAAAGCGAAAAAGGCAATACAAACCAGGGGAGCAGTAATAACACGGGGGCTAAAGCTTTGCATATATTCAGCGGTTCGGCATAACGCACAAGAACCTGGTTTATCAATATTCCCAGTAAAATTCCGGCCATGATACCACTGCTGGACGGGGCGACATACTCTACTCCGAAATACAGCAGGTCGGTGCCCGTTATATTAAACCATACCCGATATTGAAACCAACATAAAATGAAGAGGAAGAAGCAATTTATTACATTGATGTACCTTTTGTTCTCCAAAACAGGACCTCTTCATTTGAGCCAGTAAACAATAAGGGAGTTCAGCATTTTCTGACTCCCTAATTCGTTAAAAGGAGACGTTGACGTCGCCTGAAATCATGGTGGGCGGGGCCATCATGACGATACCGATCTGTTTCGTCCAGTCGCGGTCCCAGCGGTGAAGCAACTTGGGATCGCATTCGCCCCATTTGTTCAGGTCGACGATCAGGATATTGTCATCGGAGGTACAATAAATATCCATGACCATGGTTTCCGCAGGGAGCGCCCATTTGATATTGTTGAAAAATTCCACGGTTTTATTCCAATATTCCTGCTTGACCCCTTCCATACGGCGGAAATGGCGAATCAGCCAGTATTGGCTCATCGCGATGAGTTCGCCTTCGTAGATGAATAACCGGAATTCACGGGTTTTATTCATCCTGCGGAACGGTCTGATACAGATATATTCGACGTTTCCGTCGGCCGCGGCCTGGCGGATTTTATAGCTTTCGGCAAGGAAGCGCCAGGCGCTTTCGGGGGAATGCACCGCACCGCGCTTTGAGGCAAAACGCTCCGTATCGGTCGGGGCCGCGGTATCCACCGAGACAAACCAGTTCGCCATGTTCGCATCCATCGGGCGGCGCATTCTGTCGATGATGCCATTGACGATTTTGCCCTTGGTTTCGCCCTGGGCGAGCGCTTCGATTTCTTCTTTTTTCAATTTAACGAATGAAGTCATAAAAGTATAATCGGCCAGAGCCGGATACCAGATATGGGCACGCCAGAAATCATCTCTGTTCATATTCAATCTCCAAGTTCACTTTCATCGGGTTTCGGCGGCGGCACCAGCCAGCGCTCGATCCGGGTCATTACTATCATAAAATAGATGGCAAACGTGATAATTGCAACTCGATCAAAAGTGACATACTGCACTTTGACGATCAAACTCAGCATGGCGATGATCATGCAGGGAAATGCGATATAGACGCAAAGCACGAAATAATCCCGGAAACTCAGCTTGCCTTTCAGTCTGATTGAGCCGATCAGCGGGAAAATCGCCGAAATCATCAGGATCAACAGCAAAAACTGGATGATATACATAAAAAACACTCCAACGAAACTCCAGATTGCCAGTCCGATTTTGACGGTCGACTGAATGGTGTCCAAGGATACGCCGGCCCATTGCTTTTTCTCAAATTTGGCTGGATAGTTGTCCCGGAGATAGCCGGGGATATCATCCTTGGCCACCATGGTATTTTTGCCGTTGATGCCGAGAGCCGGGATCAGCCAGTATTTTTTATCATTGTCCTGTCCCATGTATTTCCAGAAAACGATTCCGCGCGGCAACCAGAAAATTCCCATCTGGGAGTTGTAGTCGAAATCCGGGAGAGTTCCGGCCGGATCGGCAATATAATTCAACTCAAGCTGGTCTTTCGAAAATACCAGTCTGCTTTCTTCCGGTTGCTTCTTCGGGAAAATTCCATGATCGGTGATCACAATATCTCCGCAACTCTTGCGGATCTGGTCGAATGCGCCATTGATTCCGACCCGGCTCTCCGGAAAATTGAACAAAGCCGCCACCAAGGTGCAGAGCAAACTCAGCAAGAGAAAATGGGATAAAGCCGTAAGAGGAGATTGCCGTAAAAGCTGAAAATAAATTCCTGGGCCTTTGCAGCATTCAATCAGAATTTTGAAAAATCCCGGCTTCAATGTTTGGTCCTTCGTTTGTACTCTTTGGCGGCTCCGGAACGTTCCAGTCTGCGCAAGGCCGGCGCCACTTCTTCAAATTCATCCGGCTCCATGCGGTCGACGAACAATACGCCGTTAAGATGATCGAGTTCATGCTGAATACAGCGGGATAATAAACCGCCGCATTCGCATTCAATGTTATTGCCATCAAGGAGTTGAGCTTTAAATTTGACTGTGGCCGGGCGGATGACCGGCCCCCAGATGTCGGGCAGACTCAGGCAGCCTTCTTCCGATTCCAGCATGTCACAGCCGAATTCCGTGATTTCCGGGTTGATGATCACCATCGGCATCATCGGCAGCATCAAAGCCTCTCCGGGCGACTGGCAGCCTTCTTCGCGCATCGGAATATTGAGGGCTACGATCCGTTGGTCCACTCCATACTGCGGTCCAGCCAGGCCCACGCCGTCAAAAGCCGCCATCGTGTCGATCATCTGTTCGCCGATGTCCCGGATTTCCGGAGTTATCTTGGCGATTTTGCGTGCCTTTTTTTTAAGAATCGGAGCGCCGGCTGTATAGACGGCGTAATTCTTTTTATGTTTAAACATCTTTGCTCCTGTCAGTTTTCCGGGAAACCGGACTGAGCCATCTCCAAAACACGGAAAATATTGTTAATGCAACGGTCGCGGCCAATCAGCAACATGGTCGCGTCAAGCTCCGCTCCGCCTGCCACTCCGCTGACCGCCAGCCGGATCGGCTGGAACAATTTGCCATGGGGGATTTCGCAGGCTGTTTCGGTTTCTTCCAGTACCTGATGAATACTTTCGGCGGTAAATTCGCCGTTCCGCCATTTTTCCGCAGCCATAGCCGCGGCTTTGCAAATTTCCGGCTTTTTATATTGCTTGGCCAGATTCTTCATATCATACTCAATATCACCGTCAAAGAAATATGACCACGAGGATATCTGATTGAAAATTTTTGTCCGGCTCTGCATCAATGCCGCCACCTGGGGCAATTTGTCCGCCGGCCAGGCCGGATCGGCAAATAATTTCGCCTGGACCAGAAAGTCGTCAGCGGGCATTTCGGCGATATACAAGCCGTTCATATTGTTCAATTTATTGATGTCGAACTGCGCCGGGGCGCTCTTTACTCTTTCCAGGGTAAAGGCTTCGATCATTTCATCGCGAGTCATTTTTTCGCGGTCGTCGCCAGGCGACCAGCCCAGCAGGGCCAGGTAATTGTACAACGCTTCGGAGAGATAACCCTTTTCGCGGAAATCGCCGACGAAGGCATCGCCGTCGCGCTTGGAAAACGGTTTGCCGGCGGCGTTGACGATCATCGGCATGTGCCCGTACTGCGGAACCTGATGTCCCATGGCATGAAACAGCAGAATATGACGGTAGGTATTTTCCACATGGTCGTCCCCACGGACGATATGAGTAATTTCCTGGGTGATGTCGTCGCAGACGTTGGCGATATGGAACACCGGGGTACCGTCGCTGCGGACGATAATCAGGTCTTTCATATTGTCCAGCGGTTTGGACATTTCGCCTTTGATCAAGTCGCGGAAAAAGATTTCGCGGCGTTCAAAAGTGATTTTCGTGGCGCCGGGGAAACTGAATGCGCGTTGATTTTCAATGACATCCTGAATATTCGATTCGATCTCGAAGATAACCGCTCCGGAGGCGTCATAAACTTTCATCTGGCGGAAACCGGCCAGACAGGAGGAGTTTTCAACCTGCTTGTCGCCCTTGCCGATGGTGATGAAATTAATTCCGCGGGGGGTGATTTCCAAGGTTCCTTCCGGGTGAAGCTCGATGGTGGCTTCGCCGACGCTGCGGATGGCTTCCATTCCATCCCACGGAATCCGGAAATAAATGGGAGAGCCGGCTTCACCGCCGTCGACTTTGTAGGCGTGCCCGGCTTCGGTCATCCGTTCCACCGCGGCCAGATGCGAATCGCGCATCTGACTCTGATAGATGATCGGCTCATCGTAGTCAATGCCGAGCCATTCCAGGCATTCCAACAGGGTGTCGATGGCTTCCTGGGTGGAGCGTTCGATGTCGGTATCTTCGATTCTCAACAGGAATTTACCCTGGGTATGGCGGGCAAAAAGCCAGTTGAAAATTGCTGTGCGGATATTACCTATATGCACCTGTCCGGTAGGGGAAGGTGCAAACCTGACTCTGTTTTCCATAAATTCAGATCCGTATTACTTCTTTTCTTGCGGCACAGAAGCCTGTTCGGCACGTCCGCCGATCGGGCTGGTGTGAGTGGCGGCGCGCAGCTGGGCGATGGCTTTCTGGACGTTAACCAGCGAGTTGATCATTTCGTTTTCAGCCTGAACGTATTTCATCTGGGCTTCGTTCAAACGGGTCAATTCGGTGTTACCGGCGTTGTATTCTTCTTCAACCAGGTCGCGCTGCTTGGTTACCAGTTCCAACGTAGTGACATACAAACGCGCCATGCGGACGTTCTGGATGTAATTGTCATAAGCCACGCGGACTTCCTGAACCACTTGCAGCCAGGTGCTGGCAACATTGAATTTTGCCTGAGCGATATTGGCTTTGGATTCGGCCACGATGGCGGCCCGTTTCCATTCCAGCGGCAGATACCATTCGGCGGTCATGCCGACGCTGTAACCGGGTGAGTTCGAATAGGTATTTGTGGCGTTGCTGTAGTCTGTGTCACTGCGGCCGGCGTTGGTGCCGAACGAAACTCCGGCATTGGCGCGCACTGTCGGAGAATAAGCTCCGTAAGCGGCAAACAACGAATATTCATTGACCTGGACCAGTTCACGGTAGTACTTGAGGTCCGGGCGGTTGTTCATGGCGATGTCCAGGTACACGTCGACCGTACTGACGTGTTCGTTGGTATCCGCGCTGATCGGCGGAAATTCGATGTGCTCGGGCAGTTTGCCGTCGGGATAACCCATCAGCACCGCCAGCGAATAAACCGCGGTATTGTAGGAGTATTCGGCAGTGAGCTGGTCGCCGATCGCGTTGTTGACCAGTACTTTAAAGTTCAATACGTCGGACAGCGGCACGGCGCCGAGTTCGAGTTTCAACTGGGTCTGTTCCAGGTTTTTCAATTGGAATTCCATGTCGGCGTGGGCAATGGCGCGTTGACCGCGGGCCAGCAGGATATCATTGAACGCATAAGCCACCGAAGCCATCAACTGGCGGCGGGTGTCTTCTTCAAGTTCCTGTTGGGCAATCCATTGATGCCGTGCCATTTTCACATTCATCGTCCGGACCAGACCGTCGAAAATCAACCAACTGGCATTCAAACCGGTATTGGTGGTGAAACTGCGGCTGCGGGTGGTGCTGGTATTGTGGCGGTTGTAGTTTTCATTGCCGCTCAAACCCATGGAGAAAGAGGCATAGAACTCAGGCAAATAGGCATTCAGCGTCTGATAGTAGCGCATGCGTGCCGCATTTACCGCATGGTAAGCGGAGATATAATTGGGATTGTTCTTGACGGAAATCTCCTGAGCCAGGTCAAGGTTCAGGACCTTCACATCTTTCAACAAATCGTCCTGTTTGTCGCGGGTGCGGGTGGAAAATACATTCTCTTCATATGCTGCCGGCGGCGGAGTATAGCGATAGCATCCCCCGATACCCAGAATGACCAAAACGGCTGTTACGCCACAGATAATTCTTTTATTATTATTCATCTATATCTCCAATAATTAATTATATTAAAATATACCAGTTATTATTATTTTCAATCTTCAGTGTCGGAAAAAACTTCTTTATTTCCCGGGTTGTGAGGCGATACCACTACTACGCATTCGCCTTTCCAGTTGCGTTCGACCGCCGCCAATTCGGCAATTGTGCCGCGCAATATTTCCTCGTGCAGTTTGGTTGCTTCCCGGATAATTGCCGCCGGAGTGTCCGCCGGTAAAATTTCCGCCAGTTCCTTTACCAGCTTGCCCAAACGGTGCGGCGATTCATAAATCACCACCGTTTTGTCCTCGGCGGCAACTCTGGCCAGAGCCGTTCCACGCCGCCCGGATTTGACCGGCAGGAAACCGTAAAAGGCAAAACGGTCGATCGGCAAACCCGACGCCACTGCCGCAAAAGTCAATGCCGACACGCCGGGAATAATTTCCGGCACTATTCCATTGCGCCAGCCTTCCCGGACCAGCATGAATCCGGGATCGGCGATCCCCGGAGTTCCGGCGTCGGAAATCACCGCCACTTTCGCTCCGTTCTTGATTTCTTCGATCAGCTCCATGGTCCGCCGGTGTTCGTTGAAAGCGTGATAGCTGACCAGTCTGGTTTTGATTTCATAATGCGCCAACAGAGTCCGGCTGTGGCGGGTGTCTTCCGCCGCGATTACGTCGGCTTCCTTCAATATCCGCAATGCCCGGAGGGTAATGTCTTCCAGATTACCGATCGGTGTTGCGACAATATACAATTTTCCTTGGCTCATAAATCAAATTCCATGTCATACTATTGTCGTTTTGAAAATAGCTTTGGTTACAAAGATTACCTTCTTTTAATTGAAAATGGGCAATTTAAGAAAGTATCATGCTTCGCAGTAAATTCAAGGCCTGTGCCACAGTTCGACGCCGTATCAGGTCCCGGCTTCCCCGTAACCGCAGTTCTTTGACTTCGACTTTGCCGTCCAATGCGGCCCCCACGTAGACCAACCCGACCGGTTTGTCCGGCGTGCCGCCTCCCGGCCCGGCAATGCCGGTGGCGGAAATTCCGGCGCGGACTCCGAATTTCCGGCAAACGCCCTCGACCATGGCCCGGGCGCACTCGGCGCTGACCGCTCCGTAGCGCTCCAGCAGTTCGGCCGGAACTCCCAGTTCGCGCATTTTTACCGTATTCGAATACGAGATGACGCCGCCTTCGTAGATTGCGGAAATTCCCGGCAGATCGGTAAAGGCGGCTCCGATCAGCCCGCCGGTACATGATTCCGCCGTGGCCAGTGAACAATTCATTTGCAGCAGCCGCTCCGCCAGTTCGTCGATCAGGTTCAGATGCGGGGCTTTCAGGACCGCCGTTCCGAAATGTTCACGGACTACGGCGCCGAACTTCCTCACTGCCGGTTCGTCGGCTCCGCTGAGAAACACCCGGGTTCCTTCGACTGAAGCGCAATAAGCCACCCGGATATTTTCCGGCAGGCGCGCGGCGACAAACTCTTGCGCGGTCAGTTCCGGGGTATTGACCAACATGAATTTATCGGTAAACACCGTCAGGTCGTGACAGGCCTTGATTACCGGGATCAATTCGTTGTGAACCATGGGCTCGAGTTCCAGCGGCGGCCCCGGCAGCATGGCGGTATAGACCGGTTTGCCCTCGTACACGCCTTTCAGCCACAATCCCGAAGCGGTGCCGTTGCGGTTGGTCAGGATGCTGCCGTTCTCCGGTACCAGGGCCTGGCGCAGATAGAAATCCGGCGGGGGGCTGCCGGGATGGCGCTCGGCCCAATATTGTGCCAGCGATTTCAAGAGTTCAGGATCGCTGTGCATCGGCAGTTTCAACAACTCGCAGACGGTTTCGCGGGTGATGTCGTCGGTGGTTGGCCCGAGTCCCCCGGTGATAATTACCAGATCGTGAAGCGGATAGAGCATTTTCAGGGCTCCGGTCAACTCGTCCGCGCCGTCCGGTACGGCGATGGCGCAATCCGCTTCTTCGCCGATTTCGGCCAATTCGCGGCCGATGAATCCGAGATTCGAATTTATGGTGGTCCCCCTCAGCAATTCATTGCCGGTATTGAGGATGGCTATTTTCATCAGTTGATTCCTTGTTTTTGCAAAATATTACGGTATTGTAATATAAATAAATTTAGAGGATAAACAACAACAAATGGATATAAAAATCACGAAATCCGGGTTGTCCGGCAGTATTGCTGTGCCCGGCTCCAAATCGCATTCGATCCGCGCCGCTATCTGTGCCATGCTTGGCAACGGTATTTCTCTGATCCATTCACCGCTTGACTCCGCCGACACCCGGAGCTGCCTGGGTGCCGCTCTCCTGTACGGGGCCGAGGTCGCGATCACCCCCGAACTCTGGACGATCACCGGCAAAGGCTTGAAATTGCGTCCGCCAAAAGGCGCGGTTGACCTCGGCAATTCCGGAACCAGCCTCTGTCTGCTGGCCGGCGTGGCCGCCGCGATGAAATTCGCCTCCACTTTCGACGGCGACGAATCGTTGCGCAGCCGTCCGATGGACATTCAGCTCGATGCCCTGGCCGGGTTGGGGGCCAAAATTTCGTCCAATGGCGGCAAATGCCCGATTACGGTGGAAGGACCGCTGGCCGGCGGCCGTGTGGAAATCATCGGCCGGAGTTCCCAATACCTCAGCGGACTGCTTTTTGCCGCTCCGTTGGCTACCGGTAAAACCGAAATTTTCGTCAAGGATCTCAACGAAAAGCCGTATGTCGAGATTACTTTGCACTGGCTGAAAAAGCTGGGCATCAAATATACCGCCGCCAAAGACCTCAGCCGTTTCGTGGTTCCGGGCAAACAGAAGTATCCTTCGTTTGAATGCGTGATTCCGGCGGATTTCTCCACGGCGACTTTTCCGCTGGCCGCCGCCGCGGTGACCGGCAGCGCGTTGGAAATCCGCAACCTCGATTTCTCCGACCCGCAGGGAGACAAGGCGGTATTTGAATTTTTCCGTAAAATGGGTATGAAGATTACCACCTCCGGCAATACGACCTCGGTCAGTCCCGCCGGAACGTTCAAGGGAATGAATATCGATTTGAATGCCACTCCCGACGCCTTGCCCGCGATGGCCGCCGCCGCCGCTTTCGCCCAGGGCACCACCAAGCTCTTGAACGTGGCGCAGGCCCGGATCAAGGAAACCGACCGCATCGCGTGCATGCGTCAGGAACTCCTGAAAATGGGAGCCAAAATCGTGGAACTGCCCGATGGTCTGGTGATCGAGGGCGCGCCGTTGCGCGGTGCGGTGGTGGACGGACACGGCGACCACCGGATTGTCATGGCGCTGGCGGTTGCCGCCATGGGCGCCGAGGGCGAAACCATTATCACCGGGGCGGAAGCCGCCGATGTGACTTATCCCAATTTTATCCGGGACTTCAAAAAAATCGGGGCCAAAATTGAGGTCATCAAGTGAAAAACCGGGTTGAATTGTGCATTGACCTTGCCCGGATCGCCGCCAATTACCGGAAGATCGCAGCCGCGGCCATGCCGTGCCTTCCTCTGCCGGTGATCAAGGCCGATGCCTATAATATGGGAGCCGTCCGGGTGGGCAAGACTTTGCGGGAAGCCGGCGCGTCCCGTCTGCTGGTCGCTACTCTCAATGAAGCCATGGAGATTAAAGAATGCGGATTGCCCATTCAGATTGTCGGCAGCATTCTGCCTCACGAAATTCCCACTGCGGTGGCGGAAGGAATTACCTGTCCAGCCAATGACCTCAGCTATGCCCGGATGCTTTCCGCAGAAGCCGTCCGGCAGAATAAAACCGTCACCTGCCATATCCAGATCGATACCGGCATGGGGCGCGACGGTATTCCGGTAGCCGGAGCGGCGGTGGTGATCGCGGAAATCCTGAACCTGCCCGGCGTCGAAGTTGCCGGTATTTACTCGCATTTCCCTGGCGCGGTACCCGGTTACGATGAATTTACCAACCGCCAGATCAAAGCCTTCAAGGAATTGCTGTCAAGTCTGAATTATAAGTTCAGCTATATTCACTTCGGCGGCGGCGACGGCGCGAATTTTCCGGAAACTTTTCACGCTCCGTTCACCCATTGCCGGGCCGGATTGGCCATGTATGGGCTTGGCTCCACTGCCGCGAGCCTGAATCTTGAACCGGTATTTACCCTGAAATCAGTCATCGCGCAAGTCCGGCAGTTGCCGGGCGGAACCAGCATCGGTTACAGCTTTACGCATCACCTGAAAAACGATACCCGGGTCGGTACGGTCGCTATCGGTTATGCCGACGGTATGCCGCTGGCGCTTTCCAACCGCGGCCGGGTGATTGTCCACGGCAAACCCTGCCCGATCCTCGGGCGGGTCTCGATGGACTATGTCAACATCGACCTGAGCGCGGTACCGGAAACCCAGCCCGGCGACGAAGTAATCTGCCTCGGCAACGGGATCACAGTCGATGAATGGGCTGAGTTTAAACAGACCCATCCCCACGAAATCCTCTGCGCCCTGGGCCGCCGCGCGGTAAAAACCTACCGGTAGAATCAGCGCATTGTTTGTTGCTGCTCAGGTGATTCCGAAAGAAACACTATATGGAGAGATAAAGTCTATAATAGCATAAATCAAGTCAAATTATTAAAATGCTACTGTCAGCGACACTTGTGGTTGTCGCTGACAGTAGAAATATAGATCCTGATATTGCAAAATGCAAATTTATATCAAGGATGCGTCAGCAAAAAAATCATTTTTTATTCTGATGGTATTGACAAGGCGGTATCTTTCGGTTATAATCTATATCATTAACCCGGAGAGGTTGTCTTATGAATAAGATACTTATTGCGATGGCAAGCATCGTTTTGCTTATCACGATCGGAGTCATTTTAGAGAATGAACTGCGGCATAATTTGACTTCAAAAGTGGATGTGATTGATAAGTCGAACCTGCCGACCGATCCGGCGGCGATGGAAGAATTTTTAAACAACAACCGATCCGAGTCTGAATCGACAAGAGATATTTTGAACACTTTTTGCGGATTGCATACAAAAGTGAAACCAAGGCATAATCCCATGGCTCTCTATGATACGCTCCAGGTGCCGATTGAAAGGTTATTGATGGAGAAGGAAAAATTCGATAAATTGAAATCAATGCTCAGCGAAAATGAGAGTGTCATCAATGAATTAAGGCGTTTTTCCGAGAAAGACTTGAAATTCAATTATGAAATATCGGCGGAGCAGCGTTGGGGTTTCGAGCAAAGTTCGCTGAGAACAATGGCGATCTATAGCGGGTTGGTAGCTCGCGCCATTGTGGAAAAAGACTTCTCGAAAGCGGATGAACTGGCGGAGGAGCACTTGAGAATAATTGAATTCATCGGGAGAGGAATATCCTTCAAGTCTTTGAGCCTGTATGGAACTCTATTTTACTGGTGGTTGGATACAGAGTATGCGGCAATGATTAATAATAGTAAAGTACCGTCGTCAACCTTAAGTCGCTATATAGAACGGATCAACGAAAATTGTATTTTGCTTGAACAAAGAATCAAGATAGCGATGCGTTATGAAACGGGACGTTTCGCCTTGGCCGCTTTGCATGAAGATACGAATTTATGGTGGAGCTTCGAGAGAAAAAACACACCCAAAGTGGTGGACTTCCGGGCGGAGAAAAAGCGGATCATCCAAACAGGGGCCGATTTTCTGCAAAAATATTCCAGTCTGGATAATTTTTCCAAATATTATAAGAACCTTGAAGAATATCAGTACGAAGTTAAAAATAAAACCGCCAATATGGCGTTAGCTAAAATCCACCTGGAAACGACGAGCGCCATGCATGATAAATGTGCTCACCTGTTGGCAAGATTGCGTTCCTATGCTTCTGCCACCGCGGTACTTAATTTTTGGGAGGAGCGGAAAGCGCCCCCCGAATCCTTAAAAAATTTGGTACCCGAATATTTGAACGATCAATTGATCATCAATCCTTATACCGGACATACGCTCGGATTGAGATTTGTGAACAAACAAAATAAAGTCATTCAAATTTTTCAATACACCCCGAATCTCCGCTGGTTTGAAACCATCATATTGATTCAGTAGAGCAGATATTGACGGATATAGGCGGCGAATTCCCGGCACTCTTTCTGGCCGCGCCGCAACAGTTCTTCCGTTGACTCGGTGCCGTTGGCCCAACGATCGCTGCCGAGTACGTCGTTGAAACAGCCATGCGTGGAGAATTCGCTGAAGTTTTCCCGGACTTCGTGCATGAACCACATACCCAGCTCGAACGCGTTGACCTGGCGTTTGTCGGTGATGTGGATTTGAACTCCGTAACAGTTTTCGCCGATGTATTTTTTGAACATGTTGAAAGTCGGAGTGAAACAGCATGGGCGGCAGATCACGCCGGGAAAACGGTGTTTATCCATGGCTTTGGCCAGTTTATAGGGATCGATGTAGGGCGCACCGTAAACCTGATATGGCAACGTAGTACCGCGTCCTTCGGAGACATTGGTCTGCCCGATGGCGCAGAAGCCGGCATACAGTAAGGCGGTGGTTTCGCTGGGAACATTGGGCGTAGGCCAGATCCAGTGGAGACCCGTGTCGGAGAAAAACATCTCCCGCCGCCAGTCGGAGCATGGAATCACCGTCAACTCGCAGCCGAATTGGTAGCGGTCGTTGACCATGCGGGCGAACTCACCCATGGTAATGCCGTGACGCCACGGGATCGGGTAATAACCGAAAGTGCCCTTTTCGATTCCCACGATGCCCTCCATGGCTCCGCCCAGCGGATTCATGCGGTCCAGGACGACCAGCGGAATGCCCTTTTGTCCGCAGATTTCCATGGCATCCGCCAGATTGTACATGAAGGTGAACGGACGCGAACCGATATCCTGGAGTTCGAAAACAATGACATCTACCTCATCCAGGTGCTCGGCGAAACAGCTGTCCCGGCCATAAAAATTGTATTCAGGGATGTCATAGTGAAAGTTTTTGCCGTTAACGACTTTTTCTCCGTGTTGAAGATTGCCCATCACGCCGTGTTCCGGGCCGAAAAGGGCGGTAACGTCGAAGTTTTCGACCATGACGTCGAGAGTTGATTTGAGTTCCCGGTTGGCCGCCGCCTGGTTGACGATGAGTCCGAGCCGTTTACCGGTCAGGACACCGACATGGGCTTTCAGGTTGTCGATACCGTTTTTCATTTTTTAAATTCCTTTATTTTTTGGTAATATTCCTGATTTTCCAACAGCAGGCGATCTTCGGAAACGGGCCCGCTTTCCCAGCGGATGGTGTTGAGTTCCCGGAAATCGATCGCGAATTTCTCACATTCCCGCAGATATTCAGCGCGCTGGCTTTCCCATTGCTCAGTTTCTCCGGCTTCCCGCAAGGCCTGCAGAATATAGTACTTGATTTTCATATCGAAGCACCCGACGGATCGGCCCACGCCGAGATTCCATGGATACGAAAGCGCCTTTCGGAAATATTCCAGCGCCTTAGCCGGATTGTCTTGTTTTTGGCCGAGCGCGAGATTGGCTTCGATAAAGATCGAGGAGGTCATTCTTTTGCCTTCGCAGAGTACGAACCATTCCGATTCCAGAATCCGGATGGCCTCCTCGAACTCTTGCCGGTCAAACGCCAGCTTGGCCATACGCAACCGGATATACGGATTCCGCCGGATGCCCGGAGGCAGCGAGTTCAACATATCGGTCCGCTTATCGGTTTCACCGGCTTCGTCCAGGAGCATGTCATATTCATAAGCATATTTGTAGGTGATCCCGGCAAAGCCGCGGGCGTAGTATGAAATGGCGGCCGGTAAATTGCGGTGGATTTTCCATTCACACAGCCCCATATTTCGGAACAAAGCCGGGTCTGCGACTCCGAGGGATTCCGCCCGCCGCCATTTTTTCATTGCTTGCTCCCAGTCGCCAGAAGCCGCCGGCAGCACGCCGAGATAATAACTGATTTTGCCGAATTGCGGGTATTCCTGTTCGAGCGCCGCGAGCTTGGCGGCCGCGTAAGCCGAGAACGGGAAGTTTCCGGCGATCGATATCTTTTCCGCTTTCTCGATCTGACCGGTGAAGTAATTCAGAAAAACATGATCGCCCGCATAAAAACTGCCGACGGCTTGCGCGTCTTTCGGGCAACCCGCATCCTCGTAAAGTTCCATCAGAAACTGAACCTTTCCGGCATCCGGCGCGGCCGGCCGGGAGTTTTCGGGCAGAAGGTTTTCCGGAGCAATCCGGCTCAATGCTTTCAGGACATGCGAATTATCCTTGCCCAGACGCCGCAAATATATGGCGTAGAGCTCCAGCAACTGCTCATTGGCGAAGATCTCCGCTTCGTTGAACAGTTCCTCCAGAGCGAGAAGCTCATGCCGCTTCAAATGATGCTTGATCAATTCCACAGTAGCCGGTAAGCGCCATTCCGTACTGAAACGCGCCCGCCGCAGTTGGAAACATCCTTCGGTAAAATCCCCCGATTTCAACAGTGCCAAACCGAGATAATAAGACGTTTCGGAGCAACGCCGGTTCCGGTAAAGGGCTTTTCGCAGGAAACCCACGGCGGCGGGATAATTCCCCTTTTTCAGGCAATTGACCGCCAGACCTTTCAATGCTTCGGTGTACCATGGATCGATTTTCAGGGATTTCCGGAACAATTCGTCGGCCTGGTCAGGCTTATTCAGTTCCTGACAATACAGCCCTTGCAGATAATAAGATTCTGCAGTATTCGTAGCCGAAACATCTTCCAGTTCGAATGACATGAAAACATCGTCGCGCCGCCATTCCAGCAGGGCAAAACCACCCGATTCAATCCGGACGAAATCCAGCGTCGCAGGAGCCGGAAAAGTCAGTACTTGCCCCGGCTCGGAGATAAACTCAAAGTGTTCCGACCCCAGTTCCAGAAAAACATTTTCCCGTTTTTCGTGACACTGGACCAACAGATTTTCTCCATCCAGCGACAGCGTGAAGCATTGGTTGCCCGCCAGGTGTTTTCCCATAGAGTGAACTGGAATCCAGTATTCGTGCCAGCAGTGTTCCTGGCCGGGTTTCAGGAAAAAGAAATCGGTCTGGACCGGCAGCGGACCCGATTGGATCTCAATATTCGGAGCACCGTCTTCGGTCAGGTTGTGATTGGTAATGCGGCCGTCGTCGCCGGTTCCCAGCGTCCAGATTTTTCTGCCCGGCAGGTCGCCGCAGTCGGCATAGTGCAGAATTCCCTCGTCTTTCTCCCGGTGGTAGATGCCGAATGACGAACTGCGCATATTGCGGAAAAACAGCGGCAGTTGGAAAAAGACATCGGCATATTTACTGATATCGACGTCGTTGATAAACGGCAAGGTGAATTCGATGATCCGGGTGATATCCATGGGGGGATGGATCAGCCCGCCGGATTTCTTTTCGGGGAAAATGAATTCGGTATCCGGGAACGCCGGGGCTTTGGCATTGGTCCAGAAATAACCGTGATGGGGCAGGGAAGTGCGATTGAAGAAAAATGATTCCTGATGAATTACCGAGGAGTTGGGTTTCAGGGTGATTCGGATTCGCCATTTCATGCCGGAGATGAATTCACGGTCGGAAATCGTGATCCGCGCCGAGCCGTCCGCCAGGCATTCGCCGGAACAGTGTACCGGCGTGTTCGAGGTAACGGAATGGCTGCCGGGAAAATTGAATTCCACCCCGATGCCGCACCACGCCCCGGTCAACCCGGCCATAACCGGTTTCAACACTGGATTGCGGAAGAAAATTTCCCGTTTCCGGATTTTGTCAAAAGCGCTGATCATACGTCCGCCGAGCGACGGAAGAAATGTCAGCTTCAAAAAATCGTTTTCCAGGATCAGGGCCCGGTATTCGACATCTTTTTTCTCCGAACCGGTAAGCTCCTGGAGCGGGTAGGGGTAGACGGCTTTGCCGCGTGGACACATTGCCGGCAGCAGCGGCGGCAGGACATCGCTTTCGCCCGGTTCATACGTCGGAATCACCAGCGTTTCTTCGTAAAACCGCACCTGAGAGTTTTTCATATGAACACCTTATTTCCTGGTTGAACAACTTGAATTGCGGATAACCAGTTCCGGGGGGATGGGCGGAGCGAGTACAGGCTGGTTGCCATTAATGGTTTCGAGCAGATAGTTGGCCGCCTGCCGTCCGGCTTCGGCAAAATGCAGTTCCACGGAAGTGATTTCCGGAAAAACATACGAGCACAGCGGTAAATTATTGATTCCGATAATCGAAATATCTTTCGGGATCTCGATCCCTGTCCGGCGGAATTTCACCAGCAGCTCCAGTGCGGCTTCGTCATAGGTGACAATGCCGTCGATACCGTCAAAACTCTCTGGGATGGCTTCGAAAATATGATTGCGTTTAAGCTCGGCGCCATATTCCAGGCAGGCCTCTCTGACGCCATCGCGAAAGTCTTCCGAGGCGGGAAATTTGCCGCCCATGTAGACTATGGCCAGCCGGTGGCGTCCGCAATCTCTGACCACATGTTCCGCCGCCAGAAAACCGGCCGCCCGGTAATCGACGCGTACCGCGCGCTCTTCATAGCCGCGAACATAGTTCTTGAGGAAAACCCATGGGATGCGCCTGGCGTCGAAAGCCTTCAATGTCAGGGGCCCGATATTGGCGGCGGTGAGAATGAATCCCGAATAGGTTTCCGCGAGCTGTTTGAGATTTTCCTCATCGTAATTCCGCTCGCTGGCGAAAATATCGAGCTTATAATTCTGTTCCTTCAATACTTCTTCGAGTCCCTTGAGTAACTCGATGGTTACCGGATGGACCAGATTGGCGAGGTCGGAGACGATCAGGGCGATTTTCCGGATGCTTCCTGGAGTCTGGCTTTGGATAAAAGTTCCATTCCCCTGAATTTTTCGGATATAGCCCTCTTTTTCCAATTCCTGCATGGCTTGGCGCAAGGTATTTCTGGAGACCTGATAGCGTTCCATCAACTCCGGTTCAGTGGCGAGCTTTTCACCGTTTCCCAGTGTTCCGTCCTGAATCTGTCGGACCAAATGCTGTTTTAATTTCTGATATTTATAATTCATTCCATTAATTATTCCAATAAATCAATTAAACATACCAAAGAATTTATATAAATATTATAACCGCAATCAGAGATAAGTCAATGGGGTAAAAATAAATCCTGGCCGATTTTCTGCAAAAATAGTAAGGGGACGAGCCCGCCAAAACCCGTCTTTCTGAAAACGGGGTGGGTTGTTAATAACTTTTGAGCCGTTTGAAAAAATTTATGTCCGATGTTTTGGGCGTTTTTGATGACAGCATGAGGTTCGGGAGGCTGGAAGTAGCGGTGGC
>JAVBRM010000152.1:0-31919 GCA_031548025.1 Victivallaceae bacterium | reverse complement strand
CTGGCGCGAAAGCTCCATCCGGATTTGATCCTGCTCGACATCATGCTTCCCGGAATCGATGGCCTGACCGTATGCCGCAATCTCAAAAACGATCCGGTGCTTGCCGCTATCCCGGTCATCATGCTTACCGCTAAGGGCGAGGAAAACGACATAGTTCTCGGGCTGGAACTCGGGGCCAACGATTATGTCACCAAGCCTTTCAGCAGCAATGTGCTCCTGGCACGAATCCGGGTCCAGTTGCGCAAGGAAGAACCGCATTCGACGCAAGATGCCATTGTTCTCGGCTCCCTGTTTCTCGATGATTCCACTCGCATCGCCAGTATCGACGGCGAGGAACTGGTGCTGACGGCGGACGAGTTCGACACGCTGCTGTTGCTGGCCGGTTCGCCGGAAAAAGTGTTTACCCGCCGCCAGATTATTGA
Organism: Victivallaceae bacterium; assembly: GCA_031548025.1. Lineage (GTDB taxonomy): Bacteria > Verrucomicrobiota > Lentisphaeria > Victivallales > Victivallaceae > UBA5239. The sequence continues at coordinate 31,497 of JAVBRM010000152.1, read as the reverse complement.
GGGCGTGAAGGGTGGCGACTATCCGGTGACCGACCGGGTGGTGGATATCCGGATGATGAAACTCCGCAAAAAACTCGGTTCCTGGGCGGAACACTTGGAAACGGTGCGCGGGGTCGGTTATAAAATCACGGGTTTTTGAGCTTTTTTAATGGAAAATTGAAAATGGAAAATGGAAAATTGAGAAGAGAATCACAGGCATTCCATAACTTTTCTAAACGTGAGTTGGATTCGAGCAATAAGGGTAGGGCGGTTGCCTGGGGACAGGCAACCCTACCTGAGTATCGTGTTGTCATAAGATGTACTCTTTCTCCTCATTTTCCATTTTTAATTTAAAAAAACGGTTTTTTGAAATGATTCGCAATCCTCATTTTTACTGGTTTATCCCACTGCTGATTGCCGGCATCGTGATCGTGGCCGTTATTCTGCTGAATATTCAGATTACTTCGTTTGAGGAATCATATTTTGCGGAATTGAAAGCGGGAATCCGTCAGAGCAGTGCCCTGACCGTGGAAGTCTTTACCTTGCTGCTGGAGGATAACGATTCCCGGAAGCTGGAACAGTTTTTCCGTAACCGCGAGGGCAATCCGATGATCGTCCGGATCAATGCGCCCGGCGGCAAGACCGTTTTTGAAACGCCGAATGCCCCGCTGTTTCTGCGGGAGCACCTGATGCGTCCGCGCGTCCGCGATCTGATGCGGGGACCGGCGCGGGACGAAGTGACCATCGCATACAGCAAGCACTATCAGGCGTGGATAGCCTATCATTCGCTCGCCTTTACTGTAGAGGGGAAGGAATATATTCTGGACACCGCGGAGCTGTGCAACAGCGTTTCGCGGATTATCCGCCTTTCCGAATTCGCGATGATCGCCCTGAGTTCGCTTGGATTGCTGATGGTCACGGGGCTTGTGCTTTACTTTTTCCGCCTGGTGTATTCTCCGCTGAACCGGCTTCAGACCAGTACGCGGGAGATCACCTCCGGCAACCTGGATTATCCGGTTTTCGTGCCGAAACACGGTATCGTGCGTGATATTTCGCTTTGCGTCAAGGATATGGCGGAAAACCTGAAAGGCCAGATCAATGAATTGCGGAAGCTCGAAAGAAGCCGGGGCGAATTCATTACCGCGATCTCCCACGCCATGAAAACCCCGCTCACCGGAATTCTCTCCGCGGTCGAAGGAATAGAGCAGGGGGCGTTGGATAACCCGGAGTTTAAGGCGGAATGTGTCAAAGCTTTGAAAGTTCAGTCGCAACGTCTGGCCGGATTGCTGCATGATTTTCTGAACCTGACCGCCTTGGAGCTTCAGGCGGCGAAACCCGAACGCGACTTCATTCCGGTTTCGCTTGGCGATATCCTGAAAGAAACGGCGGAAGGGTACGGCAATATTGAGTTTCACATCGACTGTCATGACATTCCGGAGATCCAGGGCGATCCGCTTCTGCTGCGTCAGATGCTCTCAAATCTGATTGAAAATGCCGTGGAGCACGGCGGGACCACCCGGATTGACTTGAGCGCTGCTTGCCGCAATGGGCAAATACAGCTCCTGGTGCGGGATTACGGCAGCGGCATTGCTCCGGAACATCTGGACCGGATCTTCGACCGGTTTTACCGGGCATCCACCAAAAGGACCTCGGCGGTGCCGGGCAACGGTTTGGGGCTGGCTATCGTCAAACACATCGTCGCGCTGCACGACGGAGAAGTTACCGTTTCCTCCGAGCAGGGAAAAGGCACGATATTTCGGATATCTTTACCGGTTTAAACAACTCCGTTTTCAATGCTGATTACTTTGCCATCAACACTTGTAAACCCGCAAAGAACAAGTACATTATATATATATAAAGTATATAATCGGACAGGTAATTTGATGGTGAAAATTTTTGATATATATTCCCCGGCTCGATGGAGTGTTCGGATCCCGCATACCGGAATAATACATGGATTTCCTGCTTGATAAAGTCCGGTGATGAAAGGGTTAAGAAATATGACGTTTTGTTTTGTCGGGGGTATTTTATGAGAGTATCGCAGTGGATTGTTTACTGTTTGCTAGGGTTTTTGTTGGTGTTTTGCGGTTTCCAGGTGACCGCGGCAGATGAGGACGATGCCGAAATCCGTAAGCGTATTTTATGGATCAGCAGTTATTCTTCCGATGATGTCGGGACGGAAAACCTGGTGCGTAGTTTCCGCAGCAGGCTCGGAGAGCATGAAATCTGGGCCAACTACGAAAGCTATGACCTGGCGGTGCACTATCAACCGTCGGTGAGTGTCGCCAAGGAAGATATCGAGGCTTTGCGGGCAAAACTCGAGATGACCAAGTATGACTTGATCGTTACGCTCGATACGCCCGCCACATGTCTTTTTACCGACGGCGTTTTAAAGGCCGGCGGCGAAACTCCGATTCTCTCGATTGCTTATTTCGGCACCAAGCCGTTGCAGGAGGTGATTCCGAAGGGACTGAATATGACCGGGGTTCAAACTTCGGTGAACTTCTGGGACAATGTCCGCCTGGCGAGCCGCCTGCAGCCGCAGCTTACCGAGGCGTTGCTGATTGTGGAAGCGTCTCCCGGAGGGTATCAGCCGCCGCCGGCTTTGGCTCATATTCCGGTGGATATCAAGCTGAAAATCGAAGTGGTGAGCGGAAATCTTTATAATACCAAAGAGATGATGGAGCGCATTGGCTCGCTGCCGCCGAATTCGATGGTGCTTTTTCAGTCATGGGCTTCCTCCAAAGAACTTAAACCGGAACATTCTTACTCTGTCCTGCCGCGTATCCGCAGGAATTTTCACGGATTGATTCTCGGCAAGTATGACTCCTATATTTCATATGGTTCAATGGGAGGGGTGGTGCCGTCCAGCATTAAGCAGGGGGAAGTGGGCGGAGAGCTTGCCTGTCGGTTGTTGAACGGTGAAAAGGCTTATTCCATTCCCGTGCAGTGGACGCAGGTGGAAACAGTATTGGATTATCCTTCGATCAAAGGGCTTGAAATCCCCTTGTCCGTTCTGCCGCCAGGGACGATTCTGATGCGTGAACCCCCGGAATTTATTATTCAATACCGCTTTCAGTTGGCGTTTGCCGCGATTGCCGCTGTTTCGCTGTTGTTGCTGGTGCTTGGCGGTATGTATTTCCGTCGGCTGGCACAGCGGAAAACCGAAGTTATGTTTGCGCGGTTGCCGTTGCGGGTGGCTGTTTTCAGCCGTTCCGAACGGGTATTGTATACCCATGTGCCGGATGCCCCGGAGCTGAAAGTCGAATCACTGAAAGACCTGCCGCGTTCGTATTATGAATGGGTTTCGGAAGTTGTGGCGAATGTTTTTGCGGGGAAGGGGCCGATCGAGCGTGTTCAACAAGTGGAAAATACCTGGCGCAATAACTCTTTTTTCCTGTTGCCTACTCCGAATCCTTTCCGCCAGGAGGCGGTGATGTGCGTGTCCGTCGACATCACGGAATTGCACAAGGCGAACCTGGCCGTCGAGCAGATTGCGGAACGTTTTCGGCTCACACTTGATTCGATCGGGGATGGTGTGATTGCCACTGACCTCGACGAATGCATTACATTGATCAATCCGGTTGCCGCGGCTCTGACCGGTTTCACTCATGATGAAGCCGTTGGCAAAACGATGAACGAAGTTTTCAATATCGTCAGCTATCTTGACGGCAAAACGGTGGAATCTCCCCTGAAAAAAGCGTTGCGTGACGGAGTGATCGTCGGTTTGGCGAACCATACCGACCTGATTGCCCGGGACGGAACGCGCCGTCATATTGCCGACAGTGCCGCTCCGATCCGGGATACCGCGCAGAATATCAGTGGTGGGGTGTTGGTTTTCCGTGATGTGACCGAGGAATACCGTCAGCGCGACCAGATCCGGGTTCACGCCAGTTTGCTGGACAGCGCCATCCGGATTGCCAAGATGACATATTTCCGGGTCGACCGCGACGGACAGCTGATTTACGCTTCCTCGTCCGATTTCAATGATGGCTCTTCGTTGAAACTTGAGGCTATGATGCAACCGGAAGATGCTCAAATTTTCCGGAGTCACTGGGACGCCCTGCAGAATGGAACGGTATCCGAAATGCGGCAGAGTTGCGCCATTGGCGAGCAAGGAGAAAGAAAATATTATGAAATCTGCGTTGTCCGCCTGGACAATGAACTTTCCGGCGAATATGAATTCTGTGGCGTTATTCAGGACACTACCGCCGTTCGCGAGGGCGAAATACGCTACCGTGACAATCTTGAGCAATTGGAAACGGTGATCGACAATCTGCCCGGCTTCTATTTCGCGAAGGATGTGGAAAATGGCTTCCGTTATGTCCAAACCAACCGGACTCATGAAGAGGTAATCGGGCTTCCCGCTTCCGAGATCATCGGGCGTACCGATCATGAACTGTTTGCCATGGATGATGCCGCCATGCAGAAGATAGTTGACGAAGACCAGATATTGATCAAATCCGGCGGGGTTCTCGATACGGTGGACATTTTCCAGAATCGCCAGAACCGGCGGTTTATCGTGCGTACCATCAAAAAGGTTATTGCCCGTTCGGACGGCAGGAAATTGATGATCGGGATGGGGGTTGACGTCACCCGGGAATATGAGCTTGAGCAGGAACAACGGCGTACCATCGAAGTATTGAACGAATACATCGGCAGTGAGCGGGTCGTCAATCAACTTCTGGCCCAGATCACTCTGGAGAACGATTTCAATTTTGCGGTCAGCGAAATGTTGCGTATAATCGGCGAGAGTCTGAAAGCCGACCGGTGTTACGTTTTCGAGTACCAGGGCGAAGGACAGGTCACAGCCTGCAATACTTTCGAATGGGTCTCGGAAAGTACCATGTCGCTGAAGGAAAGCATGCAGAATATCAGTATGAGTGAATTCGATGCGGGGAGGCGTACCCTCAATGATCACCGTCAGGTACGGATTCCCGATTTGGACAATCCGCCGGAAGATTTCGGTAGTGAGACTGAGCTCAAATGGCTCCACGACCAGAATATTAAATCGTTGTTGGTCAGCGGTATTTGGATCGATGGACAGTTGCATGGTTTTGTCGGTATCGATTTCGTACGGGAAAAGAAAAATTTTTCCGAGTGCGACCACCGTACTATCGACAGCGCGGCGAATCTTTTCCGGTTGGCTTTCGAGCGTGCCCGGCAGCGTGAACAACTGCTTGAAAGCGTTTCCATGCAGCGGCAGATTATGGATAATATTTCACTTCCGATCACGATTATCGGGTTGGATTATACGATTCTGGCCGCCAATCCCTCGGCGCATCGGGATGCTGGTTTGCCGTCGGAGAAATTTATCGGCACGCACTGCTACGATACTTTCTGCGGGTTTGGCGAGCCGCCGGAATTTTGTCCGGTCCGGGAAACGCTGGTCACCCGGCAGCCCTGCCGCAAAGAGCACGATTTCAAAACCCAGCGGCAGATTTCGACCGCTCAGCCGATTTTCGACCGGAATGGCGAAATGCAGTACATTCTGACCGCCGATATCGACATCACCGAGTTGACCCGGCAGAAAAAGGAACTCCAGATCGCCATGGAACAGGCCCAGGCGGCCGACCGCGCCAAGAGTTACTTCCTGGCTACGGTCAGCCACGAACTGCGTACGCCGTTGAATGCAGTAATCGGTTTCAGCGAGCTTCTGCAGCAAGGCGGAGTCGAACCGGAAACGCAAAAAGAATATCTCCATTCGATCAACTTTGCCGGAGCGGCGCTCTTGAACTTGGTCAATGATGTGCTCGACCTTTCCAAGCTGGAGGCCGATCAGATGACCATTGCTCCGGCCCGTACTGACGCCGCCGACTTGATCAAGCAGGTCGCCGGAGTGTTTAAACTCAAAGCGGTGGAAAAAAATCTTGACTTGCGGGTGGATGTTGATGGCATTAAATATCTGCTGTACGTCGATAGTTTGCGGTTGCGGCAGATCCTGTTGAATCTGCTCGGCAACGCCATGAAGTTCACGCTGGAGGGATTCGTTGAGCTCAAAGCGACGTTTGAGCCCGAGCCGGAAGGCGAATACGGGGAACTGTGCATCAGCGTCGTGGACTCCGGAATCGGTATTTCCAAGGAAAGCCAGAAAACGATCTTCGATCCGTTCATTCAGGATAATGTCACTCGCGGCAAGCGGGTGTATGAAGGTTCCGGGCTCGGCCTGGCCATTACCAAACGGTTGTTGGATAAAATGAGTGGAAAGATTCTTCTGGAAAGCGAACCGGGAAAAGGGAGTACATTCCGCGTCCGGATTGGAAAGATCAAATATGAGCGTCAGGCAATTGCTCTGGAAACCCCGAAAGCGGTGTCTGCCGTTGCCCGGATCCGGAAGCGGGTTCTGCTGGTTGACGACGTGCCGATTAATTTGAAGGTGCTCGCCGCCATGCTCCGCCGGTTGGAAGTCGAGAGTGTTCTGGTCGGCTCCGCACCGGAAGCTCTGGACAAACTGCGGGAAGACCGGGAGTTTGATGCTATCCTGACCGATATGTGGATGCCGGAAATGAGCGGCGCCGACTTGGCCTCCCGTATTTATCAGGACCCCGAATTCTGCGATATTCCGATAGCGGCGGTAACTGCCGATACGCAAATCCCGGAAAATGAAAAACAGCTGTTCAAGTATATTCTTTATAAACCGATTACGATTGACTCGCTGGAACGGTTCTTTAAGAGTATCAATTTAGGGTGAAATATGTTAATATTATGTGCTGCAGGCGTTGTATTCGGTTGCGGAATGGGCATAGTAGCCTGGATTTCGGCGCGGCGTCTGCGTGAAGTTCGAAAAAAAGCAATGTTGTACCGGACGGTTCTTGACAATCTGCCCGGATATATTTTCGCCAAGGATGCAAAAAATGAATGCCGTTATGTTTTCCTGAACGAAGTTTACGGTAAGTTGGTCGAAGACGACACTGAATCCCGGCTCGGTTCAAACGATCAGGAATGGGTTCGCGACCAGCATCTGAACTTCTGGGAACAGGATCAGGAATTGCTCCGATCCGGCAAGAAAGAGAGTTGCGAAGTTGAAACCGTTATGGATGGGACGGGGAAGGCGGTCTATGGCAAGGTATATAAGAAAGTCGTCGACGACCAGGCCGGCAGCCGCCTGATTATCGGTATGGGAGTCGACGTTACCCGGGAACGGGAGTTGGAAGACGAACTGACGCGAAACATTCAGGTACTTGACGAACACGTCCGGAATGAGCGGACGATCAACCGTTGCCTGGCGGCGATTTCCGGCGGAGACGATATTTCCAAGACTCTGCCGTTTGTTTTGCGGGAGATGGGGATAAAATCGAAGGCTGACCGTTGCAGTATCTTCTCGTTCAGTGAAGATATCGGGACTTTCAGGTTACTGGAGTATTGGGTACAGAATGAATTTGCTGATCCGTTGGAAGATTTTGGCGATCAGCATATTGACGACTTCGGTAATCTCCGTGAACTTTTGCTTCGTGATCGGCCTTTGGTTATTGATGATACCCGCTGTCCACTGGATGGTCAGGAGATGCTCTGTCAAAAATTGCAGCAGTATCTGGTACGTTCGACCATGGTTTTGGGGATCAAGGAAAATGGCCGGCTGCTTGGATTTGCCGCCATTGATTATTTCGACTCGAGTCGCCATTTCACCGAGACTGATCTGGAGATTCTGCAGAGTCTCTGTACCTGTTTCCAATTGGCCATGGAACGGGATCGCCGAATCAAGGAAATCGCCAAAGGGGCTACGATGCTGCAGCAGGTTTTCGAAAGCATTACCGTTCCGGTCATGCTGTTTGACCTTGATTTCAATGTGGTTGCCGCCAACACGGCAACCAGCGTGAGTACCGGGGTGCCGATGGAAGAACTGATCGGCCGGAAGTGCCATGACGCGCTTTGTAATCACAACTGTCCGCCGGAGTGGTGTCCCATGCGGCGGACCATGGCGGACGGAAAAATGGCAAAAATTGATTTCGAGGGGCATGGTAAGCAGTATATTGTCTCAACTCATGCCGTGCACGATCAGAATGGCAAGATGGTGTATGTGCTCGAAACCGCATTTGATATTACCGAGCAGAAGGAACAGGAAAAACAGCTTCAGACGATGAATCTGATGTTGAACAATGCCTCTGAAATTGCCCGTATTTCCTATTTTACCGGAGACCACGATACGAATGTGACTATTATCGGCGGAGCGGCCGATATCGGTCTGCCTACGGATGGCGAAAAACAGTCGTTGCTCAATTGGGTGGTTCCGGAAGATCGCGAAGAACTCGAACGGCAGCGCCTCAAGGTAATGGCGGATGGTTCTTATATGTGCAATATGATCTGCCGTTCCAACGCAACCGGTGAATTGCGCAGTTACCGTCTGATCGTACAGCGTTCACGACTCGATGAACGGATCAGTGTCGGGCTGCTTCAGGATATCACTGATTATGTCGCGCTTGAAAACGAGCGGCAGAAATTAATTCGTTCGCTCCATAATTATGTGGAAGGGGAAAAGGCTTTCAATGCCTGTCTTTCGCAGATTGCCATGGAGGATGATTTCGGTAGAAACGTCGATGAAATTCTTCAGGTTATCGCGGTTCAGTTTGATTGTGATCGCGTCTTCTTCGGCGATTATGAAGAGCCGGATAAGGCATTCCATCTGAAATTTGAAAAGACAAGAGAGGGAGTCATTCCCAGGCTCGGAGCCACCGATCTTGCTTTGGAAAAACGGTTCCGGCAGTGGTACTCCAAATTCATGAACAACGAATCGGTGAGTATCTCGGCGGAAAACGACGAATATGCGGAGATGTTGAAACAATATTCCTGTCAGGCGCTGTTGTGTACGCCGGTGTGGGTAAACAACAAACTCTACGGCGTTCTTGGTGCCAGTGTGCTTTATGAAAAACAGGGAATATCACGGCTGGACGAAAATATTATGCGCTCCGCCGCCAAGTTGTTGGTCTTGGCGCGGGAACGGCAGATTCAGCGCGACGCCTTGATGGCGCTGGACCGCCAGAACGCGCTGATTTTCGACGTAATGCCGGTGGCGGTATGTTTCTACAATGCTCATCGCGACTTGATTCGCTGCAATCAGGCCGCTGCCACACTTTTCGGCCATACGATGGAGGAAATGCTCTCCAAGCCGTGTTATGAAACCATGTGTTTGGTGCCCGGAGGGCTTGAAGATTGTCCGATTCAAGCCGTGATTGACCAGAAAATCATCCAGACCCGGGAAATTGTCGTCGGGACACGCGAGTGCCAGTTGCTGGCCATTCCGATTTTCGACAAGGAAGGCAAGCTGACCAATATTATCGAGAGTCTGTTCGATGTTACCGAGCTCAAGGAGGGGAAACGCCGTCTTGAGGAAGCGTTAACCGCCGCCGAAGTGGCGAGCCGGGCCAAGAGTTTCTTCTTCGCGACCATGAGTCATGAATTGCGGACTCCACTGAATGCGGTGATCGGTTTCAGCGAACTTCTGCAAAACAGCGAACTTGCCCGCGAGGAACAGGAGGAATATCTGAAATCCATCAACCTGGCCGGGAATTCTCTGTTGTACCTGATCAACGATATTCTGGACCTCTCCAAGCTCGAGGCGGATCAAATGGTGCTGGTGCCGCAGGAAACTGATGTGGGCGCACTCCTGAAAGAGCTCAAGTCGGTATTCAATTACAAAGTCCGGACGCAGAACCTGTATTTCGATCTGATCCTGCCGGAGGATCTGCCGCTGTTGAAACTGGACAGCCTCCGTTTACGGCAGGTTCTCCTGAACCTGATCGGCAATGCCGTCAAATTCACGCCGGAGGGAGGAATTATCGTCCGAGTGAATTTCCAGCCGACCGGAAACAGCAACGGTACACTGACCCTGAGTGTCAAGGATACCGGGATCGGCATCCGGAAAGAGGCTCAGGAGAAGATTTTCGAACCATTCATCCAACAGGATGCGTTGCGCGACTCCCATGCGTACAAAGGTTCCGGCCTGGGCTTGGCCATTACCAAACGCCTGATCAACTGTATGAACGGAACGATCAGTCTGGAGAGCGATATCGGCAAAGGATGCGATTTTGTGGTTGAACTCCGGGATATCAGCTATATCGGTGCGCTTCCGGTCCCGGTAGAAAAAACGACGGCACCCCATGAGTTGGAAACCGACTGTTGCCGGGTTCTGCTGGTGGATGATATCCAATTGAACTTGAAGGTGCTGAGAGCGATGCTCAGAAAACTTGGAGTCGAATGCCTGACCGCCAATTCCGGGCCCGAGGCGCTGACGTTGTTGCGCAACGACCGTGCTTTTAACGCACTGCTCACCGACATGTGGATGCCGGAAATGAACGGCGCGGAACTGGCCGCGGCGATTCACCATGAGTTTTCAGACGCCGTATTCCCGATTGTCGCGGTAACAGCGGATACAGAGGCGGGAGATAATTTCCCCAAGGAACATTTCGCCGGAATCCTGTTGAAACCGGTAACCGTAGAAAAATTGCAAAAATTATTTTCCAACCTGAAAAACAAAGAAAACGGCTGGAACGTCATTTGAATTGGAGAATTGTTGAATTGTTGAATTGTTGAATTGGGGAATTGGGGAGGCTTCCGACAAGTCCGACAAGTCCGTGTTTCGTGATAGAGAGAAAATTTACAAATTTGTCTATTGGGATATTGACAAACTCCACCGGTGGAGTTATAATTATAGCATAAGACTCAACCGATGGAGTTATGATGGCGGAAACTTTGGACAAAAGAATAACCTTGAAAGCGATTGCGGAGATGGCGGGCGTCGATAAGAGCCTGGTATCCAAAGTAATCAGGAACAAGGCGGATGGCGAGATCAGCTTGGAAAAGCGGCAAAAGATCGAAGCGTTGGTCCAGAAATATCAGTATGCCCCATTGGGAGCGGCGCAGTCTTTGGCCACCAACCGGACCGGGCAAATCGCTTTCCTTTTGTCGGAGAAAACTTTCCGGGCTTTGTCCAATGAAACTTTTTCGCAGATGCTTTGCGGGGTGGTGGCGGCTTGTCACCGGTTTCATTATCAATGCCAGGTGGATATCTGCGATTTCAGCAATCTGGAGCAACTGGTAATGCCGGATAATTTGAAAAAATCCAGTATCGACGGGTGTATTTTGACCGGGGCGATCTCGGAATCGGTTTTTCCGCGAATTTCCGAAATGAAGATACCTTTTGTGGTACTCGGCCAGGAAGACTGGCGAAAACAGGTGCCGGTAATAAGCCGTTCCCGGTTTGTCGATTATGAGATTTTCCTCCGGTATTGCCTCGAAAAAGGCCATAGCAGGCTCTGGGTGGTTTCGGTTTCGGATAAAGGAAAAGAGCAATACCGGTATTGGGTGGAAAAGATGCCCGGACTGCAAGTGGAAATATCTGATGCGCGGGACGTTGCCAGCGAGTATGAGGTCGCGGAACAGTTGGCGGAGAAATTTTTGAAGCTCCGACCGGAAAAGCGTCCGACTTTATTGTGCGGAAACGATCAATTCTGCTGTGCGTTTACGAATATATTGTTGAGAAACGGTCTCAATTGTCCGCGGGACTTCAGTATTGTTTCATCGTCGGAGACCGATATGGCGGTTTATTATAACCCTTCTCTGACCACTTATTCCCCCGATTTCTACTGGCAGGGGGAATGTGGCGTGGAGGTACTGATCCGAATGCTGGAAGAAAGGCTCGATCTGGCGGCGGCAATCAAATTGGCTGATTCATGTAAAATCGAAAGTAAATGGAAAGAACGGGATTCCGTAAAAGTAATAACCCCGGAGGAATAATGCGCAGGAAAAATTTTACACTTATCGAGTTGTTGGTAGTTATTGCGATTATTGCAATACTCGCAGCTTTGCTGCTTCCTGCTTTGAATAAAGCACGGGAAAAGGGACGCGAGGCGGTCTGCCGGCAGAATTTCAAGCAGTACCATGTATTGATGGCCAATTATAACAATGATTTCAATGATTATTATCCGAGTGCTCCGCCGGATACCACGACCAGTTTGTGTTGGACCCGACAATTAACCGAATTATATATGGGATACAAATATGATGATAACAATAACGGTTACTGGATCAGGCCACTCCCAAAAGCGGAATCGAAATTTTTCCATTGCCCGTCGGGAAAACCTGAGCCGACTGTGGCTTTCAAGGCACGCGGTTATGCCATGAACGCTTATGTGGCGGATGTGGTTGACTACCGCACTACCGGGGCCGATTCGAGCAATTGGCTGGTTGCCACCAGAAACACTCCGCATAAAATGAATTCATCGATGGTATTGGTGGTGGAATATGCCCACAAGGATACTGGCGACGAAGGCTATTTCGGGAGCAAATACACTCAAAAAGAATATTTGTACCGCTGGGATGGTCTGTACCTGCCGTCCAGGCACAACCGGAAAATTACTTATATCATGAAAAACGGCTCCGTAGCTCAAAGCGACCGCCGTCACGACAAAAGCCAGACCGACATGGGGTTCGATTTGGTATGGGAACTGAGACAAACAACTTATTGGCGCAACGGCGCTATCAATTACTAAATAAGGAAGTGAATAAATGGTATCATCTTTTATCTGGATTGTCTGTTGTGTTTTCTGTTTATGGGCTGGAGGTTCCGTAGCGGAAGAAAAGCTGCTTCAATTAAGTTTTGATGATGAAAAACAACCTTGGGCTTGTCCGGAAAATTTCAAAATAAGCAGTTCGGAGAAGCCGCCGATATGGGATAAGGATGGAGCCAACGGAGGATGTTTGCGTTTCGATGGTCTGGAAAATTACTTGTCGGTAAAGTATGCGCCGGAATTGGATTTCGGCGAAGACCAGAGTTTTACCGTAGAGTTTTATTATTATCCGGAACCGGTGGCGGAGGCTGAAAGCGTGTGGCCTTTGCTGTTGTCCAAGGGGGACCATCCGCGCACTTTCTGGCGGATATCGGCTCATCAGAAACAAGGCTCACCCAGCTTTGTCGGCGGTTCAAGGGCCGACGGCAAATATGTGTTGCGTCACCATATCGTGGCTCCGATTGTGCCGAGTTTGGAAAAATGGCACCATGTCGCATTGGTTCGGGATGCCGCTCAAAATAGATTGAGGTTTTATCTTGACGGTCAGTTGTTTAAAGAGGAAGAAGCGACAGACCCGCAGGTATTCATCAACCCGAACGAGGATCTGTTTATCGGCGGCAAGCCGGGACATCGCTTTTTCAAAGGCAAAATCGATGAATTGATTATCTGGCGTGGAGCTTTGAAGGATTTTTCCGGTAAAAAAATCGCGGTCAAAACCAAAAGCGAAGCTCCGGTAAAGATTGATCCGGTGATTGCCCGGAACTGGGAGGTTTTGAAAAGTAGCAACGTGGATTTATTTCCGTGTCCCAAACGGCTGGAATTGACCGGGAATTCATTCGCTTTCAAGCCGGATGAATGGCGGCTAACCCGCAAGAGCGCCGGGGATGAGCCTGGTTTGATCGCTTTCAACAATCGCCTTGCCGATTTGAAAATTGATCCGTTGAGCGGCAACGGCGTCAAGCACGAGATTGTGGTCGGGTTGTATGATGATTTGAGCAAGGAATTGGCCGTGGACAAGCCCATCCGGCAAGGGTATGTGATCGCGTTTAAAGGTTCCGCCGAAAAACGGAAAATCATCATGGCCGGAGTCGACGAGGATGGCTTGAGGTATGCGTGGTTGACGCTGGGGAATTTGCTCAAAGCCGATGGCAGAATGCATGAAGCGCAAATTGTCGACTGGCCGGATTTTGAATACCGGAAGGCCTACACCCTTCCGGCAGGCGGGAACATTGATGTGAGAAAACAGGTCATCGAGGAAGCGTTTCGGGCGAAAACCAATTATATCGAAGTAAGTATGATGGATCTGGAAAACTGGAAAAAGACCAAATCCGCCGACTGGAAAGCATTGAATCAGTATGCCGCTGAACGCGGTATACGTCTGTTTATTTATATGTTTCCCAAATTGCTTGAACTGGGGGAGGGGTATCAGAAATTGATTCCGCCGGGATATAACCGGTATTATTATCCTTACAAACTTGATGAAGGATTATTCGGGTATGCGTCCGGGGTTTATGGTTGGTCGCGCGATGATCTGGCGAAGAAACGGGCGGCGGAAATTGCGGAGTATCTGGCGGAAAACGGTTTTCGCGGTCTGATCATTCATGCGATCGACTGCGGCGGATTGGAGAACCCCGGAAATTGGGCTAACCGGACGGACATGGACCGGAAGCGCTGGGGAGACGACCACGCGGCGGCGGAAGCCAATTTGATTGGGATATTCAGGGATGAAATCCGCAAAAAAAATCCGGACATGCTGATCCAGTATGTGAATTATCCTTATGTGGCGGTAGAGGATAAAAATACCTTGGAGTATTATCACCGGCTCAGCCGTCTTTTGGGAAACAGCGTCAAATACAGTTTACGGGAAGCTCCGGAAAAGCTGTTAAGGGACACAGTCCAGCGGTTCGCTCCGGAAATACCGTTTATTGCTCACTACCCGTTCGAGTATAATTTTTATCCGTCGCATACCAATTCCGGGCGGTTTGCCGCGACTTTTTATTTCGGCGAAAAATCCGGTATGGCTACTTATCTTGCCAATACCATCGGTCCTCTGGGGAGCGCTACCAAGTGGAGTACCGCCGAGTATATGTGGAACGTGTTTTCGCCGGGGGCGGAATATTTGCCGGGAAACCATTACTCTTATGACGTGGTGTTCGGCGCTTCTCCGGTGATGGAGAAGGAATTGCTGCCGCGGCTCTGCCGGCTTCTTTACGGAGAGGCGGTGGCGGATAAACTGGTTCCGGTGTATGAGGCGCATTTGTCAGACCGTATTCCCGAACTCCCCAATAATATTTTACCGGCGGATATTGATCAGGCGAAATTTTTTGAAAATATGGTCAATACCTGTCGGGAACTCCACAAGAGTATCGCCAGTATTGAGAACCTGGCGATACCGCGGGCCAAGTTACCGTTGGATGATATGTTGAAGTATCTCAAGAGGTGTGAATTACTTGCGGAAGCGCGGCTGTACTATATTCAGGCTCGTAAGTTTCTGGATGCCGGACAAAATGACTCGGCGTTGGCCGCCGCGGCCAAAGGGATACAGGTACTGGATAACCCGGTGGCGCGTGAACGTAATCGTTATCTGCCTATTTTGAATGATTTGGCGATTGCCAATGCGATTGACAGCAGGCAGAAGCGGAATGAGTATTTACAGAAAGTGGCCGGCATTCCGGTGAGAGTCGGATTTTATTCTTATTCCGGTACCGGCAGTGAGCTTGACCTCAGCGGGGGGCTCTCCGGGAGCCTGAATAACCTGGCCGGACTCAAAACTTCGGTGGTTACCAATCTCACGAAGCGGAACTTGTCGCAATTGGATGTCCTGGTTTTCAACGCTACCAATGATATGGGAGACTGTGATGAGAACTGGGCGGAAAATGTTCGGGAGTTTGTCAAAAACGGCGGCGGGGTTATCTTCTGCCACAATGCGGTGGGACGCTACAAATCAGCTTTTCAGCCGCCGCTTTTTCCGGAAATCTGCGCCGGTTTCGACGGCATGTACAACCACAGCCGCCAATTGACTGTGAAGGGGGATGAATGTTTTGAACAATTCCTGAAAACCGGCGACCACTATGAATATTCCTACTTTGACCATTGCCGGATCAAGCCCGGTCCCGACGGCAAAGTAATTCTGGCGGACGAACAGGACAAAGCGGTCATGGTCACGGGAAAAATCGGCTCCGGCAGAGTTATTTATACCGGAGAAATATTCGGAATCGACCGGAAAAACAAAGTGACGGAGCCCCCATTTCAGAATTGGGCCATGCTGTTCAACCTGATCCGCTGGTCCGCGCAGAAATAACTCAGTACCCGGTTTGATTTTCATCGGAGAAAAGAGCGGCAAGCGCGAATAGCAGTCATATAAAGTCTTCATAGGTCCTTGGGGATAAGTCATGTTTTTCAAACTTCGATCATCCAGCCGTGACGGTCTGCGATGTCGCCGTATTGGATACCGGTCATTTCATCGTAAAGCTTCTTCATGGTCGGGCCGATGGCTTCGGTATTGTAGGTTATTGCATGGCCATTCTCATAAATCCGGCCGATGGGAGTGATTACCACTGCGGTGCCACAGGCTCCGACTTCAACCAAATCTGACAGTTCGGATTTTGGGATCGGGCGGCGCTCTGCGGTCATTCCAAAGTCTACAGCCAGCCGCATCAATGATTTATTCGTTATGCTCGGGAGAATCGAGGCCGATTCGGGCGTTACATATTTGCCATCACCGGTTATGGCAATGAAATTGCTGGTCCCGAATTCATCAATATAAAGATGTTTTTTCGGATCGGTAAAAAGTGGAATCGGACAATGGTTATCTTTGGCGATTTGCGCCGGCAGCAGACTGGCTGCGTAATTGCCGGCGCATTTGATGCTTCCGGTTCCGAGCGGAGCGGCACGGTCATAATCATTGATCAGCCATGCATCAACCGGTTTGATTCCGTTTTTGTAATACGGTCCCACCGGCATAACCATGATGATGAATTCGTATTCATCGCTTGGCCCCACTCCGATTTTCGGACCGGTTCCGATGGCCAGCGGGCGGATATACATGGCCCCGCCGGTGCCGTACGGAGGCACATAGTCAATGTTATCCCGGACTACTTTTTTCATGGCTTCGATATAAGCTTTTTCCGGAAATTCCGGCATCAGCAAATGCTTCATCGTGGCATTTTGACGCCTGGCATTTTCGAGCGGACGGAAAATCCGCACTTTGCCGTCTTTGCCCATAAATGCCTTTTGTCCTTCGAAACAAGCCTGTCCATAGTGCAGGACTTGTGAGGCGATGGACATGGTAATGTCGTAGTTATTGTGCAACTTCCCTTCGCCCCAATGACCATTTTTGTAGCTGAAACGGATATTTGAGCGGGTGGGGTAGAAGCTGAAACCGAGTTGGGACCATTCAATATTCATATGTTAAAACCTTTTGGTGATTGAAAACAATTGAGATTCATTTGGGGAAACACAGCTTATTGAATGTTTCCATGTCCAGGACTTTTCCCAGGAGAAAATGCTTTCGGTCCGGATACCACAATACCCACTTGCCATTGATTTTAAGCAGTGAACCATAAAGTGCGATATCGACCAGTTTTGATGAGTGTCCGGCCGGAATGCCGTCGTTATCCATTACCAGCATCGGCACGGAAAAACGAAGCGGTTGTTTCGAATCAGAATCAAAAATTGCCCGGCACATATAGAGCGGCCGCCGGTGCTCACAGGTATTGCCCATATTCCACGGACCGAAGTTGCCATCGTGATTGTGAATAAAGATCACATATTCACCATTTTCCAGCGAAAAACACGGGCACGGGCTGCGCGGATGCATCAACGGCGGCAGGCCATCGCCGTATCGCAATGGAGCGACTTCGCCCCAGGTTTCGCCGAAGTCGCCGGAAATGGTGTAATACGGACAGCCTGCGTTGGTACGGAAAATGCACACGATCCGATGATCCGGCAACTCGATGAAAGTCGGCTCCTGCGCCACGGTATTTTCCGGCTTGCCGCGCGAAGGTGCGCGAAAGGCTTTTTCTCCAACTGCGGTCCAGCGGATTTTCACCTCGCCCGGCACGGGGTCATCATCAAGATTTTCGATCAGATAAACCTCGCAGACCGACTCCTTCTGACACCAGTTGTCATACGGTTTTTCTTTGGTTGCGCTCAGCCAATGCGTTATGCCGCCGATATATTTGCCGTTGCTCATGCGGACCGGGCTGTCATAAGTGAGCCAGCCCGGCGGGATTTCCGGATCATCGTTGTCATAATCCTTGAATTTGGGCGGATTTCCGGGCAACATGACCGGCTCGGTCCAGGTTTGCCCATGATCGCGGCTGCAGGTCATATACCATATTCCGTTTTCCAGCGGGTCCAGCACGCCGAGGCTTTTGTTCAAGATCATATAAAGCTTGCCGTTCGCATTCTGGAACGTACGGGCATAATGAATTTTATTCCTGCCTGTAAGCGGGTCATAATCCCCGCCGAAAAGCACTTGCACCGGCGACCAGGTCCGGCCGCCGTCACCGGAACGGGACATTACATAACGCCCATTCGGCGCGCCTTCCCGTGAGGTTTGAATCCAGAACGCCAGCAGCTCCCCGGCTCTAGTCTGTACTACGCTCAGGCATTCGTGACCGCCGTCCAACTTCCCTTCGCTTTCCTCCGCCGGAACATAAATCCTGTAATCCGGCCGGGTCCTCATCACTTCTCTGTTTTTATCGTTAGTCATAAAAAGCTCCAATTTATATTATTTAATAAGTTTGTTAATCGTATTCAATTGGTTTCTGAATGTTTCTTTGATAAACCCGAGGTCAGTACCAAGCGCGATAAATGTCATCCCCGATTCGATATAATCCTTCAAGTCCATCTGGGGACGCAACACCATTCCGGTCTTTTTCCCATTGGCGCGTGCAGCGGCAATAATCCGTTTTTCGGCTTCTATGATCCGTGGGTCAGAGAATTGCCTGTAGCAACCATAATCAGAACTGAGATCGGAATGGCCGATAAACAACAAGTCTATCCCTTCCACGGCGGCAATTGTGTCAATATTTTCAACGCCCTTTTTCGATTCAATTTGAACCACGGTCAATAGGTTGTCATCAACCTGCCGGTAGTATTCTTCAAAATCATTGTTGTAATCCGAAGCGCGGAAAATACCGGTCATTCCACGGTTTCCACATGGCGGATAACGCATTGACCGGGCAAATTCATGTGCTTGCTCTGCGTCTTCAATCATTGGCGCGATGATGCCCGCCGCCCCGAAATCGAGCATTCGCTTCACGTATTCCGGTCGAAATGCGGCGATTCTGACCAGCGGTGAAACCGGATATCTGGACAGCGCTGCAATCTGAGCAAATGCCGCCTGTTCATCAGATTGCCCGTGCTCGAGGTCAATAATAAGGAAATCATATTCGCAACCGGCGGCCAGCTCGGAAACCGCCACATTTCCCGCCGCCATAAATAAACCGAACAACGGTTCATTTTTTTTAAGACGTGTTTTTATATATTTCATGAATTACATTATTACCGTACTTTATTCCAGAATATCCGAAGCTGTGTTGTTGGCTTCGAATTCGTACTTACCATCACCGAGTTCACGGGTCAGGCCGAAACGTGATTTAAGGTTGTTTTTCCCAATGTCCAATATTGCCCGGCTTGTGCCCGGACCATCGGCGGTGACTACGATAATACTACGCCCGGCAACGGTATGGCGCATGGCTTCCACGTAAGAAGCGCTTGAGGAAAGCACGTTGACTTTAGAGGGGGCGGCGTCGGCAAGGTAGAACGGTGTCAGCTCGTGGATCAAACGTACGACATTGGCCAGGTGCGGCCAAAATTTTTCGGAAGAACCCGGATCGAGTTTTTCCTGTCTTTTGATGGAGTCATAAGCGTAGAAACAAACAGCGCGGGCTCGCCGGTTCAGCGCCAGAAGCGAGTGGGAACGCATCTCTTGTTCGGTCGGATACCGGAAGGAATCGTATTTTTCGCTGCGGCGGTAAACTCCCCAGTTGAATGCCTGTGGCACGATCCAGACTCCGAGCCGGCTGTCGCGTTCCTGAATGTCGAAACATTCGCGTATCCGGGACATCGACTGGGTGGTTTGGTTGACGACCGGGTAATTATCGATCATCATGAAGTCACCGGTAGGGCCAAAGTGAACATAGTTTTCCGGCAGGTTGGTCAGGGCTGAAACCGGGTGAAAAGGATCAAGGCCGCTGACGAGATAACGCAGATCGCGTACCGGGTCAAGTCCAGTCACCGGATTTTCATCTGAAATGTACCAGCCAAGCAGAGCTGGATGATTTTTCAAGCCGTTGACCAGATGGCGGGCGATGGCGTTTTTGTCGGTAATGCCGTCGAAACTGTCTATTGTTTTGTGGGTACGCCCGATGATTTCAAGCAGGCTGAAAATAACCTTGATGTCGTTCTGATGCAGCCAATCCAGGCTTTTCTGCACGGCGTCAAGCCCGATGTTGCCCCGGTTTTCCGGCAATCGCATTTGAATACTGCGATAAGGCAGCAATGTATTGACTCCGGCTTCCCGTAACCGGGCCAGGTCATTCGGCGTGAAATCCGCCGGCTGTTCCAGAAAAAAGCCGATCGGCAGGAATGGTTTTCCATCGACCAGCAATCGGCCGGATTCGTCAGTATCTACTCCGCCCACAGGCGGAACGGCATCGGTGACGGTAAAAGGAAACGACGTCTTGGCAATTATCTGACGTTTTTTGAGGTCCACCGCCACGAAATTGACGGAATGCATCCCCGGCGGGAGTTCTCCGAGTAGAATTTCGGCAAAGCCCTCATTTACGGCTCCCTCCGTTTCCCTGCCGTCCGGCAATTGCGCGTAAACACTCAGCCCCCCCTGTTTGCCTCCGGTGAAATCGGCGACCCGCAACTTGACGCGACCGGTTTTATCAAGCCGGAGTTGCTTGGGCAATACCGGATAAAGCACGGGAGGAGTCTCGCCGAGGAATTCGATTTTTACATTATCCCAGGCGATCCGGCTGCAGGAAAATTGCGGTTTTAGAAAAAAGCACAAAGCCGTGTTGTCACATTTGGGCGGTACCATGAACTCGGTGGAGACCGTTGTCCAGTCACACTCGCCATTTTCCGCGGGCGACCTGATATAAGCGGATGCCACATACTTGCCGCTGCTGGAGAAATCAACCCCGATGATATCCGTATAAGCGCCGTTTTTCTTCGGTGGTTTGCCGTCTACTCCAATCAAACCGGCAATCTTGACCATGGCCGACAGCCGGTAACGCAGTCCGGGCGTCAACTCCCGGATATTGCAACTGGCGAATGCATAGGGTTCTCCGGGACTGCGAGCAAGGGTGAGGGCGCCGGAACCGTTTACTCCTTCTCCGGACAACAGCCGGTAATTGGCCGGTAGTTTGGCCCATTTCGTATCGTCTTTGTCAAAATCGAAGAACCGGATGATCCGGCTTTGTGAGCTTTGGTCCAACGGCTTGAAATCATTGATCTTCTCCGCTCGCGCAGTACAAGCTAGCCCGATAAGTACCGATAATATAAATCGCATTTTCATATTTTCACCTTATTTGTTAAATAAAAATTACGGATTGGTAATGGTCCAACCGAGAGTTTTATGGTTGAACGGACGGAAATAATAGGGATTTCGCCAACTGATTTCAGCTTTCACAAGCGGTTTTACCGATCCGTTCATCGTGGCGAAATTGGCCGCGTTCAAATGACGCACCCGAACGGGATATTCCGTGCTGGTGGCGACAAGCCCGGTATAGGCTCCCGGATAATCTCCCTTGAAAAGTTGGCTTTCCTTGGCTGCGGCCAATAGGCCCGGTTCATTCTTGAGTGGCGTATCGCCGTACATTACCGGATTGTAATTTCCGGTTCCGCCGGGGCTGCGAAACGCGTTGAGCAAAACTTGAATTCTGACCGGCTTGTAATAGTCATGGGAAGGCGAGTGCCCATATGTCATGAAATTCATTCCATATGAATACTCGCCTTCAGTGGCGAAATTCTCATTTGCGGAGGGACAGCGGAACACGTTATAGCCGGAAACATATTTCATATCGACAAAGTTTCTCCACCAGCGAATGTTGCTCGTAGTCGCAACACCCGGAAAGTTCGAGCCTAGATAATAGTCGTCGAAGTCAGTAGTATACATACTCATGAGAAGATGTTGCTGTTTCAAATTATTCCGGCATTTGGCATCCTTTCCTTTTTCTCTGGCCAGGTTAAGCGCAGGCAGCAGCATGGCGGCAAGAATGGCAATAATTACTATAACCACCAGAAGCTCGATAAGTGTGAATTTTTTCTTCATATTCGGTTTCTCTCCTTGTTTTATAGGCTGTTTTATTTGTTAAATCACCCGGGTTGTTTTCCTTTGAATCAGTCGGCTCGGCATACGGATTGTGACCTTCTGATTTCCTTCACGGGGATTTTTAGCCAGGGAAACAACCAGTTTCATACATTCCACTGAAAATTGATCCAGTGACAAATCAAAAGAAGAAACAAACGGTTCGCCGAAGGGATTTTGTCCCATTCCTTCGAGATTGTCCATGCCGATCAACTCGTAATCCTGGCCGGGGCGCCATTTCGCTTCGTCAAATGCGGTAATCAGACCAAACGCGAAAAAATCGTTGATGGTGAGAATCCGGCGGTATTTTTTGTCGGCAACCAGCTCGAGCCCCAGTTTGTAACCGGCCAATTGTCCCAGGTCGCCGCGGGTTGACGGAAGGATCCTGGTGTGCCAGCGCGTCAGGTCGCGCTCGACGTCCTCCAGGCACCAGCGCACGGTTCCCAGCCGTGTGGTCGACCGGCGATCGGCGCAACCGCAGAGCAGAATGTCTTCCGAATCATCCCAGAGTTCAAAAAGTTCAAACATAGCCTCCGATATGTCAATCGCTACGGCGTTGAACAGGCACGGCACCGCTCCCCAGTAAGCATCCAACACAACTGGAATATTGGACTGCCGCAGTTCGCGTGTGGCCTTGGCGGTGAGATCGTGGCGCACCACCAGACCGTCCAGATTCAATGTCTTCCATTCGCCGGAATTCATTTGTTCCAGGCTGACCATGACCGGTTCCGCCCCCATCCGCAGCGCCTGGTCAAAGGCGCTGCCTTGTTCATAATAGCGGAAAATATCTTTGTTATAGGAAAACGTATTCTCCAGGTTTATCAGGTCGGAAATGCATATTCCGATTCGGAGTGTGGTTTTTTCCGCTGGAACCAAGGCGGGGGAAAGCTCGCTCAGGATACGATGCGCGGTTACCCGTGAAATATTGTACGTCTCCGTTAAGGTTCTGGCGTTCAGCCGTATGTCGTCAGGTTGCAGGTTGCGGTTGCTGATTTTTTCCCGCAGGTATTTAGTGATGATTTCCACTTTGTTTCGTGGAAAATCATCCAGAGTACTCTGTAGTTCATCGGTAATAAGTGTATTCATCTTTACATTAAGTATTCAATAATTATAAATAAGTATTTATTATATTATAACTTGTTGTTATGTTAATGTCAAGACCCATGTCAAAGAAATAATTACTTTTTACAAAATTTATTCTCAGAATACTTTGTTTCGGTCGCCGCCGGGGGAGCCGGAGAAGTCGCTGAGCCAGTGAAGCCTGATCTCTTTGTCGATGTTTTCAACTTCCAGGATATCGGCCAGCGAAATGATGGCCGCGATCTTCTGATCCAGAACCACCGGGAGGTGGGAAAGCCGGTGGCGGACCATTACGTTGATCAGATAATCGGCCTCGTCCTCGCCGGTGCCGACGATCATGCGCGTTATCATGTAGTTTTCAACCGTGGCCTGATCCGGATCGACTCCGTGGGCCAGGGCGTCGATAAAGTGCACGGTGGTAAACAGCCCCTTATACTGAAGCGGATCGAAATTGTCTTTGTCCGTGACCATCAGCGCCGTGCAGTGGTGGCTCTTCATCATTTTGGCCGCTTCGCGCAGAGTTGCGCGATAATCGATCGAAGGAACTTGATCGTGTACATTCTTCTTGGCAACGATTTTTGATAGTTTCATGTTCAGTCTCCTTGAATTTGCCTTAAAAACATCAATCTTCTCCGAATCCGGATTCAAACAACCCGACCAGGGTTGCAAGCAGTTGTCCGGCGTTTTCCCCCGATATCTTCAGGTGAAGGCGGGCTCTGGCGTGAGCCTCGAAACAAAGCAGTTCCATGGTGCTGGCCGCATTGGCCTTGGCTCCGGTGTCCAGGTTGGTGATCTCCGCGGAACAGCCGGAGGCCGCCACCGCCAGGACAATGGCGGAGGCCGGCCTCGCATGGATGCCGTATTTGTTGATGACAACAACGTCTGCTTCCCGTACTTCCATCAAATTACCATGGCGGCGAAAATCGTAACGAACAGAGCCACGGTTTCGACGATACCGACGACCGTAATCGCATTGCCGAATCCCTTGTTCGTAGCACCGAACATATCACAGGCCAGAGCGCCGATCTTGCCTTGGTAAATCGCCGAAATCAACAGGATGATACCGCCGAAAAGTCCCATGCAGAAACGGGCGATCAACTGCGGATCTTCCGGAGTGGTTTTGGCGATGAGCATCATCATCAGGATCATGGCGTAGATCGTCTGCGAAAACGGCGCGCTGGCGAAAATGGAAAGAACGAACGCCGCCGGTTTGTTGTCCTGGTAGGCGCGTTTCCAGCAGGCGAGCGCGGCCGCCCCGGCATGGCAGCAGCCGATCAGCGAGCCGACCGCGGTGAAGCCGACCGGGATGTAGGCGCAGAAACGGGAAAGATGGTAAGCCAATTGAGGGTCATTAAACAGATTGTTCATGTTTTTTCTCCTTAAATTTATGTTGGATTTTTATGAACTTTGTACTTTATTATTTTTTCGGCGGAACGGGGCAAATGGAATTCCTCCCCAGCGGATTTGGCTGTGCGAGGAAAACTCAAGCGTATTGAGCCGGACGGCATGGACCAGGATGGCCAGTCCCCCCAGCGCGATATTCATGAGGTGCCCGAACGCCAGCAGAATCGATCCGAAGATGCATCCCATAAAGGAAGTCATCAACCCGAAAGAAATGTCGTCGAAAACCTTGGCCAGGCAGAAACCGGCCAGGCAGACCGCGAACAACCGGATATAAGAAAGGATGTCGGAGAAGCTGCTGATGATTTCCAGCGGACAGGAGAGCAGAGTGGAAATGTCGCGGAAATTGATTTCCCCCACCATCAGCAAGATAAGCGCCACCGCATAATTCCAGATGATCCACTGGGGAAACGGCCCCTTGACCAGTGAAAGCAAAAAGATGATGAGGAAAAAATTCCCGATCAGGAGCATGATCCAGCCGACTTGCGCCAGAATATGGCGGAGTGACGGGTGCCGGAAAATCCGCAGTACATGCCCGAGCGAGAGATGGAGGGTTCCGATGGCGAAACAGACGATTTTCATGTGATCGTCTTTGCCGGGTTCTTCGCTGAGATAGGGCAACCCGGGACCTTCGATGCCTCCGTAGTTTCCGGTCAGTACCCCCCAGAACACCGAGGAAATGCTGAAAAGCAGAAAAAGCCCGGCCGTCAGGCGTATTGTTGGATTGGTCCGCCCCTTGGTCATTAGCAGTATTACCGCAATCACGATAAACAACAACCCGTAAACCACGTCGGCAATCAGGATTCCGAAAAATACCGTGAGAAACAGCATGACCGGAATGCTGACGTCCGTTTCATGATATCCGGGCGAGAGCGTCAGAAAATCCATCATCGGATCGAGCAGTTTGGCCCAGCGCGGCTTTTTCAGCAGGGTCGGCACGGAGTCTTCCGAATTGGCCGGTTTGTGGACCACGCCCCAGCGGTGTTTACGGACGGCTTCCAGAACGGACGGCAGATTGTCCTCCGGCACAAAACCGGAAATGCCGGTGAGTCCGTCGCTGGACAGCATGGACTCGCGCGCGGCGTAGAATTCTGTTCTTTCCCGCTTGAAT
Source organism: Victivallaceae bacterium (assembly GCA_031548025.1). Classification (GTDB taxonomy): domain Bacteria; phylum Verrucomicrobiota; class Lentisphaeria; order Victivallales; family Victivallaceae; genus UBA5239. The sequence continues at coordinate 6,098 of JAVBRM010000152.1, read as the reverse complement.
TTCTGCATTTCTTTCAGCCGTGGAATCGAACTTTTGAGCTGGGCAAGAGTGGCATTAGCCCGAGCCTGGCGTTCCCGCAGCGCCGTCGCTTCTGCTTCATAAGCGGAAAGCGGACGGTCCAGCGGAATATCGACCGAGGGCAGGGGGCCGGTGATCGGATGATGGGAAATAACGGCGAAAAGTTTCGACTTGGCGTGGCCCAGCGGTACGCAGACGTAACCGGACTTCGAAACGGCATTTTGTTCACTGGCCGCTCCGGCGCAGAGGCGGACGTAGACGCCCCGTTTTTCAAGGACGCTGAGCAGCACCGGATCAAATTCGCCCCAGGGGCGGAGCGATTCCAGAATGGGCTCGAGCTTGCTCAGTTCGGCGGTGGTACTTTCTATTTCCGCGAACGCCTGAGCTGCGGCTTCCTGAATTTCCCCGTCGGCAATCCGGCTGTTTTCGGCGGAACGTAAATCGAGATTGTGCAAACGGTCCTGCAGTTGTGATACTGCCGTTTCATCGGCCAATGCCTGTAACTGTTTAGGGCCGGCTGTATTGTCCAGGGGCTGAATGTGCATGACGCCCAGGTCGCGAAGCGCTTCCAGCGCGAGGTGCTCCTCGCCGGCAGGCAGAAGAATGCTGACTTTTACCATTGGAGCTATCATGATTAATCCTCCTCCCTGTCTTCGTCTTCGAGCGCCTGGGCGATCTTGGCCCGCACAATGGCGGACGTTTCCTGATCGCCCAACTGAATACGGATGCGGTGGATATTTTCCCGGCATTCCGGGATTTTGACTTTTTCAAAAAGATTTACACGCTGAGAGGTCGTTTTGAGTTCCTTGGACAACAAACGTTCCTGTTCGCCGATGATGATTGCGGCGGCGCGGAGCGACACGGCTTTGCGCAGGGCTTCCGCCGCGTCGTCCCAATACCATTCGGTGGTCATGGGGTCGAGCTCCGGCATGGAAAATTCAGCGCCGTCGAAAGTGGGGACCATGATTCCGGCGATATTGGTCTGGCCGCGCCGGATTTCCGTCATCCGGATGCCTTTGCGCAGTTTTTCCACCATGGCTTCATCCAGAAAAAGCCCGATCCAGCTATCCAGAGAATCCAGCAACGCCGTTTCCTGTTCGGAAACCTGCTTCAAACGCTCCCGGCTGGCCTGGACCTCCATCTGAAGCTGCTGCTGTTTGAGCTGTAGCGGCGGCAGGAAACGGAGAAAATGTCCCAGCATTTCCTGCTGTTGCTTGAGTTCGGTTTTTGTGAATTTTATCTTGTCGCTCATGGAATCACTTCCGGGTTTCAGGCCAGAAATTCTTGACGATTTCGGATTTGATGCCGATTTCCTCCGGGTGGAAACATTCGGCAAGCATTTGCCAGCCGAGGTCGAGGGCCGCTTCGAGGCGAATATTGACGGAAAGGTCCATCAGTTTGCTTTCGAAGAGATTGCCGTATGTAAGCACCTTGTTGTCCCATTCGGACATGACGAATCCCATGGATTGTTTTTCGCGTGTGTTTTTGCAGTCCGCGTACAGCCGGATCATGGCGTCCATCAGCGCGCGATGGTCGCGCCGGGTGTTGGCATTCACGTTCTGTTTCAGGCGGGAGAGCGAACCGAACGGCTCGATTCTGCCGCGCCGCAGATAGAACTGCCCCTCGGTGATATATCCGGTATTGTCGGGAATCGGATGGGTCACGTCGTCCCCGGGCATAGTGGTGGCGGCCAGAATGGTGATCGAGCCGCCGCGCTCGAAGTCAACGGCCTTTTCGTAACGGCTGGCCAATTGGCTGTAAAGGTCGCCGGGGTATCCGCGGTTGGCGGGAATCTGTTCCATGGTAATCGCGATCTCTTTCAGGGCGTCGGCGAAGTTGGTCATATCGGAAAGCAGGACCAGTACGCGCTTGCCGCGCAAGGCGTAACTTTCCGCTACCGCCAGCGACATATCCGGCACCATCAGCGACTCCACCACCGGGTCGGCGGCGGTGTGGATGAACATCACAACGCGGGAAAGCGCCCCGGCTTCCTCAAGAGTGTTGCGGAAATAGAGATAATCGTCGTATTTCAGGCCCATTCCGCCGAGGATGATGACGTCGACTTCCGCCTGGAGCGCGATCCGGGCCAGGAGCGGGTTGTACGGCTCGCCCGCCACCGAGAAAATGGGGAGCTTCTGCGATTCGACCAGCGTATTGAATACATCAATCATCGGGATGCCGGTCCGGATCATTTTCCGGGGGATGGCGCGCTTGGTCGGATTGACCGAGGCTCCGCCGATATTGATCATTTCATCGGTGATCGGCGAGTGGCCATCGCGGGGCTGTCCGCAGCCGTTGAAAATGCGCCCGAGAAGATCGTCGGAACCGGAAATCTGCATTTCACGGCCCAGAAAACGGACTTCGTCTTCTGTACCGATGCCGCTGCTGCCGGCGAAGACCTGCAGGTAAACTTTATTGTCTTTCAGGCGGATGACCTGGGCCAGCGAGGTTCCGGCCGCGCCGGAGACTTCGGCGAGTTCATTGTACAGCACATTGTTTGCCTCGACAACGATCACGTCGCCGACGATCTGGATGATTTTATGATAAACTTTAGGCATGGCGAACGGCCTCCCTGATTTTGGCGCGGATGGCTTCCTGTTGTTTGGCGAACTCCTCGTTGTCCCGGCGCGTATAGTTCCAGTCGATGAACAGCTGGCGGAGCTGCATGAAATAGCGGTGCGCCATGGTTTTGTCCGCAAATTCGAAATCGCTTTTCAGAACCTCCAACACTTGGTCGAAAACGAACATCTGGCGTTCTTTGCTGACGGCGCAGTCGACCTCGTCGAAGGTATTTTGCTGCAGATATACATAGTCGAGAAACTCGCTTTTCAGATAGGCGATAAAGTCCTCCTGGGCGGTTCCTTCTTCCCCGATGACGCGCATCATCTTATTGATTTCGTCGCCACGAGCCAGGAGAGCCTGCGCGAATTTCAGATCCCCGGTATCCGCGATGCCGGAATACTTGCTCCAGCTTTCCAGCGGGTCAATCGCCGGGTAACGCCGGGCGTCGGAGCGGTTCCGGGAAAGCGCGAGGAAACAGCCGACCACTTTGAGGGTGGACTGGGTGACGGGCTCCTCGAAATTGCCGCCGGCCGGACTGACCGCGCCCCCGATGGTGACGCTGGCCGTTTCGCCGGTCCGGAGCCGCACCAGCCCGGCGCGCTCGTAAAACGCCGCCACCCGGGATTCCAGATAGGCCGGGAACGCTTCCTCGCCGGGGATTTCGCCGAGGCGGCCGGACATTTCGCGGAGCGCCTGGGCCCAGCGCGAGGTCGAGTCCGCCAGCAACAGCGTATGAAGTCCCAATTGACGATAATATTCCGCCACGGTTACGGCGGTGTAGATCGAGGCCTCGCGGGCGGCCACCGGCATCGATGAAGTGTTGCAAATGATGATCGAGCGGTCCATCAGCGTACGGCCGGTGCGCGGATCTTCCAGATGGGGAAATTCGCGCAGGATGTCGACGACTTCGCCCGCCCGTTCGCCGCAGGCCGCCACGATGACGACATCGACCTCGGCGTGCTGGCTGATCGTTTGCTGGAGTACCGTCTTGCCCGCGCCGAACGGCCCCGGGGTACAGAACGTGCCGCCGCGCGCCACCGGGAAAAATGTATCGATGACGCGGGTACCGGTAACGAGGGTTTCATTCGGCAGTATTTTTTCCGCGTAGTTCCGGATCGGAACTTTGACCGGCCACTCCTGCATCATGGTAATGGTTTTGGTTTCGCCATCTTCGTTGACACATTCGGCGATGGCATCGGCGACGCCATATTCTCCGGCCGGAACGATGGATTTCAAAGTCCAGGTGCCGCGCAGTGCGAAGGGCGTCATGATATAATGTTTGAAAATTCCCTCCGGCACGCTACCGATACGGTCACCGGCGACGACTTTGTCGCCAGGCTGAGCGCCGGGTGTGAACTGCCAGCGTTTTTCACGGTCGAGCGCGTTCAAATAGAGGCCGCGCTTGAGGAAAATCCCGGCTTCTTTGCCCAACAGTTCCAGCGGATTTTGGAGGCCGTCGTAAATCGATTTCATCAGCCCCGGCCCGAGTTCGACGCTCAGGCGCCGGCCGGTGAACTCCACCGCGTCGCCGATTCCGATGCCGTTGGCATTTTCAAATATCTGGATATCGGCGCGGTTTTTGCGCACACGAATTACTTCGCCCTTGAGCTTTTCTTCTCCAACAATGATATATGCCACCTCATTCTGCGATACACCGGCGTAAAATTCGACCGTCAGCATATTGCCGTTCACTCCGACAACCTGGGCTTTCTTTTCGGACATATTTTCAAACCTCATATTTACTTATGGATAAATTCGCTTTCAATTATATCTACGGTATTGCTGAACACTTCGCGCCCGGCCGGATCCTTGAACTGATTTTCCCGCCAGCTCATCGAGAGCCGGAAACGGTAACAGGCCGCCGCTTCGCGGGAAAGCGGGTTGGCGGCGGCGATTTTCTCGAGAAAAACACTGCGGATTTCAATCAGTTTCTGCTCCCGGGTAAAGGGATCGAGCGTGGCAATCGAATTGAGTTGCGCCTGAATATCCGCGATTACCGGAAGATGGCGCGGGCGCGCGGGAATCGGCACTCCGGATTTGGCCGCGCGGAAACAGGCTATTTCATACCGGAGATTTTCCTCAAACGTATGGAACTGCGCCGCGGCGGAACCGCGCGGAAATCCGTTCTTCGGCGGAAGCGGAAAGGTGCATGAAACAACATAGCGCAAATCATCCCGGTGAACGATTTCCAGGCGTTTGTCGAATTCTTCAAGCGAAATCGGCGGGTGCCCTCCGATGGGAAAACCGGGTAGCTGCATGCAGAAATAGCAGAAATCCATATTCATGACAGGAACCTTTGCTTATGATTCGGCGTCGAGTAGTTTGTTGAGCTCCCGGCTGAGATGTTCGCGGAAAAAATTGCTCACGGCGGCGTCGCTGAAGTCGAAATACTCCCCGGACGCATCGAGCGAGACTTGCAATCCGCCCTTGAACTCCCCGGCTTTGATCTCTGCGTGGAGGGTTCCGGGCAGCAGATTGCGCAGGGCTTCGATATTGCGCGAGTTGGTGAGAATCATAGCTTCGTGAGCGGCGCCTTGAGGAGCGGCCTCCGCCATTTGGCGGACCATGTCGGCCATAAAGGCGGGAGTCATGGCTTCGGCGGCGCTTTTGCCGACGGCGGCGGTGAGGAGACGCAGAAATTCGGCCCGCAGGTCGCGAATGCTGTTGCGCGAGGCCCGCTTGATATCTTCATCATGGCGATGGCGGAGCATATCTGATTCAGCCCTGGCTTTTTCCAGAATCTTGCCGGCTTCTTCCCGGGCGGCAGAGACAATAGCCTCCGCTTCGACCTTTGCGGCGCCGAGTGTGTTGTTTTTTTCTTTTTCCGCCTGCTTTAAATAATCATCATTGATACGGGTCAAAAGCTGTTGAAGTTCTTCCGGCATAATATACTCCTTTGAGTCAGCGCCTGTCAGACACCGGCTGTGAAATTAATAAATATATATCAATATATGACAAAAATATTATTCAACCAACCAATTATAATTACGCAATTTCAGTATGAAGCATCTGAAGTCCGGTATTGTCACGAATTTCAAATCTATGGATAATATAACCTGAAACAATGATAAATCAAGCTTATTTTTTCACCGGATATTTATAAAAAACACCATCAGCAAGCCATAAGAATGGGGTGAATTATTGGCAATTTGATGTCGGTATTGATGTTTTTTATTTTCCTTACAAGCTCAAAACCCGGTGAAACTGTAATCCATAATACACGATTTGATGCAAAACTTTAACTTTTTATAAAAATGATTGGGACAATCATTCTTGCGGATGGCGTCAGGCACGATGATCCCGCCAAAAAGAACTCGGGAATCTTTCGACAATTAATGGTATTTCAGCAATTTCCAACTCCCTCAGACAGGTCCGACGGGTCGGACAAGTCGGACTGGTCGGAGGGTTTTGAACATAAACTATTATTCAACTTTACCAATTCCGGTTTGAATTTATGTTTCGGAGAGTATACATTCTTATAAACGGACGGAGGATGTCATGTTTGTGAAATGTTTGCA
>JAVBRM010000236.1:0-5192 GCA_031548025.1 Victivallaceae bacterium | reverse complement strand
AACCAAACAAGAAAGGAATATCAGCCATGAATGAGGAAATCAGCTTGAAGGAGGATTTATGAGAACCAAAGATTTCGATCCAAACGCGGAATTCGCCTACCGGAAAAAACATTGCAAGGATAAGTGCAGATTCAGTATGGCCCATTTGCCGATCAAACGGCCCCCTGGATACAAAAAGCGGGTGGCGGTGCTCTATGCCGTCTACAAATATTTCCCCGTCAGTGTGGGGACGATTCAGGGCTTTCCCGAACTGGGACCGTGCATCAATTTCCTTAAATTCACTGGAAATTGTCTGGGTAAATACGAAAAACTTTACAGTCAGAGAGAAAGAGAGTTCTTTCAAAAAATGATCAACGAAAAAGCTCCCAGGAGGGAAGAATTATGGCCGAAAATATGAATATAAATCCAATATGGTTAATCTAAAAGGGAAAATATAATGGACATTGACCTGACCAAATTCGATAAAATCGTCGTATCAAGCTCAAGCGGGAAGGATTCCGAAGTGGCATTGCTTGAAACAGTCGCGTTGGCGCGGAAGCAAAATGTCCATAATAGAATTTCTGTGCTGACGTCGGACACAGGCGCCGACTGGGCGGAATCGGTTGAGCACTCCCGGTACTTGACCGAAAAACTCGATGTTCCGTTATCGATTGTTTACCCGACTTGGACGATTCCGGATTACCTGGAGTCGAGGGGGCGTTTCCCGTCCTCGGCCTGTAGGTACTGCACGTCCCTCAAAACCGGGAGTCTGCATAAGGCGATTCGTCACCTGGCTCCGGCCAGGGGACGCGAATGCCGGATTCTTTCCATCACCGGAGAGCGTCGGGAGGAAAGCAGCCATCGGGCCAAACTTGAAGAATTCGAAGAACATCCCACACTGACTACCGGGAACCGACAAGTCCACTGTTACCGGGCAATCCTTGAATACAAGGTCGGAAAGGTGTGGGATACCATAAAAAAATCGAGACTGAAGGCCCACCCGGCTTATGAAGTCTACGGCAATGAAAGGCTCTCCTGTGCCTTGTGCGTTTTGGCCTGCGAGAATGACATCCGAAACGGAGCAAAGGCCCGTCCCGACCTGGCCGAACGCTATCTGGCGGTGGAACGCCGAACCGGGCATACATTCCGTCACAAACGCTCGCTTGCCGATATTCTAGCCGCGCCCATGAGGCCGAAACCGATTGAACCGGAAGCAATCCAGCTTGAACTATTTTGAAAAAATCACCACACACAAAGGAGCAGTATCATGAACGTGAAAATTGAAATGTACATCGAGGTTTCCAAGGACGATGCCGACGATGGTGAAATCAAATCGCATTTGCAGGACGCGCTTGCGATGTATAACGGCAACGAAATTGAATTTTGGAGCTGTGAAGTTGAAAAATGTTTTCTGCCGCTGGAGAAATTTCCAGAGGATTATGACGGTCAGAAACTGTTGTGCCTCGAAACCTTTGAAGCAACTCACACCAACGTCATCAGTGGCAAACTCGTTCATCTAAAACGGACGTTTGAAGCAGGCAACTATTACCGTACTGAATCCTGGCGTCCGGAAGGGAGGCATATCAATGGATTTTTCGTATTCCATGAAAATGCCGACAAATTTGCCCTAAGTTAAACGGAAACTGCGTTTGTTCGTGAGATTGCGCTTCGGATTTCCATGCGGGAATCCGGCGCAATTTTTTCGTGTCCGAACAAACTCAATTAAGGAGATAAAGGAAATGCAACTTTCACAAGTGTGTCAGATCGCAGCGGAAGCGGCAAGCGTCCGTATCGTGATTTCCTATAGCGGCGAAAGCAAGTTTGCCCTGGGAATCAGCGACGGGGTGACTACTCCCATCATCGCCACCGGAACCCCGGAGGAAATTGAAACCAGTATTGCCGGGCAATTGCCGGATTATCTGGCAAAGGTCGCGACGGAAGCCGCTGAACGTAAAGCCAAGGAGGAAGAACATAAACGCATAGCCGCCGAGCGTGCCGCTCTGGCGGAACAGAACCGCAAAAACGCCGCCGACAGAGCAGCGGCTAAAAAGACTGCCGAAGCCAATAAAGAAAACCAGCTCGAACTCAGTTTCGAGTAAGCAACCATAGGAGATCACCAACATGTCAGAAGCAACCACCGCCGTTCTCGCCGCTCCCAAACGGAAATTCATTTTCAATGGAATGGAGCTGGCCGACCCCGACCCGAACATGACGCCGGATCAAGTAACGGTGTTTCATTCGGCGCTGCGGACCGAACTCACCAATGCCACGATCAAGGGCCCCAAACGCAACGCCGATGGCATTGATGAATACGAATTCAAGGTCAATATCGGGAGGTTTGGATGAAACCCGCTGTCCCGCAAAAAGTATCGGCTACCCGGCTGAAAGCGCATTTCAAAGTGCTTTTGCCTGGAGAAAGCATTTACAATATACAAAGCAGAACAAAAGAAGAAATGAAATGTTGTCAGCAGTTGAAACAGGCCATCGAAAGAGCTCCGGTCACGCCCATGCAAAATGGAAACCTGCCGCCTCTTATTTGACCATTCCCAAACTGAAAATTCCGCGTCAACTTGTCACCTGCGATGGGCCGAAAGATGAAATCGCCGAACTAGTCAGCGGGCTAAGCGAAAGAGTTGACCTTTCCGATGTTCTGGCGCGACACCATATCGCCAATGTCGTGATGGTGGAGAGCGTCCGTAAATGGCTCGGTCAGTTCATGGTTCCGGAAATTGACCATCATTTGGAAGCGGATATAACACTTTATCCGCTCAAACGAAATTTGAAATACAGCCAATACCATGAGGATGACGATGATATTTTCCCGAAAGAAGATTGGATTCTCTGTTTCGAGCTCACAAACATCGACTACCATACATTTGTCATCACGAAGGAGATTGAGAAATATGAAGCTCTTCATCCCGGACTCGGTCAATTTCTGCTTAGTGCGATTGACCGTACTCCGTTTGACCTGGCAACGCCGTCGTTTATGCTGTATTTCATCCGTTCCGCATTTTGGGGCGGCATGAAAAACGAAAGAGAATTCGCCAGGGATTATCTGGGAATCGAGGATGACGATGATGAGGAAATGGATGATATCATAAATTCCATGCCGGTGACTTATCGCGATTTGACCGGTAATTTCCCGAAATGGGCATTGCGGCCGAAGAAAAGGTACAAAGGTATCGTGCCTCCGGAAATCGCGAAAATCGTCGAAATCGCTGACCGGAATTATTCGTTTAAACATTCGATCGGACCTTATATAAACCTGCCGGGAGTTCTGGTTTGGGACGATGCCGGCGATTATTGGGAAAAAACATTCGTCCAGGCCGACACGGACGCTATGGAGTCAAGTAACGAATCGAAATTCGGTTGCCGTTACTGGACGCTTTCGTTGAAAAACAAACAGGAACTCCAGGAGAATTTCGCGGAAATCGAGAATTTCATTTCCGGCTTTTATCAGTTGCTTCAAGCGATATACAAAATCAAACAGATGGTGTCCAAATGAATATTTCAATCCAGAAACAACCCCTGCTGGCTCCTCGAAAAGCCATCATCTTCTATGAAGGCAATACCGATTACAGCGTGGCCACCTACCATAAAATCCACCGGAACGGCGAACTGAGCGCTGGCAAAAACATCGATGTCAACGACCTTGAAGAGCTATTCCGCTCGAACGGCAAAGGCGGTATGAATTTTCTTCCGGAGAACGTCCTGGCCGTTAAAAACAACAGTATCGTCTGGTTCGAAAAAAGCAGAAAGCACAAAATCTTTTTCAATACCGAGGGGAAAGACCGGTTGGCGCTGAATCAGTATTCCGGCCGCGAAGTGATCTGGCCGGCTTTGCTTTTTATGATCCGGCAGGAGACCCTGCATTGCTGGGCTCTTGGGAACAACCGGCGTCCAACTCTTAAAACCCCGGTCTACATTGCTCCGCTGACACACATCAGTGAAATTAACGGTCAGGTATGTCTGCCGCACGGTCTGCGATTGTTGAGCGGGGTCAATCCACAGGACAACATGCGCCTGGTTTCGGAAAGTTTTTATAACGGGATTTTCGGACATGGAACCGGCTCTATGCGCCAGATCAATCATCCGGGTGGTCATGACGGATTCTGGACCGAATATCTCAAGAAAGATAAACATACCGGTTTTCCGGTCGAGTTACTGAAACCAACAAACAAAAATTTGGAGGATATCCTGCAATGAAACATTCTACCACCAATGGTTTCCACACCAGGCCGGTCAGGGTTCATCTCATTGGTTGCGGTGGGACCGGCTCACAGGTTCTCACCGGTCTGGCGCGTCTTCATGTCGCCATGCGTGAGCTCGGCCACCCATATGGGCTTGAGGTAACGGCCTGGGACCCCGACCGCGTTTCCAAAACAAACATCGGCAGACAGTTGTTTACCATCCCCGAAATAGGTCAATATAAATCTGAATGTTTGATCCACCGGGTCAATATGCACTTTGGCGCCAACTGGAGCGCGAAACGGGAGAAATTTTACCCGACGGAATACATTGAAGATTACGGTGTTCTCATCGTATGCGTCGATTCCCGGGCGTCAAGAGCGGAAGTCAATGCCCTGCTGCCGAAACATCGCCAGGGACCGTATCTGATAGACGCAGGAAACGACCATTCATATGGACAGATTCTTCTGGGGAATGGGACCAAGGATTTACCCTATCCATACAAGGAAATCCCCGAGCTGATCGACACCACCATCAAAGAGAAAACCCGTCCGAGCTGTTCGCTTGCCGAGTCGCTGGAACATCAGGCATTATTCGTGAACCAATGGATTGCGACCGGCGTACTGGAACTACTTTGGCGGCTCTTTCGCAAAGGCGGCCTCGATTATAAAGGCTTGTTCATCAACCTTGATACTGGCCGCATGAACCCGATTCCTATTCAGTGATCACTTGTTTGGTGCCGACAGCAAATCTGCTCGATTCCTCACTGTCGCTTTGCTGTTCCAGGGCAAACACCAAACAAGGAGGTTTGTAAGATGAAAACGATTATCGCAGGCTCACGGACGATCCAGGATTATGAAACCGTTTTGGCCGCCATCCAGCAGTCCGGATTCAAAATCACGGAAGTGGTTTCTGGCGATGCCAATGGGGTGGATAAGCTCGGTGAACGTTATGCCAAGGAAAACGGAATCCCCGTCAAACTGTTCCGCGCCCATTGGAATGACTTTTCGGAACCCTGTCTGATT
>JAVBRM010000024.1:0-32149 GCA_031548025.1 Victivallaceae bacterium | reverse complement strand
ATCTGTGAAAGCGATTTGACATTTAATTGGAATTACGATATCGGCAGTTTCCACTCGGGGCGCTTGCGGAAGGGGGTCTTGAAGGATTTTTTCAAGACTCCTTTTGATTCCAGGTGAATATAGCATGCGGTATCGCAAGCGCGGCCGCAAATACTGCTTTTGTAGCCTTGTTTGATCGGCGGGTAGAAAAAGGCCTGACGGATGATCTCGCGGGCGCGCTCCGGCGAAAGTTGCGCTTCGCCGGCAATGATTTTCAATCTTTCCGGGTCATTGGCAAAGGCGTCGGGCGGCATGAACGGGTTTTTGCTCATATTGGCTCCGACGTAATAAGCCGCGCATTGCCAGTTGTTGCCCAGTGCTTTTCCCGGGCAAGCTTCGGCGCATTTGCCGCAGTGGTCGCACAGGTGTGATTCGGGCAGCGGGTCAGGTTCGATGACGGCATCGGTCAGGATGAAAACGTAACGCTGGCATGGCCCGAAATCATCGGTCAGCAGTGAGCCGGACAGGCCTTTTTCCCCCAGTCCGCAGTCCACGGCGCACTGGATGAAGTCGAGCTGGTTTTCGGCCTTTCTGTCGCGGTAGATTTCAGAGAAATCCATTTCCGGGTTGGTGTCGTCTGCCGCTTGCATAATCAATTGGTTGCGGCGTTGCGGCAGCGCCTCATAGCCGTGGCGCTCGATCACCCCACAGACCTGCTGCATGGCGCGGGGCATGATGTTTTCTTCCAGTACTTCAACCGCCATGGTGGTGTATTGATAATACGTGGAGCCTTCCTCAATGCCGCGGCGGCTGCCGCGAAGCTGGCGGAAAGCCGCGCCGATCACGGTCCTGGCTTCCGGAAATATGGTTTTTACGGCCGGGTCGCGGAAGCGTTCGACATTGCCGAAGCGGATGATATCCGCGCCCTGTTTCTTAAAAGCTTCGATGATTTCATTTTTCATGAGATTTTCTCCTCGCCATGCAGGCGATATCGCATTTGCGTCCGCACAGGCACGGTGCGTATTTGGTGGTCCGGCTGGGCAGGAAATCAAGTTCGGGATAAATCGCCCGGGCGGATTCGCGGTCGAAACGTTTGTTCCCCTCGAGAATGGCTTCGCGTTCGGGATGGTCTTTCAGAAAATCGGCGGTTATGAACGGATTTGACTTATGGGCTCCGCGATAATACACCGCGCATTGCCAACTATCGAGGCCGTTTGCGTCGATGGCGCGGCCGGGGCATGCTTTGATGCATTCGCCGCAGCGGTCGCATAAATTGCCGCCGAATGGCGCATCGGTTTCCAGCGGCGCATCGGTAACGATAAAAACAAAACGGACAAACGGTCCGAGTTCCGGCGTGATGACGTTGCCTTTCATGCTCACGGAGCCGAGACCGCAGATTTCGGCGGACTTACCACAATCCAGGATCACTTCCGGCGCCGGTTTGCCGGGGGCGACGCTCCGGGCGTGAACCAGTTCGTAAGTGTCGATGACCTCCGGGTTGGTGGTATGATCGCCGGCAAGCCGCAGGTTCGAGGTATTGCGTTGCAAACAGGCTTCGTAGCCTTCGTCTTCGATCAGCGCTCCCATGCGCAGCAGAAAAACTTCCGCAAGTTCCTCGTCGATCAGTTTGACTCCGAGTTGCGTATAATTGAAATACTGGGTCCCGGCTTCCATGGTCCGGTACAAGGCCCGCGGCACCCGGAAACCGCACCCGATGACGCACTTCGCATCCGGCAGGATCATTTTCGGATCGCGCTGGGGCTGTTCGCCCGCGTAATATCTGATATCGCCGATTCCGACGATATCCGCACCGTATTCACGGGCTTTTTCTTTGATGATTTGTGAATTAAGCATCGTTCAACACCCATGTTTTAGCCGGGCGCAGCGGACGTTTGAACCGTCCGGCCATGCAACCGCCTTTCTTTTCCAACATATTGGCGCAGGCCCGGATGCAACCGCCGCATTTGGCCATGTTGTAACCGACCCAGGTCGGGAAATATTTTTCCAGCGCTCCGTAAACCTTCATGATTTCGTGTTCATCGGCCTCGGCTTTGCCCTCGAGCAGGTTCAAGTCGCCGTCGCGGTTTTCGTCCCAGACCGCTTTGGGGACGAACGGATTGTATTTGCGGCCGCCGTGGACATAGAAAGCATAACATTTCCATTCGTCGATTTCGCCCCATTCGCAAATTTTGCCGCCGACGTTGACGCTGATGCTTTTCACCGGGTCGATGCAGGAACCGGGGCATTCGCGGACACAGGCCATGCATTTACGGCAGAGCGGCGGACCGTTATACAACGGGTCAGGCTCCAGCGGCGCGTCGGTAAAAATAAACGCCACCCGCTGCAAAGGTCCGAATTCCGGGGTGAGAAACATCTTGCTCCAGCCGATTTCGCCCAGGCCGCAGGCCACCGCCGCCAGCCGGAAATGAAACTGCAGGTCCGGCGCTGCGCCGTTTTCCCGGGCCGGGCGGGTAAACTGAACCGAACGATGATGGGCGGTTTTGCTTTTCTGGCGGTCATTGGCTTCGATCTGTTCTTCGGGCGAGAGGGTATTGCCGGGCGAACCGTCCATATCGGAAACCGCGCCGCGCGCCCCGGTATTGCGGTACACCGCCGCCTCGTAACCGTGATCCTCGATCAGCTTGCCCACTTGATACAACACGGCCGGCGCATAGATTTCATTGATGCCGCCGTAAGCCATGGACGGATATTGATAAAACTGGGTTCCTTCCTCGATTCCGCGTTGTACTCCGCGGGGAATGCGGAAAACCATGCAGATCACCCGGGTTGCTTCCGGATAGATATAGCGCGGGTCCATATCTTTCGGCGCGCCCTCGAAACGGGCCATATCGCCGATGCCGCATAAATCGGCCCCGGCCTCCCTGGCCGCTTTTTTCACCATTTCGCTTGTCAGCATTTTGATACCTCATGATTCCAATAATGTTGGATTTATATCTATTATACAACAATATTGGATAATGTCAAGAGTCGGGACTTGAAATTTTCTCCAAACATAGTATTGGTATATAATGGAAAAACAGGAAACAACTAAAAAACCGCTGATTCAGGTACTGGACCGTTCGCTGGACGTGCTGGAACTGTTGGCGCAGAAGGAAACGCCGGTTCAATCCGTGGAAATCGCTTCCGAGCTCGGTATCGGATTGACAACCGTGAACAATATTCTGCGTTCATTGTTCGAGCGCGGCTATGTTTCGCAGGATGAGCGTCGCTATTACCGTCTCGGCGGGCAGTGCGTCTGGCTGGGAGTCGTGGCTGACCGCTGGAGTAAATTGCGCGAAATGGCGTATCCGGATATGACAAAACTTCACCGTGAGAGCTCGCTGGAAGTTTTCCTGGGGGTAATCGAGAGCGACAAACTATTTTGCGTCGCCGGTATCGGCAATTCGAACCAGACCAACGGCATCGGCCCGCAGCGCTGGACCCAGCGTCTGCATGCCACCGCTACGGGGCGGGTTCTGCTGGCCATGCTGACCCCCGAGGAGAGAAAACGCCTGTTAGCCAGGATCACCCGCAAGAAATTAACCCCGAAAACCGTTATTTCGCCGCAAAAACTCGACGAATTGTGCCGCGAAATTCAGCATTGCGGCTATGCTGAGGTCGACGACGAATCGGTAATGGGTGTTCATTCCCTGGCGATTCCGTTGCGCGATGTTACCGGCCTGCCGGTGGCCGGGCTCGGCATTTCCGCCTCCGCCAAACTCTGGAGCCAGATTTCCCTCGACAAAAAACTACAGCTTATCCGCGAAACCGCCTCGGCTATCTCCATGAAACTAATTTAAAGACCGGTTCCGCGGGCTATGGACAGGTAATCGTTGGTCAGAATCGTGTCGATTCCCATCGCCAGCATCCCGCGGGCCTCTTCCACATCGTCGGACCAGAAGATGTTGCAACGAATGCCGTTGGCATGGGCTTTGTCGATCATTTCCTGGTTGAAACAGGGCTTGAAAAACTGCAGTTTCGAACACTGGAACTTGATGGCGTTTTCGACAATGCCCCAGCGGTCTTTTCCGGCTCCCATACAGCGTTTCAGGTACGGAGCGACGGCCAGTGCCGTCGTCATTAAACCGGGGTTTCCCATCAGGTACAGATGTTCGGAAAAATCGTATTTATCCACCAATGCGGCAATCTTCATCATCGTGGCTTCCGGGAATGGCTTATCCGGATCGGATTTGACATGCAAGTTGATGATCGCCTGACGGGAAAATGCTTTCAGCACTTCCTCGAACGAAGCGATTTGGAGCCCGGCGAACGCCGGCGAAAAATGCGATCCGAAGTCGAAAGAACGGAGCTGTTCGAAGGTCATTTCCGCAATCTGGCCGTTGCCGTTGGAAATCCGGTCGATAGAATTGTCGTGACAGACGACCAATACGCCGTCGTCGGTTTCCCGGATGTCCAGTTCGATTTCCTGTGCTCCCAGCGAAATGGCGGCGGCGAACGCTGGCATGCTGTTTTCCGGGGCGACGGTGTTGAAACCGCGATGCGCGCAAATCCGGGGGTATGGCGTTTGGTTTTCATTTGGCTTGACCATGCTGCCGCAGGCGCGGTAGTTCCACGGGGTACGTCCCTGGTCGATAAATTTGTCATTGCGGATCGGCTGTCCGCCAAAGCAGTTCGAACGCATGTATTTCCAGTGCGGATTGTCGATTTCACAACAGAATGTGCCGAGCTGCTGGCCGAAGTTGCCGATGAGCGAACCGTCCGGCGCGGCCGCCATGCTGCCGCCTCCGGTTTGGGCCTCCGAACCCATGCCGACCGACGAACGCAATACATAGGCATTGGTCCTGAACGCGGTCCATTTGGTCAGCATTTCCAGGATATCCATCCGCTCGCCGCGCTGATGCGACGACACCAGCACGATATCCGGCTCGCGCGTCGCAAGATGCGCCACATACTCCTCGAAATAACAGTCATAACAGACCAGAAAACCCAACCGGATACCATCCACTTCGACAATCGGTGGCGGAGCATAGTCAAATGTGTAGCGGCCTTCCATCTCTTTGATTGCCGTTTCGCTATGCGGCAAATGCTGCTTGTAATAATCGCCGACGGCCTTGCCCTGACGGTCAAAAACCCGGGTGGTATTGCGGTACGCACCATCAATTTCCGCGACATAGTTCACGGCCACGATCGCCTTGCAGCGCCGGGCGGCATTTATAGCGGCGTCCAGCAGAGGCTGCGTATGGGCGATGGCATAGGGAATACACTCGCCTTTCGGATAAACGGTGGGAGCGTTGGAATATTCCGGCAACAGGATCAAATCACAGCTCTCGTCACATTTATCGAGTTCACCGATCAGAAAATCGATCGCGGCGTCGGCATCTGCCAATGAATACGGATACGGCGGTTGTATGGCACACAGTTTCATTTCCGTTCAAAGCCTCCAATGAATTTATCAGATATAACTTAATTGTCCGCCGCAAATAATCAAGCAAAATCACTGTCGTCCCATAATTTTTTAAAATAGTCATCTTCAGTTCCTATTTTGAGCTGATCTTGTTTGATGCTTGCGATTTCTTTGTTTGTGTGGTATAGTGGTACTGTCAGTTGGTTATAGGGAAAATCTTGGTGATGGTCCCGCTGGCTGATGGCTCAATTACATTCAAAAAGTTCCCCACTTTTTCCCCATTTCGATGGAAAAAGGCCCGTAGTTTCCCCAAAAAGGGAAAGCAGCTTTCTACTGACGAAGTGTCACAAAGTGCCAAAAGTGAGTTCAAGAAGGTAGATTGCTGTTTTTTTGAGCTTAAATTGCGAACGTGAGTCGCCCACCAATTATTCCGCCTCAAATCGAGCTTGCGCAGTAAACCTGCATTATATAGCAAAATATGCCATGAAAAAGCGTTTTCAGCGGTCCAATTGCAACATTTTTACAACATTTGCTTGAGCTCATTCTTATTTATGCTTTACCCCAATAATTTGCGGCAGAAATCCCGCAGGCGGGTACAGGCTTTTTCGATGGTTTCCTCGGAACAGGCATATGACAGGCGGATGAATCCCTCCGCCTTGAAGCCGGAGCCGGGCGAGGCGGAAATCAGCGCCTCGTCAATCAGTCTTTCGCAAAACTCCTGGCTGCTGATCCCGAATGCGGAAATATCGATCAGAATATAAAACGCTCCCTGCGGGATATTGTACTTAATTCCCGGAACCTCCTTCAGCAGCTCACAGATCATGTCGCGGCGGCGGGCGAAGCGGCGGCACATTTGTTCGTATTCTTCGCGGCAGGACTGGAGGGCGGCGATGCCCGCGTATTGAATAAAATCGGGAATGTTGTTGGTGAAATGACATTGCAGGGGAATGATTCGTTTGGTCAGCCACAGCGGCGTAGCGGAATATCCCATGCGCCAGCCGGTCATGGCATATGTCTTGCTGAATGCATTGATCGTGATGGTTCGCTCGGCGATTTCATGATTAAAAGATGCAATACTGACATGTGGCCTCTTTATATCAAAAGCGAATTTTTCATAGCACTCATCGGAAAGAATCATGATATTTTTGCGAACCGCGATTTCCGCAATTTTCTCCAGGGTTTCCCGGGAATACACCGCTCCGGTCGGGTTCGAGGGCGAACAGAGAATCAGCAGCCGGGTCCGCTCGGTAATGGCTATTTCCAGTTCCCGACAGTTCAATTCGTAATTATCGGCGGCGACCGTAGGCAGGAATACGCACTCGGCGCCGGACGCCTTGACGATTTCGGAATAACTGACCCAGGCCGGAACCGGAATAATGACTTCATCGCCGACGCCGCAAAGCGCGGCGATGGCGGCGGCGATGGCAAATTTTGCCCCGCAGCTTACCACGATCTGTTCCGCGCCGACCTGGATATTGTTTTCCAGCCGAAGCTTGTCTGAGATTGCTTCCCGTAATTTTCGCAACCCCTCCGGGGGGCTGTATTTGGTGTGGTTTTGGCGGATTGCTTCGATGGCGGCATTTTTTACAATTTCGGGAGTATCGAAATCCGGCTCGCCAAACGACATCATGCAGACATCCAACTTTTGTTCCCGGCATTGCTGCAGCTTTTTCCATATGCCCAGTGTTTCCGCAGCGCTCAAGATTCCCATGTGATTTTCGACGGCCTGTAAATTTTTCATCAGTCAATCCTTCATTGAGGGTTTGAAATTTGCTGATTTTACTATATGTTTTTATTGGCGTTTTACAAAAGAACAGGATTGCTTAAATATGTCTGAAATTGCGGATGGCCCTATTTTCTTGCACGTTGGAAAAGTTCAACAGGAACCGGATTGGAGCAACACCCAGATCACCCATGAATATCACGAGTTGATCATCATAATCGACGGTAGGATGACTGTGACCGGATGCGACCGGGAAAATCATATTCTGGAGGCCGGTGACGCCGCGATTTATCCGGCACAAGTTTATCACCGGGAAAAGAGTGATCCCGCTCACCCGGTTCTCAGCTATTATATCGCGTTTTCCGGCCCCCTGTCATATGACGCCATATCCATAAACCGTCATTCCTCCGAGGCGCTTCGCCCACTGGTTACTCTGATGTACGGACAACACCTCGACAATGCTCCGGCTGAGGTCATGAATTCATTTACCGCATTGCTGCTGGCGGTGTTTCACCGGCATATGGATGCGAATTCGGCCATTCCGATGTATGTGCATATTGCCGATCATTTCATGCACAAACATCTGGCCGAACCGCTCAAGCTCGAAGATATCGCCGGGGCGGCGCAAATGAGCAAATTCCATTTTCTACGCAACTACAAACGCGATACCGGCTCCACTCCTTTTGAAAAACTGAACGAACTGCGCTGCCGGGAAGGGATCGCGCTTCTTCAATACACCAGTTTATCCAACAAGGAAATCGCCATCCGGACCGGCTTTGCCGATTCATGCCATTTTACCAAGAAAATCAAGGCCTACTCCGGCAAAACCCCGACCGAGTTACGCAAAAAGCAAGTCCTTTAGGCCAGGGCCTCGGACAATGCGTCGATGATGTCATCGATGTGTTCAAGCCCGATCGAGAGGCGGATCAGCTCCGGGGCGAGCCCTGAATTCTGCTGGTCTTCCTCCGAGAGTTGGGAATGCGTGGTGCTGGCCGGATGAATAATCAGGCTCTTTGCGTCGCCCACATTGGCGAGAATGCTGAACAGCGCCACGTTGTCCACCAGGTGCCGCGCTTCTGCCGCGCCGCCTTTGACGCCGAAAACAACCATACCGCCCGCGCCTGTCGGTAGATATTTTTCCGTCAATTTGCCGTTGTTCAAGCCGGGATACTTTACCCATGCCACCTTCGGGTGCTTCTCGAGAAATTTCGCTACTGCGAGTGCGTTTTCACAGTGCCTCGTCATGCGAAGCGGCAGGGATTCCACTCCCTGCAGGAAGATCCACGCCGCATCCGGCGCCAGCGTCGGCCCTTGATTGCGAAGCCCTACCGTGCGCAGCCGCAAAATGAAGGCCAGCGGATTCAATTCGCCGAGGTCATGCGCGAAACGAAGCCCGTGATATCCGCGGTCGGGTTCGTTATAAAGCGCAAACTTCGGATCGGTCCAGTCGAAATTACCAGCGTCGACGACTACGCCGCCGATAGCGGTCCCATGTCCGCCGATCCACTTCGAAAGCGAGTGAATGACGATATTCGCCCCGTGCTCGATTGGACGAAGCAATGTCGGCGGCGTGAAAGTCGCGTCGACGACCAGCGGGAGGCGGTACTTTTTCGCAATGGCCGCGTAGCCTTCGATGTCGGCCACATCCAAGCCCGGGTTGCCGATGGTTTCGATGTAGAGCGCGCGGGTTTTTTCATTGATCGCGGCCTCCACCGCCGGGAAATCGTTCAGGTCGGTAAAACGGACCGTGATTCCCTGTTGCGGCAAAATGGCGTCGAACTGGGTAAATGTCCCGCCGTAAAGATTATTGGCCGAAATGATCTCGTCGCCTTGCCGGGCAATGTTGGTCAGCGCGAAGTAAATCGCGGCCGTGCCGCTGGACAAGGTCAACGCCGCGGCGCCGCCTTCGAGCGCCGCCAGGCGTTTTTCGAGCACGTCATTGGTCGGATTCATCAAACGGGCGTAAATATTGCCCGGTTCCTTGAGGGCGAAGAGATCGGCCCCATGTTGCGAATTACGGAAACTGTAAGCCGTGGTCCGGTAAACCGGCACCGCGCGGGCTTGGGTCGTGGGATCGGGAATCTGTCCGGCGTGAAGCGCCAAGGTTTCAATATGGTATTTTTTGTTATTCATAGGGGGCTCCTTATATTATTCAAAAAGCCAGGTGGAAAGATAACGCTCTCCCGAGTCGGGGAGCAAGACGATAATACGTTTTCCCGCAAATTCCGGGCGGCCGGCCAGCTGAAGCGCGGCATACAGCGCCGCGCCGGATGAGATGCCGACCAGGAGCCCCTCCTGTTTCGCCGCTTCGCGGGCCGTATACCCGGCATCTTCCGCTGATACCCGGAAGATCTCATCGATGATATCCATATCGAGAACCTTGGGGATAAATCCGGCTCCGATTCCCTGAATTTTATGCGGCCCAGGCTTGCCGCCGGAAAGTACCGGACTGCTGTCCGGCTCAACGGCGATGAGCTTCATTTTGGGGTTGCGTTTCTTGAGCGCCTCGCCTACACCGGTCAAAGTACCCCCCGTTCCGACCCCGGCCACAAATGCATCGATCCGGCCTCCGGTGTCGCGCCAGATTTCTTCAGCCGTATACTTGCGATGATACTCCGGGTTGGCCGGATTTTCAAATTGCTGAGGGATAATGGAGCCCGGATTGGCGGCATGAAGTTCTTTGGCCTTCGCAATCGCTCCGCTCATTGCTTTTGCCCCGTCGGTCAATACGAGCTCCGCGCCATATGCCAACAAGAGTTTCCGACGCTCGAGGCTCATGGTTTCCGGCATGGTCAAAATCAACCGGTATCCCTTGACCGCGGCCGCCAGGGCCAGTCCGACTCCCGTGTTGCCGCTGGTCGGTTCAATGATCAACCCACCCGGCTTCAACGCGCCCGATTTTTCCGCATCTTCGATCATTACCAGAGCGATCCGGTCCTTGACTGAACCGCCCGGATTGAAAGATTCGACTTTGGCAAGAATCTCCCCTTTTCCCTGATTGATTTTATTGATACGCACCAGCGGGGTATTGCCAATTGTATTCAGAATGTTATCCACAATTTTTTCCATATCCACATCTCCTTATTTTATACCGAGTTGCATTCTAAAGGTTAGCAACTCGGTATTACGCCCGGTCAATAAACTCTATCAATACGGTAGTGTTGGTGAGGCGTACAATACGTGTTCTGTTGAGAAATGTCAAGCGGAAATTTATAAAAACTACAAAAATAGTAGTGATTGTTTTGAACTTGAAAATTCCATGATTCATGCCATATTAACTACAATATCGGTAGATTTATTTTGCAGGAGAATCGTTCATATGAAAATTTCCACCAAGGGGCGCTATGGCGTACGGATACTGCTGGACCTGGCTTTGCATGAAAATGACGAGCCGCGGCTGCTCCGCGATATTTCCGCTTCGCAACAGATTTCGGAGAAGTACATCAGCCGTCTGATTATCGCCCTGCGCGAAGCCGGTATGGTGCGCTCCATACGCGGCGCCCACGGCGGCTTCCGGTTGGCCAAGGCTCCGGCCGACTTGACCTTGTTGGATGTGCTGGAAGTCATGGAAGGGCCGATTTCCATTGTCAACTGCGTGGAATCGCCCGGGAAATGCCCAAAAAGCCGCGATTGCGGAACCCGCGAGATCTGGGACCGCCTCAATGCTGAAATCCGGGAATCAATGCGCAAAATAACCCTGCAGGATATTATCGTCAACTACCAGAATCAAAACGCCGGAAACGGCATTTTCGACTACTGCATTTAAGAATTGGGGAATTGGAGAATTGGAGAATTGGGGAATTGGAGAATTGGAGAATTGGAGAATTGGAGAATTGGAGAATTGGAGAATTGGAGAATTGGAGAATTGGAGAATTGGAGAATTGGAGAATTGGAGAAGGAGACTAATCCTCCCATATTTTGACTCTAAAAATTTATCAGCTCTAAAAAAATCCCTGACCCGAGGGTAGAATTACCGGAAAGCGAGCAACCTTCCGTAATTCACCAATTCACCAATTCACCAATTCACCAATTCACCAATTAAATGGAAGAGTTGTCTTGAAAATTTTGCGGATTGGTTTTATAGTAGTCTTTTCTGTAAAGATGGTTGATATGAATAATTTTTGGAAAAAATCAGCGAAAGAAAGATTCTGGCGATATTGTGATTACGATATTTTTGCCAGCGGGCTGGCTTATTGCCGGATTTGATCCGGAATATCCCTTTTAATTTTATTCTTTTTCAACGATAATTTTGCACCAAAATAAAGAACACATATCATGAATATTTACCAGGAACTTAAAGACCGCGGTTTCTTTTACCAGGAAACCGATGCAGTGGCTATTGAAAAAGCTCTGAACACCGAAAAAATCCGATTCTATGTCGGTTTCGACCCGACCGGTGACAGTCTCCATGTGGGGCATTTGCTGCCGATTATGGGGATGCGTTTGCTGCAGCAGGCCGGGCATTATCCGATTGCCCTGGTCGGTGGCGCCACCGCCCAGATCGGCGACCCCTCCGGCAAGCTTTCCGCCCGTCCGATCATGACCAAGGAAACCGTGGCCGCCAATGCCGACGCCCTCCGCAGTCAGTTGGGCCGTTTTATCAAGGTGGACGGCGACAAGGCCATGTTCGTCGACAACAACGATTGGTTCAAGGATATCAAGTATATTGATTTCCTGCGCGAGATCGGTACGAAATTCAATTTGAATCAGATGCTGGCCAAGGATTCGGTGAAATCACGCCTGGAAACCGGTTTGACTTTCCTCGAATTCAATTACCAGGTACTGCAGGCTTATGACTTCTATATCCTGAACCGCGATTATGACTGCCGGATGGAATTCGGCGGACAAGACCAGTGGGGCAACATCACCGCCGGCACCGAACTGATGCGCAAAATGCGCCCGGAATCGGAAGTTTACGGAATGACTTTTCCGTTGCTTCTCGACGCCAACGGCCAGAAGTTCGGCAAAACCGCGGGCGGCAACAACGTCTGGCTGGATGTCAATCGTACTCCGGTATTCGATTATTATCAGTTCTGGCGCAATTGCGACGATTCGGAAGTCTGCAAGCTGATGAATTTCTTTACCTCCCTGCCGGTGGCGGAGGTCAAGCGCCTGGCTTCCGATATGCAGAATATCAATCGTGCCAAAGAAATCCTGGCTTATGAAGCGACCAAGCTGGCCCATGGCCCGGAAGAAGCGCGTCAGGCTTATTTGACCGCCGGAGCCAAATTCGGGTTTGCCGACGCCGACGGCAAGGTTGAAACAACCAGCGATATCAATCTGATCGACATCAAGACCGCTGCATTGGACAGTATTCCGGTGTATAAGGCCGATGCTGCCGAATTGAAAGCGGTCGATTTGTTGGCGGCTTCCGGGCTGTGCAAGTCCAAGGGCGATGCACGGCGCCTGATTCAGGGCGGCGGAGCATATGTCAATGATCTGCGGATTCCGGATATCGATTATGTGATTTCCGCCGAAATGTTCGCTGACATCGTTCTGCTGAAAGCCGGCAAGAAGAATATGAAGCGGATTGTGCTGAATTAATTCCAAATAAAAATCTAAATGCAATTTGACATTTAATTGGAATTATTACCGGCGCTTGGCGCGGCGGAGGGCCTCGGCCAAGGCATCTGGTTCGGGAACGGTTTCCTGAACTGGCGGAGGTGTTTTTTCCTCCGGCGGCGGGGCGTACTCGCGGCGCTTGGCCGGTTTGACGCGGGGTGTTTTGGTGCGGACTGGGACTTCATGCGGTCTCCGGTTCCATCTTGAGGCCAGCAGGGCGAGGCGGCGCTCCGCCACTTCGACGAGCAAAATTATCATTGCGAGCAGCAACAGATAAGGAGCTAGATTGATGAAGCGTTTATAAACCGGCAGGTCTTTCCAGATATCTTCCGGTACGAATCGTTCACGCCCGCCGGTCATCTGGCAAAGTTCGCCGGTACCGGGCAAATCATGATCCGTCGGCTCCACCGGCAGAAACTCGGGAGAACAGGCCAGCGCCGCCGGGGAGAGGGAAACAGGACGTGCCCCCTCCCAGGCAATGGTCCCCAGGTAAACGGCATCGCCTTCCAGCGGCAGGCGTACTTCCAAGCGGTCCGGTGCTATCCATTCAAATGCAATCTGCCTGTTTTCCGGAGCCGCGCCGGTGCGCGCCGCCAGTACATTCATTACCGGGCGGATGGTCCACGGATCGCGTTCCCGGGCGGGATCAAGCGATATTTCAACATTCATGGAGCCACGCTCCTGATGCTGGGTCACCAGAAAATCCTGATTGTTTTCCGGGGTATGCATCCAATTGGCGAGCGCCGCCAGCAAGGTTCCGGATTCCGGATCGGCAGCGAATTTGCCGGTATAGGCGCCGTCCGCCTCGGCAGTAAGGACGGAGACCCGGCCCAGCCCGGCCTGGCCGATCGCGGCCAGCGGAGCGGTGAATTCATCGCGGCTGACCAGAAGCATTTCGCAATTTTCTTTCTGATAACACAAATTATAGCCGCCGAATTCCGTGGATTTTCCCAGTCGCGAAACATTCAAAGAGCGTACTGCGGCGGTATAATCCCCTGGAGTCGGAGCCTCGATAAATGTCTGCCGGGCCACGGTGAAGGTGTCCTGGGCGAAGATCCGCGGCAGTTCATCCGCGCGATCGGAGAAATAACAGATTCCATTGCCCCGTCGGGCCACATCGACCAGGAAATCGGCATCGGAATCGTTGACGGTACCAAGTCCGACGACGCTCACAGTGATTCCGGCCCGGGAGGTTTTTTCCAGCAATGCCCGGTAAGCACCGGGTTCCTCTGCGTCGGCAGCGTCGGCGAAAAGCAGCAGATGCCGTATCTTGGCGTCTGATTTCAACAGCGCAGAAGTGGCGGCGTGAAGCGCGGTATAGGTAAAAATACCGCCACCCATGGACTCGATGCGGCGGATCCGTTTTTCGCCGTGTTGGATCCCGGAAACGGGCGACAGCGGAATCACGACATGCGGACTGCTGTCAATCGCAATGACTCCGAATTCATCCATGGGAGCCATCAATTTGAATACTTCCAGAGTGGCGAGGTTTGCCATATCCATTTTGGTCATATTGCCGATGGGAACAGCCATACTGCCGGAACGATCCAGCGCCACGACCAGAGCGGTGGAACTTTTTCGCAGCTCCTGACGCTGCTCCATGGCCACCGGCAGGACTTCCTCCAATGGCGAACGGTAATAACCGCCGACCGCAAACGAACTGCGTCCCCCGGTCATCATCAGTCCGAGTGAACCCGATTTTACCATGCCCGCCAGCAACTGCATACCGTCAAGCCCCAGTTTTCCGGCCGGGACATTTTCCAGGATAACCCCGGCGTAACCGGCCAGTTTTTCCGGTGTCAGCTCTGACGGAGAAGGCGGACGTACCACCAGTTCCATCCCGGCCCCGCGCAACACTCTGGCGAAATTAGCGGACGGAGATTCACTCAGCAACAGTATTGGTTTGCGCCCGGAGATCTGAATCAGATGACGGACCCGGTTGTTTTCCGGCATCTCGTCCAGCGCGGGGTTCCGGCCGATAATTTCGACGGTATAATCAATAATGCCGGAAACGTCGGCGCGGTCACGCCAGCTCAGGAAGTTTACGCCCCGGCGCAACTGAACATCGCGGGTCTGCCAGGGACCTCCGTTGCGACGGATCCGACATTGGGCGTTTTGGGCTTCCGGTGAAAGTATCCGGCAGTTCAGCGTATAGATTTCTCCCGCGGCCGCGGTCAACGGAGCCTCTACGGCGGCAATCGCCAGGTCATGCGCGGTAATCCTTTTGAGTTGATAGTAATCGACGGCTATGCGTCTGGCGGCGGCCACCGCCAGAGTACGGGCCGGATCGGCGCCGGTCCAGCCGCCGTCGCCGATCAAGACGATCCGGCCCGGCGAGTTTTCCGGTATCTGACCAAGAGCGGTTTTCAGTCCGGCTGTCAGGTTTGAGGCATCCGGGTTTTGTATGTAGGAATTGAGGCCGTCAAATCCGCCGGTTCCCGGCAGTTTTTCAATGTTCGCGGCGGCGGCGAAGGAAACCACGCCGAATCTGGAATCCGACGGGCACGAAGCCGCCAGGCGGCGGACATATTCTTCCGAAGCGATTTTGGCGTTCGGCGGCATGGAGCGGCTGCGGTCGACCAATACCATGACGGTTCCGGAGCGGTCCGATACTTTCAATTGCGGGCCGGCCAATATCAGGATTACCAATGCATAAAGCACCCCCCGGATAATATTCAATACCGGGCTGCGAAACGGACGGTAATACAGCCACACCGTCACCGGCAGCAGAAGGAGAAAAGCTACTGGATACAAAAAGTTCATACATCCCTCCTTGCGCTTCCAACTTTGTATTGATGAAACATCAACACCGCCACCGCCGCCAGCAACAGGACAAATATCAGGGAGCGGCGCGGAAACTCCGCCTCATCCGGCAGTTTGGACGCCGTGCGCGTATAGGGGCTCTGACCGCGCAGGTCCGATTCGTTTCCATCCAGAGCCGAAACCGCCACACTCCAACGGCCGTCGATCTGATAAATTCCAGGAGCACCCGCCGGCAGAAACACCATGCGCCGGACGGCGTCGGCCTGCCATTCGCTGCCGTCCGGTTGTTTGATTTTCAAATAGGGCGGAGCCTGGTCCGGCAAACGGATATGGATGATTTCGCCGGACCGGTAATTGGCGCGTTCCGGCCCCGGACGTTCCCCCCGCAGGACGTCGGCCAGATTCCAGAACAGAATCGGCCAGAACGGGCGTTGGGGCAAATTCGAATGCGCCGGCATCATATTGAAATGGATATCGACGGTATTGCGGGGCTTGCTCACTACACTCATCAAAGCGGTGTCACCACGTTGAATCAGGAGCCTGCCTGGCAGTTCCAAGTCCGGTACGGCGGACCAGCGCAAATCCTGCAACGGCAGTCCGCGCGTCAACTCCTGGCCGGATAATACGGACAGCGTCTGATTGGACAAAACAGCCCGGTCACTATCCGCGCCATGCCAGATGAAGCGATGATATTTGACGGAGACTCCGGGGCGCGGAATATCAAAAAGCAATTCCGGCTCACCGGAAAGAGTAAAATCCGGGCTGTCCTTGAACGCCGACTCCAGCACTTTCCGCGCCGCTTCCGGCAGTTCCGCGGCAACTCGACAAACCACCGGAGCTTTTTCTTCCGGCAGCAGGTAAGCGCGGTTGTCAAACATCAGAGCGTCATTTTCCACCTCAAGCAAAACCTCCACCGGCAACTTCCTGGCCTCCACCGGCAACCGGCTGACGATTTTGCGCCTCTCTTGTGGTTTCAGCTCCAACCACTCGCCGGTACCGCCCGGCGTCAGCCGCAACTGGACTTTGACAGGGACATCGGAAAAGTTCATGACCTCCACCAGAATTTTTTCGTCTTGCCGCCGGACATTGACCAAAGCAGTATTCGGTTTGGCGGTCGCAGCGGAAAACCATGAAATATCATCGGTCAGCGGAAAATCCGGTGCATGGTCGGTAATCACCAGAATCTCCGCGAACGCGGAAATTCCGCGAGCCATCGCAATAGCCGCCGTCAGGTCGGCGCCGGGTTCGTCAGCAGCGCCAAACGCCTTGAAATCGAATTGTTCGCGTCCGTCGGCAATCAGGCGCGGAGCCACTCCGGCTGAGATACCGATAACCCGGCGGCCCGGGGTTGATTTCAACTGTTCGGCGGCGTATGCCTCACCCGCTTTGCGAGGTGAAATTTCGCCGGGCCACGCACTCTGCATGGAAAACGAATTGTCGACAATCACCGCCAGCGGCGGATATGAGTCGCGGCTCCGCAGAAACGGCATAGCCGCAGCCCCGGCCAGCAACAGAACGACCAGAGCTTCCAGATAAAAACTCAACGGAAGTTTTTTCAATTCGAAACGGGACCCGCTCTGGGGAGAGGTTTCCGGGCGGTCCCACAAAAACAGCGCCGCCACGGGCTTACGCCGCGAGCGCCGGTACCACACGTATAACGCCAGCAGTACCGCCAGAGCGGACATCGCATACAGAAAACCAGGTTGTTCGAAGCCGAAATTCATCTATTTGAGTACTCCGCAGCGGAAAAATTCATTTAAATTCCAATCCGGCAGAAAATCTTCCAGAGTCAGCCGAATGATCCCAATGCCGAATTCCTCGGCGGTTTCAGCCCACAACTCCCGGTGCCGGGCCAGACGCTCCCGGTAACGCCGGCACATGGTTTCGTCCAGAAACAGCTCGCGTTCTTCGCCGGTTTCGGTATCGCACAATGCGATGTTTCCGGAGTCACCGGGACGCAGCTCATCATTGGTCAGCAGTTCGATCAGGACAACCCTCATGGCGCCGTCGGAAAGCCGCCGCAGGAAAACCTCCGGCGAGCCCGGCCAGAGCAGATCGCTGATCAACAGCCTGATACCCCGGTTCTGAAACACTCCCCCCGAGTCGGCCAATACTCCGTCGGGATTGGACTGCGCGGTGAAATCGCTGTTCAGCCATTCAGCCGGATGAACCGGAAAGGGTTCGCGTTCCAGTTTTTCGGCGGCATGCCATACCGCCAGCGAAAACCCGGCATTGGCCGCCGCCTGCGACAGCAAAGCGGCAATACCGAACGCCGCAGCCGCCTTGTTTTCGCCTCCGGCGGACATCGAAGCGGAGTGATCCAGAATAATATCGCAACGCGGATCGACTTCCTCGCTGTACAGCTTGATCATCAATTGTTCACTGCGGGCATAGACTCCCCAGTCCAGCCGCCTCAGATCGTCACCGGCCTGGTATTCCCGGTATTCGGCAAATTCCAACGCATTGCCGGAGCGGCGGCCAAGGCGGCGTCCGTCAATGCCCGCCGAGGCCTTGGGCGTAGCCAGTTCCAAAGCGGCCCCCCGCAAGATGGCGTCGTGCAGAATTTGAGTAAAAAGACTGTTCATTCGACTTCCTTAAATAACGACATGAAATCTCTCACGATCACCGGCGCAATGAAAACCGCCACAGCGGCTGTAATGATCCAGCCGCTCGCCTGGTAGGAGATGAAGTAACCTTGTATTCCGCCTCTGGTCATCATCCCGATGGCGGCAACCAGAGTTACAATAATCGTGGTGGCGGCCACTGTTACCGGGATATAGGTTTTCCCAGGAACGTTGAACTTGCGCCGCCGCATGATCCGGCAAATAATAAAAGCCAGCTCAGCGCCCAGCACCACCGCGATCATCACCACTCCCCAAATGGAATCTTTCTCCGGCACGGCCCCCCGGAACAAACGAACAGCGATACCGGATATCAGCCAGGCCCATAACCAGCCGCCCGATGTATTTCCGCTCCAAACAAACCAAAGCAGTTTTTTGCCCGGCGATTTCGGAAGGCGGTTCAGGCGGTTCGCGGGAATTCCATTGATCGAATTTCCGATTAAATTCAAAGCGCCAAAAATCGCAAGAAGAAGCGGCAAGGCATATATCAGCTCCAGTTCCGGACTCGTTTTGATCATCAGACAGGCGACCAACAGCAGCCCGCCCTGCAGCAGTCTGCGGC
This sequence comes from Victivallaceae bacterium, assembly GCA_031548025.1. Classification (GTDB taxonomy): domain Bacteria; phylum Verrucomicrobiota; class Lentisphaeria; order Victivallales; family Victivallaceae; genus UBA5239. Next base: position 13,574 of record JAVBRM010000024.1, on the reverse strand, counting down.
GTCCTCCCTGTTCGCAGGTCTCCGACAGCAGGGAAACCCGCACGCACTCCAGTAGATAAATGATAAAGGCGACGTAGATCACCATGCCGCGCAAATCCCAGGGCCATATCGTTACTTCTAAATTCATGCCGAGAAACGGCATTGCGCACAAAACAAAAAAATCCAGTTCTATTTTTTTCAGAGTCACAATCAAGGAAAGAAACAGCGAAACAAGGTACGAGAAAATCCACCACAAGCCGAATTTACCGAGGTCGCGCGGCTCCAGGAAGACGGCACAGAAAAACAGAATCAGGGCAAACAGATTGAATAGCAGAAAAATATACAGATGGGACCATAAAATTCCGCGTATCGTTCTGCCGGGCTCGATGGGGGAAAAATCCAGAAAATGCTGCGTATTCTGAACCCGGCCTATATAATTGCGAGCCCGGCCGAACGATAGTTGCATATACGAAACCGTGCCGAGAATAATCATCAGAAACGCCGGGGCCGTCCAGCCATGCTGCCAGCCGTCCCGCGAATTATCCATATATAATGCAATCACGACGATCTGGACCACGATCATGACAATGCAATAGACCCAGACATGATTACGTTTCAACTGGCGAAGACATTTGATGAACCAGGAATTCCAGACATCGCCGGCGGAGGAGGAGGTTTGGGTAGGGCGCCTCAGAGCGCCGTTCACTTCAGCGTACCTATCGGTTTTGCCTTTGGATGACAGAATATTCGGCCCGGTGAGAACGGCTGCCTGGGGACAGGCAGCCCTACCTTGGATATCGACTTGTACGGCATTGCGGTAGAAATTCCGGAAATTTTTCCATACCCGCCGTACAATCAGGACAGCCCCCAGAAGCATCATGAAAAGCGCGAAATACCGGATGATAATCCAAGCTTCGGAAGATCCCATTCTTCTGTCAGCCAAAGAACTGAACATTACCCCCAGCACAAAAAATACCCCCTGGATGATCATAAAGAAGAGCAACGCTTTGGTTTGCGGTCTTTTCGTATGCAGCAAAATAGCGAATTCCGCACATGCGATCCAATACATGGCATTGAACAAAAATATCCCCGATTCCTCAGTAGGAGGTACTATCGCCACCGCTCCCAGCACCAACATCAAAATCCACGACAGCAATATTCCGCCGCTCCAACCGCTGGAAAACAGAAAATAAAGCAGACGGCCCCAACCGGATTCCGGGCAATAGCGCGTTACCCGCAATCCCGGGTGTTCCCGCTCGAATACCGTCAGCGTAGCGCAACCGGCCGCGGCCAGCGTCAGGCCGGTCATCAAACCCCAGACTATAAACTTCCAGATATCAGGACTATCGGAGAGTATGCCGATCAGCCAGCCGACCAGAGTTCCGGCGGGAATCAGGCAAACGGCATAAACCCGCACCGGCAATATCCGGTTCGCCGCCGGGTGATTTACCGAGGCCATGCTCATGACAAAGATAAACCCGCAAATCAGGAGCGCCACCACCAGCTCGATCAGAACAAAAGGCAAGCTCTTGTTCCCAAAAGGACTACGAACAGCCAACATCACCCCCAATCCCAGAAAAATTTGCAGGAACTGGTACATGCCCAGCAAATATAGAATAATCATCCAGCGTTTACCGGCGGTGCCGCACAGAATTGCAATTTGCGCGGACAGTAACAGCGAGATGAAAATAATCAGCGCCACCTGCAGCATGACCCCCATTTCGATGCCGCGCAGAAAATACGCAATCACCACAAACGGCAGGCACAAGGCGAAAAAATAACACGCCATCACCATCGCGCTGGCCAGTTTGCCCCAGATAATCTGAAAGGGGCTCAGAGGTGTAATCCGGGCAAAGTCGAGTTCCTGATTGGCCCGTTCTTCCGTAAAACGCCGTTCCGTGCCCAATCCGCAAACCACGAAACCGCTGATTCCCAATCCGATCGCCAATACCGTAAACAAAGCGCGTCCCGCGGGGTTGTCCAGTGAATCGCCTTTGACAAAATACTCCATGAACAGCAGAGAAATCAGTTGGACGCCAAGCAGTACTTCCGTCAGGATTACCAGCGTCCGGTTATGGAAATACTGCCGGACTTCCTTGACCAGTACCGGATTCAAATAATCGTCCCATTTGTATTTCATACGGTATCCTCCGTCTTTTGGCGGCAAAACTCTTCAAAATCATTCACTAACGGCGAAAAAATCAAAAAAGAACTGAAACCGACAAGCCCCAGGGCAAGGTAACATATGAATTTGATAAATTCATTTGTGCCGAGAAACATATCGGAAATCCCTATGTTGGAGAGAATCTCCCTCAACACCAACGGCAGAAGCACCCCCGTTACAAAAACTATGCCGAGCCCATAAATCCAGGCGGAAAAACACTTGAAAAAACGCGCCATCCAGATACTCAGCTGTGTACAGAACAACGCATACAATGCCAGCGCGGTCATCACGAATGCTTCGGCAGATGCCGTTGCTGTCCCCACAGTGAATTTCCATGCCCACAGATTTTCCAGCAGAATGACGCCGAGCAGCAGCCAGCATAATGCAATACCACCACCCCAGCCAGTGGAGAACGGATACATGACCAGACATTTCAAAGGACTCCATGCCGGTCTTTTGAAACGGGACGATGTATAATTGTATTCCAGTATCGTCGCCATGGACAAAATGATTATAACCAACAGTGCTCCGAGTAAATGGGTTATTCGAATAAAGTCAGGAAAACTACTCAGCGATGCCGATAATTTACGATCCCAGCAATTCAGAAATATCAGGGGAAACACAAAGAAAAAGAATGTCAGATAGACTCTCGCCGAGCGCATCGGATTCGAATTGACGGACTTGAGCATGGCGTAAGCCAAGGTAAATGGAATACCGGACAATAGTAAAAAAAGCAATATGCCGTTTAATGATGTAGATGAAATTCCCAAATAAGTGTCATCCACAAACCAATAAATCAGCGCCGGCACGCCAATACAAACCAGAATATACATTCCGAGCATCAGGTAATTTCCAAATCCACCGAAAAAGAGACCGGTTATCGATAGAAAGAGAACAAATGAAAAAATAAATGCCGCAGTACCAAACATTTCCCAAATCCCCGAGACTCCGAGGAAAGAAGCGATCAAAAAGAACGGCAGGAACATGGCATGAAAATAAATCAGTACCACCAGATTGCTGCTGATTTTTCCACAAAGAATTTTCAATGGAGAAAGCGGAGTGATCCGCGAGCAATCCAGCTCGGGGCGGCTTCGTTCGGACGAATACCGTATCATACTGCCAAAGCAGCAGATCAGATAGCTGCCGAACAAAAGCACTATGACCATGAATTCGGCCATCTGGTCGGCATACGATTCACTGCCCTGCTGCTTTTGATACATGCCGTAAATCATGGCTGCAAGTTGAGCGGCCAGGAACAACCAGGTCACCATAACAATCAAATTGTTGTGAAAAAATTGCCTGGATTCCTTGACCAGAATCGGATTCAGCAGGTCGCTCCAATCGCGTTTGAGCATTACTGGACGCCTCCAGTAGTAATTTTCATAAATAATTCTTCCAATCCGAGTTCCTGTTTGCGGAATCCGGTAATGACCAATTCCGACGCCAACAGCGAGCCGATGATGCGGGAAATTTCCCGGTCATCTCCGGCGATCAACGCTTCGATACGGTTGCTTTCGCCGTTCTTCGCCTCCTGGACGGCCGGATGTTCCAGCAGTTTCAGGCGGATAATTTCGATATCGCTGCCGCATTCGATGATGACCGTAACCGCTGCCTGAACCGGGTTTTCCGCCTCCGCTTCCACGGAATTCTGCTTCAGCAGTTCATTCAGCGTTCCGGCGGAAAGAAGACGGCCTTTTTCGATGATTACCGCGCCGTTGCAGATATCCTGCAGTTCGGAGAGGATATGGCTGCTCAGGAGAATCGCCTTGCCCTGCTGCGACAGGATTTTCAGCAGCGCCCGCAATTCAAGGCGGGCCCGCGGGTCCAGCCCGGCCGCCGGTTCGTCCATCACCAGCACCGGCGGATCGTGAATCAACGAACGGGCCAGGCTGACACGCTGCTTCATGCCCTTGGAGAGCGAAGCCAGGTATTTGTGCCGGATTTCGCCGAGGCTGGTAAATTCCTCGATATTGGACAGTACCCGGGTACGCTGTTCGCCTTTCAGCCCAAACGTGCGGGCGAAAAAATCCAGGTACTCCCATACCTGAATGTCCCGGTATTCCGGCAGCGAATCCGGCATGTAACCGATCAGCCGCCGTACTTTTTCCGGATCGTCCACCACCGAAATTCCGTCAAACAAAACATCCCCGGAGTCCGGCTGGTCCAGTGTCGCCATAATCCGGATGGTGGTGGTCTTCCCGGCTCCGTTCGGACCGATAAAACCGAAGACGTCTCCCGACTTGAAGCTGAAAGAAATATTGTCGACGGCCCGGGTGGAGCCGAATGTCCGGACCAGATTTTTTATCTCAATTTTCATCTTTGCCTTCCCCGATCTGATAGGTTCCTATAATCAATTGTTTGGTTGTGAATTCATCCGGCACGGTGCCGACCGTAAAAAACAGCGAAGTCTCCGACATCGCCGCGTAATAACCGGGCGGCAGCTGTCCGGCTATGCTCATAATGTACGAATTGTGATCCTGGGGAACTTTTTTCACCTGATCAATAACCGCAGCCGACGGGAAATCCCGGACTTGGGAGGAGTTGCCGCTATCCTTCAATGTGACCTTGGCGCCCGCTTCAACCGCCGAAGCACTGCTGTAAATCTTGCCGTCACTGCCGGCCACCGCCAACGCCGACAATTTCCCCCCGAGACCGTTGACGATATGAAGACCGGCTGAGTTTTCTTCCAGCACCCGCAGCCGCTCCCGCCTGGCTTCCGACCGGGCAACCCTGTAATTCAGCGGCACCCGCGCCATGATCAAGCTGGAATCATAATGCTGGGATGTATTTTCATCCAGTCGTATCGTGCCGCTGCCGTCATAAAATGCCAGGCAATCCTCCGGTGGAAAATTGAAACCGCCCCGCGGCGCAATCGGAGCATACAAAGAAACATAGGCGATGGTATCGGCCTGATGGCTTGCCTGATTCAAGAAAGTCACGCCATACGAGTTTCCCCGTGAATACCACCCCTCATTGACGGTGATAAAAAGAATAACCAGCACACAGAAAACCAGGCTGATTACCGGCGTAGTAACCAGAATCCACGGCTCACGCCGTTTCTTTTTGAGATAAAAATAATTGACCGGTCCGATTAAAAAGACAAAAAACAGCATGACGACAAACAGCCGGCGGAGCGGCACATCGACAATTTTCGGCAATAATTCCTCCTTGGCAACTGCTGTACCATGTCCCAAATAATTGCCCGTCTCATTGCGCATGAAAGTCCCCGCCGCGCCCAATGCCGCCGACTCCTTGACGGGGCGGCTGCTGCCGCTGCCGATGTTAGCCCACGGGTCGTCGTCCGACTTATATTTTTCCGGTTCTTTTTCAATCTCCTTCAATTGCGTGGGCGTCAACGGACGGCAAAACGCTTTTCGTCCCCAGAGATGATCTTCAATAACAAGACCGCTTCCATTATCCTTGATATCTTTCGGCCAGGGGGCGTTCGGCGCCACAAAAATGATCAGGGTACCGCCCAGCCGGACCCATTGCATGATTGCTTTTTCCACCTCCGGGGGCAATACATCGGTGGATGATAGATAAATTTTACGCAACCCGCTGTAATCCCGCAAATCTTTTCCCCATTGCGCCAGGGATATGGTAGTCGGCTCCGCATGTTGGGGAAATATCCTCAATTCCGCGTAATCGGCGATAGGAATGGACGGCGACATCAGGTTGGCTCCATATCGGTTGCGATAAATATGATCCAGCAATGTATGATTCATTTTCTGACGGTTAATATATAAATTCAAGGTATGATTGACAACATTACCGGTGGTTGGATAATAAAGTTTGGCATTTTGAACCGAAGAAGGCGGCAGCAGAACACGCCGGCTGACATAAATGGATTTTTTATAATGCTCGACTTCCAGGTTCAGGCCGATCTCCACCGGCTCAAGGCTTTTGTTGGTCATACGGAACTCAAAAACCTGATATTCGCCCTCGGCGGCGCCGCCCTTCATCGCCGGGATCAGCTCAATGGATACCGGCCCGAAGTCTTCGGCATATGCAAGCGCAGCCGACATGACAATCAGGCTCACCAGAAGCCGCTTGATTACAACAATCATCTCGCCCCCTCCGCTTTTTCTATGACAATATCTTTCGGCCAGTCGATACCGGCCGGATCGACCTTTTCCAGCAGCAGATCGATCAAATCATAACTGGAAATTTTCTCGAGCCGGGCTTGGTAATTCAGGATCAGACGGTGGTTCAGAACCGCCGGCGCCACATAACGGACGTCTTCGAAACTGACAGTCGGGCGTCCCGCCAGCAGCGCCGCCGCCCGCGATGATTCGGCCAATGCGATCGCCGCCCGCGGCGAGGCGCCGAACGCCGCATAACGCTTGATTTCCGGCAATGCCGCAGGATCATTCGGATGCCCCGCCGCCACCAGGCGCGCCATATAATTTGCTACCGGCTTACTCAAATAAATCCGGTTCATGGCCGAAAACAGTTCCTCCAATCCATCCTTGCCGACATGCCATTCCGGCATCGGCGGCTCGCCGCGGCGGCGCGTGGAAATAATTTCAGTCAGAATATTCGCATTGACGCCGCCAACCGCGATTTTAAAGAGAAAACGGTCGAGCTGAGCTTCCGGAATCGGATAAGTTCCCTCCAATTCAATCGGATTTTGAGAAGCCAGTACAAAAAACGGATCGGGCAGAAGGCGGGTTTCTCCGAGCAGGGTCACCGCCCGCTCCTGCATCGCCTCGAGCATGGCCGACTGTGTTTTCGGCGAAGCGCGGTTGATTTCGTCGGCCAGCAGAATATTGGTAAAAATTGCTCCCGGCTGGAAGGCCATGCGCCGGGAACCATCCTGTTCCATCTGGAGAATATTGCACCCCAGAATATCGCTGGGCAGCAAATCCGGGGTAAATTGAATCCGCTTGAAATCCAGCGACAGAAGTTGCCCCAAAGCCTTGACCAAGGCGGTCTTGCCGACTCCCGGCAGACCTTCCAGCAAGATATGCCCGCGGCTCAATATGCCGATCAACAACAATTTGTGCACTTCATGGTGTCCCAACAGAATCCGGTCCAATTCATCGAGGATCCGGCTCGCACGCTGTTGTATCGACTGGAGTTCATCCGGAGAAATCAGTTCAGCCTGGCTCATAATTTCAGCTCCCATATATACTTTTTTTATTTAGTCTTGAAATATTTCTCAACCGCAGCACGATGCTCCGGTCGGATACTGGTCTGACGTTGCTCCACAGCCGCATCTCCGCCCTGCAGACGGCCGGCTTGGGCGGCCTGGGCATCCTCATCTTTGCCGGGAGCCCCGCCGAATTTGGCCAACACCGTGCTTTGCGACAAATCCGGATCGGAAGCTACTTGCAGATTCCGCCGGGCTCCGCCATCATCCCGGGTATCGTTGGTCATGTACAGCGGAGCATCGCCACGCCCCCGGGATACCCCGCCCTGTCCCGGCATCGCGCAGAGAAACGCCAGCAGATTTTCCGCCTCCGGCCCATTTTCGGCCAGCCATCCGGCCAGATCGGCGCCTTCGGCATCACACAAGCCCGGCGTCTTGCACTCACCGGGATTCTTGCAGTTTCCGGAACTGCATGGGCGTAATTTTGCCAATTTGGCATCCGCCAGCTTGCACAATTTGTCACGCATTTCGGCAGACATATTTTTCATGCAGTCGGCCAGTTTTTTCAAAGTCTCAGGGTCAAGTTTATCGAGATTTATTCCATCCGCGGCGGCCTGTTTCAACATTTCAGCCAACTTCGGATTGTTCTCAGTCAGTTTTTTCATAACCTCCGCCAATTCCGGGGAAATAGCCTCAAATTGCTGCCCTTCCGGAAGCGCCGCCAAACTCTCCAGCGCCGGAGCCAGCATACTGGCGGTTTCCAGCGACTGCCGCAGATTACCGGCCGCTTCTTCCCCGACAGAATCCATTCGCCGGGCCAGCGTTTCCAGAAGCTCATAAGTCCGTCCCGCATTCCCGGCATCGTTGTTTTCGCGAAGATCGGCAAAAGTTTTCCGGATTTCCGCCATTTCCTGGGGAGGTATTAATTGTTCTTCCTCGATCACATCCAGTTTCTGTTGAATTTCAGCGACTTCTTCCTCAATATGGAGCAAACTCTTCTGCCGCGCTTCATAATGATTCACCGGGCAGAGCAGGACTCCGGCAACAAACACCACACTCGCCCAAAGCGGCAATACCCCATACTTCCCGACAGTGTGAAAACGCGGCACTTGCGCCGGACGGATTTCCTGGTGCCAACGCCCCATATCAATCTCCATAGCCGTAGCGGCCAATCCACCCGAAGCGTTATTGCTGTCGAGCCAAATCATCAGCTTATGAATTTTCGGCAACCGCTTCATACTTCGCGCGGCCGCGATCAAAACGGCCGCCACCAGGGCAATAATCGCCAACCCCAAAGACAACTGAAAAGACCACTCCCGAAACAAATAACGGCCCAGCAAAATAAAAGCGCCAACCGTAAAAAACGCCACACAGCAGACAATTTGAAATGACGAATAAAAAAGCGAAACCCCAAGCCTCAACCGGAAGCTTTCCGCCGTTTGCCGTAAATGACTCAATGAGTGATCGATGTGATGAAATGAACCGCCTGAGCAAAAACTGTTTTTCACATCCATCCCCTTTACTTTGAGGTTACATATCCAAAAGATAATCATATATTTCCCATATTCAAGACAGCTTCCGCTGAATTCCCGAAAAATATAAGATACTGATATTTGACGCCACTCATAATTATATCTTATCGGGAAAAGTAAATAAAACGGAAGATCACGAAAATATGCAGAAAATTCCGATCAATATGGGGCGGTAATCCGTTCATACTCCATATCGTTGAAATCGTAGAGCAGCACGGGGGGCTTTTCAATGTCTTTGGTGCTCAGTGCGTAGATTGTACCATTTTCTGCAAAGACAATTCGTTTCCGCCGGAAATCATAATCCGCCCACCGCCAGTTTGTGCCGTCTACGAGCAAGTTTCCGGCGAAGTCATGAACCGCATGCCGCTCATAATAACAACCGTATCCCGGATTCTGATATGTCCCGAAGCAATAAAAAGTTTTTCGCAGCTTAATATCTCCGGGAAGAGTCTTTTCACATACCCAGTCTTTTTCATGCTCTTCCAGAAGCGTCCAGCCATCGCGTTGCAGACGCGGAAAATAAATCATCGGACATTCGCCGGAATGTCCCCAGGACTCACACCATTCAGGCGGTGGAACTTCACGGAATTTACGACTATTCTCCCCTCGCAAAGACTCCGAAATATGCTTCGGAGGATGATTCAGGCAAATTTCGTTGTCGCTTAAAAACAGACCTCCACCGTTCCAGCCGCTGCCATTCCACCATAGATCAAGCGCTTTGAGATACGGAGCACGGGAAATCGCCGTCCAGCTCCGGTCATGATAATCGCGGCTTGCAATCATTTTCTTGAATTCAGAGGCATGTTTGCGTTGAATTTCTTCCAGGGCGGCAACACGTTTTTGAGAGCCGTTTTTCATCGTCCACCAGTCGCCTCCGAGCTCTTCCCGGAGATACTCTTCGGTTTTGATTTCGACCGGACTCGCATTGCCGTATTTCGCCGCGAAGTAGATTAGATATTCTCCCTTTGGCGACAGGTCGCACCGATATTCATAGAGGTGACCATAAAGCCATTGCCCCAGCGTAAATGTATCGCTTTGACGATCCCATCCGATCACCGCGATTTTTTTGGACGGGCCACGGCGAAATACGATGGCGGAGTCGCCTTTGCGTGCAAGAATGGCATGAATCCGCGCAGGTATTCCCATGTATTGTTCCTTTTTGTATTTTGTTTTCACACAATGGCAGTAACATATCATTGTCAAAATGAAAGTCAAACCACCTTGCAATCAGCGGTAGAAATGCTTATGGTATAATGAGTACGAAAACGATGGAACGTCCCTCTATGGAAGAAAAGTTAAAAAAATCGACATCGCCTGCTGCTCAGGCAACGCTGGCGTTGATGTTGTTTTTGGGCATTGGTACCCCTCTTGGGGCTTTGCTGAGCGTGTCGTGGGTTCTTTTTGCTCCCATTGGCGGGATTTATCTTTCAAAATTCACCTTCAGTGTGCTGATGGGGGCGTGCGTTCCCTTCCTTGGATTTTATGGATATTGGAACTGGAAAAATTTCCGGTTTTATCAGACAATGCTTGATAAGCGTCGGCTGGTCGGTGGGGTTGCCGCTTCTCTTGTTCTTGCCGGAATTTTGTGGGGAATGGGTATATTTTACTACCCCGGCGCATTGATTCCCACTATTTACCGGCGTGATTTGTGGTTGGACGGCAATTTCATTTGGGCGGCGATTGCGGCACTTTATCTTTTCATTGGTTGGTGTTTGCCACTCGCGGTGAGCATCAGACAAAAAGCTCACTGGAATTTGGCCCTATCCGCCGCGTTTATCGGATTGGGAGCGATTGTGTTCGGCGTACTTGCTCTTGGTATGATTGCTGAGCCTTTCAAATACTTTTCGTTAAGCGCCAGTAGCGACAGGAGCTCTCCGCAATGGTCGTTTTCTTATGCCATCGAAACTTTTGCCGGGATCGCTTTATTGCTTGTGGCTGCCGCATCGGTTTGCCGCATCGCGCTTTATTCCCGCTTCTCCGGCGTACCGCTCCGCCCGGAACTGTTGTCGGCAGTTAAACGCGGAATTGTTGGATGCCTGTTTTTTTTGATCGTGTGGGGAGTCGGTGGTTTCTGCGGGACTCTTTTTATACAATCCGTTTTGCATCGTTCTCCCGAATACCGGAAAATGATGGAGCTTCGCAAATCCGGTTCTGAGAGTCCCAAAATAGAATGGAGACATTTTCAACCGCTGCAGTCTTCCATATTGAGTCTGAGCTTTCAGTCTCGTTTCGCCTGTTTCAAGGATGAGGTTGCGCGGAAAGACGCGGAATCGCTGCTGCAACAATACCCGGAGCTCCTCCATGAAGCCGATTCCTTGTGCGCTCAAAGATATGTTCTGCAACTCTGCTTTGATTCAGAAGACGAACCTTTTCGGAATATATGGCAAAATCACCAGTTGCACCGCATAGCGCGTTTACAGACATTTCGCCTGTTGCTTGCTCTTGAACGCGAAGAGTTTGCTGAGGTAAAACGGTTGCGGAAGCTTCTGCAAAATCTGATAATGGTACAAGGTGATTTTGTCATGTTGGCACAAGCGTCCCATGCCGACCTGTTTTTTGAGCAGTATTTGAATGTTGTTGAAATTATGCTCAATACACCCTCTCTTCCGCCGGAAGAACTGCTTCTGATCAAGCAAACTATGCCGGAATGGAATCGGCAACTGAAACATTGTATGGAATTGGCCTCCTTGGGGATTCAGATTAATTATGCGGCAGAACTGGAACGCGTGATGAATGTCAGTTTGAATGGAATCAGTCTCAAAAATTGGAGTTGGGTTATTCCCGGTTTGTGGTTTGTGTTGAATAGCAACCGATACTATGCGCTGACAACATCCGAAGCCGCTTGCGAAACCGAAGCCCTGCTACGTCTGATTCAACGTGGAGAGGCCCTGGGACAAGCAGTCAATTTCCTGTTGGACGAATCTGGTGCGAGCCCCCCGGTTGAGCGTACCGGAAAAATTACGCGCAATCTTCTCTATATGCGTAATGACGGAGCATCTCCTTTGGCTATCGAACATACAAAAATCAACGAAAAACGCACCTATCGCCAATTCGGCCCGAATGAAAGCAATATTCTTTTGCTGAAATAGCCATTGTTATCGACAGCGTCATGGAATTTATTTAAGATTGAGCACTATTTCAATCGATATGTTTCAATTTCAATGAAATGGAGAACTGAAAAATTATCGCTCCGGCGTTCAAGAACAGATTCGTGCAATTCTCTTTCGAAAGCCTCCGTTTCATCGATTGAAAGTGAGGCGCCGATGCCCCGGCAGCTGCGCATTCTGCCGCACCAGGTTTCCACCGTAAACGGTATCGGTTCGCGATAGGCGTGGTAGTTTTCGAGAACAAAGTTATTTTCCGACCATGCCGGAATGGAAAATGAAACGGGGGCAAAGCCGCCGCCGTTCCATTTCGGATTGTATTTCAGGACCAATTGTTCAGTCGCCATGGCGAGCTCATCTTCATAAGGAAGCCAACCCATGTATATTTTGCAGAATCGGCCTTGGGATTTCAATATTCGAACCAGTTCCCTGACCAGCTTGGCCTGGTCGAAATAATTAAAGCATTGACAGGCGGTCACGACATCAAACGACCGGGCGTCAAACGGTGTTTTTTCTGCCGGGCAAACTACATATTTTATTCGACCCGGCGGTGAGATTTTCTCCGCCATGGTAATTTGATCGGGAGAAATATCGCATCCGGTAAAGCATGCTCCCGCTGCTAATAGATTTCGCGGCAAAACACCGGTACCCGTCGCAATATCCAGAATTTTCTGCCCGGAAGCGACGACGCCCAGTTCGACCAGCTTGCGATACATGCTCTGCGGATAAATATCGCGATATTTCGCATAATCAGCAGAGGTTCGCCCGAAGTCGAACACCTTACCGCTGTCAATATGATCAAATGATAACATGATTCACCAGAAAAAATAATTTCAATTTCCACAATAGCACAAATGCCTTACATTTACAAGCAATGGCTCCCTGTTAATCTAAGCAGAGTTGGACGTATGGCGAAAGCGTGTCCCGAACCGGATTTCAGGTAGGCTTCGAAAACAGTGGCTTTTGCTTTGGTTTCTTGCATTTAAATAAAATAGCAAAGCGAAGTATGATGGCTAGTACTGATAGGGAAATCGGCAGAAATATCCCCAACAAATACTGTGGCGACAGTGGCGGGGAAGAATCAAAGGCCTTTCCGAAAGAATAACATAATAAGATAAAACCGGACATCCCTGCGGAAGCTAACAGCAAAAGAATGGAATTCAAGATGATAACCCAACGCTTACTCTGCAGGAATTGTAGAATCAGAAGGACAATAAAAATACCAATCCCTGCATATGTAAATCCCGCAATATGAACCAAAGCGAGAGGAATTCCATTTATGGCAATAACCATGATGAGAAATGTTTGCCATCGTATGGAAAAAATACCGCAAAATAAAAAATATAGCCAGAATATTCCAACTCCAATGACCCCGAAAAATATTTCTCCGCGATGAAACACGCAGTAATGAACCGCGACAAGTGTAATCACAAGTGGTAATAAAAAGCATCCAAAAAAATTTCTGACCCAATTATTTTTCATTATTTTTCATTATTTGCGATTAGAGAAAATAGGCACCTCAATAACAAATCTATATTCCCAAATACAATTTTCAAATCTTTTTCACAGATATCCCATAACTTTTTGAAACGGCTGTTTTTTGGCAAGGTTTGAGCGTGAGGTTTCCGGATTTCGGAAACCCCGTGTTGTCAGATATGGTCTCTGCCGAGCTTAGACGGTTAGAAGTCAAACTCCATTTGGTT
>JAVBRM010000203.1:0-7074 GCA_031548025.1 Victivallaceae bacterium | reverse complement strand
CACCAACCCCACGGAAATCAATGGGCAATCCGAACGCTTTTCCTTGCTGTTGACACTGCGCCTGGCTTTCGGATTTTCAACGCAATTTCCCTCAAAATAACTGTTGGTTAGGTCATATACAATGATTGTCCGGTTCAGGTTGAATAACTCATGTTCACGTGCACGCAAATATGGCTCCAACTTACGGAATTGGTTCTTGATTGTCTTTCAAAATTTTCCCAGAGAGGAACTACTATTCTCCATTGGTTTACGGGAACAAAAGACGCGTTATCTCGTGCGATTCAGTTAGGTTGCCTATTCAGCCTTGGCCCAGCCTCTCTCAGTAGCGAGAAAGGAAGAAATATTTTATCGAATATTCCATTATCGAGAATTCTTCCTGAGTCAGATGGCCCTTTTGTGCAAATGAATGGAAATACTATTATGCCTTGGGAGGCTGATTCTATATCACAGTTCTTAGCCAAGATCCATAATATTTCGCCGCAGGAGGTCCAGCAAAAATTTAGAGAGAATATACAATCCTTTCTTTGTAACTGAATAGAAACTTTTCGAGTACCATGAAGTACCACTGAGGTGCGGTTATGGGTTTCGTGGAGGGGTGGCTACGGGCGATACTGGGAGAATTTCCCGGGCGGGAAAGATGGTTTTTACGCCCGATTTTTAGAGGAATTTACATCCTTCAGGGAGCACCATTTTTATTTCCAGGCACTTGCAAATAATCCCCAAAGTCAAATTAAGGCGAATTTTTCAACCGTTTGAGGGAAAATTCTGTGCAGGGGTATTACTCTGGCGTTTGGTTTTATCTGGCGGTATCAAAAAGTATCCAAATTTGAGGCTTGGCAATTCTTAATTTCGGCTTCAGCTCATCTTTAATTTGACATGATGAGAATGGCGGTGTAGTTTGTTTTTGACGGAGTCGTCGGTAAGTTCGGTTCTGTCTTTTTCTTATTTTTTAATTTGTTTTGAATACATGTGATCAGGAGGAAATATATTCATGCAGCATAGAATGAAAACACACCTGTTGGCAAAGGAAAAGATAGACAGTCTTCTTTTGTCGGCATCCACCGGAAGTCTTGCCACTCTTAATAATGATGGCTCGCCATATGTCACTCCTGTTCATTTCTTGTATTATAGTGGTGCTGTTTACATACACGGTTTACCCAAAGGGCAGAAAGTTGACAATATCAAAGCTGACCCCCGGGTAAGCATGACGGTCTACGAAATGGAGACTTTGCTGTTTGATCCGGACGAAAAGCCATGTGATACAAATACCAAGTACGAAAGTGTGATTCTTGCGGGTAAGGCCACAATTCTTGAAGATCTGGAAAGCAAAAAAGAAATTCTCATTGAAATTGTAAAAAAATACACACCGCAGCTCAGTCAAAAAGTATTGCCGGAAAACATGGTAAAAGGAACGGCAGTCATTAAAATTGAAATACTCAACATTACAGGAAAATACTACGATTAAAGTAGTTTGCATATAGTTTTAGTCAATATGGAAAACGAATCAATTACATTTGATATACTGCATTCATCCGAATGTACGCGGGTGATTTTTCGCGGAGTATGGGGAAGTCATGCCTATGGTACTTCCACTCCGGAAAGCGATCGCGATATGATCGGGGTGTTTGTTTTGGAGAAGGAGCATTATCTTGCCATAGGGGCTTCCGCGACTCAGGTTTCCGACGAGCGCAATGACATTCGCTATTATCCCTTGCGGAACTACTGTGAGTTGGCGGCCAAGGCCAATCCGAATATTCTTGATTCGTTATTTTTGCCGGAAGACTGCAGCATGACCGTTACCTCCTACTGGCGGACTTTGCTGGCGAACCGTTCGCTGTTTGTTTCGAAGCTTGCCGCCGGTACTTACTGTGACTATGCTCTGGCGCAGATCAAGAAAGCCAAAGGATGCAATAAGCGCGTTCGCAATCCGATGCCGGAAGAGCCGCCGCAGGCCGAAGACTTTTGCCGCTTTATTCCGTCTCATACCGATGGTATGCCGGGGCGTCCCGTATCTTTGCAGGATGCCGGGATCGAACTTGCCCATTGCCATGCCGCCGCGGTTGAATACAGTTCGGAGCTCTTTCGGATTTATGACTATGGCGTATCGGGCAGGGGAGTTTTCCGCAACGGCAATCTCTGTATGGAGAGTATTTCGAAAGAGGATGAAAATTCACGTTTTCTTGGTTTACTGGTTTTCAATCGACATGCTTTTGAGCAGGCAAAGACAAAATACCGCCAGTATTGGGACTGGAAATGCAACCGCAACGAGGCGCGTTGGCGTTCCGAAGAGGCCGGGGAATTGGATTACAATGCCAAGAATCTGATGCATACTTTCCGTTTGCTCTATTCCGGTTTGAATATTATGCGGCATGGCGAACCGCTGGTTCGGGTTGATGCCCGGATGCGTGAGGAACTGCTGAATATCCGTAACGGAAAATTCGCTTATGAAGATTTGGTTGCCAAAGCGGAACTCCTGGCTCAGGAACTCGATTCGCTGGAGAAACACTCCACTCTCCCGGAACAAGCCGATTTGGACCGGATCAATCAACTGTTGTTGAATATCACCGAAACTTGGGAGGCTGATCATGCATGAAACAATTATTAAAGCTTTAAGGCAACTGGAAAACCTGCATGAATGCCGCATTCTTTTTGCGGCGGAGTCCGGCAGCCGTGCCTGGGGATTTTCTTCCTCCGACAGCGATTACGATGTTCGCGCAATTTATGTCAAACCGCTTGAATGGTATTTGAGCCTCGAGGCGAAGCCTGTAGACACATTTGAAGTGATGTTGCCGGGCGACCTGGATGTTGCCGGCTGGGAATTGCGGAAAACCTTGCGGTTGTTCGGCAGCTGCAATCTGGCGCTTTATGAATGGCTCGGCAGCCCGATACAATATGAGTCTTGTCAATCATTCCACCTGGAATTGAAAGATCTGATTCCGCTCTACTTCAATCCGATCAAGTCCATCCATCATTACCTGGCCATGATGGCAAACGCTCTGGAAAATCTCGATACCGAGAATACTATTTCGATCAAGAAGCTGTTTTACGCCCTGCGCGGCTTGGCTGCCGCCACCTGGAGCGCGGATAAACAGACCATGCCGCCCACCGAATTTTCCAAATTGCTGGAAGCCGGTCTGTTTCCCGGTGATATCTCCGACATCATTGCCGAGCTTCAGGAAAAGAAAAAATCCGCGGTCGAGAAAGCACGGGTAAAACTTCCAGACCGCCTTGCTCAATTTTTCAATGAAGAAGATGCCAGGCTTCAGGATAAAAGTAAACTGCTGTCCGTATCCACCCCTGACTGGAATGCCTTGGAGAGCTTTTTCAAAGATACTTTAAACAAAACCTTGCTACAAAAGATTAATTTTCCCCCTTCCTCAGCTTAGGGATATACTGTAAGTTGTCTGATTGACCGGTTTTATCCAGTTGATTACTGGAAAAGTATAAATTCAATGCTAAATTATGTACTTTAACAATTGGAGATAAGGCTTGCAAAATGGTGACGGAAACTTTGCAAAGCATAAAAAGGTATGGAAATGAAAAGCTCGTCCGCAAATAAAACGAAGAAATTCGGGCAATTGGTCAACCGAATCAACCTGAAGTTGCGGCCTAAGCTGATTCTTATTTTCTTGGGGGCTATGATTATTCCCATAGTCCTGCTTACAGTCATCGCGTTGAAGCAGATAACGGCGATGGGCTATGAATTGCGCGATATAGCCATCGGCGACTCCACGAAGGCGCTGAATGACGGAGCCCGGGAGAACATCGAGAGGCTGACTACCGACACGGCGACCGCGGTGGCGGATTTCCTTCGTCTGCAAGACCAGAATATTCTCAAGCTCGCAAGGCTTACACCTTCTGACAAAGCCTATCAGAACTTCAGCGAAACCAGTAACAGTGGACTGACTAAACAGGGCGAGTGGGTGCTTTCGGAGGACGGCATGTCCTGGGTGGAGAAAAAACCTCCTGCCCATGATGATGCCAATAGGAAATCCACCAACCGGGAAAATAACGACATGCTGTATGGCAGCAGTTTTAATTACAGGTTGCCGGAATTGACCGAGAGACACCAGGAGTTTATACCGCTGTACGATGAAATCACATTTGTCGATACAAACGGGCGGGAGCGGTATAAATATGTCGCTCCGAACTCGCGCAAGAAGCATTACCCGATGAATCCGGCTTTATTGGATATATCCGACAAGGCGAACACATACGTTAAGGCCGAGACCTATTTCAGCGAGTTGAAGAAACTTAAAATTCATAAGGACGGAACAAAGGATATTTACGTCTCGGATGTTATCGGCGCTTATGTCGGCACGAATTATATCGGGATGTACACGCCGGGAGTATTGAAGAATAACGTTCCTAAGGTGCATCCGAATTACGACCTGCTTCAAGAGATTGCAAACCTGCCGTCCGACAAGTTCATGGAGGCGGCCAGGAAGCAGGCTTATGCGGGAAAGGAGAACCCCCATGGCCAGCGTTTTGAGGGCATTGTGCGCTGGGCCGCGCCGGTTGGTAATGATGACGGCGAGATCATCGGTTATGTGACCATGGCGTTGAACCACGACCATATTATGGAATTTGTCGACTACATTACCCCGATGATCGAACGTTATACCCATCTACCCAGCGCGTATGAAGGCAACTATGCGTTTATCTGGGACTACAAGTGCCGCAGTATATGCCATCCCAGGCATCATTCCATTGTCGGTTTCAACCCTCTTACCGGCGAGCCGCAGGTTCCATGGCTGGAGGGGTCAATTGAGCGTGAAAGGGATTATGTAAACGGCGGTTTTATAAAAGAAGAATACGAAGAAGGCAAATTCAGAACGATTCCCGTGCTTGACGCGGAAGGCAAACCCCAGCCGGCGAAAGACACGCCTTATTTCTATTGGCGCACCGCCGGCGGCGCGGAATGGCTTGCCGCCAATCCTTCGTGGAATAATCTCAGCGACAAAGCCGTGGGCATGAGTTGGGGCAGGTTTTTGGCGGAAAATGTCAATAACAGAGAGATCCTGCCGCAGTTCGGCGAGAGGGTTTTGAAAGATAAAGACGGCAACCCCGTGAAGGATGCTGCCGGGAAATACATCCTTGATTATCAATCGCGCGATAAGACTCCCGCACTCGCGCTGACCAAGGCGGGCTTTGCCGGTCTCGATGGACGCTATCTGAACAATGCCCCGCAGTGTACAGGTTGGATGGATCTTACCGAAGATGGCGGATCGGGGTCGTTCTATATCCTTTGGAGTGGGCTTTACAAGCCAACTACCGCCGGTGCCATTCCTTATTATACAGGCCAATATCACCCGGACGTACGGGGCAACAGGCGCGGATTTGCTTTCGTCACCATTGGCGCGGGGATTGAGGACTTCATTGCCCCCGCCATGGAAACGAAAAAAATAATCGACAAAGCCATCGACGCCAATTTGTTGAATAATATGTTCCAGCTCGGTTTTACGGCAATATGCATATTTATTCTGGTTATTTTGACCGCTATTCTGTTATCTTCTTATCTCACAGGCAATATCAAGCTGATATTGGACGGCATATTGCGCTTTCGTGCGGGGGCACGGCAATTCCGCCTGCGCTCGGACATCAAGGACGAGTTTGGTCTTCTCGCCAATTCCTTCGACGAAATGGCCGACAGTATCGAGGACAGCATTAAAGAACCCCTCTCCATTATTGATATGGACCGCAATATTATTTATATGAACAGTCACACGCTCAGCATTATTGGAAAGAACTTGGATGAGGTAGTCGGAAAGTCTTACAACGATATGAGTCTCTATCCTCCCGACTCGAAATTCGATCCGATTGCCGCTTTGCGGGAAGACCAGGAGGCTGAAGTATTTTACCAGGAAGCAAGTAACCGTTATTTTAGAGGCCATGCGCACCGTCTTTTTGACCAGGCCGGCAACGAAGCCGGTTTCATCATTGTCACGAATGATGTTACGGAAATAGAAGAGCGGCAAAAAGCGGAGCAGATGAACCGTGCCAAGAGTAACTTCCTGGCTAAAATGAGCCATGAAATCCGCACCCCCATGAACGCGATTATGGGCATCACCGAAATCCAGAGGCAGAACGAAAATCTCGCACCGGATATGATGGACGCTTTTAATCGAATTTACGATTCTGCCGATCTTCTTCTGCGTATCATCAACGATATCCTTGACCTGTCAAAAGTCGAGGCCGGCAAGATGGAAGTTGTTTCCGATAAATACGAAGTCGCCAGCATGATATGTGATACCGTGCAGCTCAATGTCATGCGCCTCAGCTCAAAACCCATTGATTTCAAAATAGAGGTCGACGAAAACACGCCGGCCAATCTGATTGGCGATGAACTCCGCATCAAGCAGATTTTGAGTAATCTATTGTCTAACGCTTTTAAATACACGGATAAGGGAATGGTTGAATTGGCTGTTTTCCACGAGCCGGGAAAGGGGGAAGACGCGTCCGACGTGACGCTGGTTTTCCGCGTGAGCGATACTGGCCGGGGTATGACTCTTGAGCAGACGCAAAAGTTGTTTGACGAGTATTCGCGTTTTGATCCGAAATCCAACAAGACGATCGAAGGCACTGGGCTCGGCATGAACATCACCCAGCGCTTGATACACCTGATGGGCGGCGAAATTACCGTGGCAAGCGAGAAGGGCAAGGGGTCTATTTTCACTGTTCGCTTGCCGCAAGGCGACGGAAAATCCGGCGTCTTGGGACGTGAATTCGCGGAAAGGCTTGATCAATATAAATTCTCAAGGCCGTCGCAGGCAAAAAAGACCGCTGTAGTTCGCAAGCGCATGCCCGATGCGAAGATCCTGGTGGTGGACGATGTGAAGGCGAACCTTTATGTCGTAAAAAGAATGTTGTCGCTTTACGGGATTTCCGCCGACACGGCCTGTAACGGGCTTGAGGCGATCGAAAAAGTAAAGAATGGCCCCAGGTATGATATTGTCTTTATGGACCATATGATGCCGGAAATGGACGGTATGGAAGCTGTCAAACTCATCCGGGCGATGGGCGACAAAGATTCTTATTACAGGGATTTGCCGATTATCGCACTGACTGCCAATG
>JAVBRM010000097.1:0-3615 GCA_031548025.1 Victivallaceae bacterium | reverse complement strand
ACTTTGACGGTCGGCCCCGGCCGAATTACGGTGCCCCAGTCGTTTTTCAAGGTGGTTTACGATCTGACTCCGCCGCAAAAAATGATCGCATTCGTGATTCCGAACGAAGGCAGCAAACAGGATTTACAAGATTTTGTCGTAACTGTGGATGCGGTGGAAAAAATGACCGGCCTCGATTTCTTTCCGGACCTGCCGCAGCCAATCCAGCAAAAACTTGAATCCGAAGCCGATTTCACACAATGGAAATACGCAAGATGATTTTATCATAACATACATAAACAATTTGAAATTTCTGGTATATAGAGTAACTTGTGATTGAACTTATAAGGGGCTTACTATGTGCGGTCGTTTCAGCCTTGAAGATTTGCCGAAGTCGATAAAGAAAAAGTTTGCGCTAATGGCGTTGCCGGATCTGGTTCCGAGGTACAATATTGCGCCGGGCCAGAACAGCGTGGTTATCCTGCAGGAGCGTGATAACAGGCCGGAGTGCCAAGAATTGTATTGGGGGCTGGTTCCTTTTTGGGCCAAAGGCAAGGAGGCGGCCACCATCAATGCCCGCTCGGAAACCGTCGATACCAAACCCTCGTTTCGCGAAGCATTTAAGTCAAGGCGATGCCTGATACCAGCTTCTGGCTTCTACGAATGGCACACATCCGGCAAAGCGAAAACCCCATTCTATTTCACAAACAGTTCCGAAGAACAACCAGTGGTTTTCGCCGGACTATGGGAGGATTGGCATTACCAGGGCGAGCACCTCCGCTCCTTCACGATTCTGACGACCGAGGCCAATGACTTGATGCGGCCAATTCATGACCGGCTACCAGTAATTTTGCGTCCCGCCGACTGGGATCGCTGGCTCGATCTGCAGATTCAAACCCGGGAAAAACTGAACGATCTGTTCCGCCCGGTAGAAAACAATTACCTCCAATGCCGGGAAGTCGGCCCTTACGTCAATAATGTTCACCACGAAGGGAAGGACTGCATCACCCAGGTTACTGGATTGTTTTAAAAGAAAGCGAATAAAAACGTAAATATGATTTGAACTTAAAGCCAGAAAGTATAAATTTAAGTATAATATCATATAAACCCAGGGGCGGTGACAGATGGCAAAGTCGACACAGACAATATTTATTATGATTGGATTCATTGAAGCTTGCCCGCTGGTTGCGTTATTCGCAAGAAAACAGAAAATAAACCATAAAGGCTTTCTTTAAGAAAACACATCCATAAAAGGAGATCGCGCTATGTTGATTACGTGTCCGCACTGTCAGAGTCAACTTGATGCCGGTGAAGAACATGCGGGGATGAATGCGAACTGTCCGCAATGCAACGGGGAATTCGTTATTCCCGCCGTTGAAACAACAGCGCAGCCGGAAGCCGCTGGAGAGACTCCGGCAGACAGTGTGGAGCAAGCGGTCGCCTGGGCACCACCAGGTGAACAGTTCTACCGGTCTTCCGGAAAATGCAATATTCTCAGGCTGATTATCGGCGTGGACGCCGCGCTCTTGCTGGTTTTCGTGCTGGCGGTTATTTACTCCTATGCGACGCGTTACATTCCGTTCATTTATCTTAACGGGTTGTTTACCATCGGTTTGGGAATCGTAATCGGCTTTGCGGGCGTTACCATGAACATCTGGGCGCATAACCGCAACCGCCTGCTCGCTTTCGCTGGAACCGGATTGGTTGCCGTGTGCGCGATGTGGTTTACCTGGGGATTCTGGGTGACGACACTTTTCAAGGAAGTCAAACTTTTTTCGGTGGATGCCTTGTTGTCAATGCATCCGGGAGTAATTTTCGTAGTTGCAGGGAAAATGATGGAAGCGGAAGGTTACATGAGTATTGGCCGCTTCGCCCGCAGCGGCGGTGGAATCCCCATCACCGGATATGGACTATTGATTTTGTGGATTTTGGAAGCGGCGATGATTGTCGGATTGGCGCTTTGGATCTTTTTGAAAACTTACCGGAGTATGTCGTTCTGTGAAAAATGCGGTAATTGGACCAACACGTTTTATGCTTCGCCAACGCTGGAAGTAGTAGAAGACGAAGAAGCCTTGCGTGAACGGCTGCTCGAAAATGATTTCGAGGCATTGAACGAACTTCGAAAACACAGCTCCGGCGATAACTATACCCAATATACTATCGACGGTTGTCCATGCGGCCAAACGATTTTGCTGACAGTCAACGACATCTCTGTTTCATTCAACAGCAAAGGCGATTCATCTACCACGGAACGTCCTTTTGTCAAGGCTCTGTATATCGCCCCGGAAACCGCCGAAGAGCTCGCCAAGCGGAAATGATTGGGAGAAAGTCATGAAACTTAATCAGAAGCAAATCAAAATATTGGTCTATTCCGCAACCATCTTTTTGGGAAGCATACCTCTTGTCATATTAGCTATGGTAACATTTTCCATACCCACCGGATGGTTTGAATATTTAATCTTCCCTTCGTTAATCTTAATGGTGGGTGTTCACTTCTCGCCTTGGGGCAAAATGGTTCGATCCCTGCCGGAAGAACAAGCAAAAAGAACGCCCCGGAAGCGTATGGCAATGATTCTTGCCGCGACGGTATTGCTCTCGGGAATCCTGTGGTGGCTTTCCTATAACTATGTTGCCGATTGGCAATACAGGTCCGATGCCGCAAAAGCCAAGGAACTCTATCGAAAAGGAGATTATAAGGCGGCATGGCCGTATATCCATAAATCTTTCAGCGGCCAAGACCCGGAAGTCTGGTATATGCTTGCGGTAAATTCCCTGGCGGCGCCGCAGGATTCCCCAACTTATCAGATTGCAGTGGAATGTTTGCAGAACTCTGCCGAAACCGGTTTTGAACCGGCTATGAAACTCTGGGATTTTTACCGACAGCTCAATCCGGAACTCCCGGAAAGAGAAAAATACCTGTCCGTATTGATCTTTACCGCCAAAAACGGAGACCCGTCAACCCAAAACATGTTGGCTGCGTGGAGACAATTGGAACAGAATTCGCCTCAAACCGAAATACATATCGCCACCGGAAACAAAGCGGTGCAGCTATTAAAGGATCGTTTTCCGCAATGCCTTGCGGGTTTCCGCCGTACACTTTTAAAACCGATGCCATTCCCCCAAGGGCATGGCGGGGCGCACTTGGAATACGGGTTGAATTGTCCCTGCGGCGGCAAGCGTTTCAACCTTGGAGGTTTTCGAATTACCGATGAAAAAGAAGCGCCTCTCAGCAATTTCCTTTCGCCATTGAGCCTGAACTGTCTGCAATGTGGAAAAACCATCCCGATGTTTGACGATTGCCGCGACGGTTATGATGCTCAACTCGTCGATGATGTTGCCAAAAATCTTCAAATTCGCAACCGGGAAAAACGGGAACCGATCGTTTTGAAAGGCGAGTATGAAATCATCATTTCGCTGGAGTACGGACTTGACGACGACGAATTGAAACCCGGAAGCGAACTGGAAAAGAAACTTCCAGACATCTTCACCTGGATTTCCGTCTATGGGAAAGACAGTGGCGGAAAATTGCAACTCCTTTTCGAATGGGAGTGTGCATGAAAAATAAGGAGGGGGTAAACTGTTCCTACAGTCGATTCCGACGCGAAAGATTTACAGCCCGGATGTTGTTTTGTGCTT
>JAVBRM010000102.1:0-46761 GCA_031548025.1 Victivallaceae bacterium | reverse complement strand
TTTCCCCTCGACCCCATTTCCAGGCTTTGCCGCCTCGATGTAGGCCCTACCGGCAGGATCGGAAAGAGGTTTGCAAAGGGAAAACCGAATCCGTTCGGTTGTCCCTTGCGAAAAAAGAACTTTTCTCTCAAAGAATCATCGCAGCGGATCGTATCCGCCGCTGGAGCGCGAGGAGTGCGCAACTCCTCGTTCCCTTTCCGTGGTTTAAGAATCTTGAGTGGCAAATCTTTTTGGGAAAAATATCTTCCCCATATTGACTTTTTCGGGATCGGCTGTATCTTTATATTGAAATTACTCGAGTAAGTTTTTAATTTGAGCTTATTTTTGATTGATTAATTATCGGTGTAAAGTAAATATGGATCAGCGACAATGGCGATAACAATGAAAGATATAGCCGAGCTGGCGGGGGTGTCCCGCCCAGTGGTTTCGGCGGTGTTGAACGGCAACAGCAAATTGAAGGTTGCTCCGGCCACACGTGCCCGGATCATGGAACTGGTCAACAAAACCAACTACACCAAGAATCTTTCCGCCTGTATGTTGAAGGGGCAGACTTCGCGTTCGCTGGCCGTCATTACCAATCCCTATTATATGCCGATAGCCCAGGAGTTGCAGTATCAGCTTACGCGCATGGCGGCGGCTTACGGTTACCGGATTTTGCATTTCCCGATCCTGATGTCGAAAAATACGGTTGAAATCATCGAGGATTCACTGCAATTCGGTATCGACGGCATCATCACCATCGATTGCGCGAATGTCATCCCGCAGCGGGAAATCAATACCCCGATCATATCGCTGATGCGCGATGCCGACGGTACGGATATCAGAATCGATTTTGAGGCGGGAGAGTATGAAATGACCCGTCATTTGCTGGAGCATGGACATTGTAGGCTTTGCCAGATCGGCTGCAGCATGGGGTATCAGCAGAGCAAGGTGGCGGGGTTTCGGCGCGCTTGCAATGAATACGGAGTTTCGCCGGATTGTTCGGCCCTGCTGGACCTGACCTGGAATGCCACGTTTGCCGAACAACTTGAGCGGCTGTTGCGTCATGACCGGGTGACGGCGTTTGTCTGCAGCAGCGATTTCATCGCCGTCCGCTTGATGGGATACCTGGCCCATTTGGGTATCAAGGTGCCGGATGATGTGGTTCTGGGCGGCTTTGACGGCGATATGTATGCGTGTTCCGGTCCATGCCGGGTCACCACGGTTCGAATGCCTGTGACTGAAATGGCGCGTCAAACCATGGAACTTCTGATGGATAAGATCAAGCACGGAAATGACGCCGCCAAACAGAAGCCGCGATTCCTGAAGTCGAGCTTACACCTGGGCGAGAGTTGTGGCTGCAAGCCGCCGCCGGAGAAGACGATTTGCTGGGAGCGGGTAATCCTGACGCTGGACGGGGTTGACAACCTGATAAAATTTCCCCCTCCGGAGCTGACCGAACATTATCAAAGTTTCAATCCTGAACATAAAATAAATGAAAATAAGGAATAACCATATGACAAAGAATCGAAGAAATTTCACACTTATCGAGCTCTTGGTAGTGATCGCAATTATCGCGATACTAGCCGCGATGCTGCTGCCGGCCCTGAACCAGGCGCGATTGGCGGCTCAGGGGTCCAAATGCATGAACAACGTCAAAATGTTGGGCAGTACGGTGATTATGTACACCGATACTTATGACGGATTCCTGCCGGCTGCCCATACCTTTTACGCGTCCGGCAGTCTCTATGGCGATTTCTGGCAAACAGTTTTCACTACGACGAAATTGCTTAACGATCCCAAGCCGACGGCGGGAAGTCCCGTTGGAATTTTCAATTGCCCATCGGAAGCCCGGAAGAAGCTGGGAACCGCCGATGAATTCAACAGTTGGAAGGGCTCGCATTACGGATTGAACAGTTACTTGAATCAGAAATATGTATCGAATTGGATCGGCGCGGCATATATTCAATGGCGTAAAATACACTTGGCCCAAATGCCCTCGATTACTTATTCCATCGGAGACAAATGGGACGGTTCGCTCCCTGCCGGATATTACCCTCAGGCGGAAATCAGAGCCCGTTATGAATATCCAGGCCGTCGGCACAATGGCAAATGGAATGTGTCGATGCTTGACGGCCATGCTGAATCTCAAAAAGATTATCCGCTGAGAGCAGTTGGCGCTGATTTTGCCGACTATGCCTGGGCGCCAACCAAATGGAATTGACCGATATGAAAAAACTGTTTTACTTGTTCCTGTTGTTAAGCTCGGTCCTATGTGGCGGTGAGCTGAAAATCGATCCAGCCAAAACGTTGATTGTACTGCCGGAAAGCGCTGGCTTCATCCAGAAATTCGCAGCCGAGGAATTGCAGAAACATTTGAGTCTGATTACCGGAACGGAAATACCGGTCGCGGATAAAGTCCGGGATGGCTTTTATCCGTTTTATCTGAGCGCCCCGGTGGAGCGAACTGAGCCGCTGATCTTGGAGGAAGCCCGCTGGCTGTGCACGGACAAGGGATCCTGGATTTTCGGTGATGACCATGCCGGGGGCAAGGATATTTTCAACAAAAATACCCGTACCGGAACTCTTTTTGCCGTTTACGATTTTCTGGAGGAGCAGTTTCAAATCCGCTGGATCGAGCCCGGAGATGGCGGTATCGTTTTCACTCCCTCTTCCGTTCTGCTCCTGAAGGAAGGAAACCACCGATGGACCCCGGGACGACTGATTCAGCGCGAAATTCGTCCCGGTTATGACAACTGGAATTATTATCGGGCCAAGGTCAGCCCGAAAATCCCCGAAGCCTTCCGCTTGACTCAAGCTGAATACGAAAAGGACACCACCGCCACCAAAATCTGGCTCAAGCGTCAACGCATGGGAAACAGCATTCCTCTGTCCTACGGTCACGCATTTACCCAGTGGTGGAAGCTGTACGGCAAGGAACATCCGGAATATTTCGCTATGCAAGAGGATGGTGTGCGACGCTCGATGGATCCGGCGCATCCGGCTTGGAGCAAACTTTGCGTCAGCAATCCCGGCGTCCACCGGCAGATTATTGCCAATTGGCAAAAGATTCAGCCGTTACCCGCCTCCATCAACCTCTGTGAAAACGACAACTATGGCTATTGCCGTTGTTCGGAATGTATGAAATTGGACGTGCCTCTGTCCGGCGAAAAATTCGGTGAACACCTGACCGACCGTTATATCTGGCTGGCGAACGCCATTCTTAGAAAAGCTTCCGAGATCAAACCGGATGTAACCACCGTTATGTATGCGTATTCGGTATATCGCTTTCCCCCGAGAAAGGAAAAAGTCAGTCCGCAGACGATCATCGGTTTTGTTCCGTCCATGCTGGAACTGGACCAGGTCGACCCAATGTACCAGGGCTGGCGGAAAGCGGGCGCGGAAAAGCTCTTTCTCCGCCCCAACGATCCGCATTCCAATACCGGATTGCCGATGGGATTTGAAAAACAGATGTTCGAGCATTTCCAGGTCGGCATCCGTAATGGCATTATTGGCTCGGACTACGATATGCTGCATGGTTTCTGGCCGGTTACCGGAATCGCCGATTACATTCTGGCGCGCGCCCATACCGATCCGTCCCGCAGCTTTGAACACTGGGAAAACGAATATTGTTCGGCTTATGGAGCGGCCAATGAAGACGTGAAAAAATATTTCCGCTATTGGCGGGAAAACACCTGGGAACAAAGAATCAAGCCGAATATCGCCGCCATCCGTGAACTTGGTCGATACGGCAATTTTCGGCGCGGTTTGATGTGGGAAATCAGCCGTTATTTCACGATCGCCGACTTCGACCGGGCTGACCAGATTTTGAAAGACGCGGCTTCGCGGGTGCTCTCCGGACCGGAAAAAAAGCGCGTCGAATCCCTCCGTCTGGTCAATCGGCATTCGCGGTTGGTTTATCAGGCCATTGCCGCCTCTTCCGCGCAAAAAATCAAATGCGGGCAGGAGTTGCTCGAATTTCGCTTGAAACACCGCGACGATCTGAATATCCGCTGGGGATTGTTGATGGAGATCGAGAACAATTACGGCGATATCACGGCTATTCATCTGGGACAGAACTTCAAAATGTACGATGAAGCCATTCCCCTGTCGCTGGTGTGGTATTTCCAGATGGATCCCAATGATGTCGGACTCAAGGAGCAATGGGAAAAATATTCTTGGCACCGGGTTGTCATGACCTGGGATACGATCACGGTCAACCGTTCCTGGGAAAATCAATCCATGAAGAACCTGAAATTGCAGAAATTGCTGAAAAACTATGACGGGGTGGGTTATTACGCCATCGCTATCAAAGTCGATCCACAATGGCAAGGTAAGGAAATCCATCTGTATTTTGAAGGAGTGGATGAATCCGCGTGGGTGTATTTGAATGGGCAAAAAGCCGGTGAGCGGCTGTATGAGAAGCCGGAGGACTGGAAGACTCCGTTTGCGATTCGCATCGATCCGTATATCGACTGGAGCAAGCCGGAACAATTGGTCACTGTGCGCGTTCACGACAGCGGTGGTGACGGAGGCATCTGGAAACCGGTGTATCTGGTAAAAAAATAAAGGACAAAACAATGATTAAATATATTCTGCCTCTGCTCGCATTCTGTCTTCAATTGAGCGCAGACAACCTGATCTCGAATGCCGATTTCGCCGAGGGCTTCAAAGGATTTGTCAAAACCGGCGGCTATAGCCTGCGGGATAATGTACTGGTCGTCAGGGGACAACCCGAGCTTGGCGACGCAATCAACGGCTATCAGAAATTAACTCGAAAGTTGGAATTGAATGAACCGGCCAATGCGAAGTTGGAGCTTAGCTTCGATATGAATGTCATTCGAATTTCGGGACGGGTCAACGTTGCTATCCGCGAGTCGGACGCCGCCGGGGAAACACTCCGGTATCACAACCTGATTTTTTCCAAATGGGACACGACCGACGGTTGGCGAAGCTTCAAGAAAACGGTTGATATCAGTGCCCAGGCGGTGAATCTCGAGTTCTTTCTCATGTCGCATTACCTGGACGGTAAGGATCAAATCGAGTTTCGTAACCTGAAAATACTTTCTCAGCCCTGACAAACGGAATTTGCATAATTTTGATGACGGTGTAAATTCACCTCATGAAAACGCAAATTGTTGAATTTTATCAAAGCCGCCGCCGGGAAATATGGTGGCTTGCCATCATGGTCCTCCTGGCGTTCGGCTTGCGCTTCGGCTTGGCCGCGTTTGGCATGGGCGACGCCCCGGCGCGCTTTTCCCGCCTCGACACTTTCGGCTACCTCGAACCGGCACGGGCCATCGTTGCGGAGGGTGCCTTCAATACGGGACCGGGTTCCGGCGTGCCCATGACCGACCGGCCGCCGCTTTATCCTCTGTTGCTGGCGAGTTTGATATTCCTGTTCGGCGAATGTTATCCGGTTATCATCGCGGCTCTCTGCCTTATCGGGGCTTTGACGGTGATTCCGATTTACCTGACCAGTCGCTTGTTCACTACTCATTGGGGAGCCATGATTGCGGCGGGGTTGTATGCGTTCAATATCACTGCCATCGCCAATGCTCCAATGCTGCTGACCGATATGTTTTACGCTTTTCTGGTGGCCTGGCAATTGTATTTCTTTGCTCTGTTCTATGTCAAAAAGCGGCCTTGCTGGTGCTATGCGGCCATTGCGGTTGCCGCAATTTCGGTACTGGCCCGGCCGATAGCTCAGGCGTGGATTTATCCGGCGATCTTCCTGATCGCCATCATGCCCGGACTGAATGTTCGGCGTAAACTCATTACCGCTCTGGTGTCGCTGGTGATTTTTTTCGCAATCATCTTTCCGTGGATGTATCGGAACTCCATGGCGGGGGCGGGGTTATGCATCGATACCAATACCGGCGCCATGTATCATCAGAACGGCGCCATGCTGCTGGCCAAGGTCAACGGTACTTCCTACGAAAACGAAAAACAAAAAATCCTTGCTCAACAGGAAATCGAATTCAGCGACCACGTTAAATATCCCGACGAAGATTCGAGAGTCCGCTACCGCATGGAGAAATTCCGCGAACTTGTTACGACCTACCCGACCGTCTATTTTGCCATGCATTTTTCGCCATATGTCTTACTGCCGGATGCTCCGACATTTTGTGAAGTCCTTGGGATAAGTTCCCCTGACCGCGGCACTCTCGACGTCCTGAAAACCCGCGGGCTTTTTGCCGCCGTCAACCATTATTTCGACGGCAAATGGTGGATCATTATCCTACTGCTGCCGCTGTTGGCGGTGTCGCTGGTTTGCTACGGCGGGGCGCTCTGGCAATTGATTCTGTGGATTAAGGCCAAAAACACCTTTATGTTTTTCTTTTTTCTGGCGTTTGTCGAATATTTCTTTTTCCTGCCGGGGCCGATCACGGTGCCCCGTTACCAGCTGCCGGCTCTCCCGCTTCTCGCGGTAATGTGCGGCATGGCCGCGGTAAGCTGTATCAGTGGATGGCGGCGCCGGTGTCTACAAAATTCACCAATTGGGAATCGCCCAGCTTCTGTTGAATATCTCCGGCATAAATAACGCTTCCCGGACCGGCTTTGTCGCTCAACTTCCGGAATTTTGCAATACTCTTTGTAAAGTCTTTGTGGTACGTTCTTGCGGCTTTGATTTCCAGCGGATACAAAACGCGCCCCGCCGATTGCAACAGATCTATTTCCATTCCGTTGGAGTCCCGGAAAAAATACATATTGGCATCCTTTCCGGTATTGTAGCGGGTTTTCAAAGCTTCAAGAATGACCATGTTTTCAAACAATCCGCCCATCAGCGGATCACGGGCCACCATGCCGGGATTTTCCAATTCCAACAGATAGGCCGCCAGGCCGACTTCCGTAAAATAGAGTTTCGGTGATTTCGTCAGGCGTTTTCCGAAATTCTCAAAATAGGGCGGCAACCGGAAAATAATGTAACTGGCCTCCAGAATCGACAGCCATTCCGAAATCGTCCCGGTCGCGACTCCGACATCACTCGCCAGACTGCTGAGGTTGACCAATTGCCCGACCCGCCCGGCCAGAAGTTTGACAAAGATCTCGAACGAGTTGAAATTCCGGATGTTGACCAGTTGTTTGGCGTCGCGTTCCACATAAGTCATATAATAGTTGCGGTAGAACCTGGTTATATCAATTTCGTCGTCATAAAGCTGCGGCATGAATCCCTTGAAAATATATTCATCCCGATCCATAATGATTCCAGCCTCGGAGAGTTCCGCCAGCGAAAGCGGCAACAGTTGCAATATCGCGGTACGTCCTGCCAGTGACTGGGAAATCCGGGCCTTCAACGCCGGCTGATGGCTGCCGGTTAGAATAAAAGCTCCTTTCCGGTCGGATTTGTCGCTTTCTACCTGAATATAGCTCAACAGCATGGGGAGACGCTGGATTTCGTCAATGATTACCGGAGCGGGAAAGCGTTTCATAAACTCTTTCGTATCCAGTTCCGCCAATTGCCTCGCCTCCGGTTCTTCGAGGTTGACGTAATTGTAGGAGGGAAACTGCATTTTGGCCAGCGTCGTTTTGCCGGACTGCCTGGGCCCGGTAATCGTAACCACTTTGTACTGTTTAGCTAAAAGCGCCAATTCAGCCTGAATCTGACGTTTTATCATACATAAACCTTCCGTTTTTCAAATGCAACAATATATTACAATTCATGCAAATTGCAAGTTCTATTGTCGATTTTCATAAAAACGGTCGGTGGTTTTACACTACCGAACTTCCTTGTTCAGCAGTAGATCCAGTTCGCGGTAGCGGCGGTAGAGCTCCGCCGCCGAATTTGAACCGTGCTGAATGGCTCCGGCATCCAGGCCGGGCCCGGCGCAGTCGATGGCCGGAGAATCCGGGGCGAGGTTCAGGTCGGGAATGGAGAGATCGGATTTGAATTTGAAGATTTTTTCCATCGGCCCGGCCGGAATCACCCGGTTGGCCGCCGCCACAGCCGGGTCGACCGTGGGGGTAACGGTGAATGAATACAGCAGATTGTGGTTGAATTTTTCCTGGTACTCCATCCGCATCCGGTCCGAGGCCGCGATGATGTTTCCGGTTACATAAAACGGCATTTTTTGCTCGTTGAAGCGCCGGTAGAGGTAGGCGGAAGTGAATGACACGGGATAATTGCCGCCGCCGTAAAATGTATTGTTGTAAATATGAAATTCGCCCCCGTCGACCGGATTGACCGGGGTGTATTTGCCGTCGGTAAAGTTTTCCTTGTCTGCGAATTTTCCCGATTCGCAGTGGATGAAAATCTGACCGCCCTGGTCCGGAGCCTGAATAAACAGATTGCGGTAGTGATGCTCGACGCGCGGCGCACGCTGATGTCGGAAAGCGTGAAGGCGAAGCGGGATTCCGCAGTTTACCACCAGATTGTCATGATACTTGCCGGTGCTGTTGCCGCGGGTTACATAACCCACGCTGGACATCTCGCGGATGATATTGCCGGAGACTTCAGCATCGGGGGCGTTTTCCGCCGCAATACCGACCAGGCCGCGGTAAAAAGTATTGTTGATTACTTTATTGCCGGGGCCGCTGATTCTAATTCCATGATCGGCGGAAAGAGAAGTTCCCACCACATATTTGAAGAAAAGGTAAAGCAACCCGCCGCGCATGTCGTCTTTGGAACGCAGTTGAAAAGTCTGGTCCTGGATAAAGCCGAGAGTACCGGTGTTGCCTTTGATCAGACAGTTGGCGGCATTCTGCATTTTTATCCGGCCGTACCCAAACATCATGCGGCAGTTTTCCACCGTGACGGCCTCCGAATCGGCGATAAGAATCTGCCCGGAGCCGCCGCGTATTTCCAGATCGCGGATTATCAGATGCTTGCGGTCTTTCACCGTCAGGACATAGCCGGCGGAAGCCACGATATTTTCCGGCTGCCCGCCATGCCTCAGATAAAGCCGCTTGTCGGAATAACCGCAGAGGACATTGCCGATCACCGGCCAGAACGCTTCGCGCCTCTCCCCGAAATAACGATGCGTAACGACCGTATCCGCCGGTACTTTCAGCAGGTCGAAACCGGCAATCCGTTTGGTTTCCGGGCCGAATTTATCCCACAACATATCTTCGTTGATGACCTGCGGAATGTTGCCGGTAGGTTTGATCTCCATGCGGAGCGGATTGATCAAGCCGATCATTTTAGCGTTCATAGTAACGCATTGGGGTGCGAAATTGAGCGGGGCCGACCAGATTTCCGGACCGTGCGCCGTTTCCTGCCGCCAATCCGTCAGCGGAGTTCCGAGTTCGATGATCGCGCCCGGTTCACCGGCAAAAACGATCGGTTTACCTTCCTCGCCGGAGCGGGAAAATTTGACTGCTTCCCGGTAGACTCCCGACAGGATGCGGACGGTGTCGCCGGCCTTAGCCGCCCCCGCGGCTTTGCTGATGGTCGCGAAGGGTGCCTGGCGGCTGCCTTGATTGGAGTCATTGCCGGATGGTGATACGAAGTATTCCGCGGCAAAGCCGGGAACGGCGGCCAAGAGTAAAAATACGATTTTATTCATGATTGACTCCTTGTTTACGGAAATAATTCCGGATAAAGCGGATTCCATTCCGGCCCTTGGTTATTGTAACCGTGTTTATAGCTGGGATAGCTGTTGTAATTCAGGTAAGTTACACGTCCATCGGCCCGGAGGAAGTTCGCGCCGCCGTGGTGGCGCGGCGGCAGGTTGTAGACCTGACCAGTGATAGAGAGCGAAGCATCATAGCGGCACCGATAATCGGTAATGCCATAGCCGGAACTGTCCGCGGCATAGACCAGGGTGGAGGGATGCCGGAGCTTCGAGAATAACATCTGCGGCTTGTCGTCAGTATAACCGGACAAGCGTTTATTAAAGGCGATGGAAAGGAACATGCCTGGATTGTACTGCAGGTTGATATTTACGCCATATTGTTCATAATTCAGGTTGCCCGCATTTACCGAAGGGCAAACAAGTTCACCGAAAAATATTTTTCCGGAATTTTCCGATATTCCCCCCAGATAGCCACTCTTTTGGGCGAAATAGCCTTTGAATGGACTTGCTCCACCCATGGCGGAAAAATGAGAGGGCGCGTTCTTAAAAGAATAAGGAAATGAGTCCCGGTAATCTCCCGCATAAATCGCCGTGACCTTGCCGAGAGTGGCGAAGTTGCTGGCACACTGGATACCGCGGGCTTTTTCTCGGGCCTTGGTGAGCGCCGGGAGCAGCATCGCCGCCAAAATGGCAATAATCGCTATCACGACCAGCAACTCAATGAGTGTGAATTTTTTCCTCATACTATAACCTCCTATTTGTATTTGACTCCAAAGAAATCTTCCGGCAGCTTGGGTAATATCTGGCCCGCCGGGGATACCAGTTCGGCCGGAATGACATAGCAGGGTACGATATCCGGTTTGATCACCGGATGATGGGTGATATTGCAGAGCAATCCGTCGCGCGGCGCGACAGCGGTCTGGAGCAGTTCGATGGTTTCGATGTCACGGATTTCAAAGACCGGGTCGCCGGCTTTCACGTAATCATAAAGTTCAAAGAGATAACGGATGTGGCCGCTGTGCTCGGCTTTGACCGGATGCCAGGTTGTGCCAAACGGAATTTTCCAGACCGGTTTTTTCAGGATCACTTCCCCTGGCGTCATGTTGGCGCCGATCATGACGTTGCGAACGCACTGCTTGCCGAGTTCATATTCGGATTCTTTCAGACCGTGCTGGCGGGAGAATTCGATGCAGATGGCGTGGTGATGCGGTTGCAACGAGCCTTGGTAAGTCAGATTGCCGGAGCGGTATGGCGACGGATTTTCCGAGTTCATGAATATCGCCTCGATTCCCATGTAGCGGGTCAGGAGGTTGTTGCGTTCGAAATTATTGAAAATCAGCGGTTTTTCCGCCTGCAGACTGTGCATGTCGAGGATGATGTTGGCGTCGGCGCAGATTTCCCGCCAAAGCCAGCGGGTGATCTCGCCGGCCACGCCGGGAGCATCCGGCTTGTTCCATAACCGGTTCATATTATAAGGGGTTTCACCGTCCTGACGCCCCAGGTTCCAGGCACAGTAGTAATGCCGGAAAATCGAATAATAGTAGTCGTTGATTTTGCTGAGGTCTTCGTTTTCGGGATAGAATTCGTAATCGATTTCCAGTGCCGGCGGATTGGCGCATGGGCAGATATGGACCGTACCGGCAAATTCTTTGCCCGCCAGCTCCGTCATCAGTTCCGGCAGCAGGTTCGGGCCGCTGTGCTCCATGCCGTGCTGACCGGCGATGAGAGTCAGCACCGGGCCGGGGGCCGTGCCTTGAACGGTGAAGTAGGTTACCTGAAATTCCCGTCCGGCGGAGGCCGTGAATTTTTTGCGCTTGACAGAGATTCTTTCCATGAGTGATCAATCCGGGTTAAATTCCGGCCAGACTGGCCGTATAGTTATCAAATACTTGGTTGTGAACATTTTTTTTGTATTTCGCCATGCCGATTTCGTATTCGAGACGTTCGATGAATTGTTTTTCGTTCAGCTCGTCGCTGCGGATGGATTCGGACATTGATCTGAGCCGCAACTGGAAATCCTGTTCCATGGCGTTGTTGGTCTGCATTCCGGCGATTTCATTGATGAAAACATTGTCCAGCGGATTGGATGGGGCCATGGATTGGAGTGCTGTTTCTTTCAGGACCGGCAGACCGGCCCGGTGGGCGGCGATGATCTGCTGGATGTCGGCGGAAAGAAAATACCGGAGAACCTCAAGCGCTTCACTTTGAACCGGTGAATTCGCGGAAACCATCAGGAACTCCCCGCTTACCGGATTCAGCATCGGCTCGCCGTTGTTGCGGAACGGATAAGTACAGATCCGGTAAATTTGGGGATCCCAGTACGGCAGTTGCTGACGGCAACCCCAGTTGAAAATGACTTCATTCTTTTCTCCGGTCGGCTCGCAGAGCAGAGGCCAGACCTCGTGGATCTCCTGACGCAGTTCACTCAGGTTCACGCGCCATAGTTCCCCCTTGGTGTCTTTGGTGAAAATCAGCCCGCGCAGCAATCCGGCCGCTACCTGAGCGCTCCACAAGCGGCAGCGGCGTTCCGTCGCGTATTGACGGGTTTCCTCAAGTAACCGCCAGTTAAGGTCGTATAGTCCGATCTTGCGCCCGAAACCGTCCAGCAGACGGGTATTCATCATCAGAACCGAAGGTGAAAACATGAAGGGGAGGGCGTATTGGATATTGTTTGCCTGGTGTGTTCGAAATGGCTCCTGGTAATAATTGCCGTTTTGGAATTCCCGGCACAGCGACGACGGCAGAGCCATGGCGTAATCATGATACGGCAGCCGGGTGGTGGCGACGATCCGGATGATGTCGCAGTCAGCAATGGTTTCCTGATTCGTCATGTCGACAAATTCAACTTCGAAATCGCGGAAGTGTCCGGTGACCGCCGCGCGAATTTCGCGGTCGGCCGCGTCGGTCAAGGGGAACTTCTGCCAGCAGATTTTGACTTTGCGCAGATTTTGAGTTTCCACGAAGTTACCGACATAGGGTACTTTGCGGATCATGCCGCGCTGCTGCAGCAAATCCAAAGCCTTGCGGACGGTGATGGTGGCGGTGGCGAATTTCTGCGCCAATTCCGGTTCAGACGGCAGTTTGCCGGTATATTCTCCGCCGGTGATCTGCTTCTGCAGTTTGTCGGCGATGTCTTGATATTTATTTTTCATGTCTAAACTATATCACTTATTGGTTATTGTTAATGATTATAACACGGAGATAATGATTTGTCAATGGGGTGTTTTGCTTTTTTAAAGATTTTTTATGCTTGAGTGTATTGACAATTTGAAAAATAACGATATTATTTATAAAAAGATGTAAACTATACTACAAGGAGATTTCATTATGCTTGACAATGGTAAAATGCAGTGGCGCGAGTCTGCCGGTACTGTCGGGAATGCGGTTTTTATGGGCGATTTCTGTCCCCGCGACGAAGGCGAGGAGATAATCCGGGCCGGGAAAATCGCTGAAATTTTCAACGAAGTGACCCCTTTTATTCTTAACAGCGATCTGAAGATCATTCAGTGGGAAACCCCGATGACTCTGGCGCCCGCTCCGATCTCCAAATGCGGTCCCAACCTGAACTGCATACCGGAAATCGCTTCCATTATACCGTTGCTGAAAATCGACGTGGCGTTGTTGGCAAACAATCACACCGGTGACCACGGGCCGGAAGCGGCCATGGAGACCATTGACCGGTTGCATCAGGCCGGGGCCAAAACCGTCGGCGCGGGCGAAAACCTCGCCGAAGCGAAAAAGCCTTTGCTGATCAAACATAATGGCATCAAAATCGCCATTTTGAACTGGGGAGAAAACGAATTCGGCTTCGCCAAAGCCGATAAACCGGGGTCCAACCCTTTGTCGCTATTGAAGAATCTCCAGGCGATCAAAACCGCCCGTGAAATCGCCGACCAGGTCTGGGTCACGATCCACGGCGGGCACGAATACAACCCGTTTCCGTCACCCCGGATGCAAGAAACCTACCGCGCTTTTGCCGATGCCGGGGCCGCGCTGGTTTTCAACTGCCACACCCATTGCCCGGAAGGCATTGAGGTATGGAACGGAACCCCGATCATCTATTCGCCGGGGAATTTCTATTTCCCGAACAACAATAGCCCTGCCGGTTACGTCTGGTGGACCGGTTATCTGCCCAAAGTCTATTTCGACCGGACCGGCGTCTATGCGCTGGAAATCGAGCCGTATCACTTTGATAAACGGCATTTGTACGTGTTGAAAGGAGCAGATCGCGAGGCGTTTTTCGCCTATATCGAAGAGATCAGCGCCGTGCTGTATAATCCTGGCCAGATGCAGGATTATTTCGAAACCTGGTGCGGGACTTACGGCTATCGGGCGTTCAGAAATGTCATGGACCGGATCAACAACGAATTTCCCGAGCCGCCGGATATCGATCCGGAACTGAAGTGGAAATGGATGAAAATGCGCAATCTTTTCACCTGCGAGGCGCATTGCGACCGCATGAAATGCTATCTGAGGCTGCTGGAGGAAGACCGCTTGCCCGAGGCCGCAAGCCGTCTACCCTATATCAAGGCTCTGCAATATCCGCCCTGGCTGAAAGACAAGGCCATATAGGCCAATTACAGCGCGACAAAGTGCCCGTGGCGTCCGCAGACTTTCTGCTCGATTCCGTTGTATGCCAGGCGGCCGTTGACAAATACTTTGCCTATGCCGTCGGCCAGAGTATGCGGATGTTCGAAATCCGACCGCGAAGCGTAATGCTCCGGATCAAACAATACCAGGTCCGCTATCGCCCCGGTTTTCAGCACGCCGCGATCTTTCACCTTCAGCACCGAAGCCGGCAGCGAGGTCATGCGGCGGACAAGTTCCCGGGTCGGCAGGAATTCCCGGCAGAGCTGGAAATATCTCGGAAAAGTCCCGAAGGAACGCGGATGCGCGCGCTTGGTCGAATAATCCAGAGGCAGAGAATGTCCATCGCTGCCCGGCATGACCCAGTCTTCCCGGTAAATTTTTATCAGGTTCTCCTGATTCAGGGACTTATAGGCCACATGGTAGCAGTCCGGCTCCGTCAGCATTTCAACCAATACATCGGCCGGGGGACGGTGTTGCCTGACGGCGATTTCGGCAAAGGTCAATCCCAGCAGATTGGTATGTGCGGGATTCGCGCTGCCGCACAGGATGGAGTGTTCAAGTTCATATCCGTACTGATCGACTAGAATTCCCCGCAGCTTCTCCTGTTCCTCCGGGGAGGCCAGTTGCTTCCACAGTTCGTGGGTTGAGTTATAGGGCGCGGGCAAATGCGCCTGCATCGAGGTACCGGTGTAAATATACGGATAACGGTCGGCGGTAATCTTCAATCCCTGGCGCTGCTTGCCGCGGATAAGTTCCAGCAAAGCATCGACCTTGTGCCAGTTTGCCGGATTCAAAGTCTTGAGGTGGCTGATGTCCAAAATGCCGTCGCCGGCCTCGGCTATGGTAAAGGCCTCCTGGACCGCTTCGAGCAGTTGATCGCCTTCGCTGCGCATATGGGTGAAATAAGCTTTGCCGGTGTTTTTCAGAACCGAGACCAACCGGCATAATTCTTCGGTATCGGCGAACATGCCCGGCATGTAAATCAAGCCGCTGGATAATCCGCCCGCGCCCTGTTTCAGGGCCAGCGCCAACAATTCCTGCATCCGGCTGATTTCCGAATCGGTCGCGCGGCGGTTTTCAAAACCCATGGCCATCGAACGAAGCGTACTGTGTCCGCATAGAGCCGCGATGTTGAGGACCGGCTGCCGCCGGTTCAATTCCTCGGCGTACGAGGCCAGGTCGTGCCAGTCTTTTTTCTTATCGATACACGGGGAAGTGCCGCAATTGCCGACTACTTCAAGCGTCACGCCTTGCGCAATCTTGCTGGGTGCATCCGGTACGTTTATGAGGTCGGTATCCGAATGGGTGTGAATATCGATGAATCCTGGAGCCAGCGCCAAGCCGTTTCCGTTTATTTGCGTAATTCCGGCCAGATTCAATTCTCCGGTTTTTCCGATTGCCGCGATCCGTCCATCCGCTACGGCCACATCGGCTTGAAACTCTTCGCTGCCTAGTCCATCATACAGTTGAACGCCACAGATGGCAAATTTCTCCGGTAATTCCGACATTGTACTTTCTCCTTATGGGGATTCGGATTATCTACTATTTTACCTCTGAGTAGTGACTTTTACAAGATTTGAATAATAAAAAAGGCCCGGATTTTTGGTCCGGGCCTGTGATTTCTAACGGGATCAGAGCAGTTCGGCAATCTGAACTGCGTTGAGGGCCGCGCCCTTGAGTACCTGGTCGCCGCTGATGAACATGTCAATGCCTTTCTTGTCGTCGCGGGAAATATCCTGACGAATCCGGCCAACCAGGATATTGCCCTGATCAGTGGCATCCACCGGCATGGGATAACGCTTGTTGGCGATATCATCGACCAGGGTGACGCCCGGAGCATTCCGCAACAGTTCGCGGACTTCTTCCGGAGTGATGTCGTTTTCGAATTCCATATTCAACGATTCCGAATGCGCGCGGAGTACCGGCACGCGAACACAGGTACAGGATACTTTCAGGTCCGGATAATGGAGCATCTTGCGTGATTCATACAGCATCTTCAGCTCTTCTTTGGTATAGTCGCCTTCCTTGAACGCATCGATATGCGGAATCAGATTGAACGCAATCCGGTGCGCGAAGAACTTGGCTTCGGCCGGCTGTCCATCAAGGACTTGACGGGTCTGAACCAGAAGTTCGTCCATGCCTTTGGCTCCGGCGCCGCTGGTCGCCTGATAAGTGGAGGCGATGAGGCGTTTGAGCTTCTTGGCACGGTGAAGCGGATTGACCGCCACCAGCATGATGATGGTGGTGCAATTCGGGTTGGCAATGATTCCTTTGTGCCATTTGATGTCTTCCGGGTTGACTTCCGGAACTACCAGCGGCACACTGTCGTCCATGCGGAACGCGCTGGAGTTGTCAATCATCACCGCGCCGGAATCCACTACCGAGCGGGCGAATTCCTTGGAGATGTCGCCGCCGGCGCTGAACAGTGCGATATCGATACCTTTGAATGAATCATGTTTGAGTTCTTCGATGGTAATTTCGGTACCCTTATATGTCAATTTTTTACCGGCGGAACGCGCGGAGGCGAGCAAGCGCAGATTCTTGATCGGAAAGTTGCGTCTTTCCAGCGTCTGGATCATTTCGATGCCGACCGCGCCAGTGGCGCCGGCAACTGCCACATTGTATTCTCTGGGCATATTTTATCTCCTAATTAGAGGTTGGGTCCGTTGAATTTACACAAAGCTATAAATATAATGGCTTTTCACGATTTTTCAATCCGGATTATCAGGAAATAAAACAGAAAATCGGCAAGCCTGGTAAAAGTTGACAAATTTTGAGGGAATCGTCGAAATGGTATTTTTTCCTTAACTTCAACTCTTGACAATAGTATAATAAGTAGTATATTTATAGGCATGTGTTCGAATTCAGTAAAGCATAACAAGTATAGTATAGAAAAAGGATATTAAAAAGACAACAATTATAGCTCCAAAAAAATTGCCGCTTATTTTTCCTCTCCGCTGTCTGATAATATAATTTGGCGGGTGGCGGAGAGGCGTAGGCGGTAAGCAGAACCAAAAACAAAAGAAAATTTACCACCACAAACAAAAATTGGGACTACGTCTATGAAAAAGAAATTGGCATTTCTTGCCGCGCTTGCGGCTATCTGCTTCACAACAAACGCCGCCACGATGGTGACCTATGACAAGCCTATGATTGCGGCGAACGAGTATCTGATGTCATCGCAGCTCAGCTGGCTCACACACGCCATGCCTGAAAGTTGGAGCACTTCCAAAATTAATTTCAGCAACGTGTTCGGTGTGGATTTTGATGCCGGCGCCTACGAGGTCAAGGTTATGTTGCTCGGTTCGAATTTCGGTATAACCGCCGATGGTACGAACGTCAACAGGTATAACGCATACGGCGTTGAGGGCAGCATGAACAAGGTCCTTAGCGGTGTTTCGTATTACACGGGCATGGAGTCCTACATCACATACGACGCCGGTGAAGCCTTGAGTTTGCTTGCGTTCGGACACGTGTTCGAGGAAACCTACGACATATTCAATAACAACACACCGTCGTTTACGTGGACTACTACGGAGCTTGAAACCCAGTATTTCACCAACAAAAACGGCCAGCAGGTTCTGGTTACCGATACGTTGACAACCCTGCTCGTCGGCTTTGACGACAGCCCCGGCATCTGGGATAATGACTTTAACGACCTCATCCTTGGGATACAGATCATACCCCAGAATGCGGCCCCCTCCGGCCAGCCTTTGCCGGGCGTGGTGGCTGCCCTGCTCCTCGGCAGTGGAGTGGTGGCGTTCAAGCGCAAAAAGATGAATACTGCGAAGTAATCATCCTCTCAAATAGAGATAAAATCTCCCCCCCCCTCGTTTTTTAGAAATGAGGGGGTGTTTTTTTGAGAGGATATTTCAGTTTCAGGAATTCTTCGCACATGGCTTGGATGGCTTCCGGGGAATGGCCGGCGCCGGCTGAATCGCCGTAGTAGCCTGCGATGAAGCCGCCGTCACGGGTGGCGAGTTTGCCGAACATTTCATGGACGTATGCCCTGATTTCAGCGAGAGAACCGCGGCACATTGCGTTTTGAATGTCCACAGGGCACCAGAAGGTAATACGTCCGGCAAAACGTTGAGACAGCAGATCGAGCCCCATATTCTGTTGCTGGTCCATTTGTATAACGTCCAAGCCGGCTTCGATCAGGTCATCCAGGATATCAACGATATAACCGCAACTGTGCAACAACGTTTTCATGCCGGCTTCATGGGCGGCGGTATAAATCCGGGTGTATGCCGGCTTCCAGATTTCGCGCCATTTATCTGGGGAGATCATCAGTTTATTCTGGAGTCCCCAGTCGTCACAGAACATGTAGCCGTCCGGCTTGAATTCCTGGTATTTGCGGATGGCTTTCAGATTCATGTCGACCAGAATATCGATGAGCTTTACCAGTTTTTCCGGCTCCAGATAAATATCGGTCCAGACATTTTCCATGCCCCGGATAAAATGAGTCCGTTCGTAAATGGAAACACCCCATGCGATACAAAATTTTTCTGGATCGATTGTTGCGGCTTGTTCCGGCAGGGATTTCCAGCGGAAGTCCGCTTCAACGTCGGGAATATGGAGACTGTCGAATTTGCCCCAGTCATCCAAGGGAGGAGAAGTCACTTCGCCCAGTCGGCAGATACCGATATTGTTCCAGACCGCCCCCCATTCATCGGTATGAACACCGGGACCGTTTGGGCGTTGGTCGACGGATGGATTCATATAGATACCGGTTATATCCCTGCCGTACTCCGCCGGAAGTGTCCTTGCCACCCGTGACGGATGCTTGAATTCGATGGTTCGTTTAAAAATTTCTTTCGAGTTCATGCTATATCTCCGTTTGCATATCGCAGTTTATTTTTTATATTAATTATAACGCCGTTTTTCTCAAAAAGCTTTCAATTTCAGATACAGCAGGATATTATACAATGAGAGGAGCCCGGTATACCTTCAACAGTGTCGACCTCATGATGCCGATGATCCGCTCAATCGGCTTCCATAATTTCAATCATACGATTGGTTTGAACTGGCACCGGCATTTCGAGGGACCGGAAATCACCTTCGTATTGAAAGGCACGGCGGCCTGGCAGGCGGACGGCGAAACGTATACTCAGCCGGGCGGTTCGGTGCTCGTAATGCCGGAAAATATCGAACATAAAGGCGCTGAAACGGTCATTACCCCCTGTTCGCTTCTCTGGTTCATCCTGGACCGGAACGCTGCGGATGGGTTTTTCAGTGAGGCTGAACGGCAGAAGCTTTTTTCCGGCTTGGAGCGCGTATCGCAGACGGTGATGTTTTTTCACTCGCGGACGGCGCGACTCTTGAACAGATTGGTTGAGTTGTTCCAATCCGGTAAAGAAGACGAATTGGACATGATTGAATTCCGGCTGACTCTGTACCTGGTATTGCTGGAAATGATTCGCTTAAGCGACCGGCCGGATATCAGAAAGAATTCGATCATGGGGCAGGCGGAGAAATACATCACCCGAAATCTGGATGGCGATATTTCGGTGGATGACATCGCCGCCGCCTGCGGCCTGAGCGGATCGCAATTCGCCCGCCGTTTTCAGGCGGAAACAGGCTTGACGCCCTGGGATTACGTAATGCGGCGAAAGATCGAAAAAGCCGAACACGAATTGAAGCATACCGGCAAATCGGTTACCGAAGTGGCGTTTGCGCTCGGATTTTCATCCAGCCAATATTTCGCCACTGTTTTCAAGCGCTACACCGGTTACACCCCAAGCCGCCTGAAGAAAAATTAGGGAAGAATAACCGGCTCGGATTCGCGGCCGTACCAGTCGACGGCGGTGATGGCGATCTTTTTCGGCATTTCCAGGGTCAGCGGTTTGCCGTCCATGGTGGCCGGGAGGTCGCTTTTCAGCTCCTTGAAAACTTTCCGTTGGAGGTAATGCAGGTATGGGCTGACTTTAGAACCCCAGTTTTTCCGGGAGGCTTCGGCGCAGCGGCGGGTCGCCATCAGCGGATCGAGGTCGATCATGGTTTTGCTGCCGCGGCTGATGATGCCGATGATTTCCGGCGAGGAAAGTTTGGCCGGGTCAGAGCCTTCGGGCAGGGCATAGATGCGGATGGAATTCTGGCGGTCAAGCCATTTTTCACAGGTGATCTGGCTGCCGGATACTTTGACCATGGGTTTGGGTAAACTGGTATCGGTGCGTTTTTCCAGATAGCGGGAGGCCTCGATAATGCTGTGGAAGTAGGCCGGGCGGCTGGGGCCGGGGGCGTCGTCGGACATCATGAACAACCCTTCTGGAGTGGTGCAATGGATCA
This sequence comes from Victivallaceae bacterium, assembly GCA_031548025.1. GTDB lineage: Bacteria > Verrucomicrobiota > Lentisphaeria > Victivallales > Victivallaceae > UBA5239. The sequence continues at coordinate 26,389 of JAVBRM010000102.1, read as the reverse complement.
GGATGTATTTGAAGGCGGCCTCGACGGAGGTATCGATCTGCTTCTGCAACTCCGGATTGACGAAGCGGTAGCTCATCCGCAACAGCCGCATGGCGTTCATGGTGGTGCCCATCACGCCGCGTGATTTGTCGACATCGGGATTGTCGGTATAGTTGTAGGCGGCCTGGGACCAGGCGGCGAGTTCTTTTTTGCCTTGATTGTTGTACGTGGACTGCAGTTGAATGGTGGTCTTGACCATGGCTTCCGGGTTCGGCAGATATGGGGCGATACAACGGTTGACCATTGGCTTTTTGGCTTCTTCATCGGTACGCTCTATGCCGAAATTGAACAGCATGTCGACAAGGTGGAACGTACAACTCATGCTGAGCGGAACCGATTCAGTGCCCCAGTAACCGGTTTTCGGGTCCTGGTCTTCGATCAGCATCCGCGCCACTTCGTCCAGATAGTTGTCCGGCATGTTGGGGGGTAAAACATTATTCTTTTTGGCGGTGGAGAGGCGGACTCCGAAATACATGAGGCCGTGGTTCATCTGGTCGAGGTCGACTTTGACGCTCTCCTTGTAATATTTGTGCAGTCCTTCAAAAGTGGTCAGGTCGTAGGGCTGACCGATCATGCCCCCCGCCGGGCCGCGAAGGAAGTTCCAGGTATATTTGCTACCGAAACCGGTCTTGACGATAAAATGGAAATTGATCGGTTCATACCAGGGAAACGCGGCGTTGCTGCCGGTGTCGGGGTCCTGTTGCTCGTCGGCGTCGTAGGTGTTTTCAGCGGTAATGACCTCATACGAGAACCGGCCGAACTCCGCTTCGCCGTTGTGGACGTTTTTGATCTGGAAAACCAGCTTGGCTGCGCTGGGTGCAATCTGTACATCCAGGTAATAACAGTGCCACGGGAAAGTACCGACCGCGCCGTTGCGTGAATCGATGCGCGAAATTTGTTTGCCGCCGGTGTTCTTCTGAATGACGGCAAACTGAGGACAGTCGTTCCAGCTCTGCGGCGTGCGCTTGCGGCCGGTTTCGATGCCGCGCATCCAGTAAAAAAAGCGGATTTTTTGGCCCCGGTATTTCTTCAAATCAAAATCGATGGGCTCGGAATTTCTGGTTTCCTTGCCGATTTTTACAATATCGGTCTGCTCGGTGAAATAAGGCGTTTCGAAAGTGGTTTTTTGCCATTCCCGAGGCGGAAAGCTCAACTGCAGTGGAGAGGCAAAGAGATCGACGGTACCGTGCATATAATAGCGCCAGAGCTCGACCGGGCGGTTGCTCTTGCGATCGGCCGCCGATGGTTTGTAAGTATCGGCGGCGACATGGAAAGCTACGACGGCTGAAAGTATTGACAGGAAAAGTTTCATGGATGATGCCTCATTAATTGAATGAATCTTCAATGCGTTGGAGTTTGCTCAGTTGTAACGGCGGAGAAATTTCGGTGCCGAGAACCCCGCTGTAGGTGACATAGTTGAAATAATTCAGGTGGCGCGGATCGCAGAAATTCTTGACTTGGCCGATATTGTTGGCTACCGGAGTGGCGTCGGTCAGGTTCTTGGGGATGGCGTCAAAATACATCGCCAGACGCGAGCCGTTCTTTAGAATCGAATCGCGGCGTTTGAACCAGCGCTGGTCTGCATCGTTGCTCAAAACCGAGTTGGAACTGGCGGAGCCGCCTTTGTAAAGAATGGCGCGGGTAAAACACACGCGCGGCTTGCCGTACGTCCAGCTCGGGCAATGAAACTGTTTGACCGTGACGGTGGTACTGGGGTCTTTGCTGAGGTACGGCCTGAGACGGTCCGAGGCGTTTGTACTGTCGGCGTAGGCCGCGATCAGCCAGTCGTCATAATCGTCGGCATATAAATTCATCCCCAGATAAACCTGTTTCAGATTGTTCTGGCAGTTGGTCCGCCGGGCGCTTTCGCGGGCGTTGTTCAGGGCGGGCAGCAGCATCGCGGCCAGAATGGCGATAATCGCAATCACTACCAGGAGTTCAATGAGTGTAAAATGACGTGTTTTCATAATTTATTCTCCATTAGAATGTTGCACGTTTGATTTTATCGATTTTCAAATATGATGTTCCGGGTTTTTCGCCGGCTTCCAGGGCTGTGATCGTGTGCTGAAGGATGTCGTTCAGACTGTCGAGGCAGATCCGGGTGCTGCTGAGCGGCGGGGTCATCATTTTATTCCACGGCATATCGTCGGTGCCCAGTACGGCGATATCGCGGCCAGGTTCCATGCCGTTGGCGCGGAGGCTATTGTATAACGGATGAGCGAGATGGTCGTAGATGATTACCGCTTCCGGCGGGACTTTGCTGGCTTTCAAACGTTCGACTCCTTCCGCCATATACTCGCCGCGGGAGCCGACGTCAAAGATATATTCGGGCTTGAGTTCCAGCTCCATTTCCACGGCCAGACGGTAAAATGCTTTCAGGCGTTCGGTCCAGGCGCGGCTGTAGCCGATGGCGTTGCCGGCGGCATGGAAATAAGCGATCCGCCGGTAACCGTGTTCCCGCAGAAATTCGATTTGAGTCTTGACCAGCCCGGCGTCGTCGATCTTTATGGACGGAGTCAGCTCTCCGGGGTAGTTGGGCAAGACGTGAATCATCGGGACTTCGCGTTCGGCCAGAAAATCGAGGATCTGGAACTGTTCCTGCTGAATGCCGAATGTGATGATAATCGAATTGTCGGGATTGCCGATGCCGCCCAATTTGATGGAGGAACAGTCGCGGCTCAGGTCATGGATACGTACCTGGCGCTCGCCGCAAAGCAGTTGATTGACCATGGCGCTGATAAAGTAATACTGGAAATTGAAATCGCCGTTGAATGAATGAATATTCATGGAGAGGATTTCGATCCGCCGTCGGATCGGCATGGCTTTGTAGGCTCCGGAGCGGGGTTTGATCAGGATCTGCCCCGCCGCCGCCATCTTCGAAAGATAGCGGTCGATCACCGGAACGCTGACGCCGACGTTTTCGCTTAATTGCCTCAAAGAAGGCAATTTACGTCCGTGCTCCAGATTGCCGACGATAATCTGCAACTGTTGTTCGACATTGATTTCACTGACGGCACTCTGACTCATAATTTCGACTCTGTGTTTGATAATTTAAAACTGTCTATTACAGATTATAATTGAAAATAGTGATAAGTCAATACCCTGATAATAAAAAAATAGAAAAAAGGTGATACTCTACTGATATCGACTGGCTTTAATCAGGGAAGGGTGTATCTTAAAAGATAATATTTAAACGAGGACAAAGATAATGGAATACAAGTATAAACGGGTATTGATCAAGGTCAGCGGTGAAGCATTGAAGGGAAGCTCGAGCAGCGGTTACGACGCCTCGGCGATTCAGCAATTGGTGGAACGGCTCCGCCCGGTGGTGGACAACGGCGTGGAACTGGTGTTGGTATTCGGCGCCGGAAACATTTGGCGCGGTATTGCCGGGGCTTCCGGCGGTATGGATCGCGTGAGCGCCGATTATATGGGAATGCTGGCTACGGTGATGAACGCGATTTGTATGAAGGATGCTTTTGAGGCGGCCGGTATTTCATGTCTTGTCCAGACTTCAATCCCGATGGAACCGGTGGCGGAAAGATTCAACCGCGACGCGGCAGTCAAAGCGTTGGAGTCCGGCCAGGTAGTGATTTTCGCCGGCGGCACGGGCTGTCCGTTCTTCACTACAGATACCACCGCGACACTGCGGGCGCTGGAAACCCGTTGCGAAGCAGTGCTCAAAGCCACCAAGGTTGACGGCATCTACACGGCCGACCCCTTCAAAGATCCGAGCGCAATCCGATTCCAGACCATCAGCTACGAAGAAGCGCTGAGCCGCCGGCTGAAAGTGATGGATTCCACGGCGTTTTCCATGTGCAGTGATAACGACTTACCGATTATCGTATTCAACTTCTCCGATCCCGACAGCCTGAACAAGGTGCTTTCCGGCGATACCAGTATTGCCACCGTGGTTTGCCGGCAGTAACATTTATTCAGGAAAAAACAGATTATGAAAATACATCCCTTGGCAGTTGTTTCTCCCGAAGCTAAAATTGGGCAGAATGTGGAAATAGGTCCTTTTGCCGTAATCGAATCCGATGTGGAAATCGGCGATAATTGCGTAATCGACGCGCACGTCAAAATCGACCGCTATACTAAAATTGGTGAAGGTACCCGGATTTATTATGGAGCATTGATCGGCAGCGCTCCGCAAGACCACCGTTTCAATCCGGAAATTGTTTCGTATACCGAGATCGGAAAAAATACTGTGCTTCGGGAATACGTGACAATTCACCGTTCACCGTTCGCAAACCAGAAGACGATCGTTGGCGACAATGTTTTGCTGATGGGTTTCGTCCATGTGGGGCACGATTGCAACATCGGCAATCGGGTGACGATAGCCAATAACACCGCGGTATCCGGGCATGTGCAGATTGGCGATGGCGCGGTGCTGAGCGGCTATGTGTTGATTCATCAATTCTGCCGGATCGGCAGCCTGGCGATGGTGGGAGCGCGGGCGATTATCGTCCAGGATATTCCGCCGTACTGCCTGCTTTCGGAAGGCGGCTTTATCGTCGGACCGAATACCATCGGTTTGCGCCGGGCCGGGATGGAACCGGAGCGCCGGTCCGCCATTCGTCGCGCGGTCAAGAATTATTTCTTCTACGGCTACAATTCCCAAACTGCCATTGCAGAGATTTCCAAGAATGAAACCACTCCGGAAGTGGATAAATTCGTTGAGTTCGTCAAGAGCACCAAGCGCGGAATCGCCTCTGGCGACCCCGACATGATTTACCGCAAGGAAAGTCAGGCCGATACCGACTCCGACACTGAGTGAGATTTTCTGACTCCCTCAGCGGCGGTGGGCTTTGCCGAAGACTTTCATTACTTCCTGGAGGTCGTTCCAGACGTCGCGCTTGGCGTCGGCGTTCCTCAGCAGATAGGCGGGGTGAAAAGTCGGCATGACCTTGATCCCCTGATATTCGTTCCACTTGCCGCGGCTGCGGATGATTCCGGTTTGCCCGAGAATGTATTGCAGCGGAGTCGCCCCCAGCAGCACAATGACTTTGGGCTGGATCAAACTGATCTGGCGCCGGATATAGGGTAAACAGGCGTTGGCCTCTTCCGGCAGCGGTACCCGGTTGCCGGGCGGACGGCATTTGACGATATTGCCGATATAGACGTCTTCGCGCCGGAATTGCATGGCGATAATCATTTTGGTGAGGAGCTGGCCGGCCGCGCCTACAAACGGACGCCCCTGCTGATCCTCATCCATCCCCGGGCCTTCGCCGATAAACATGAGTCCGGTTTTTTCGCTGCCTTCGCCGAAAACAACATTGGTCCGTTTGGCGCAGAGCGGACAGCTCCGACAGTTCAGACACATCAGCCGGAGCTCATCCATGCTCAAATCATCGACCGGGCACGGCGTCAAGGTTTTATGACGCTGAAATACCGGTTTGGGAATGGGTTCGGGCCGGTTGACCGGCGCTGCCTGAGGCGGCGCCGGAGCCTGAAAGGCCTGAACCGGGGGAGGCGGCGGGACCGATTTCACTGCTTTGGGCGGCGGAGCCACCGTTCCGTAAAAACGGTCAAGGACTTCCGGGTTGACCGTGGTGCGCGGTGATTTGGCCTGTTCATTTTTCAGGCACTCGATCATCGCGTCAAAAAATTTCATGGCTTCGGACATGCCGTCATTTCCCGGCTTTGATTGATGCGGCGACGTCATCGATGATCTGTTCCAGACTCAGGACCGGCTGCCAGCCGGTCAATCCTTCGATGGACTTGGTGGACGGCTTGCGGCGGACCATGTCTTCAAAACCTTTTTCATAAGCTTTTTCATAAGGAACCAGTTCAATTTTGGAACTGCTGCCGAGGCGCTCAATGATCAATTCGGCCATATTCAGGATCGAGATATTGTGGGCGCTGCCGATGTTGTAGACATTGCCGGCGGCGGTGTCGTTGCAAGCCAGGGCCCGGACCGCTTTGATGGTGTCGAAAACGTGACAGAAGCAGCGCGACTGGGTGCCGTCGCCGTAAACCTGGAGAGGTTCGCCGCGAACGGCGGCTCCAACCAGCCGCGGGACCACCATGCCGTAGCGTCCGGTCTGGCGCGGACCGACAATATTGAAGAAGCGCATTACCGTACCGGGAAAGTTACTGGCGCGATGATGGGCCATCAGATAAAATTCATCGAGCAGTTTGCTGCAGGCATAGGACCAGCGGGAATGGGTGGAGGGACCGATCAACAGGTCGTCGGTCTCGACAAACTCCGGTTTCTGGGATTTGCCGTAAACTTCGCTGGTAGAGGCGATTAAAGTTCTCTTGCTGTATTTGGCGGCGCTGTCCAGGACCCGTTCGGTGCCGTGAACGTTGGTGATAATGGTATGGACGGGGTCGTGGACCACCAGTTCCACGCCGACCGCGGCGGCCAGGTGAATCACGATATCGGCCTCGGCGATATCACGGTCCAGGCCGGAATATTCAAGGATGTCGGCTTTAACGAAACGCAGCAGCGGCGATTTTTTGATGGCATCGAGATTGGCGGCGGAACCGGTCGCCAGGTTGTCGATTACTTTTACTTCATGACCGTCGGCAATCAGCGATTCGGTCAGATGGCTGCCGATAAAACCGGCTCCTCCGGTGATTAAATATTTCATAGTATGCTCCGGTTAATCCGCCGCCTGGGACGGGGTGGGGTTCTTGGTACCGCGCAGCCGTCCGTACAGGGCGGCGGCAGGGGCGGAAAATATATAGAGGTTGATCAGGACCGCAATCGCCGGTATCCGGAAAAATGCGATCAGGAAAAGGCCGATCATAATGACGAAATTGCGTTTGGCCGGGTTGGCGGCGAAGAACCATTTGGCCGCGTGGAGATACTGGAAGTTGCTGACCATGAGTAAGCCCAGGAGCGCCGCGTACAACGGCAGGAAAATCGCCAGAGGAACCGAAAAACGCTCATAAAGTTCGGCCGTGTTGAACAGCAACAGCACACTGCAGACCCCGGCCGCCGCTCCCGGCGAAGGAAGCCCGGAAAATTTATCGCTGCTTTTCTTGTTCAGGATGGCGTGGACGTTGTAAGTAGCCAGGCGCAGGGCCGCGCAACCCATATAGATACAGCTCATGAGGTAAACATAGATGTCGAAAGTACCGGTGGCGTCCTTGATGGCGTGGGCCATGACGGCGATGATCACCGCCGGAGCCACCCCGAAAGTCACCATGTCGGCCAGTGAGTCCATCTGCATGCCGTGCATACTGGCGGCGTTGAAAATCCTGGCGGCAAAGCCGTCGAGCGCGTCGAAGATCATAGCGAAAAGGATAATCCAGGCGCTGACGAACAGTGCCGAGGCGTCATAGTACTCGGCATAAAGAAATGCCCGGATCGTCCACAGGATCGCCGCGAATCCGCACAGTGAATTGCACAACGTCAGGGCGTTCGGGACATATTTCAGCATATGGTTTTCAGCAATCGTTGCTTTAAAACGGCCTTTAGAGAATCGCATTGGTACTCCTTTATTTATCTTGAGCACGGCAAAGAACGGTACTGCCGCCGCTGACGGCTTCACCGATATTGACGCAAATTTTCATACACGCTTTTTCCGGGAAATAAAGTTCGGTGCGTGATCCGAATTTTATCATACCGTAAATTTCGCCTTTGATCAATTGCCGGCCGGGATCAGCCGGACAGACGATCCGGCGCGCCACCGCGCCTGAAATCTGGCGAACCGCCACCGGAAAGACTTCCGTTCCCACCGTGCCGTGCCCGACAATGGTCATGGCTTCGTTTTTATGGATCGAATCCGTGGAGCGGGCATCGTGGTAGACGCCTTTGCGGTAGTGTTTGGAGGTCAGGGTAATCGCGCACGGCGCCCGGTTGACATGGACGTTGAAGACCGAGAGAAATATACCGATACGGACCGTGCGCTGTCCCTTGAATTCTTCGATACCGCAATCGTCGAGCACCTCGATGTCTTTGACCGTGCCATCCGCCGGGGATACCATAACTCCCGAATCGGTCGGCACGTTGCGGCGCGGATTGCGGAAAAACGCCGCCAGGCCAAGCCAGCACAGCGCCGGCAGTACGATCAAGGCAATGCCGACCCACAAGAGGCTGGGATAGCGCAGCAGGTAAATCCCGGCAGCGATCAGCACCGCGGCGATGAACGCGCCGCCAAACCACTCTTTGAATCCATACCTGACCAGAGTCATTGTTTTTCTCTTGCTTTTTCTAATTTCTTTTGTTTATGTAGAGCCATCTTTCCGCGGTAACTTGTCACCATGAACCTTACCACGAAATAACCGATCGGCGCGGCAATCAGCGCCAACAGGAGGCCCCCGGCCAAAAAGGCCATTATCAAATCCCAACCGAGCTTGCCGAGTTCCGCATAGTCGCCATTGCGGCAAAGCTGACCGATATCGTTTTTTATGCCGCTGTAACTCAACGGGTTGGCCAGCAAATAACTGCCGAGCCAGCACTGAAACGGGTAGATGAAAAAAATCGTCACCTGGTTGGTCACGAAAGTTCCCGCCACCGCGCCGATCCGTGAACATTTCAGAAGAAACGACAACGGTATCGAAATCAGTAATTGAAGCCCGAACGGAACAGCCAATCCAACAAATAAACCTAACGCCCAGCCTCCGGCAATATAGTTCGGAGTTCCTTGCTCCTTTATAAGTTTTCTATAGTAATAATATACAGTGTTTTTCGTTATCTTTCGCATCCAATTTGCCCGATAAATCAATACAACATAAAAAATAGCTCAAACTGCGCTTTTTACAAGGAAAATTTATAACAAAATCATCACCAGTCCGAGCAATCCGAGCGAAAATCCGATCGTTTGTATCATCCGTATTTCTTCTTTGAGCAAATAACGCCGGTAGAGATAGATGCCGGACATGGTACAGGCGAGGGCAAACGGAAAAGCAACCGCCCCGTAACCGGCATTCGCCAAGGCATTAAAACCGCGGAAAGTCAGAAATCCGCAACTGATAATCAGAATAAAGCTGATCAGCATTGAAGGAATGAAGCATTTGCGGCTCTCAAGCAGCGACGGCTGGCGCGCCATCAGCCCGGCCGCGCCGACCACCACCCCGCAACAGAAATAAAACATCCGCAGAGTGCTGCCGACTTCCTCGGCATCGGTGATGAAGGAAGGCAGAAGAAAGGCGCATTGCGACAGGCCGCTGCCGAAAAATCCGATCAGGGCGATTATTTTCCAATTCTTGTCCGGGGTCGGTTTGATCCGTTTCGTCGGAAATATCGAACCGAGCATTATGGCCGCCGCTCCCAGCAGAATCAGCCCCAGGAACCGGGCCATAGACAGCCTTTCGCCGAAAACCAATATGCTCATCAGGAATGGAAAGACAAAGGTCACGTGGCCGGCGTGCTGGATGAAGCAGGTCTTGCCGTATAGGCGGATTCGCTCCATGGCAAGAAGGGAAACAATACTGAATCCCCCGGCAATAAACAGGGAGAGGAATACCGCGAAATGAGTCTGGTTGTCGCAGTCGGGCACCGAAAGAAACATCATCACCGGCAGGCAGCAGACCGCCGCGACCAGCGCCGGAAAAGCCATGATGAAAAAAGCGTTCAATTTGTGCCCGATGGCATTACGGATGACAATTGCTCCGAAAACCCATAACAGGCCCGCAATCATGATCAGGGTCAGGCCAAGCGGCATCTTATACCTCGATTATCTGGAATTTACTGACATCGACCAAGCCTTGGTCGGTCAACTTCAGGAACGGAATCACCGGCAGCGGCAGAAACGCCAGTTGCATGAACGGTTCGTCGAGCATACAGCCGGTCTCCTTGACGACGCTCCGCAACTCCCTGATGCTGTTGCCGACTTCCTGGTAAGGGGCGTCGGACATGATGCCCGCCAGCGGCAACCTCAAGATGGAGAGCACTTTGCCGTCCTTGACCACACACTGGCCGCCGCCGGCGTCGATCAGGGTGTTGACCGCCGCAACCATTTCCGCGTCGGACACACCCACTACGCAGATATTGTGGCTGTCGTGGCCGATGCTCGAGGCCAGGGCTCCGGACTTCAAACCGAATCCTTTGACAAAACCGAGACCGATGTTGCCATTTTGGCCATGGCGCTCCAGGACGGCGACTTTCAGGATGTCTTCTTCCGGAACGGGAAGTTTTTCGGATCCGTTCATCGGCAGGTCCAGCGTCAGGTGTTCGGTGATGATGGAATTCGGGATAATGCCGATTACCGGTGTGGCAACTTGGGCGGATTTAATCTGGAAATCCGCCTCTTTGACCTTTTCCCGGTCCAGCGAATAGCGGGCGAAGTCCGCCGAAGGCGCGGGCGGCCGTTCGGCAAAGGTCGATCCGTTCACCATTTTACCGCTTTTGATGACTTGCGAAATCAGACAGCGGCGGTAATCGGACAGCAACAGCAAATCGGCTTTGTAGCCGGGAGCGATCTTGCCCCGGTCATACAGGCGGAATGCTTCGGCTCCCGAGAGCGAAGCCACCCGGTAAACCAGTTCCGGGGAAATTCCCGACTCAATGGCGATCCGGACCATATAGTCGAGGTGTCCCTCGGCTTCGATGTCCGCCGGATTGCGGTCGTCGGTACAAAATGAGACATAAGGGGCGTTGGCCGGAGTGATCAGCGGCAGCAAAGTCCGCAGGTTTTTGGCTACGCTGCCGCCGCGGATAAACACCCGCATGCCCTTGCGCAGTTTTTCCAGGCCCTCTTCAAGTTGAGAAGTTTCATGGCAATTCTGGATTCCGGCGGCAAGATATCCGTTCAGTTCTTTGCCGCTGAGCAGCGGGGCATGCCCGTCGATAATGTCGTCGCCGAAAGCGGTCAGCATGGCCATAACTCCGGGATCATGAAACCAGACTCCGGGATAATTCATCATTTCCGCCAGGCCGCGGGCCTTGGGATGATTCTTGAAAGGCAACAGGTCGGCCGCGCTGATGACTCCGCCGGAAGTTTCCATACTGGTCGCCGGAACGCATGAACTCATCTTTACATAAAGGTCCATAATCATGTTTTCGGCGCACTTGAGGAAATATTCGATGGCCTTGACGCCCTTGACGTTAGCCATTTCGTGGGGGTCGCATACTCCGGTGGTGGTACCGCGGGGCAGGACACAGCGTTCGAATTCATAGGGCGACAGCATGGAGGATTCCAAATGGAAATGCGCATCGACAAAGCCCGGCACTACCGTCAAACAACTGCCGTCGATTTCCGTGGTCCCCTCGTATTCTTCGCCGACGCCGACAATGGTATCGCCGCAAATGGCGATGTCGCCATGGAGGAGTTCTCCGGTGGCCGTCGAAAGATATTCGGTGTTTTTAATCACCAGATCGGCGATTTCGCGTCCGAGCGCCTGATCGATCCTTTTAATCAGTAATTCTTGTTGCGCCATAATTAATCCTCCATGAAAATATATGATAATATGCCACAATTAGAGGCGTTGTCAATTTTTTTGAAGAAAAATGAAGACATCAATACAATATTTTTTAAAATTGAGCGTTATCACATAAAATAGAGTTTAAAGTTTTTTTGGAGAAATTGACATGAAAGTATTGTTCAAATGGATATTGTTCGTTTTGATTGCAGCCGGAATTATTGTCGGAGGCTACTATTTGTATCGTCATTATAAGGGCAGCAAGGAGACGGTCTCTTTCCGTACCGAACAGGTGGTGCGCAGCGATATGTCGAGCTTTATCAGCGCCACCGGGACGGTGGAGCCCGAAGAACTGGTCAACGTCGGAGCCCAGGTTAACGGCATGGTCGAGCGTTTCGGGCTCGATACCAACGGCAAATCGGTTGATTATGGTTCGACCGTCACCGAAGGAATGCTGCTGGCGCAGATCGACGATTCACTGTTTGTGGCTGACTTGAAACAGTCCGAAGCCAATAAGCTCCAGGCTGTTGCCTCCATCGCCAGCGCCAAAGCCAATATTCTGCAAGCCCACGCCCGTTTCAAGCTGGCCGAAACCAATTATGTCCGCGCCCAGGGCCTGGCCCCCAAAGGGGTGATGTCCGCCAGCGATTTTGACGCCGCCGTTTCCGAATTCGACACCGCCAAGGCCAATATCGCGGTCAAGGAAGCCGACCTGGAGCTGGCCAACGCTCAGTTGGCCAATGCCGAAGCCACTTTGGCCCGTTCCCGCCGCAACTGGGAATACTGTACGATCAAATCTCCGGTGAACGGCATTATCATCGACCGCCGGGTCAGTGTCGGGCAGACCGTGAACTCCAGCATGAACGCCCCGAGTTTGTTTCTGATTGCCAAAGACTTGCGCCGGATGCAAGTCTGGGTGTCGGTCAATGAGGCCGACGTCGGTCAGATTAAGGCCGGCATGCCGGTGCTGTTCTCGGTCGACACCTTCCCGGGAATCGAGTTCAAAGGCGAAGTCCAGAAAGTCCGCCTGAATGCCACCATGTCCCAGAACGTGGTTACCTTTGTGGTGGAAGTCGGTACCGACAACTCGGACGGCAAGCTTCTTCCCTATCTGACCGCCAATGTCAAATTCATACTGGACAGCCGCAAGGATGTCATCAATGTCCCGAATTCGGCATTGCGTTTCACGCCGGATGCTTCGATTCTGCCTCCTGGATACGTGGCTCCGGAAATCAAGCGGCGTGAACGGTTGCTCTGGATTCAGGAAAATAACATTCTCAAAGCGGTTGTCGTAAAAACCGGTTTGAATGACGGAGCCAACTCCGAAATCGTATCCGGAGATATCAAGGAAGGTACGGTAGTGGTTACCGGCACTGCTGCGATTGCCGCCAAATCGCAAAGCGGCGGATCATCCACCAGTCCCTTTATGCCGACTCCGCCGCGCCGCGGCGGTCAGAGACAGCAACAAGGAACCGGTGCTGGAGCCGGTGCCGGAGCACGCCGATAATGAGTATGATCGAACTACGCAATATCACCAAAACCTATTTCCTCGGCGAAATCGACGTGCCGGTTCTCAAGGGAATCACCCTCGATATCGACAAGGGGGAATATGTCGCGCTGATGGGAGCGTCCGGTTCCGGCAAAAGTACCCTGATGAATATCCTTGGGTGCCTGGACCGCCCCACCAGCGGCGATTACCGGCTGGAAGATGAAGAAGTCGGCCGCCTTTCCGGCGACAGGCGGGCCATGGTCCGTAACCGTAAAATCGGCTTCGTATTTCAGAGTTTCAACTTGCTGCCGCGTACCACCGCTTTGGAAAACGTCATCATGCCGCTGGCCTACACCGCCGGCTCCCTGTCGCATGCCGATGCCAAAAAACGCGGAGTCGAAATGTTGGAGCGGGTCGGTTTGGGAGACCGGATTCATCACCATCCCTCACAGCTTTCCGGGGGACAACAGCAGCGGGTGGCTATCGCACGCGCTCTGATCAACCATCCGCCGGTCCTCTTCGCCGACGAGCCTACCGGAAACCTGGATTCGCATACCAGCGAAGAAGTTATGGCGATGTTCAGCCAATTGAACAAAGAAGGAATCACCATCATCCTGGTGACTCACGCGACGGAAGTGTCGCAATTTGCCCGGCGTACCATCCATATTCATGACGGGATGCTGGTGAACGGAAGTTATGGAGGCAGCGGATTATGAGTATATTTGCCACTCTTGTTGTAGCGCTCAAAGCGTTGAAGCGCAACCCGACCCGGGCGCTGCTGACCACGCTCGGCATTGTTATCGGGATCGCCGCGGTCATCACCATGATGGAAATCGGCAAGGGGTCATCCACCGCTATCCGTACTTCGATCGAGAAGATGGGGGTGAATACCGTCGTAATCATGCCCGGCGCGCCGCGTTACGGTGGAGTCAGCCTCGGCATTGGCGCCCAGATGTCCCTGAAGCCGGAAGACTGCGAAGCCATCGCCCGCGAATGCGTCAATGTCGGCGAAGCCGTGCCGATCGTCAACTCCCGCAATACCCAGTTCATTTACGGCAATAACAACTGGACGCCCTCGAGTATCGTCGGCACCAGCCCGGAATACCTGACCATCCGCAACTGGGAGATCGAGGACGGCCGGAGTTTTACCCAGCGCGAAGTCAATTACCGCTCCACGGTCTGCCTGGTCGGTCAGACGATTGTCCGCGAAGTTTTCAGAGGTGAATCGCCCATCGACTGCGAGGTCCGGATCAAAAATACCACTTTCAAAATTATCGGAGTCCTGAAAGCCAAAGGCGCCAATATGATGGGTTCGGACGAAGACGACGTCGTCATTGCTCCCTGGACTACCGTCCGGCTGCGGCTGACCGGCCTGAAAACCGGTACCGCCAGCAATACCACCAGCACCGCCGCCACTTCGCCCAGCGCTCTTTACCCCGGTACCGGCGTGGCATTTTTCCCTCAACAGGCCGACAATTTGGCCACCGACACGCTGTTGATGCCCAAATTTACCCATGTCGACCAGATTATGGTCATGGCTACCGCGCCGGACAAAGTCAACGCTGCGATTGACGAGCTGACGGCGCTCCTCCGCGAACGTCACAAGATCGCCCCCGGAGCCCCCAGCGACTTTTGGGTGCGCAACGCCGCCGAATTCATGAAAACCCTCAGCAGCACCTCCACGGTAATGACCAATCTGCTGCTGGTGGTGGCTTTGATTTCGCTGCTGGTCGGCGGTGTGGGGATTATGAACATCATGCTGGTGTCGGTCACTGAGCGTACCCGTGAAATCGGCTTGCGCATGGCGGTGGGAGCTCGCTCCCGCGACATCCTCAAACAATTCTTGATCGAAGCGATCATGCTCTGCCTGGTCGGTGGGATCGTCGGCATCCTGCTCGGACACGGTGCGGCATTGGTGGTTAACATGAAACTGGGCTGGCCTATCGAAACCAGTACCGAAGCGATTATCGCGGCGGTGGTGGTGTCGGCGGCGGTCGGCATTATTTTCGGGTTCTACCCCGCATGGAAAGCCTCACGTCTCGACCCCATCGACTCCTTGCGCTACGAATAACCGCTGATTATGCAAGTGTGCAACTTTATTGACGGCAGAGTTTGTAAAAGCATTTTACTAAGTTATAGTATAATCACCTAAACTGATAACGAATGGTGATGATTATGACTCTGAAAGTTGCATTTGCCGGTTTTCGTCATGGACATATCCTGGGGCTTTACGCTCTGGCGGCCAAACATCCCGGATTGGAAATTGTCGCGGCCTGCGAAGAAGATGAAAGCACCCGCAAAAATCTGGCGGCCAATCCCGATGTCAAAGTAACCCATGATAATTTCGATCGGATGTTGGCTGAAGTCCCATGCGACATTGTCGCCGTCGGTGATTACTTCGCCCGGCGCGGTTCTTTGCTGATCAAGGCATTGCAGCAGGGTAAGCATGTCATTGCCGACAAGCCGATCTGCACGGATATCGCCGAACTTAATGAGATCGCCAAGCTCGCCGAGGCCGGAAAGCTGAAAGTTGGCTGCCAGCTCGATCTGCGCAGCAACACCGTCATGTGCGGAGCCCGCAAGCTGATCAAAAGCGGAGCCATCGGCGAGATCCACGCCATTCAGTTCGGCGGACAGCATCCCTTGAATTTGAACAGCCGCCCGGCCTGGTATTTCGAGGACGGCAAACACGGCGGGACTATCAATGACATTGCCATTCATGGTATCGACATTATTCCCTGGCTGACCGGCTTGGAATTTACCGAAGTTGTCGCCGCCCGGACCTGGAACGCGTTTGCCGCCCCTTATCCCAATTTCAACGATGCCGGGCAGTTCATGGCGAAAATGAATAACGGCTGCGGTGTTATGGGTGATGTCTCATATTTCGCGCCGAATTCCTGCGGTTTCAAACTGCCGTATTATTGGCGTTTTACAGCCTGGGGCATCAATGGTGTCCTGGAATTCGGGTGCAATGAACCGATGCTCAAACTCTCAGAAAGCGGCTCTTCCGGTATCAGCATGATCGCGCCTCCCATGGTTGCCGGACCGAATTATCTGGAGCAATTCCTGGACGATATCAACGGAAAACCGGTCGAATTGGATACCGCCAAGGTTATCGAATCCGCCCGCAACACCCTGTTGACCCAGCAGGCCGCCGACAAGAACCAGTATTCAATTAAATTGTAACCGTCGCAAAGTTCCGTCGCTGATATGCCAGTTGACGGAACAGGTGTGCCGGAGAAAAATCATATCGTGGCTGACCAGCAGCATGGCGCATTGACACCCCGTCAATGCGCTTTCCAGACATTCGATGGATGGCAGATCCAGGTGGTTGGTCGGCTCGTCCATGATGATCAGGTTGATCTCGCGCAAGACTCCCAGCCCGAAAAACAGCTTTCGCCATTCCCCCGGACTGCAACGCTCGGAATTGAGCAGCCGCTCCGGGACTGAGCCCAGTGAGGCCACGACATTCATGACCTTGCTGTAATTGTTGCGGTCGAGCTCGTTCAGTTGGCAGTAGATGGAGTGTTTGAGCTCATCATCCAACTCCTGCGGCATGTAAAGCAGGTTTTCCGGAGCGACTTTCAGCTCGGACAGGAGCTTATTCAACAGTGTGGTTTTGCCGGAGCCATTGTCGCCGGTCAGGGCGATCCGGTCCCGCGAGCCGATGTTCAAACCCGGAATCTCCAGTTGGTTCCCGCCCAAAGAAATCGTCATCGGTGACGACTCCAGGAGCTGATTTCGGGCGGAATACTTCCCGTAAGGTATCTTCAACCCGAAGTCCACCGTTTTGATCATGGTATGAGCTTGAATCATTTCCTGGTTGCGGGCCACGGTTTTTGCCTGGCTGCCGGCCAGGTCGCTGGCCCGGCGGGAGCGTCCGCTGACTCGGGCGGCGTCGATCCGGCCCTTGCCGTCGTAGTCCTTGGCGTCGAGCTTGCGCTTGGAGTTTTTATTTTCCGCGGCTTGAGCTTTTTCGCGGCGGCGCTGCAACTCATCTTTGCTGCGCTTCAGCTCTTTTTTCATCAGTTGCAACTCTTCCCGGCAGTGTATTTGCTCCTGCTGTTCCTCCGCGCTTCCGGACGTAATCCCTCCGGCCCGCAGCTTGGTTCCCCAGGGACGGATAAATAAGCACTGACCGCAAAGTGAATCCAGGAACTCGCGGTCATGGCTGACCAGCAGACCGATTCCTCCGAACCGCTTCAGTACATTGAGTAAAGCATGACGAGACGAACTGTCCAGATGGTTGGTCGGCTCATCCAAACAAAGAATGTCCGGCTGCTGATACAGGACGGTTCCGATTTGAATTTTCTTGCGTTCGCCCTGCGACAGATGCCGCCAGCGTTCCGGCATTGAATTGTCAATCCGCAACTCCTGGCGCAATTGCCGCGCCAACGGCTCGTAACTGTTGAGAAACTCGTCCGCGTTTTCCGGAATCTGCTCGATTTCCTGTTCGCAGAAACAGGACAATCCGTCGCTGATGACCTGCCCGCCGTCCGCGGTCAAGACACCGGAAGCCAGCTTCAATAATGTAGATTTACCGCTGCCGTTGGCGCCGACGATACCGGTCCAACCTGTTGAAAACGAAACAGTCAGGTCCTCGAAAAGCGGACCGGCGGCGGATTCATAGCTGAAATAAATATGAGAAAAATTAAGATAAAAAGACATACACACATTTCCTGAAACTAAATTGAATAACTAAGATACGATTGACAGTTGTTCAGTTTCAGTTACGCAAGGGTATGCCCTCCATGTTGATTATGTGTATCATAATGCCGGTTCGGATAATTTTCAAGCCGTGAAAAACGATTTAAATTTCTTTTTCGGGAATTTTTTTGTCGGGAGTATTGACAGGGAAAAGAATCCGATGTATAATAATGTTAACGTAAACGCAAAGAGCGAGTATCGATTTGTCATAGTAATGTTAACGTAAACGCAAGAAGAATGAATATCAATACCAAGATTACGATCAGAGATGTAGCCAGGGAATGCGGGGTCAGCATCATGACTGTGTCGCGGGCATTTCATGACAGTACCCGGATATCGGCTGCTACGCGGCAGAAAGTATTCGATACTGCCACGAAGTTGAAATATCAGCCGGATATGAGCGCCCGGGGGTTGCGCGGCGGCAGTACTCGCAGTGTCGGCATTATCACGTCAAATCCCTCCGAAAGCAAAATCGTCCGCCAAATTTCGGAAAAGCTCCTTGCCGGTAAATATGTTACTTATATTGCCGACAGTCTGGGGGATCCCGAATTGACCGAATCCGCCGTCCGGGAATTTATTGCGCGAAGAGTGGATGCCATCGTCATAGATTGGCGGTTGGAATATCGGCGGATATCCGAGTTGCTGGGATCATTGGAAACTATGGTGATGTTCACTTATGGAGATGAAATTCCCTATAATTGCGACTGTTGTTTTATCGATCAGAGGCCTGCGATTCGCAATATCATGAATTATCTTATCAGCCAAGGACGTAGGAATATTTATTTTGTCGGGCGGGCGCAATCTCAGATGAGCCGTTGCATCATGAACGTGATGGCTGAATGTGGTTTGGATAATAGCGCGAAGGTTATCGATACTTCATCTTATCCGGGCAAGCCGGCTGCTGCCAATCATTACGATGCCTTGATGGATCAACTGAAAAACGGTCTGCGAGTTGATGCGCTTTTTGCCTACAATGACGTATCGGCCGCTCAATTATGCAAATGCGTCAGGGATTTCGGCTTGAGAGTACCTGAAGATATTGCCGTGATTGGTTGTGGAAATTTGGATTTGGCGGCCTTTTGCAATCCGCCGATTGCATCCATTGCTAATAATGAAGCGGAAGTCGGTAAATGTGTTCGCGATTTATTGATAAACCGGTTGAATGATCCGAAATCGCCTAAACAGCGGAACCGGGTAGAATCGGATTTTATAAAAAGAGAATCGGCTGGATAAAAAAATTGAATAGAAAAGGAGACAATATGCGGAAAAATAAATTTACACTTATCGAGCTCCTGGTGGTTATCGCAATCATTGCGATACTGGCCTGTATGTTGCTACCGGCGTTGAGCAAGGCGCGCAGCAAGGCGAAAATCGCGAAGTGCCAGGGCAATCTGAAACAATTGGCTTACGGTTTTCTCGCCTATGGCGATGACAATGACGGGCAAGGACCGAATCAAGCGGAGATTCCCATAGGCGGAAGCGCCGGCAGCGGCAATTATCCACAGATCTACTGTCTCCGGCAACTCGAAAGTTATATCATTCCCGGAGCGGCTCCGGCTTCCGGCCTGGAGCGTTTGACCGACAGTGTGCTCATCTGTCCCGGTTTGACCACCGTGGTTTATACCGGTCGATATGCCGGTACCATTGACGTGAGCAGCAAAAGAATCTATTCCGCGTACAATACCGGATTCGGAACTGGTGACCGTGCCTCATCGAGCTGGTTCGGCTGGCAGAGTACCACTGCTACGAAAGTGTTGACCGTAGCATGTGCGAATCTCAGATATCTCGGGAAGTCCGTTACCTTTGACACAAATACCAACAAACTGTGGGGGCCGTCGGAACAGCCGCTATTGGGAGATCAAGCCTGTTCTCAGCCATATCATACCAGTGCCCGCAAGCAGCATAACTACGGTCTTAACGCCGCGTTTTTCGACGGACATGTCATTTTCACGCCTCCGCAAGCCATCAACCGGGGGCTTTACGGCAACACGACCAATGGCCAGATAAGATGGGGCGTCAAGTAATGAAATCGTTTATCTCCTGGTTATTTATTGCCGTAGTGTCGTTGCAAGGTCTGGCGGTGGATATCACCGGATTGAAATTGACGGCGACATCGGAGAGCTCAAAAAAATCCGCGGAGTTTCTGGCGGGAAAACTGCGGAAAATTTACGGGAAAGAATTTCAGATCACGGACGGAAACGGTAAAAGCGGCATTGCGGTCGGGACACCGGCTGATTTTCCCGAACTGGCAATCAAGTTGGAGCATCCGCAGGAGATTCTGGTAAAAACCCATGCGGAAGGTATTTATGTCATCGGTGCAACCGCGCGTGCGGTCGATTATGCGGTCGGAAAATTATTGTATCAAATCGGCTACCGCTATTATTTTCCTATGGGAAAGTGGGAAATATACCCCGAAAAACCGCAATCGGAGTTGTCACTGGATATTAGCGAAAAGCCGGATTATCTGACGCGGAGTATCTGGCCGGGCTGGGGTATCTGGCCGGATTTCCGGAAATCGACTAATTTCGACGCTGAATGGAAAAAGATTAACGGCTTGGGAGGCATTGACTTGAAAACCGGTCATGCCTATGGCCGTTTTATCGCTCAAAACCGCAAGGAATTTGACGCCCATCCGGAATATTTCGCATTATATAAAGGCGAACGCAAATCGACCAAGCTTTGCATTTCCAATCCCGGATTGAGAAAATTGATCTGCGATTACGCGTTGGAGTCGTTCCGCAAGGCGCCGGAGACGGAGAGTTTTTCGATGGATCCTTCGGATGGCGGCGGTTGGTGTGAATGTGAACCTTGCGTCAAACTCGGTACTCCGTCCGACCGGGCGGTGACTTTGGCCAATGCTGTGGCGGAAGCCGTCAACGCGGAATTTTCGGGGAAATTGATCGGCATGTATGCATATAATATGCATTCGCCGCCGCCGTCGATCCGGGTTCATCCGCAAGTGGTCGTCTGCATTGCCACTTCATTTATTCTTGGCGGTTGGAGTGTGGACAAGTTGATCGAAGGCTGGCGGCGGCAGGGAGCATCGATCGGGATTCGCGAGTATTACACTGCCGGTCT
This sequence comes from Victivallaceae bacterium, assembly GCA_031548025.1. Taxonomy (GTDB): domain Bacteria; phylum Verrucomicrobiota; class Lentisphaeria; order Victivallales; family Victivallaceae; genus UBA5239. The sequence continues at coordinate 5,760 of JAVBRM010000102.1, read as the reverse complement.
GCCGCCGGGCAGAGGAAAGGCAACCAATCTCGATTATCTGGCGGGATCCATCCCGGATTTCCGGGACAAAGGTGCACGGTTTATGATCGCGGAATCCTCGGACAGCTGGGGCCCCGGCGGCTTGGGATACTACCTGGCCGCACAGTTGCTGTGGAATGTCAAAGCAGACCCGGAACAGATCAAAGCGGATTTTTTCCGGAATGCCTTTCCGCAATCGGAGGCTGAAATGCGGCAATTCTATCAACTGATCGACGGCAGTAAACGCCGCCCGCTGAACGCGGATTTGTTGGGACGCATGTACCGCTCTCTGGCGAAAGCCCGGCCACTGGCGGTTGGAGAAATGGAGCGCTCCCGGGTCGATGCTTTGGTCTATTATACCCGGATTGCCGAATTGCAGTTTCTTTATGAAACCTCGGAAACGGTGGAAAATTACGAACAGCTTTACAGTTTCATCGCCTCTGTCCGGGAGGAACGGCTGGTACATTCATATGCTATGTCGCGGGACTCCAGGATAATGGTCCGGTCACAGTTGAAAGGGAAAAATTTGCCGTCGATCAAGTGGACGGCGACACCGCCGCCGGATGCCGGGGACGCGGAAAAATTCATCCGTGAAGGAGTCGAAAAATATCAACTTCTGGATTTCACTCCGGTTGAATACAGCAGTGATTTACGATTGGTAACCTTGCCCGGAGAAAACCAAACAGGGGATTTGGGAACCACCCGTGGGCAACGTCGGTTTTACATCTGGAGCGATGGTTCTCCGGTCACTCTGCAGGTCACCGGCGGTTTGATCAAGCATTACCGCAACCGGGGCAATGTTCGGATGCAGTTGATCCAGATCGGTGGTCCTTCCGCCGACGGTACCTTGGAAACATTGATTCAGGAAGACGCTTCGGTGCCGCCTGATGGCGAAAAGCATTCGGTAACGCTTACTCCCAAATATCCGGGTTTGCATTGGGTTACTATTGACGATGGTAAAGATAGGAGCCGGATTGAGTGGCCGGTGAATCTGCCGGCGGCTATGCCGGTGGAACAGGAAAATGTACTGGAATTCAACGGAACTTTTTATTTCTATGTCCCCAAGGGTTGCCGGACGCTCGGGTTTTATGCGAAAACGTCGCGCGGCGGAATATTCGCTCCGGACGGTAAGCTCATGAAAGACCTCCGGAAGAGCAATGGCTTTTATTCATTTGAAATTCCGGAAAAATATACCGGCAAAGTCTGGTCGATACGGAATGCCGCCGGAGTGATCCGCCTGCTTACCGTTCCGTCCGAATTATCATTGAATTCAAAATATTTGCTCCTCCCTAATGAAATTGTAAAGGATATAAAATGAAAAAGGTAATTGTATTTATGCTGATGCTGTCTGCCCTGGCGGTATTTTCCGCGGATCTGGTTGTCAACGGTCGTCCGGTGGGAGTGGTCTACATGGAGTCTCTGCCGCCGTTGCGGGAATTGCCGCCATTGACAAAGTATGAAAAAATGAACATGGCTGAGCAGCAAACGTGTTTGCTGGGAGCGGCGCTGTTGGATTTGAATTATCATTTGCGCAAGATGAGCGGCGCTGAATTGCCGTTGTTGTCCGACAGCAACAAGCCGGCGAAAGATCAGACCGCCATTATAATCAATGTTACCGGAGGTGAGGGGGAAAAATTCCGTCTCAAAGTATCCGGTAACCGGATATTGATTGAGGCGGAAAGCCCGGCGGGAGCCGCTTACGGAATTTATGAGTTGCTGCAGCGGCTTGGCTGTGACTGGGTTATGCCCGGAGTAATCGGCGAGGTGATTCCGGTACGTAAAAATATCACGCTTGAGGATATGGATATTCATTCCGCGCCGGATTTCGCCGTTCGCTGCCCATGGTATTCCGGCACCGTCACGGCCCATACCAGCCGTGAACGCGCGGAATATGATCAGTGGAAACTGCGGCACAAGTTGCAACTGGTTCGGGACTGGCACCCGCTGGTGATGAAAGGAGGGCATGTTTCAGATGTATTGCTGAGGTTATATGCAAAGGATTTTGAAGCCGACCCGGAAATGTTGGCCCTGATTCGCCGGCCTGACGGCTCTCTGAAAAGGCAGAAACCTCAGTTGGAGACCACCAATCCCAAGGTATTGGCTATTTATGAAGACTATATCCGCAAAATGTTCGCGAAAAACCATTGGCCGAAAGATCATACCGTCTGTATCGGTGTTGGACCTGCCGACGGGGGGAGTTTTTCCGAATCGACGGAGAGTAGCCTGGCCGGCTCAGGCCGGACCGACCCAATGACCGGAAAACCGGATTTTACCGACCTGCAGATATTACTGTGCAACCAACTTCTGGAAAAACTCAGTCCTGAATTTCCCAATCTGCACCTGGGTTTTTATCTTTACAGTACGCATGCCGATTTCCCGGCCCGCTACCAACCGCATCCGAAAGTACTGATCGTAATTGCCGATATCAGTTATTCCAGAATGCACAGCACGCTGGAACCGGCCAGTAAAACCCGTACCTATTACAAACAGGTTCTGGAAAAATGGAGCCAACTTGAGAATCCGAAATTCTTTCGCGGTTACAACTGGAATCTGGCGGAAAATTTTCTCCCATACAGCAAACTGAAAATGTGGGGTGATGATTTGCCGTTTTACCACAAAATCGGGGTCAAAGGGGTTTATAACGAAACCAATAAAAACTGGGCTTCTCTGGCTCCCGGCAATTATCTGGAGGCGGTTTTATTATGGGATGTTTCACGCCAATGGCCTGAAGTACTGAATAAATATTGCCGGGCCGCGTTCGGCAAGGGAGGTCCGTTTCTGGAACAATACTATACCATGCTGACCGAAAGGCAGAGCCGGGGCGGTATGGAAGCGGGTTCATATCACTCCTTCCCGTTGATTTATGATCTGGGTTTTATCGACCAGGCCCGCTCTCTGTTCATTGCTGCCGCCGAAAATGCGGAACTGGCGGAGGAACGCAAACGGATTGAAATTGCCCGGGCTCCGCTGGAATTGCTGGCTCAATTTTTGCAGTTTCGCAATGCTGTCAACGAATTCGATTTTCAGGCCGGCGGAAAATTATTTACCGAAATCAAAGACTCTTTGAAAGAATTGCTTAAACCCGGCGATAGCCTGGTTTCAGTGGGGGCAATCAAGCTCATGGATCGTTTTTGGGGAGATTTTGTCAAAGACTCGCAACATTATTCGAGCGGTAAATATCGCATTGCCTATAGAATTCCGGATCGTTTGAAAACCATGTTCGATCCCTATAATCAGGGCGGAGTCATGGGATACGCCAACCCGGAGCTCAATGATCGTAACTATATTCGCACCGCGACTATCTCCTCCACCTGGGACGCCCAGGGATTGATGGGATACCGTTTCGGTTCGGCCTGGTACCGTCTGGAAATCCCGACTCCGGCGGAAAAAGAAGTCGGGCTGCTGATCGGCGGCGCGGATGCCATCGTCTCGGTTTATTGCAACGGCCAGTACGTCGGCATGGGCAAAGGTTTTGCCAAACCATTCGCTTTCGACCTGACCGGACTGCTGAAACCGGACGGCAAAAATCTGCTGGCAATTCAGGTCCAGCGTTTCGGCAACTCCGAAGTCGGCACCGGCGGGTTGATCTATCCGTCATTCATATTCACCGGCCCGCGCCTGAAACAACGCGCCCCGATGAATGAGGAAAAAGAGCGCCTCCTCCCCGGCGGCGCCGTCGAAAAAATAAAGTAAAAAGACATAAAAAAAGCGGATGATATTTCTACCATCCGCTTTTTAAGTAAACTAACAGACTCAGTGGCGACGCTGGGCAGCTTTCCGCTTTACTTCGCTGGGCTTTTCATAATGTCTGCGATTCCGAAGCTCTTTCAAAGTACCTTCCTTGTCGAGTTTCTTCTTCAGCCGACGCAATGCGCGATCAATCGCTTCGCCTTTCTTTACGCGGACTTCAGTATCCATAGCATTCACCTCCTTGACTGGACATTTAATTGATTAATCAGTGGCAAAACCGGCTTCATCAGCCAGTAACGATTTAAGTTTGGTCAAAGCCTGGTTCTGAATCTGACGAACCCGCTCACGGGTACGGCCGATTTCCTGGCTGACTTCTTCGAGTGTCTTCGGACGGTTGTTTTCCAATCCGAAACGCATTTTCAGGATCATTTTTTCCCGCTCGTCCAACTCTTCGAGCAAGGACAGGAGCCGGCGAACCGATTCCACGTCCGCCATAATCTGGTCGGGGGTAACCGCCCGGCGGTCCGGGATAATATCCTGGAATTCACCGTCTTCACCCTGCTGAATCGGGTCATGCAATGAGAATGTTCTCAAGTCAGCCAGGCGGAGCCCGGCGACAGTTCTTTCACTGAAATCAAGATTACCGGCGATTTCGGCATCGGTCGGTTCACGGCCGAGCTCTTCCGCCAGTTTCATCCTGACTGATTTGATCTTATTGATTTTACCGGCGGACTGCACCGGAATACGGATGGTCCGGCTCTGGTTGGCCAAAGCGCGGCGCATCGACTGCTTGATCCACCATGCCGCATAAGAACTGAACTTAGCGCCCTTGGCCGGATCGAATTTTTCCACCGCCCGCATCAATCCGATATTGCCCTCGGAAATAAGGTCAAGCAACGGCAAACCCAAGCCTTTGAAGTCATGGGCGATCTTTACCACCAGACGGAGGTTCGCCATAATCAGAGTCGAACGCGCTTCGTCATGGGCAAAACGGTCATCGCTGTGGATTTGAGCGGCCAATTCAACCTCTTCACGCTTACTGACCAGAGAGATCTGACCAATATCGTGCATATAGGTTTTCATGGTGTCATTTTTCGGACCGGCAGCGGCATCGGTTTTGTTCGGATCCTCTTTGACCTCGGCACTTTCCGCAACTTCTTTATCTTTATCCTTGTCTTTTTTACGGACTTTCGGACGTTTTTCCGAAGAAGCGGATTTGCCTTTCTTGACTTCCACCGCATCCAGCTCTTCTATTTCCATACCGAATTCTTCATCGGTATCGAATTTGATGCCGCCAATGCTGTCGTCGTCATCGTAATCAACGGCTTCAACCACCTGCTCTTTCTTCTTCTTGGCGGTGGCCACAATTTTATCCATGGATGATTTCGGCTTGGCCGTCGCTGTTTTTGGCGGCTCCCGCTGAAATTGATTGGTCTTGGAAACAGCTTTAGCCACCGGAGCGGCAGCCTTAGCCGGTTGTTTTTCCTCAACCTTTTTGACCGCCACTTTTTTCTCCACTTTGGGAGTTGGAACTACGGCAACGGTTTTCGCAACAACTTTAGCGACTGGCTTTTTCGCAGCTTCCGGCTTGACCGGCGCACTCTTGACCGGAGTAACTTTGACTTCGGCTTTTTTCGCCACCACCGGCTTCACCGCTTTTTTGACAGCGACAGGTTTTTCCTCTTTAACTTTAACAGGAACTACTTTCGCCGGAGCTTTTTTGACCGCGGGCTTGGCCGGAGCAACTTTGACTTCGGCTTTTTTCGCCGCCGGTTTGACCGGCTTAACGGGGGCCGCCGCAATCGCTTTGGCTTTGGCCGGAGCCGACTTAACGGCTTTGGCCGGAGCCGACTTAACGGCTTTGGCGGGTTCTTCTTTCTTGGCTGCAACTTTAACCGCAGGCTTTTTGACTGCCTTGGCGATCACCGCGGCAGTTGGAGCAGCCTTTTTCGCTACGGCCGGAGCCGGAGCGACAGTTTTCTTCGAAGCCGTTTTGGCAGCAGGTTTCACCGTAGCGGCCGGTTTGACTTTCTTGTCAATCTCCGCACTTTT